>NZ_JBIAGO010000001.1:0-85020 GCF_042869775.1 Streptomyces sp. NPDC006711
ATCCACCGGGTGTGGATGGTGAAGGGCTCCGCGGTGAAGGCGGGGTCGGTGACCACCTTGCGGTGGAAGGGGAGGGCGGTGGCCATGCCCTCGACCGTGAACTCCGCCAGCGCCCGCGCCGCCCGCTGCAACGCCTGCTCACGGGTCGCGCCGGTCACGATCAGTTTGGCGAGCATGGAGTCCCAGGCGGGGCCGATGACGGAGCCGGACTCCACGCCCGCGTCCAGTCGCACACCGGGCCCCGAGGGCGGCGCGAACAGCGTCACGGTGCCCGGCGCGGGCAGGAAACCACGGCCCGGGTCCTCGCCGTTGATCCGGAACTCGAAGGAGTGCCCGCGCATGACCGGGTCGTCGTAGCCCAGTTCCTCGCCGTCGGCGATACGGAACATCTCCCGCACCAGGTCGATACCGGTGACTTCCTCGGTGACCGGGTGCTCGACCTGGAGGCGGGTGTTGACCTCCAAAAAGGAGATCGTGCCGTCCGCGCCGACCAGGAACTCCACCGTGCCCGCGCCGACATACCCCGCCTCACGCAGGATCGCCTTGGACGCCGCGTACAGCTGCGCGTTCTGCGCCTCGCTCAGAAACGGTGCCGGGGCCTCCTCGACCAGTTTCTGGTGGCGGCGCTGGAGCGAGCAGTCCCGGGTGGACACGACGACCACGTTGCCGTGGGTGTCGGCCAGGCACTGGGTCTCCACGTGCCGGGGCTTGTCGAGGTAGCGCTCCACGAAGCACTCACCGCGCCCGAACGCGGCGACCGCCTCGCGCACCGCGGAGTCGTACAGCTCGGGGACTTCTTCCAGGGTGCGGGCGACCTTCAGGCCGCGTCCGCCGCCGCCGAAGGCCGCTTTGATCGCGATGGGCAGGCCGTGCTCGCGGGCGAACGCGACGACTTCGTCCGAGCCCGATACGGGGTCGGGGGTGCCCGCGACCAGGGGGGCGCCGGCGCGCTGGGCGATGTGGCGGGCCGCGACCTTGTCCCCCAGGTCCCGGATGGCCTGCGGGGGCGGGCCGATCCAGGTCAGGCCCGCGTCCAGGACCGCCTGGGCGAACTCGGCGTTCTCGGAAAGGAATCCGTATCCCGGATGGACCGCGTCGGCCCCCGAGTCGGCCGCGGCCGCGAGCACCTTGGCGATGTCCAGATAACTGGCCGCCGGGGTGTCACCGCCCAGGGCGAATGCCTCGTCCGCTGCCCGGACATGCAGAGCGTCCCGGTCCGGATCGGCGTAAACGGCAACGCTCGCGATCCCGGCATCCCGGCAGGCCCGGGCAACACGGACAGCGATTTCGCCTCGGTTGGCGATGAGCACCTTGCGCACGATAAGTCACTTCTCCTGAGGGTCGAAACCTGGAGGCATCCTGACCGCGCGGAACTTCAGGGGTCAACGCCACCGGATACAGAGCTTGGTCAACTCGGGCTCGCGGCACGCCTGTTCAGACGTACCGACGTGTCAGCGGGCCCGACGCCGCGACCCGACGACCCGGCGACCCGGCGACCCGACGCCGCAACCCTGGCGGGCTCAGACGGACACACGTCCGTCGGGGATCGTCATGCCGTCGAAGAACCCGTCCCAGTCGACCGCGCCACCCCGGACGTAGAACTCGCCCAGAGCCGCCACCACCGTCCTGACCTCGGCGCGGCCGCGACGCAGCGCCGGGACGAACACGGTGTCCTCCCCCACCCCGCACGCCTTGCCCATCGCCGTACAGATCGCGTCGGGCCCCAACTCCACGAACGTGGTGACCCCGCTCCGCCCCAGGGCAGTGACGGCGTCATGGAACCGCACCGTGGCCGGGACGTGCCGCACCCAGTACTCCGGATCCGCCACATCCGCGACCGCCCCGGTGACGGTGGACACGATCGGAACGCGTCCCGGTGTGTACGTCAATCCACCCGCCACGGAGCGGTACTCGTCCACGATCGGCGCCATGAGCGGCGAATGGAACGCGTGCGACACCTTCAGCGCCCGCGTCTTGATCCCCTGCCGCGTCAGCGCGGACACGATCTCACCGACCCCGTCGGCCGCCCCGGAGACCACCACGGCCCTCGGCCCGTTGACCGCCCCGATCCCGACGCGGTCCTCGTACCCCGCGAGCAGCGGCTCGACCTCCCCCTCGGAAGCCATCGCCGCCACCATCACCCCACCCGACGGCAGGGCCTGCATCAACCGCCCACGGGCCGCCACCAGCCGCGCGGCGTCCTCGATGGACATCACCCCGGCCGCGTGGGCCGCCGCGATCTCCCCGATGGAGTGCCCGGCCAGTACGTCCGGGCGCACACCCCACGACTCGACCAGACGGAACAGCGCCACTTCGAGCGCGAAGATCGCCGGCTGTGTGTACTCCGTCCGGCCGAGCAGGCTCTCGTCCTGGCCGAACACCGCGTCCCTCAGGTCGCGCCCGCCGACCGGCCCGACTGCCGCGCACACCTCGTCGAAGGCCAGCGCGTAGGCCGGAAAGGTCCCGTACAGCTCGCGCCCCATGCCGGCCCGCTGGGATCCCTGCCCGGTGAACAGGAAGGCCGTACGCCCCCGAAAAACAGACCGGCCTGTTCCCTCCGACCCCGCGACCGACGCGAGGCCCGACACCAGCTCGTCCCGCCCCGCCGCCACCACAACGGCGCGGTGTTGTTCGTGGCGGGCTGGGGCCGCAGCCAGCGAGCGGGCCAGGTCCGGGCCGAACGGCCGTCCCTCAGCGGCCAGTTGACCGGCGCGGGAGCGCAGCGCCTCCGGCGTCGGGGCGGACAGTACGTAGGGAAGCGCGGGAAGCGGCGGACCAACCATCTCCTCGCGGGTCCCCGACTCGGGGCGTACCTTCTCCAGTTCGGACCTGAGCATGACTGTTTCTCCCCCCGGGCCCGCGAGGGCGGGCGTGATGTGTGACGGTGCGGGCGCTCGGGACCTCACGGGTGTCCGAGGCGGAACCCCACGCCACGGACGGTGATGATCCAGGTGCTCGACCCGAGCTTGTTGCGCAGGCTGCTGACATGGGTGTCGATGGTGCGCCCCGGACGTGACCAGGAGTCGTCCCAGACCTGGGTCATCACCTGCTTGCGCGAGATGACCGTCTCCGGCTGGCAGGCGAGCAGATGCAGCAGGTCGAACTCCTTGCGGGTCATCTCGACGGGCTGCCCGTCGAGCAGGACCTCGCGGGTGCCGGCGTCTATGCGCAACGGGCCGTGCGTGATGACCTGTTCGAGGATCTGCTGCGGTCTGACCCTGCGCATGACGGCCTCCATCCGGGCCACCAGCTCCCGGAAACCGTACGGCTTGACCATGTAGTCGTCGGCGCCGGCCTGGAGGCCGAGCACCCGGTCGAGTTCGGAGTTGCGCGCCGTGAGCGCGATGACCGGGGTGTCGGACATGGCACGGATGCTGCGGCAGACCTCAAGGCCGTCGATGTCGGGCAGATCGAGGTCGAGGACCACCAGATCCGCGCTCCGGTAGGCCTGGAGCGCCTTGGCTCCGGTCGCGACGCTGTCGGCCTGATAACCCTGGCGGCGCAACCCCTGCACCAGTGAATCGGCGGCGCGGGTCTCGCTCTCCACCACGAGCACGGACAGGGCCTCGCGGCGCGGGTGGATTCCCGGATCCGCCCGCCCCGTCGGCACGGCGCGCTCCGCCGGGAAAACGGCCGAGGCCACCTGCCGCACCGGGACCTCCCGGAAACCGTGCGGACGGGACCCCGCGGGCGCGAGTACCTCCGTTGACGACCGAGACATCTGATCTCCCCCATGTCCACGCTGAGCGCGCCTAGCGAGTAGGTGGCCCGAGATTACAAACCGGAATGCCGGTTTGTCAAAGGGTCAACCGAGTGCCGCCAGGCGTCGCACGACTCTCCATGGAGCGCCTGATCGAAGGCGGGAATCGGCCACTCGTGCAAGGTGGGGATGAGCCCTGTGGGCCCCACCTGCGCTGTTCCGGCCCCTGCTGGGGCCGAGCGACACGCACATAAGCCGGGTCACAATCCGGACAACTAGGATCTGACGGTGGAAGAAATACCGGGGTGTTGGTTTGATATTTACACGCAGCTCGCCCGGGGAGAGCCGCCCAAGCGCCGAGACCGGACACGCCGGTCCACGGAACAAGACGGCATCGGGAGCCACTTGTGACCAAACAGGAGCGGGCCACCCGTACCCGCGCCGCCCTCATCCACTCCGCCGCCAGACTGTTCGAAGAGCGCGGCTACCTGAAGGCAGGGCTCACCGAGATCAGTGCGGGTGCGGGCGTCAGCCGGGGGGCGCTGACGTTCCATTTCGAGACCAAGGCCGCCGTGTCCGGCGCGGTGGAGGACGTCGCCATCCGGGCCCTGCGCCGCGCCGCGCGGCAGGCCTCGCAGAGTCAGGACAACTCGCTTCAGGCCATGATCGACATGTCGCACAGCTTCGCGTACCTGCTGAACGACGATGTCGTCGTACGGGCCGGCTACCGGCTCAACTGCAACGCCGACCTGCGTTCCGGTCTCAACCTCCTTCAGCAGTGGCAGAGTTGCGTCCAGCAGCTGGCCGGTCTCGCCGCGGACGAGGGCTCACTCAGGCCCGAGGCCAGCCAGGAGGCGCTGGTGACGACCGTGGTGGCCACCACCACCGGTCTGGAAGTGCTCAGCTGGCGCAACAGCGCGTGGCTCTCGCGCTCTTCGCTCGCGGGGTTCTGGCGGCAGCTGCTCAGCGCCGTGGCCACCCCCGGGGCCCAGGCGAGCACCGACCCCAACGGGACCGACGCCGTCCTCGACCAACTGGCGTCGGTCCCCCGCCAGTTCGGGCCCGCCCCGGCCCGCAGCGCCCCCGCCGACCCGCACGAGGCAACACTCTGACCGGACCGCCCGGGCCGACGCGCTGTCCGCCTGGGTCGATGCCCTGGCCGCCCGGGCGACGTCCTGGCCGCCAGGGTGATGCGCTGGCCTACGCGAGCGGTGGCCGAACCTCCCGGGCCTGCGCCCTGGCCTATGTGGCCGGTGCCGCCCCTCCACGTCTGGGCGCCCGCACCCTCAGCGCCTACGCCCTGGCCTACGTGGTCGGCGCCGAACCTCCCGGGGCCCACGCCGAGGGCTCCGTGGCCGACATTCGCACCCCCGTGGCCGACGCCGGGCCGTGGCATGGCCCGAACCCGGCCGGAGGTGTCCCGCGGGTGGCCACGAAACCAACCGAAGGGTTCAAGCCAGCCCGGCCAGGGGGCCGCACCACCCTCTCCCGCATCCCGCATGCCTCCCTCGCTGTCCCCGTCTGCCCCGGTATCCCCCTGCCCCAGGGGTGCGACAGTACGAAATCCCTTGACAAACAGTCCGGACGGTTTGTTACTTTCATTGCCGCTTCGAGCCCTGCTTCGGCGGCCACCCGGCAATCCGGACCGACCGCCGGGCCGCAGCACTCCGTCAGCACACGAGCGAGGCTGATCCATGGACACATCCACCCGGCCGGCCGGTCAGCCCGGCCTCGGGCTGCTGGAGGCCGTCGTAGGCCAGGGTTTCGCCGCCGCCCTCCAGGACGGCCTGAGCCGTACGGCCTCTCCGCACGGCGGCGCCGCACGCGGCACGCGAAGACGCGCGGAGGCCGCGCACCGCCCGGCCGGTCCGGTCCGGGACGTCCACTCCGCCCCGCCCCGCGACGGCACCCCCGGAGTTCCGACGCTGCCCGAGGCCGGCGCCATCCTGCGCCGCTTCGAGGAACGGCTGCTGACCCTGGCCGAGCCGGGCCACGTCCTCGATCCGGACAGTCCGGCCGCGCGCGCCGCCTGTCTGGCGTATGCCCGGCGCGTTCTCGCGGACGCCCGGGAGATCGCGGGCGGCCGGGCCGTCTCGCCCGCCCCGCTCGGCCCGGGCCTGCCTTCCCTCGCCCCGTCGCTGACCGCGGCCGTCGGCACCCTGCTGATCGAATGCGCCGTCCAGCACACTCTCGCGCGCTCCGGCCCGGCGGCGACCGGGTCCCACATGTCCGCGCTGGTCCAGTCGCTCGGGGAGGCCCTTCGGCGGCACAGCGCGGCATCGGCCGGCACCCCGGGCGCCCACGACGCGGTGTGGCGTGAACGGCGCAGGCTGGCCCAGGAGATGCACGACGAGCTCGGCACCCATCTGTCCCTGGCGCTGCACCACCTCACCATGGAGACGGGCCACACCAAGGACCCGACCGGGCATCTCACGGTCGTCGCGGCCAGCGTCCGCTCGGCGCTCGGCCACACCCGCGATCTGATCACCGGCCTGCGCGAGGAGACGGCCGTGCCGCCGCTGCGGGAGGCCGTCGAGGCCTTCGCCGCGCAGGCCGCACCCGGCAGCGTCCAGGTCACCTTCAGCGCCACGGGCAACGAGAGCCTGGTGCCCGATGCCTGGCGGCGCGAACTCTTCCTCGCCGTACGCGAATGCCTGCGCAATTGCTTCGCCCACGCACAAGCGCGCACGATCACCGTCACCAGTCGCGTCACGCGTCAATGGACGCACGTCAGCGTCACGGACGACGGGGTCGGCTTCGTGACCACCGCGCCCTCGCGCGAGCAGGGGCACGGGCTGCGGAGCGCCGCGGAGCGGGTGGAGGACCTGGGAGGCCGCTTCACCCTGGTCAGCACCCCCGGGCAGGGCACGCGCGTCGACCTGCACGTGCCCCTGCGCGTACGCCCGTAGCCGACGGCTCGGCCCGGCCCGGCCCGGCTGGCGCGTCCTAGTGTGCGTCCCGGGGCACGTCCTGGGGCGCGTCCTGGGGCGCGAACGCGTCGGCGTGGTCCCGTGCCCAGGTCGCGTACGAGGTCGCCGGACGGCCCGTCAGCCGGTGCACCGTGTCGTCCACCTCCCGCTTGGCTCCGGCCAGTTGACGCTCGGCACTGTGCAGCAGGGCCTCGACGACCGGGCCGGGATAACGGCTCGCCCAGAGCTCCCGCGCCCGGTCCGGGCCCAGTTCCTCGAATGCGACGGGCCTTCCCAGGACCTCGGCGAGCTGCTTCGTCTGCTGGGCGGCGCTGAGGGCGTCGGGGCCGGTCAGGGTGTAGGCCCGGCCTTCGTGCCCGGGCTCGGTGAGGGCCACCGCCGCCGCCCGCGCGATGTCGCGGGGGTCAACACTGGCGTTGGGGGCATTACCGTACAAGGCCCGGACGACACCCTCCGCCCGGATCGTCGGCGCCCAGGAGAGAGTGTTGGACATGAAGGACCGGGGACGCAGAAACGTCCAGTCGAGCCCGGAGGCACGGATGGTGTCCTCCGCGTCGCGCTGCCACGTGGTGATGAAGTCGTCGGCGAGCGGATCACGGACCGCGGCGGCCGAAAGCTTGACCAGATGACGTACACCGGCGGCCCGGGCCGCCGTCACGAACGCGGCGTCGTCCCCGCCGCCGACACGGGTGGTGACGACGAACGCCGCACGCACGCCGCGCAGGGCGCGCACCAGGGACTCCTGGTCCGCGTAGTCACCCGCGACGATCTCGTCGGACGCGCCGGCGCACGTGACGCGCCGGGGATCGCGGGCCATGACGCGCAGCTGTTCACGGCCGGAGAGTTGGCCGACCACCTCGCGACCGACCGTGCCGGTCGCACCTGTTACCAGAATCATCATCGTTTCCCGTCACTCCGCCCGGTACGGGTACGGGGCGGTCAAGAACATACCGTTACCGTGTAAAATACAGACTGGACGGTTTCCCTGCGGAGTCAAGGGTGGGCGCTCTGCGGACGTAACAGCAAGCTTCGGGGGGCAGAGGAGTCGGTATGGCCAAGCAGGACAGGGCGATTCGAACGCGGCAGACGATCATCGCCGCGGCGGCGCGGGTCTTCGAGGAGAACGGGTACCAGGCCGCGACGATCACCCAGATCCTCAAGGAGGCCGGCGTGACGAAGGGGGCCTTGTACTTCCACTTCGGCTCCAAGGAAGAGCTCGCGCACGGTGTGCTCGCCGAACAGGGACAGGCGTGGAGTCTTCCCGCCCGGCCCAGCAAAGTCCAGGAGTTGGTCGACGCGGTGATGGTGCACGCGCACCGGTTGCAGACCGACCCCCTGGTCCGCGCCTCCGTCCGGCTGACCCTCGACCCGCACGCGTACGGCCTCGACCGCACCGGCCCCTTCCGGGAGTTCGGCGAGGTCTGCCGGAAGATCCTCACCGCCGCGAAGGACCAGGGCGAGCTCCTGCCGCACGTGGACATCGCCGAGGCCTCGGACATCCTGGTCGGTTCGTTCGCCGGCGTCCAGGCGATGTCGGAAACGCTCACCAACTACGCGGACCTCTCCGAGCGCGCCAGGTCCCTGCTGCGCTATCTGCTGCCCGCCGCCGTCGTGCCGTCGGTGCTGGCCGCGCTCGACTACCCCGTCGACCGGGGCGCGGTGGTCTTCGCGGAGATCGAGGCGTTTGAGGGCGCGGCGGCGGAGTAGGCGACGGTTCGCCCAAGGGGCGCGGGCGTTGACCCGAGGGCCCGGGCGGCCCGAGGGCGCGGGCGTCGGCCCGGGCCCGCGCCTCTCCCGGCCCCGGGTGCCGCGCACTCCCGCTCCCGCCGCCGGGACAACCCGGGCACCCGCCCACCCGGCTCGCCTCGGCGGCGTACGTCCGCGACGCACCGGCGTGAGGCATTCCGCCGCGCGCACCTTTGGGGCGTACCGCCGTGCCGCACCTTTGGGACATACCGCCGCGCACGCCACCGGGCCGTACCGCTCGTCGAATCGAGCGTCGCCGCGTCGTCCGCGCTCCCCCAGAGGCCGACCTCGGCCAGGACGCCGGGCCTGAACATGGCCGAGAACAGACGCTGTTGAGGTCGACGCCCTCCTCCTCGGGCCCCGCCTGGCCGTACGCACCCTGTGACAACGCGCTCTGCGACGTGGCTCCAGTCCGGCGGACGCACCGCCGCCGGAACCCGCGCCTCCGGGTGACGCCAGGCAGCGCGAACCCCCGCCCCGCACCCCGCATGGAGCGCCCCCTCGAAACGGCGTGATTACTTCTTCCCCGGATCACTTTTAAGAAAACCGCTTGGTCTGTATCTTACAGAGGCGGGGTGCGGCTGAAACAGGCGCAACCACACCGATCCCGAGGGGGGCCTCATGACTACAGCGGTTCGTCCTGCCCATAAACGCGTCACGGATGCCGGTCCGAGCAGCAGATACGTCCCCGCGCCCATGGCGCTGACGCATCGCACGCGCCCGGCGGACACCTTCGTCCACGCCTGGACGCAACTGGGGTCCCAGCACTTCCGCTTGCAGGTACGCCTCCCCCACGACCACCCCTTCTACCCGCCGACCTCTGACGGCACCTACGACCCGCTGCTGCTCGTGGAGACCATGCGGCAGTCGTCGAACGTGGTGAGTCACGCCGGGGTCGGCGTCCCCCTCGGTCACCATTTCATGCTGTCCGACCTGGAGTTCTCCTGCCGCCCCGAACTTCTGCGGGTGGCCGCGGGCATGGCCACGATGGAGCTCGACGTATTCGTCCCGGAGATCCAGTACAGCGCCGGACGGCCGAGCAGGCTGCGCTGCGAATGGGCGCTGCGGCGGGCCGGCGCCGTCGTGGCCACCGGGGGTGCCCGCGCCCGCTTCACCGACCCCCGGGTCTACCGCCGACTGCGCAACGGGGCGCTGCCGCCGGGGACCCCCGTCCGGCCGGGGCCGGCCCTCTCCCCCACGCTCGTGGGCAGGGACGGCCTCGCAGACGTGATGCTCAGCCCGGGTGAGGGCCCGCAGGAGTGGTTGCTGCGCGCCGACACCAGCCACCCGACCCTGTTCCAGCGCCCGAACGACCACATCCCCGGCATGCTGCTGCTGGAGGCAGCCCGCCAGGCAGCGACGGTCCTGACGGGCCCCGCCCCCTTCGTCCCGGCCGCCGGCCTGATCGGTTTCCAGAGGTACGCGGAGCTCACCTCCCCGTGCCTGATCCAGGCAGAAGTCCTGCCCGCGCCTTCCTCGACCCGGGTCAAGGTAACGGGAGTCCAGGACGGCAAGTCGGTCTTCACCTGCCTCCTGGAAAAGCCGACGGCCACCGCCACCGGCCACATCTGAACCATCCGCCGCCAGGCCCCTCCCGCACCCGAGGAGGGGCCGAGGGCCCCGGAAACCGACGCGCCGGTTTGAGCTCCCCGCAAGGTGCCAAAGTCCGGCAGTCCGCAGAGCACGAGGCCCGGATAGCCGGATAGCCGGATAGCCGCAGACCCGGGGCCCGCAGCCCGCAGCCCGCAGACCCATGAGCCGCAAAGCCTCACCCCGGCCTCTTGGCCACGCGGCAACGCAGCTCAGCCGCCCCGGAACGGCGGAAGCCCCCGTACCGCGCCCCGCCGCTCCACACCCATCCGCTACGCTGTTCACGTCAGCGGCCAGGCCACACGCAATGCCCGCCCGGAAAACCGGCGCGAGCATCCGCAGGCCCCGCTGACCAGCGGGCTTGTACACCGAGACCGAGGACCCACGCACTGGGCCTCCCCCGAGGTGCCACAGGCCCCCGCCTCCGTAGCTCAGGGGATAGAGCACCGCTCTCCTAAAGCGGGTGTCGCAGGTTCGAATCCTGCCGGGGGCACAGAGAAACACCTGGTCAGAGGCCCTTTCGTCCGACGGACGGGAGGGCCTTCGTCCTCGCAGCACACATATGGCACACATGCGGCTGCGGGCAGAGGTGGGGAGCTGTGCGAGATGCCCGGGAACGACGAGCTGGCCCGGCGCCGGTACGAGAAGCTGGTCGAGCGGCTTGAGTCGCTGATGCGGGCCGCTCTGAAGCCGGAGTACGAGGGCTACTGCGGCCAGCTGATCCTTGGCGTTGACGATCTTGCGGAGATGGGCGAGCTCAAGGACGTTCGGCGTGCAGCCAGGGAGGCGGGACGGCGTCTCGGCTGGAGGGCGACCACCCGCCTCGTCGGTGGAAGGCTCTTCGTCCTCGACGAGCGGGAGGTACCCGAGGAGATCGAGCGGCTGGCCGGAGATGCAGCCGCTGCCGCGATCGACCGAGCCCGGCAGGAAAACCACCGACCGCACGGCTGACCTGATCCGGGGGAGACGCAGGGAGCCGCCCCACCGCATCAGCGCGGTGGGGCGGCTCCCTGGTTACAGCACCCCGGCACGGATCAGGCACACATCACACGGCACCTTCCTCCAGGGCCGCCACCATCTCGGCGGCCCCGCGAGCCTTCCTCTCCGCCCTCTCCAGCTTGGCCTTCGCCTTGGCCAGTTGCTTGGCCCGGCGCTTGTGCATCTTCTTCGAGACCTCGTCCAGACGGTCCGGGAAGAGATGCCCGTACGTGTCCAGGGTCAGCGTCGCGGACTTGTGGCCCAGCATCGTCTGTACGACGTTGACGTCCGCGCCGCTGGCAATGGCGAGCGAGGCTGCCGTGTGCCGCAGTTTGTGCGGGGTGACCTTGAGGTGCCCCAGCCCGGCCTTCACGACCGCCGGTGCGAAGAACCGCTGCCGGAAGTTGCGAGCCCGCAGCGGGCCGCCCTGAGGGGCGGTGAAGAGCAACTCCTCATCTTCCCGCCCCTGGACGTGCGGCTTCAACTCCTCGGCCAGGAACCGCGGGATCGGTACCGACCGGCGCTCGTGGTTCTTGGGGGTGTCGAGGTAGAGCTTGCCGTTGTCCTCGGCGTACGCCTCGACGATGTGGGCCCGGCAGGCATCCAGGTCCACGCGGCCCACCTTCAGCGCGGACGCCTCGCCCCAGCGCAGGCCGGTGTAGGCCAGCAGCAGGATGAACACCCGGTAGGCGCCTGACGCGTTGGCCAGCGCGTCGACCTGCATGTCGTCGAGGTACACGTGGTCAGCCGGCATCACCTTCGGCAGGGGCACGCCGACAGCCGGGTTGACCGCCAGACGACGGGCCTTGACCGCGTAGCCGAGAACGCGGCTGAGGACGACGTACGCCTTGCGGACCGACCGGGGGCTGAGCTTCCTGCCGCCGGTCGCCTCGCCGGACATGAGGTCCGCGAGCCACTCGGCGATGTCCTCGAAGTGGATGCGGTCCAGTGGCGTGGTGCCCCACTTGGGGATCACGTGGACGTCGAGAACACCGCGGTAGCGAGCCCGGGTTGAACGCTTGAGGTGGAGCTGCGCCGCCAGCCAGGACTCCGCCACCTCGGCGAACTTCACCCGCGCGGCTGCGGGATCGCGGTAGGAGCCGTCGTTGAGACGCGACTCCATCCTCGTCCGCTCGGCCTCGGCGTCGACCTTGCGGGTGAAGGTCTTCATCTTCGGCTTGCCGTCGGGGTCGTACCAGCGCACGCGATACCGCCCCGGTGGCGTACGGCTCGCCCCCTTGGCTTCCGCGACGGCCCGTACGTACGCCGCGTGCGCTATGCGGTCCTCGATCCAGACGCGCGCCAACTAGCACCCCCTCCGGTCATCACCGGACGCCGAAGGGAGCGGCAGGAGCGGGGTCGTGGGAGAAACGCCGAGCGCGGTGGCGATGGCGACGAGGTCGTCGATGTCGCAGCGGCGGCGGGCGCGTTCGGTGCGGCTGAGGGCGGTGTTGGCCATCGGGCGGCCCAGTGCGGTGCAGCGGGCCGCGAGTTGGTGCTGGGTCAGGCCACGCGCGAGGCGTAGGTGCTCGATGGCGCGGGCGGTGTGGAGGCCAGCGGGGCCTATTTCGACAGGTCGGTTGGGCATGACAGATAGCTGTAACTTGCAGCCGGCTGCCATGGCAAGAGTTAGTTCTTAAACTCCAGAAAAGCCGTCCGGAGTCAAAGTGGTGTTCGTCTCATCGAATTCCAGCACATCACGAGCGGTTTCCGTTGAGAGGCCGTGCTACGTTCCCTAAACGTTTCCA
The DNA here is from genome assembly GCF_042869775.1 of Streptomyces sp. NPDC006711. Lineage (NCBI taxonomy): Bacteria > Bacillati > Actinomycetota > Actinomycetes > Kitasatosporales > Streptomycetaceae > Streptomyces > Streptomyces sp. NPDC006711. The sequence continues at coordinate 12,693 of NZ_JBIAGO010000001.1, forward strand.
AGATGGGCGATTTGAGCAAGTATCAACCTCAATATCCGGCACGCTGGTCGCATCACTTCTGACTACGATGCGCCGCCTCTGAGCTGCTGGGGTACCGGATTCCGGCACCTCTGCCGGTCGCTGCGCCTCAGAAAAATATCGGTGCTGCGGGAGCGATTTCGGCAACCGGGGATCCACCCTTACTGTTTGGTCTCCCCCGGCCACACCGAGGGAATTAATACCGAGTTTCAGAGCTAACTCTGGACTTTTCTCCGGGGGGTGTGGCTGTGTTGTCCAAGCCCGTTGTTCAAGACCGAAAAGGAGCCCTGTGCCGAAGACCTCTCCCCACAACACCAACGCCCCTGCCACCGCTGCGGCTGCCCCGCGCGGCCCGCTGGCCACCCCTGCGGAGGTCGCGGACTACCTCGGGGTGCCGGTGAAGACGCTCTACCAGTGGAAGTACCGGGGCATCGGCCCCAACGTGCACAAGGTCGGTCGTCACCTGCGCTACCGCTGGCACGAGGTCGACACCTGGCTGAACGCCCAGACCACGTACGGCCTCGCCGTCTGAGACCCATCTCGGGACAGGGAAGCGGCTCCCGACGAGCCAGCGCCGGGAGCCGCAGGAGTCCCTGCCTCATCGCCCTTGCCTGACCGATCGGACCGGTGCGTCCGGACCTTGCCCGTCCGGCTCACCAGAAAGGAACGCCCGTGGACGAACCTACGTCCTCCACCGCCCCCGCCTCATCCTCGTCGCCCGACTTGCCGCCCGCCGTCGCCATCCCCGCCGCACCTCCCACCGACGGGAACCGCGACGATGTGCCTGCGGCAGAGCCGCTGCCCGAGGGCGCGCAGATCCTGGCTGACCTGCGGGCGCAGATCAAGCGGTACGTCGTCATGCCGAGTGAGGAGGCCCTCACGGCGGTGACGCTGTGGATCGCGGCGACGCACCTGCAGCCCGCCTGGCAGCACGCGCCTCGTCTGGCGGTGGTCGGTCCGGCCAAGCGGTGCGGTAAGTCGCGACTGCTGGACATGGTGACCGAGACCGTGCACAACCGGCTGATCACGATGAACGCCAGCCCTGCGGCGATCTTCCGCTCGATCACCGACGAGGACCCGCCGACGCTCTTGCTGGACGAGGCCGACACCCTCTTCGGTACCGCCAAGATGGCGGAGAAGAACGAGGAACTGCGCGGCCTGCTCAATGCCGGGCACCAGCGCAACCGGCCCACCCTGCGAGTCACTGGTCCCGAGCACAAGCCAGTGGCGTTCCCCACCTTCGCCATGGCCGCGCTGGCCGGGATCGGCGACCTGCCGGACACGATCATGGACCGGTCCGTGGTCATACGAATGCGCCGCCGGGCAGGGGGCGAGAAGGTGGCCTCCTTCCGCGTCGGCCGCGACACCCCCGCCCTGAACGCGATCCGCGACCGACTCGCCGCCTGGTTGACGCCGCTGTACGCGCAGGCGGTGGCCATGGAGCCGTCCATGCCGGTCGAGGACCGCGCGGCCGACACCTGGGAACCGCTGGTGATCGTGGCGGACCTCGCCGGAGGCGACTGGCCCGCGCTCGCCCGCGCCGCCTGCCGCTCCATGGCCGCGTACGAGGCCGGGCAGGACGAGGACAGCGGCCTCAAGACCCGCATCCTCATCGACATCCGCCGGGCCTTCGCCTTCCACAGCGACCCACCCGCCCTGCGGACACGCACCCTGCTCGACTACCTCAACGAGGACGCCGAAGCTCCATGGGCCGAGTACGGCGCCACGGGCCTAACCGCACGGGGCTTGCAGGAGCTGCTGAAGGACTACGGCATCGGCTCCAGCACGCGCCGGTTCCCCGACAGCGCCCAGGCCAAGGGCTTCGCGCGCAACCAGTTCCTCGACGCCTGGACCCGCTACTGCCCACAACCTGAGGATGCAGCCGAGCCTGCCCCCGGCACCGCAGCCTGACCCGACTTGTCTCGTACCACTCGTATCCACGCAGGTCAGCGCGGGTACGAGTGGTCAGCCCGCAACGAGTCGTCTCGTCATCGCCATTTCTCTCGTACCTGCCCTGACCAGGCATGTAACGAGTGGTACGAGTCACCACGCCGCACGGCGGCCACCCCGCGCTCGCCACCCTGCCGGGTGGCCGCCGCCCAACCCCACCTGGAGTACCTCCGCTTGACCTCCCCCACCGCCATATCGGGCACCACCGCGATCCGCGCAGGCATCGCCCTGCTCGCAGCCTTCGCCTTCGCCCTCTCCTATGACTCCCTGCGGCAGATGGCCGTCGCCATCCACATCCGCGGACCGCTCACCTACGCCTTCCCACTCGTGATCGACGGGTTCATCGCCATCGGGGTCGGCGCCCTGCTCATGCTCCGTACCGCCCCGACGCGCTCCCGCGTATACGTGTGGGCGCTCGTCGGTGCGGCCACCGTGACGAGCATCTGGGCCAACGCCCTTCATGCAGTCCGCCTCAACCAGCAGTCCCGCCGCGACGACGGCCTGCGACTCGACGACCTCACCGTCGGCGCCCTGTCCGCCATCGCCCCGCTCGCTCTGGCCGGCGCCGTCCACCTCTACATCGTCATCCGGCGCCAGCCCGCTCCCCTCCCCCTGGCGCCAGGCGACACCGCGAGCCACAACCTCGTCGGGCTTAGCCACAACGACACCGACGGCGCCAAGCCCACTGTCCCGATTTCCGACGCTCCCGATGCCCCGGAGCCAACCGCTGCCGACGTGGCTCACGCCTCCGGCGACTTGGCTCGGGATTCCACCGACGTGGCTTCGGACACCTCCAGCGTGGCCGAGGGGCCTCACCCCTCCGTCGAATCTCAGGACCAGGAGGCCAGCAAGGTCTCCCCGGAACGACTCGCCATCGCACGTACTGCGCCGCTGGGGCGCTACGGCCTCGCCTCGCGCCGCCAAATCGAAGACACCTTCCGCAGTCAGGACCTGACCATCGGCAGGACAGAGGCGGACAGGCTGAAGAACATCCTCCAGGCCGAACTCAACCAAGCCGCCTCCCAGCAGGAGACGGAACTCGGCACGGCCCCCGTCGGCGCCGCCTGACCCTGCGACCACGTCGACCACCCCGCTCCGGCGATCACGTCGATCGCCTCCTCCGGCTCGCCCCGTGTCTCCGTGCAGAGAGCGCGGAGACGCGGGGCCGGGCACAGCGAGGCACCTGAGACCAGCACCCCACGGAGAACGATCCATGCACGACCAGCACCGCGACCTCCCCATCCCTCAGCAGGAGATGACCACCGACCTCAACAGCGCAGCAAGGTATGCCGCTGGACCGTCCAAGGACGGCCACATCGGCGATGCCTCCGCCCCGGGGGTGGCGGAGGCACTCGGGCACCAGGGGGTGCCCGAGGGGGAACAGCCCGCCGACGCCGATCCCGCCACCGCTGATGTGCCGCTGCCGCGTGCCGCCGAAGTCGCCGCCCTGCACCGCGTCGCCCGCCGCCGCAAGCCCGACCCCACCGGCCGACGCGAAGGACGTGTCGACGCCCGCTACAGCAGCGAGGAGAAGGCAGCCATCCATGCCAAGGCCCGGTCATTGAACGTCAGCGGCGCCCACTACGTCGCCGTCGTCGCCCTGGCCCACGTCCACGGCGACCTCACCCTGCCCGGCCAGCGCACCGAGCTGGACGACTACATCGACGAACTCAACGCCCTCCGCAAGCAAGTCACCAAGATCGGCGACAACGTCAACCAGATCGCCAAGAAGCTCAACTCCGGCGGCCATCCCCATCCTGGGGACAGCGCTCTGCTCGCCCAGACCGACCGGACCCTGAACGCCGTCGGCAGCGCCGTCGGCCACATCGCGGCAGCCGCAAACCAGGCCGTCAGCCCCAAGGCGGCCCGATGATCGCGAAGATCAGCGGCGGCAAGAGCACCGCCGGCCTCATCCGCTACCTGTACGACACCAAGAAGGCCAAGGACCACATCGACCCCCACATCGTCGCCTCCTGGGACGGCTTCGCCCCCGACCCCGGCCGCACCGTTGGTGACTTCGACGCCACCAAGAAGCTCCTCGTCGCCGACCTCGACCTGCACGTCAAGCAGGCCCGCCACCACGGCCGGGCTCCCGAGCGGCATGTGTGGCACTGCTCGATCCGGGCCGCCGAGACCGACCGTCACCTCAGCGACGAGGACTGGGGCGACATCGCCCGCCGGGTCGTCGCCGCCACCGGCATCGCCCCGGAAGGCGATCTGGACGGCTGCCGCTGGGTCGCCGTGCGCCACGCACCCGACCACATCCACATCGCCGCCACCAAGGTCCGAGCCGATCTGCGCACCGCCCGCCACTGGAACGACTACCTCACCGCCGACCGCGAACTCGCCGCCATCGAGAAGGAATACGGGCTCCACCAGGTCGTACGCGGGGACCGCACCGCCGCCAAGCGGCCCACCCGCGCCGAGCAGGAAAAGGCCAAGCGCGCCGGCCACGACCGCACCGCCCGCGAACACCTGCGCACCACTGTGCGCACCGCCGTGGCCGCCGCCACCAGCATGGAGGAGTTCGTCAGCCTGCTGGAACACACGGACGGCGTCCTCGTCGAAGTCGTGCGCTTCCCCTCCGGCGACGTACGCGGCTACACCGTCGCCCTCGCAGGGAACACCAACGGCATGCAGGAGCCCGTCTGGTTCTCCGGGTCCGAACTCTCCCCCGACCTGTCCTTCCCTAAGATCCAGAAGCGCCTCGACGCCACGAAACAGCCGCAGGGACCGCGCCGGGCGAACCCTTGGCACCAGGCCACCGCCGCCACGGAACGCATCCCCCACCACCTCGACCAGGCAGACGACGGGGCTGCCCAGGCCCACATGGCCGCCTTCGGCGAAGCCCTCGACATCCTGCCCCTCCTCGCACCCCAGGGCGTTCGTCCCCAACTCCGTGAGGCAGCAGAGGCGTTCGAGCGGGCCACCCGCTCCCGCATCCAGGCCGAGCACCAGCACGCCCGCGCCCTGCGCGGCGCCGTACGGGCCATGGTCCGCGAACCCGCCTCCAAGGACGGGGCTCTGCTGGCGATGTTCCTCGACGCCGCGATCCTCGTCGTCATCGCCGCCGCGCGATGGCACCAGCTCCGCCGCCACGACCAGCAGGTGGCTGCAGCCCACCAGACCCTGCTCCACCTCCAAGCCGCCTACGAGCAGACAGCTGCCACACCGCTGGCCGTACGAGCCCAGCGCCGGCCTCCCCAGCAGACAGTAGAGCGGCACATCCTCCTCATCCGGCAGACCGTGCACGACCACGCGGAACAGGTCCTGGAGGACCCGGCCTTCGACGCACTCACCGCCGTGCTCGCGGACGCCGAGAAGGCAGGCCACGACCCCAAGCAGCTCTTCCAGCAGGCCACCGACCAGCGAGCGCTGGACGACGCCCGCCGCCCCGCACAAGTCCTGACCTGGCGCATCGAACGCCTCGGCCAACGGCACGCACCCGGTCCACAGGCAGCCAAGGCGCGTAACACCACACAACGCCCCGCTGCCTCCGCGCCCGCTTCGACACCGACTCCGGCGCCGCAGCCACCGCCCGCACGGCGGCGCTGACCACGACCGCACTCGTGCCAATCCGGCCGCCAAAGGGCGGATCCACGCCAGCCTGCTCCCCATCAGCACCGCCCGGCTGGCAAGTTCTGGCAAGTTCCTCGTCTGGGGCATGAGTTGGGGGCAAGCTCTGGCACATCGATCGTTGCCTTCAGCGGAGGTGGACATCATGGCCCTGATCAAGCTGGGTAAGGACCCCGACAGCCCCAGTGGCGGTTCCCCCACGATCTACCTGGACGATGTGACGAACAAGTACCTCGTCCAGGGCGTCACCGTCCTCGACAAGGAGCGCCTCGACCAGATGGACCTCCCCAGTCATGAGTCGGTGGTGGAGATCCCCCGAACCATGGTGCAGTTCTTCTTGGAGGTGACGGGTGAAGAAGGTCCCGACGTTTGAGGATCTGTTTCGCGACTGCCGTAGGACAGCCGTCCATCTGGAGATGCGCGATGCCTACATGAAGTCGGACCTGGCCTTCATCGACTGGAAGGCCGGCAAGACGCTCGACCCGGCCGAGCGCTGGGCGGACTGGCACGCGATCGTCACGGAAGCGGCCTCCCGAGGCGTCGAGGTCCGCAGGGCACGCATCGTGTCGACGCCCGTCAGCGAGTACATCCGCTTCGAGCACGCTGTCACGGACAGGCTGAACATCGCCGCGGGGGAAGACGTTCGCTGGCTCTCGCGCCGCCAGGCAACGGACATCGCGCTCCCCGGCAACGACTTCTGGCTGTTCGACTCCAGCCTCGTCCTCCTGAATCACTTTGACGGCGAGGGCGAGAACATGGAGATGGAACTCACGGAAGCCCCCGAGGTGGCGGAGCTCTGCGAGGCCGCCTTTGCGGCCGTGTGGAAACGGGCAACGCCACACGCAGAGTTCGAGTTGTCCTGACAGTTCGAACGACACCGTCGTGACGACATGACCTCTCCATCTTCGAGCGTTCAGGAAGCCCGCAGGGCGCTCGGGAAACGTCTGGCTGAGATCCGGGGTACGGCCGGAATAAGCAAGCGGGAACTGGCCAGACGCTGCGGCTGGCACGAGTCGAAGGCTTCGCGCTTCGAGAGCGGCACCCGTGCGCCCTCGGAGCGCGACCTTCGCGCTTGGTGCTCCGCCTGCGAGGCGGAAGGCAAAGCCGAAGATCTCATCTCGACGGCCCGCGGAATCGAGGGCATGTACGTCGAGTGGCGAAGGATGGAGCGCGACGGGCTCAAGTTGGCCCAGGAGTCGGTCCTCCCCTTGTGGGAACGCACCCAGCGCTTTCGCATCTACTCACCGTGGCTCATCCCTGGCCCAGTGCAGACGGCGTCGTACATCACAGCCCTTCTGACCTCCATCCGCGACCGCCGCGGCCTCAAGGACGATGTGCCGGCGGCCGTGAAGGTCCGCGTGGAGAAGCAGAACATCGTCTACGGGAACCACACGTTCGCCATCCTCTTGGAGGAGAGCGCGCTCCGTTACCGCATTGGCGGAGCGGAAGTCCTGGCAGGGCAGTTGGGATACTTGCTCAGCGTCATGGCGCTGCCCTCGGTGAGCATCGGAATCATTCCGCAGGACGTCGATCGCACCCTCTGGCCCGTCGAGGGATTCTTCCTGTACGACGACCACACCGTGAACGTCGAGCTGGTCTCTGCACATCTCACCGTCGTACAGGATCACGAACTTGCCATGTATGCCCAGACGTTCGCCGAGTTGAAGGAACTCGCCGTCTACGGCGCGGCAGCAAGGCAAATCATTACGGCTACCATCGAATCTCTGGGGTGAATGCATGGCAAGTTCCGGCACACTCATGGAGCCCCGCCCATCGCCTTTCCTAGCTTTGCAGCACTGCCTAAATCGTGCTCCAGAGGGGCGAAGCGGTGATCACTGTGGCAAGTACGGGCAAGGAATCGACAGCAACCGACCTCGCTGAAACCGAAGTTCAGCCGGTCGACGTAGAGACAATCTCCGAAAGCACAGACCTGATCCTCTCCATGCCGATGTCCACCTCCACCCGCGAGGACATGGATGGAGCCACGCCGATGATCCTTGGACATCTCAACCAGCTGCTCAATGAGGACTTGGGAGCGGCTGAGGACGAGGATGTGCACGAGCTCCTCCACCGGGGGCGCAAGCTCGTCGACTACACGAGCCGCCCGACCGCGGAGACCCCCTCGTTCGGCGCCTTCATCTACCTCCGAGACGCAGCCCATCTCACGCGGCGCCTCCTGTGGATCTACACCCAGCGCAACGGGCTCGGTGCCCCGTGAGCGTTCGAGGCGACCAGATCGTGAAGGAACTCGCGCACTACTTGCACGAGCACCCGGCCGAGGCCATGGCGCTCATGCCCTTGTATGACGCAGCGTGCGATCACGCGAAGCGTCGGGCCTGTCTTCACCATGGCCGCTGCCCCCTCGTGATGGCGGGAGCGGTCGTCGTTGACCAGCTCAACAGGGTTCTGTCCCTGCGACACAAGGGCGGCTACTGCCTCGCCGAGACGGCGCCCGAGACCCAGGACGACTCGCTGAGCGGCGCGGCCTTGCGATTGCTGGCCGAAGAAGTCGGCATCCGCGACGTATGGACCGAGCCCGGATCCGAGGGCCCCTTCCTGGTCGACGTCACCAGGGCCCCGCGCGAGTACGGCCCTCGCATCAGGGTCGGCTTCCGCTACCTCTATCGCGCCCACTCGGGAGCCGTCTTCCCGGCCGTGATCGAGACTGGCGCAGCGGCCTGGGTGCCCCTAGCCGAGATCGGCATTCCCTCCGTACGCGAGCGCGTTCAAGACCACTTGATCAGTGCCACGTGAGTCCGCGCGGAGAGCAACTCGCATACGTGGTGAGCCTCGTGGCCGTGGGCGGAGCGCTACTGCTGGCCATCTGGAGAGGCTGATGTACGAGCGCTGCCACTCCACCGAACCGACTCCCCTGCCCGCCCCACTCGGCACCAGAGCTGATCTCCGGTCCCCGAGTGACGTCAAGATCGGCGACTACGTGTACCGCGATGGCCTGTTCCTACGGGTCGCGGACATACGGTCGGCCGGCACCGCGGCCCACCGGGTCCTGTTCTTCGACGGGCACCCTCCGTGGCTGATGGCGGCGCCGACGATCACGTACCGCCCCATCGAACTCACCCGATTCCGCTCGCCCTTCTGGCCAGCGCGCAAGGGCCGTCACCTCACCCGACCGAGGAGCTTCGCCATGCGCTTTCGCAAGATTCACGGAGCGGGGAACGACTTCGTCTTCCTCTCCGACCCCACGCCGGGCAGGGACAACGACTGGGCGAAGGCGGCCGAGCAGCTCTGCGCCAGACGGACCGGCGTGGGCGCTGACGGCCTCGTCATCAGCAGGCTGGTCAGCACGGACCCCGCCTTGCTCGAAGTCGCATGCTTCAACGCGGACGGCTCGACCGCGACCATGTGCGGGAACGCCCTGCGTTGCACCGCATGGGCGGCAAGCCAAGACCACGGCCTCAAAGAGATGCGCCTCCTCATGGCCGGGGTGGCGCACGAGGCAGTTGTGGGCGATGACACCGTGTGGGTCACGGCCGAAGTAGGGGCCATCCACCCGCGGCGCGTGCAGGCGGTCATCAACGGCAAGCCCACTTGGTTCGACAGCGCGTACACCGGCACCGAGCACGTGGTCGCGGTCGTGGACGACGTGGACGCCATCGACACCGTGACGGTTGGCCGCCTGATTCGCAACCATGCCGACCTTGCCCCGCTCGGCACGAACGTCAACTTCGTGCAGGCCGCTGGCAGGCAGGAGCTGAAGCTCCGCACCTACGAACGTGGCGTGGAGGCCGAAACGCTGTCGTGCGGCAGCGGAGCGGTGGCGGCCGTCCTGATTGCCACCCTGCGCGGGCTGGTCGCCCGGCGCCCCGTCACCGTCCACAACCAGGCCGGAGAGCCGCTGACAGTACACCCCCACCCTGGCCGGCCGGCACGTACTCAATGGGTCGGCGGCCCCGTAACTCACACCTTCGAAGGGGTACTCGCATGACGCGCTTCCTCACCGCCAGTTCCAGCAAGGCCGTGCAGCAGGCCACCCGCACACTCCACGAGTGGCAACCGGCCCGGCAAGGGCTCGGCGTCGCCCTGGTCTACGGACCCGTCAGCCTTGAGGACCGTCTCTACCACTCGAAGTGCCCCGTCGAGCAGCGCTCTGTGACGGCCCTCTCCGGAGCGCTGAAGGAGATCGGTGTCCGGTGGAAGGTCCTGGACCCTTGCGAGCCGTCGTTCATCCCTGAACTGGCCGGATACGACGCGGTCCTCTCGAACCTTCACGGCCCGTTCGGCGAGGACGGGCGCCTGCAAGGACTCCTGGACTACATCCGCATGCCGTACTGCGGAAGCGGTGTCGCGGCATCGGCGGTAGCGGCGGACAAGGTTCTCTGCAAGCGAGTGATGGAGAGCCTGGGCGTCCCCACCCCCGGCTGGTGGGTGTGGTCGGGCGGTCCCGTGGATTGGGCCGGGACGGCCGTGATGGTCAAACCGCCCTTCGGTGGCTCCAGCGTGGGCATGAGCCTGGTCCGGGATCGGGCAGCCCTTCCTCTGGCCTTGGCCGACGCCGCCCGCGACGAGGGTGATCCTGTTCTCGTCGAGGACTACGTCCCCGGCGTACCGCTCACCGTAGGGCTGCTGGAACTGCCCAGCGGTGAGGTCCTCGTCTTCCCGCCGCTGGCCACCGAGGTCACCGAGGCCGACTTCTACGACGCGGACACAAAGCTCGACGCGGACTCCAAGGGCGCTGTGACGGTCAGGGCCGCCGAGCTGAAGCCTGCGCTGTTGGCCGAGACCACTGGCTACGCGACGACCTTGTGGGACGGGATGGACCTGCGCGGCTCGGCACGGGTGGACTTCGTGCTCACCCAGGCCGGCCAGGTGTACGCGTTGGAAGTGAACACGACGCCGGGCATGTCGCGCGACAGCAACTTCGCCGTAGGCGGGGCCATGGTCGGGCTCACTCACACAGACATCGTGTTGGCGATGCTTCACGAGGCTCTGGCCCGCCCGCCCTACGATGTCCCCCTGCCCACTCCCGCGTTCAGCAGTTCCACACCGACACGGGAGGCTGCCGTCTCACCGTAGGAGCCAGCCGCTGTGCCGCACATCCACAACGTCCCCATGTGCCGACAGCTCATCGCCCCCGCCGAATGGGATCTCCACGGAGGGTGGGCACTGGGAGACAGGACCGAGTGGTCCAACCGGGCGTGCGGCCTGGCGTCGCTGAGAATGATCCTGCTCGCCTACGGCCATGAAGCACCATCGGTCACTGAGCTGCTGAAACTCGCGCTCAAGCACGAGGTGCTGACCCCACGTGGAGCACTGCATGCCGGCATCGCCAACCTGGCAACCGACCTCGGAGTTCCTGCCCGCGCCGAGCCAGTCGCGGCCGAAAGCCTGGTCGCCCGCCTCGAAGAGGCCCCGCTGATCATGTCGGTGACCGAGCAGTTCCCCAACGACGGCCGAACCGGTGGCCATCTCGTCATCGCGCGCGGTTACGAGGACGGGTTGGACCCGACCATCTTCATCCGCGACCCCTCCGCGTGGGGACAGACCAACGACTGCGTCCCCCTGAGCCGGGTCAAGCCCTCCTACACGGGCCGAGCCATCACGTTCGCCCCCCTCATGGGTAACGGAGCGTCCTCATGACCGAGGCAGAAGGCGGCCGGAGGATCGCCGTGCTCGGGGAAATGCTGGAACTGGGCGACGAAGCCCTGGAGGCCCACAGGGCCGTAGGGCGCATGGCCGCCGAGAACAGCGTCGATCTCGTCGTGGCAGTCGGCGGAGACCTCGCGAAGCAGCTCGCTCTCGCGGCGGGCGCGGCGGGCGTGCCAGACGTGGCGATCGTCGCCGACAACGCGACCGCCGCGGCCTTCGTCGGCTCTCTCCTCCGCCCCGGAGACGTCGTGCTCACGAAGGCTTCACGGGGCGGAATGTTGTGGCAGGTCGCCCAAGCCCTCACCGGGCAGCCCGTCACCGGACTCTGACGAGTCCCTCTCCTGGAGCCGTTCGCTGTCCTTCGGCTGAGACGGCAGCTGCGCAACCAGCGAACTCATCCCGCGCGGTGAGGCTCGCCGAAAGCCTTTGCCGGATGGGCATCGAGGAAACCAGGGCTGCCCCCGCTGTTCCTCCAAGGAACGCGCCGTCTGTTCCCTGGAGGAACGACCTTCTTGTTCCCTGAGGGAACGAGCCTTGAAGGTGATCACCACGAGCTGCCCCTGAGCCAGGTGGCGCATGGTGCACAGCCGCTTCACACCGAAGGCGCCGCGATGGTCGGCAACGAACTCAAAGCGGCTCACCAGTTCGTCTCACCCGCAAAATACTTGGCCGCCCGGCGCAGGATGTCGCGTTCCATCTCCAACTCGCGCACCTGCTTGCGCAAGGCCGCGATCTCCGCTTCCTTCACCGATGCCGCCACCGTCTCGGGCCGCTCGGCGTTCTCAGCGGTCTTGATCCACTGCCGCAGCGTCTCGTGGTTCACACCCAGCTCGGCGGCGATCCGCGAGACAGGCCGGCCCGACGAACGCGCCAACGCCACCGCGTCGGCCCGGAACTCCGCCGAGTACTTATAGGTCCCCACCTGGACTCCTCTCCCTGAACTCAAGATCCAGTGTCGAGGTATCCAAGATCAAAGTGACGGGCCCGCGGCCGGTGTCCCCCGAGGCCGGGTCACCACTGGTGCGCGATCGGCGTGCCGTCGGCAGTGTGGGCCTTCGTCTCGGAGTCGCGGAAGGCATACGGTGTACACGGGGCCCGTCTCACCGTGATCCGTCTCTGTCACGTCGCTGATCAGTGTCTGTGGACCAGACGTGGACCACGTGTCAGGAGCCTGGCAGAGCCTAGGCCAGCTTGCGCTCGATCACGTCGCGCACCTTCTCCGTCGCCTGCTCGTCGAACCCTGAGGGCACCAGTCGGAAGCGATGCAGCTTAGGCCGCTGGCCGTCCTGATAGCCGGCGATCTTGCCGCCCTCGAAGTATCGGTCGGCGTCCTCCTCGACCTCCACGAGGCCGAAGCGATTAAGCATGCGGTGAGCTTCGTAGGCGTCTTTTCCTAGTCCGAACTGGAGCAAGCGGATGTCGCTTGGTGCAAAGACCAGCTGATGACCGAACCGAGCATGCAGCCACGCGATCATCAGCAAGAACGCGAGTTCACTGTCTTCCAGGAGATGGATCCAGCCCTTGGTGAACAGTCCCGCCGGAAGGGTGAGCAGGAGATCTCCCCCGTCTTGCCCTGGAACTGTGTAGCGATCCGAATTCTCCCCACCGCCGTACGGTGTGCCCTGTTCATGAAGCAGCAGGAACCCCTCGTACTTGCCCACAGCCTTCGAAGCGTTCGGCAGATATACGAGTTGCACCTCGGGGCCAGCGAGGCGGCCCAAGGCGTGTTGGAGCTGGCGTGCCTTCTTGTCCCGAATACTTGCGTAGGTCTTCACGCCACCCCCTCGAACAGCAGGCGTGGCGAAGAGGTCAACCCAGCTGACCGTGTCTTGATCGTTGAGAGGCAGCGTGTTCGTGGGGCGCTCGCCGGGGGTGCGGGACTGTGCAACGAAGGTCGCAGTAAGGAAGGTCTTCAAGGCGATGCCTCGTGGCGACGCCAGCCGGGTGGCCGGTGGCCGTTGCTCCGATGGAGGCAGAAGCCGGTCGGAGGCATCTCCCGACACCTCAGCCGGGTCTTGGCGAAAGACGAAGCCGCTGCGAAGCACCAACTGCCTGCCCGTCCTGACCTCCGCGAAGCGCGTGGAGGCTCGGTTGGCTTCAGCGGTGATCTTTTGAAGCTTGGCGTGGCGCGCGTGGAACCGCTTGAGCTCGCTCGCGGACAGGGGAAGCAGATCGAAGAAGTTGACCACCGAGTTTGAGCCCTTTGTTCTGAACCCCTTAATCCGCCTGTGAGAGCTCGCTAGCTAGCTATGTAAGCGTCACAGGCGGATCAAGCCGTGTTCGTAGTCTACTCGCCTCCACGAGGAGAGCGCAGGCATTGTGGGAGTCGCAGCCCAAAAGGGCAGCCGGATCAACACCGTTGAGGAGCGCGATGACTCCCGGGTACCAGCCGGGAGCCATCACAAGCGGCGCTCTGATCCTCGGCCGGACAGCAGAGTGGGAGATTACGCCTTTGTCGAGCGTACGCAGTAGTAGCCGATCAAATGAAGTGGAGCGACAGCCGGAGCGCCTCCCGCTGCGGTGGGCCGTGATCATGGCAGTCGCAGGTGCGGCGTCAATTCCTGCCGCGGCAGTAGGCGGACTGGCCGCCGCCATCGGGACGTTCATCATGGTTGCTGGAGCACTTCACGTGATGATCGCGTAGCGCCATGCCCTCCCGGATGGCTGGAGTGTGCGCTTCAGCCGTCCGTGAGGCGCTGCCGCCGTCGTGGCTTACTTCGAATGCAGAGGGCGCGTTCGATGTGTTGGCTTGAGTGGCCCTGGTTGCGACGGATTGCCTTGGCGCAGAAGCTGAAAAAGGTGTTTGTAAGCACTTCCTTTGGGACCGCAGCTCCAAACAAGCCGTCAGGCGGCCGTCTCATCGGGGTCATCGCTGGGAACATCAGCCACGGCTGGGAGCTCCTGCCGCCTTCCTGCTCGCGGCACCAGGGCGACCGTGGCTTCGACCTTCTCGAACGGGGGCAGCAGCGAGGTGTAGGTGTCGGCGGTCAGGGAGGGCCAAGCATCCGTCCAGCAACCGATAACACTGTGAGCTAGCCCCACCCGATTGTGCAATGACGACCTCCGCCAGCCCATTGCCTGATCTACGGCAAAGACGTTCAAACGGTCATAAAAGGGCTGGTTTCGGAACGGGACTGTCATCCTCCTGATCGCCGGCTGCTGGAACAGTGCCGCTGGCTCACCACTGCCGCTCCTCCCAGGCGGAGATCAGTGCCTGGCCACCGACCCAGCGCAGCCAGCTGGTATGCCTCCGTTACGCGGACATGCGCACTTGCGTGCGCCCCGCACTTGCGGCATAGCTTCCAGCTTGACGTGTACAAATCGTACGGGCACTGGGGGCGTGCAGGTTGAAGGCGAAACCAAGGGTGACGAAAGGCGTGTTCCGGGACCTCGCGCGTCTGTCGAACGTAGCCGTTCAGTCGGATGCGGCGCTGGTCGGCAGCGTCGAGGTGGCCGTGGCCAAGGATGACAAGAAGCGTGCAGAGAAAGGTACTTCGCTCCGACGGAAGAGCGACCTGGAGGCCCTGCCAAGGGCGGAACTCGGGCAGTCGGTAGAGCTGGCTCCGTGGCACGTACTGCACGATCTCGCGCAGGCTCTTTCCCTCTCTCGACAAGGCGCTGGGCGTGGTCTCGCCGAGCATTGGGGAAGCCTCAAGTACAGCCAGGCACTCGATGCTGTAGCGGACAGCTACATACAGTTGTCCGCCGAAGCCAAAGGGATAGCCCGGGACTACAAGCGTCTGCAGTCGCGAGAGTTGGGGCAGGGTTTCGCCCTTGCCCTGACACGGCACGCCCTCCGACGTCGATATCCAGACCGCTTCGTATCCTTCGTCAGCGCCGATTTAGTCATACGCGCTGGATGGTCCAAGGGCTCGGCCGGTTACGCCTACCGGCCAGACTTTTTCGCCGAAGCCTGGAAGCCGGGCGAACCGTCACGTGTCTTCCCGATTGCGACCACAGGGAACCATGGAGGCCCCAAACCCTCCTATTCCCAACTCGCCGCATGCTCGGCCCATGTCGAGGCCATGCACATCGGCGCGTGGAACGAAACACCGTGCCTTGTCTTCAGTACGGAGTTCCCCTCGGAAGGACCCGTCACAGTCCATGTCCTGCACGCACGAGGACAGGACGGCTGGCTATACGGCTCGCCCGAGCATCCACTGCGAAGCGTGAACGGTCCCGCCGAAAGGGGGAACATCGTGCCGGGCATCCAACTTCCCACGCGCGGTGACCGGGTTCGCCAGTCCGAACCCGGTTTCCATGTCCAGTCCGAGGACTCAGCGTGGTTCCAGCACGTCGTGGCACGAACAGCGACAGCCGGAACAGCTGCCTTCGCAGGCGATGGCGCCACAACCGCTCGCTACCTCACCACCGACCAGGGGAGTCGACGCTACGACGCCGGTATCGCGCATGCGGCATCAGGAAGCGTCCAAGACGCGGCGTACAGGCTTCTCGGCATCCCCTTCGTCGGCACGGATCACGTCTTCCGGCTGAACAACAAGCGCGTAGAGGCGTTCTCCGGCGTCGCAGCCGATCTCTTCGCCCTCCTCTCGGCTGGGAAGGCTGAGGAGTACCGCAGTGAAATTTACACAAGGCGCGGCACCTGGCCAGGACAGACGTGGGATCCGAACTGGGGAGGCCCTGTCTCGATCCAAGAAGACGGAACAGTCCTGGCCATGCGCCTACTGCGTTTAAGGAAGAGCACGAGCACTGAGGACGCCTCGACGTAACCCCCCTTCAGTCTCAGTGTTCTATGTTCTGCGCAGGCGGAGGAGACGCCATCAGAAACTCCGCGCTTTCTCCGCCTACGTTGGATCGAGTGCACCCCCGGTTCATGTACCCGCCGTTGTTCCCCCACCCGGACGGCGACGAGCGACAGAGGCCGGCGTTGGGCGTTGGGCGGAGGCATTGAGATTGCGACCACGACCTCGTTCTGTGGGCGCAGGCGAAGTGGGCGGTACAGGAGGCGCTGCCGCTGTCGCCGCGAGATCGTTCAGCGTGGCATTCACCACTGGCCAGCACATGTCGAGCGTGTCGCGGTTCGGGCTGTGTCCCTTCTGTTTCTCCGCCAGGGGATGGACGAGATTCCTGTACTGCCGGATAAGCTCCGAGGTCAGCTTGGCGTCGTACTCGATCCAGTTGTTCTCGTACGCGAAGTTCAAGAAGTCATTCAGCCCCATGTTCCGCAACGGCTTCGGCATAGGTACGCCTGCGGCGCGGACCTGCGCAGCATGAGCGAGCACACCCTCCAGGAGGCTTCCCAGCATGATGACCGCTGACGTGTAGGCGCCGTGCTCGTAGCAGGTGCGGGCCTCGTCCAGCCGGAGCTGCACGGTGGCGGCGAGTTCCGGGTCGCTCACCACCTCCGTAACAGAGACCTTCAGCTCGACACGCGGCAGCTGCCGTACTTCGTCCCCGAATCCGGCCTCACAGCGGATAATGGCCAGTTGGCCTCCGTCCTCGCCGATGCGGCGTCCGCCGAGCACGAGTATCTCGTTGAGCTGCTTCAGCGTGGCACGGTACTCGTGCTGCTGGTTGTAGTACTCAAGGCGGTTCGCCAGGCGCAGTATTGCGCGCTCGGCATCATCCGTGCCGTCCTCATGCCGCTCCTTGAGGAGTTCCCTGGCCCACTTGTGCCTGGGGGTGCTGCCGTCGTACTCCGGAACGTCGTCCCAGCCCGCCCGCTGGAAGAACGCGGCGATCTCGTACCCCTTGCGGTAGAGCAGCGGCGGCTCGTCCCCGCAGATCAGGTGGGCGATCTCCGTCAGCGTGCTGTCGTCGAAGACTTCACTCATGTCAGGCTCCTTCGGGAGAGACCGACGCATCCTCATCGAGCATGGCGTCGAGTTCGTCGGTGGTGAGTTGGGTGTCATCGGCGTCGTCGATGTCGACCGGAGTCCATGTGCTCCCCGCGTCACCGTGCGCCTCCTCGGTGACTCCGGGGCTGATGCCCAGAGCGTCGAGCCGCTGCCACAACGAGGCCAGCGAATCCTCCGGGGACAGGGCGAACTCGCTGCTCCGCACGCGCCAGAACTGCCAGCCCGCTCGGCGCAGTTCGCGCTCCCGTTCGTAGTCCTCACGGATGTCGTCAAGGTTGGAGTGATACGGACTGCCGTCGCACTCCACGGCGAGGCGGCCCGCCTCTCCGACGACGACGAGGTCGATGCGTTTGCCGCTGACCTTCCACTGCGGAACGACGTGGTAACCACGTTCCTTGATCCTTCGAAAGACCTGCTGCTCAAAGAGGGACTCGAACGGCTTGCACGGCTCGTCGGGCGAGACGGCCGATAGGCTGGGAGAGGCGCCCTGGAGTTCCGGCGGCGCCTGCATATAGGTGAGCAGGGAGTGGCGCAGGTCCCTGCTGCGCAGCTGGTCCGGTGTGACGGAGGTGAACAGCCACATCTGGTCGCGCGCCCGGCTGGCGGCCACGTTGAACCGCCTTCCGTCCCCCTGTCCGGTCAGGGCCCGGGTGTGGTCGGCGTCGATGACCAGCGAGAGCAGGATGACGTCCCGTTCGTCTCCCTGGAACTGTTCAGCCGTGCCGACACGTATGTTGTGTCGCTCACGAATCGCGGGGTCAATCCGTGTGTCGATGAGATTTTCCAACAGCCTCGTCTGGTGTCCGGAACGGAGCACGATGACCCCGAAGCTCCGTTTCGCGTACGCGTCGTCCTCCGCGAGTTTCTGCAACGTGGCGACGATGCGTTCTGCCTCGGGCCTGTTGACCAGGGTGTCTCCCCGTCCCTCGCAGTGGCCCTCATGGACATGGACGACTTCGAGGGGCCGCAGTCGATCCGCTCCGTACTGTCGCAACGGCACGAGTTCGTTGTCGGGATAGAACTGGGTGGAGGACCACTTGATGATCTCCGGCATGCACCGGAAGTGCTCGGTAAGCCGGATCGTCTCGGGAAAACGGGCGGACAACAGGGCATACAGGTTGGACTTTGGGCTGAGCCCGTCCCGCTGCCAGTCGATGAGATGGGGCAGGAGTGAGTCGAGGAGTTCGTCGAACCGCTCGTGCTTGCCACCCGTGTAGAACGGGACACACTGCTTGTCGTCACCCACGACGATGACTCTCGGAGCGAGCCACAGCAACATCAGCCCGTCCAGACCGACCTGGCTCGCCTCGTCCACGATGACGACGTCGAAGGCGTCCGGCTCAGGATCAATCATTTCGGCGACCTGCTTGATCGGCATGACCCAGGCCGGAACCGCGGCACGCGCCTCACGCATCGCGGAACGGGCGTTCTTCAGATGCCGCTTGCCGAGTTTCGTCATTCCCTTGCCTGCGTTCGCCATGGCCGACGCATAGGCGCTCAGTGCCTGTTTCTGACCGACCGTCATCCTGTCCAGGCAGTGATACAGCGCCCTGCTGGCGGCCAGTTGAGTCACCGTGTTCCTCAACTGTGCCTCGACCGCTTCCAGTTCACCTTCCAGTCGAGCTTCCTTGCCAGGTGTCAGCATCGTGTCCTGGAAGGTGCGTGCTCGCCGCCACGCCCAGGCTCCGTCCAGGTTCACGAGGCGGGCCTCCCAGGCCGCCTCGGTCGGGGACTCGGCGAAGCGCCGCGCCAGTTCGGGGTGGTCCTCGGACAGTCGGTCCAGGAGTTTGCGGGCCTCCCGGCGATCGGCCTCACGGTGGAACGCCTCGGTCAGCGAGTCGATCGCGGACGTGTACGCCCGCGGATTACGGGCGGTGACAGCCCGGTGCACCTCTGCCAGTTCGGCCACTCCGCGGGCATCGGGTCGCGGCAGCTGCTCGGAGATGGATCGCAGCCTCTCCTCCGCCTCACGGGCACGGAGCAGCTGCTCCGCAGCGTTCGCCGACGTACGGACGTCATCCCACTGCTGTGCCGTCCGCACCGTGGCCTTGATCCGGGCCTTGAGCAGGACATCGTGCAGCGTACGTACGGAGTGGGTGAATCCGTCCACCGCGCGGAGCGTCGGCACCCGGTCCAGCAGCTCCGACAGAGCCACCTGTGTGGAGCCCTCGGCCTCGGGCGCGTCGACGCTCTTCCAGCGCTCGTTCAGCTGCCGGACGCACTGGCGTGCCGCCAGATGAGCCACCAACGCGGAGATCTCGTCCGGTGTGCTGGGCAGCCGCCCATCCACCCGGCAGTCTCGCAGGAGGACTTGGGCCTCCTTTTGGACCGGCCTCGGGGCGAGCTTGCGCAGCTTGCCACCTGCACGCAAGTACTGTTCGAGGTCCTTCCCGGCGGCGATGAGACGTGATTCCTCAGCAAGCGCCACGTCGGGTACGTCGAGCATGGCGAAGGGCGTGTGCTGAAGCACGCGCTGCACGTCTTCGGCACGGGCGGACGCCTGCCGCACTCCCTCCCACAGCTGCTGCCGTCGGCCCGCCATTCCGTCCTGCAAGGCACGCGTGGTCCACTCCTCGGGCGGCCAGGCAGCGGGGTCGCCCGGCAGTCCCTCGCTCTGCAGCGCGTGTTCCGCCGCGTCCAGCAGACCGACCAGTGTCGCGATCAACTCACTTCCGCGATCTGCGAGTTCGAGGGCGAGTGTGTCAGACGCCGGCGCAGCACAGGCACGTACAGCGGCGTCTAGGGCATTGACCGCCTCTTCGAACAGCACGGGTGCGACGAAGTCTGCGGGGTCCGGGCAGCGGGCGGCATGCTCGTCCAGCACTCCGGCCCCGTGCCGGGATACCAGACCCAACAGGCGCTGAGCCTCGTCCTGGCTCAGCGAAGGTTGTCGCGGTGCCGAAGCCGGCAGATCGGGCATCCAGTCGTACTTCGATGCACCGGCTGCGACGGTCTCCACGATCTCCACGAGCCGCCCCTTGTATCCGGGTGCCACGTCGAGGTGTTCGTACCACTCCGCCTCACGTATGGCGCGCAGATCCTCACGGAGCCGCGCGCGGGTGTCCGACAGTTCAGAGCGCAGCGCCTCATGGCCTTTGATCCTTACGTCGAGGCGCTCCGTCGACTGGGTGGCACTGAGCTGGGAGAGCGCGCGCACGGACTGTTCCAGGTCGTCGCTGCCGTCCTGGCGTCGGTCGCCCTGGAGGACGCACAGACTACGCAGCTCATGAGGCAGTTGCTGCCGCAAGACCTTCAGCGCCTGGCCCTTCTCACTCGTCACGAGTACTCGCTTGCCGTCCGCCAGCAAGGCACACACGAGGTTGGCGATGGTGTGCGTCTTTCCCGTGCCAGGCGGTCCCTGAACGACAACGCCGGTATCGGTCTGCAGGCGCCTCAGTACCTCCCGCTGGGCTTCGTTCGACAGCAGCGGAAACAGCGGGTCGGGGCCGAGGGCGGGCGGCACGTCACGGCCCCCCGCCGCCGTACCCCACACCCTGCGGTCCTCCGCTTCGAGCCGGTACAGCAACTGAGCCAGGCCCAGTGGCGCGATCGCACCGGGCTGGGCGAGGCGGTTCGCGATGCCGTCATAGAAGTTCACGAGGGCGCCCTGGCCCCGCTGACGGAGAATGATCGCCGGCGCGAAACCGAGCGTGGGCACCGGCAGCGCCGGGTCGGCGGGCGGGCGGCCCCAGGCACGGTGGAACGCCACCGCGCGATCGGTGCCGAACGCCCTCTCCGACCAGTCACCGAGCATGTCCTGGGAGTCCGGGGACAGCGGATGGAATCCTTCCGCATCGATACGTTCCCGCAGCGGGCCCAGCAGACGGGTGCTGTAGCCCTCGTCCGCGTCGAGGAACTCTCTGTCCTCCAGGCGCGCCGGGTCGCCGGGTGCGAGGGCGACGGTGATGGACATGTTCGCGGAATTCACGGTGAGTATCAGCGGCGCCATCAGAATGTGCCGGGCGATGCGCGCCGACGGACGTGCGGCTCCGACGGTCAGCAGTCCGGCGCCCAGTACCGCCTCGTATTCCTCACCGTCCTGCTGAATCCTGGTCGCCATTCGGTACAGCTGCTGATAGAGCTCCCGGTAAGGCCGGTCGACGCGCTCTTTCTCCGACCACTTGCGCCACGCGTCGAGCCATCGCGTGTAGGCGCGCAGCACGTCGTGCGCTTCCTCCCGGCGGATTTCGGAAACCTCGAACAGGTTTCCGTTCTCATCCTCCTGCCAGCCCTGACCCGGCCCCGACTCGGCCAGCGGCGGCGCTTCGGGCGTCGCGGTGGCGGCGGCCTCGGGATCGATCCAGCCCGCCAGCACCTCGGGCAGGACAGGAGCCGGGCGAGGCGGGCGATGTGCCACCTTGAGAAGCATCCGGTCGCCGTCCGGGTTCCGCCGGAGCCTGTCGTCCGGCAGGCCGGAGAGCCAGAGGACCTCCGGATACTTCTGCCAGTCCCGCACCGGCTTGTACGACCCGCGAACGAATTCGCGGATATATTCGATTAGTTGGCGCGTGCGGTGGACCGCCTCCGGATTGTTCGCACGGAGTGCAGAGCGAAGAGACACTTATCCCCCAGGTCATGGCTCGATGGAAAGCCTTCCAGGATGTGGGAGAGAAGCGCCGCCATCAACAGAGACCGGCGAGTAATGACGTGAACAAGCCACATTTCGCGAAAGTTGGCTGTAACCCAGCCAACTGTTAGGGGCGAACCCACGTGCGGCGATCACGTGCCGCCATGTACACCAATTCGACCTTGTCCGGTCGCAAGCCAGACTTGAGGTGCTTGAACGCCGCGATGTCGCGCTCCTGAAGGACACGCACGTCCCGGAGCGACGGCACGACCTTCAGTTCTGCCACCGCAACGAAGGCAAGCACCGGCTGAACCTCGACGTGGAAGCCGCACGCACTCGTCAGCGCAGCTGAGGCCCGCCGCGCCTCTGCTCGGCTCTTGCGCACGTAGGGGTACGACTGGCCGCCTATGCGAACAGAGTCGTCACCCACCCAAACGCGCGCTCCGCGGTGGCACTTCGTGTTGAAACAGAAGGCGCCGCCCGGACCAACCAGGACGTGGTCGATGTCAACTTCACCGGACAGGGGTATGGAATGCAGAACTCGCCAGCCTCGCCGCGCCAGCCTCTCCAGTTCCGCTCCCACCCGGCGCTCGCCGGCCAGTCCTGCGCGCCAACTGTCTGCCTCCAGACGCCGACCGGACAACCTGGCCAAAGCCCACTTCCAAAAGCCGGGCGTCAGCTCGTCCACCTTCATCTGCAGCGCGTCTCCCGGGCGGTTCCCGGCAAGATCGTCCTCAGAACGCAGTGCCTTGTGTGCTACCGGCGAAGAAGAAGCAGTGAGATAGGGCGCAAGGACATCAAGTACCGCGTCCCGCTGCTCCTCAACAAGGAGCTCCAGATACCCCGTGCGGCGGTCGAACCATGCGACCTTCTTGCCGTCCGACTGATTCACGTAGAGACGGTCATGTCCGTAACGCTTCCATGCGGAGACCTGTAAGCCGCTCACGCGCCCCCCGTCTCGCATCCCGTCAAAGGCCAATGCCCATGTGACCATGATCAGAAACAGCGAGCAAGATAGCCTCATGTCCCCGCCGAGCAGGCTGGTGGTCGAGATCGGGGGCTTCCCAGCCGGTTTTGCAGACAGGGCGGGAGCACATCCAGGGCAGGTCAACGCAACATTGCCTCGCGAAACCCCAGGTCATCGCCCTACCATCACCAATCGCTACACAAGTGGTAGGACTTCTCGCTCTGCCGCAAGGGGTGGGCTGCCAGAGGACGCTTTCCAGTCAGCCACCAGAACGCATTCAGCACACATGAGGCCGGGAAACCCCGCGAACACGTGAGAACTACGGAGGGGAGTTTCCCCAGGCCAGACGTGCCGCAGCCGACGTTCGCGCAGGTCACAGCCTTGATCAGGGAAAACTCCTAAAGCGGGTGTCGCAGGTTCGAATCCTGCCGGGGGCACAAGTTCGGACGGGGTGCTCCTCCGAAAAAATCTCGGAGGGGCGCCCCAGCATGGCGCACCACGGTGAGCCGGGGGTCTTGTTCGTCATCTCGCCCAGCACGCTCCCGGAGTTGCTGTCCCTCCTCCTTCAAGCAGGGCAGGATCGGGTCATGGCACCCACCGACTTGTCTCGCCTGCAGTTGCCACGCGCGTGTCATGAGGCACTTGCCGAGCAGCGGGCGGAGCGGATCGAAAGTCACACCATCCCTGTAGCCACGGCCTGGTGGAACACCGAGCTGGCCGCCGCCGGCTTACCTGGCGCGCCCATAGCCAGTTCAGGCGTCGCCCAGCTCAGTCGCGGCGACCTGTTCACTGATGCTGCCGCGCTCGACGCGGACTCCGACGACGAGCTGCTGCGATTTCTGTGGCGTGTACTCGCTTGGGGTAGCGGCATGAGAGTCCGCCTGAATCGCAAGCGCATACGAGCTGTAGCGGACAGCCCGTCCTCAGCCGTGGTGGCTCTGCGCCAGGCTGTCAAGAGCGCCGGTGAGGATCCGGCACGGGCATACGAAGCTCTGCGCCCGCGAGACCGCAACGCCATCGCGTATCTGGGCCCGGCCTTTTCCACCAAGCTCTTGTATTTTGCCGGCCGCGGCGCTGTCGATCACCCATGCGCGATCCTCGACTCCCGGGTGACCGCCACGCTCAGGGACATCTGCAAGTGGGACTCGCTCGCTGACAACGCGTGGCCCACCAGCACCTACGTCCGATACTGCACACTCCTGGACCGCTGGGCCCACGAGGAGAGCAGGCGGCTCGGGCGCCGCATAGGCGTCGACGAGATCGAACGCTGGCTGTTCGAGCCCTGAACCAGAACCGCGACACCGGACGACCGGAGGAACTGCCGGAGGAACTGCCGGAGGAACTGTTGGAGACCTACCGATGCCCGAGCTGTTCCGCTGACACCTGACGCTGATATCAACGCCTCCCGGATGCCGCGGCACCCGACCCGCACACGCCAACGGTGCACGCACCACCCCCGTGGCCCGAATCACACCCGCTCCGGCTACGCCCTGACACCATGTCACCACCTAGCGTCCTGTCCATGAGTCAGCCGACGCAGACGAGCCAGCCGACGCAAGCACCCCAACGGAGAGCCGGCAGTGCGAAGCTGCTGTTGCTGAGTTTTGCCCTGGGGGCGTTCGCTCTTGGGACGAGTGAGAACGTCGTCGCCGGCATTCTGTCCGACGTCGCGCGGGGCATCGGGGTGTCCGAGGGTTCCGCTGGGCTGCTGGTCACGGCGTATGCCGGTACGGTCACCGTGGCCGGGCCCGTGCTCACGTTGTTCCTTGACCGGATCGCGCCCAAGAAGCTGCTGGTCGGGGCCATGACGCTCTAC
The DNA here is from genome assembly GCF_042869775.1 of Streptomyces sp. NPDC006711. Lineage (NCBI taxonomy): Bacteria > Bacillati > Actinomycetota > Actinomycetes > Kitasatosporales > Streptomycetaceae > Streptomyces > Streptomyces sp. NPDC006711. The sequence continues at coordinate 37,013 of NZ_JBIAGO010000001.1, forward strand.
CTGGCCGGGTCCCTGCTCGCGGCGGTGAGTACGACGTTCGCGGTGGCCGTGCTCGCCCGCGTACTGACCGGGCTGGTGCACACCACCATCCTCGTCATCTTCATGACGACGGCGATGCGCCTCGCGGCTCCGGAGAAGCAGGCGTCAGCCGCGGCGAACATCACGCTCGGGCTCTCGGTCGCCACCGTGCTCGGCGTGCCCATTGGGGTCTTCCTCGGACAGCACGTCGCGTGGCAGGCCGCGTTCGTGCTGGTTGCCGTCCTGTGCGCGATCAGCCTGGTCCTGATCGTCGCAACGTTCCCGCCGGACACCGGCGACCGGCCCGCCGCGGGCGGCAGCCGGCTCAGCAACGTACGCGGGCTCGGCCGGCCGCAGGTCGCCTTCGGTATCGCCACGACGGCGCTCACGGGCATGGCCGCGCTGACGGTCGTGACCTTCGTGGCGCCCTTCCTCACCCAGGGCTCGGACATCGACTCCTCGATGACCGTCTGGATCATGCTCGCCTACGGCGTGGGGTGCGTACTCGGCAACACCGTCGGGGCCCGGCTCGCCAACCGGCAGCTCGTTCAGGCCATGGCGATCACGGTGAGCGCGACGCTCGCCACGCTCGTCCTGATGTCGCTCCTGCCCGGCAACGCGGTCGCGACCGTCGTGCTGGTGGTCCTGCTGGGGTTCACCTACTTCGCGACGTTCCCCGCGCTGAACACCTGGGTGGCGAAGAACTCCGAGGACCTGTCACCCAATCTCGCTCTGGCCCTGAACAGCTCCGCGTTCAACATCGGTATCGCCTTCGCGGGCTGGGTGGGGTCCCTCTACCTGAATTCCGCACACTCCATCACCCATCTCCCCGTGCTGGCACTGCCCGCGGCGGCGCTGGGATCCGTGATCGCCTGGTTGCTCTTCCGCGCCTACGGCTCCTCGCGGAGCCGCCCGGCGCAGAACACTGCGCGGCAACGGACGGCGGCGGTCACCGCCGCGGAGGAATAGCCCGTCTTCACGCAGAACGGCTCGCCGCGGCGGGGCGACCCGCCTCACAGGAGCAGTCTGCCAACGGGGGAAAGCCCAGCGCGAAAACAGTTCCGCTTGCGCGCTCTGGGACAGGCAACCGCCCCCTTCACCGGGGGCCACACACCGACGGGAGTTTCACCATGAGCCTTTCCACGCGCCATCGGCATGGCCTGAGCGACAGGCCGGCGGTTCCTGGACGGTCGACGCGGTCAAGCAAGTGAACCGGATCAACCTCGCGCGGGCATCGACCGCACGCCGGGTGCTGGACCCGCACGTACGGCAGGAGGACCCGACCCCCGGCTTCCCCTTCGCCTACGGGCACGGTGGCGTCCGGCTCAAGGGCACGCCCCGGACCGGTGTCCACGCCGACACGTTAGGGCACAACGGCGGAGGTTCCGCCCACGTCGCCCGCTCCGGCGCGGGCATCGCCCTTCCCTACCCGCCCAACCGGCTCCTCGACATCGGCAACAACGACCAGCGGGCCGGCTCTCTGATCAGGGCGTTGAAGGCATCGCTACACGACATGGAGAACACGGCAGCCCGATGAAGGTCAGCGTTTCGATCTTTCAGACCACCGAGACCGCACCCGTCCACGACCTCGCTCGCGACCTGGAGGAGCGCGGCTACGACGCCCTCTACTTCTGCGAGCACACGCACCAGTCGTCGCGCGTCGCACGCGACAAGCCGGATCTGGAGCGCCGCTTCCGGGAGACCTTCGACCCGTTCGTCACCGCGCACGCGGCCGCGGCGGTGACCGAACGGCTCCGGGTGGGCTCCGCCATCTCCCTGTTCGCCCAGCACGAGCCCATCGCCATGGCCAAGCGCCTCGCGACGCTGGACCGGCTCGTCGGCGGCAGGCTCGACGTCGGAGTGGGCGCGGGCTGGATCGAGGACGAGATGCTCACCCACGGGGTCGACCCGAAGCGCCGCAACGGACACCTCGGGGCGCACGCCCGCGCCGTCAAGGCGCTGTGGTCGGGCGAGCCCACCACCTTCTCCTCGCCGTACGTCTCGTTCGAGGAGATCGTCGTACACCCCACCCCTCTGCAACGGCCGGGGCCTCCGGTCTACGTGGCGGGCGCGGGCCCGCGGGTGGTGGAGCGCATCCGGGACTTCGGGGACGGCTGGATGCCCGACTACGGCTCCGTCGCCCCGCGAGAACTCCTCGCCCGGCGGGAGCGGGTACGGGAGCTGGAGGAGGAGACGGGCCGGCGCATCCCGGTCGTGGTCATGGGAGTGCCGCACGACCCCCGCGTCATCGAGACGCTCGCCTCGGCGGGTGTCGACCAGGTCGCCACGCTCGCGCCCTCGGCGCCGTTCGCCGAGATCCGCGCGTTCCTCGAACCCTTCGAGGCGAGCCTGCGTGCGGCCCTCGGCCACGAGGTGGGGAGCTAGGGGGTGTCTGGTACGACCGGGTACGAGCAGACGCCGGTTCCTGGAGGTCGCCGCCCCCGGCACGGCGGCGGCGGGCGCGGCGACAGGGGTTGTGCCGACAGCGGCGGCGGGCGGCCGGTGCGCGGGCGGCCGGTGCGCGGGCGCGGGCAGGGTGACCGTCCCGGTGGTCCTGGAGAAGCGTGACCGTCCCGGCCCTCCAGCGCGCGCTGGACGCGGAGCGCCGCTTCACCGTGTACGGCGGCGGACACTGCTTCGAGGACGTCGTCCTGTCCCCGGACGTCCAGTGCCTCATCAATGTGGGCGGCCTGGATCATGGTGCGCGAGGGCAGGGGCGGCCGGATCAGCAACGTCACGAGCGTGCACGAGCACAGTCCGATCTCCGGCGGCAGCGCGTACTGCGCCGCCAAGAGCGCGCTGGGCATGCTGACTCGGACGATGGCGCTGGAACTGGGCCGCCACGGCATCTCGGTGATGCCGGTGGCGCCGGGCGCGACCGTCACCCCCATGAAAGGTCACGACGACACGGTGGACGCCCGCGACCTCGCCCGCCCGGTCGTCCCGGTGGGCCGGCCGGGCGACGCCGGAGAGGTCGCCGGCCTCATCAGCTACCTGGCCCGTGAAGCCGGCGGCTCCGTCACCGGGCAGTCGTTCGTCGTCGACGGCGGTCTGTCCCTGATCGCGGCGGACGCCAACGTGAGGTCCGTGCCGGGCCGCGTGTGAGGCCACGTCGGGGACGGCCGCGCCGGCACCTCACGGGTCGTTGCGGACGCCCGCGCGGACCCCTCACCGGGCCGGCGCGTCAGGCCACGGGTCACGCCCGCGAGACCGTGCGGCCCGTGAGCACCGCGATGTACTCGCGCGCCTGGCTCAGCGACTCGATCTCGTGGGAGATCCGCTCGAACTCGTCGTCGAGCACGGCGGCCAGCTCCCCGCACATGCCGGAGATGTCGATCCCGTTGTGGGCGCAGTCGATGAGCACGGAGATGTTCTGCGTGCTCACACCGCCGTCCAGGAGGAACCTGATCAGGCGCACCCGCGACACGTCCTCCTGGGCATAGAGGCGATGGCCCATATCGGTGCGGCGGGGCGTCAGCAGGCCACGGCTCTCGTAGTAGCGCAGGAGCCGCTCGTTGACCCCCGTCGCGTCGGCCACCTCGCCGATCCGCAGGTACCGCTGCGTCGATCTTCCCTGGGTGTCACGGGTATTCACCGTTTCCGCGTCTGTGGATTCGAGTGGCAGCAAGGCAGGAACGGTAATACTCCCCGCCGCGCCTTTCGTGACGCCTGGTTCATGAAGTTGACGTGACACTGTTTCCCCCCGGTCGACTGTGTCGGCGGCACGCACCACGGACCTCCGCATTCGACCGAGGCGCGTGGGACAGACCCTCATCGGTGGCCATTAAAACTTCCAACTCAAGGGACCGCAAATAGCTCCTGGGGCCGCACCACGAGCAAAGCTGCCGTGTACACCGACCGGTGTCACCGCTGGACACCGACGAACGGCCGGGCCGCATGGGCCGGTTCGGGGTGCGGTCGTGGGGAGCTTCATCGAGCACGATGACGCACCGGTCCGGCGAAAGGACGCGGCACACCAACGAGCAACACACAAACCCCGGCAAATAACGGCCAGTTCACCCCTGCCTTCCACAACACCCGTCCCCGGGTCCGGATTGCGGGAGTGCGGGTGTGCCCCGCGAAGGGGCCGCACGGAAATGCCGATGGACCGGGGTGTGCGCCATTGCGCTGAACGGCGCGCACGACGGACGGGTCGGGGCGGCGTGAGTATGGCGCGGATCACGAACGCGACGGCCCCCACGCGGCCCACGGCACTTCCTCCGTCGGCAGGCCCTGTATCTCTGCGGCTACGACCGCGCGGCAATTCGCTCGGGCAGTGGACCGGCGACAAACTCCTGGCCCATCTCGTCGACGGCCTCACCCCACTGCACGGTTACGTGGAGCTCAACATCCACATGTGTGGGCACTGCTCCAAGGCCGCCATCATCTGTTGCGGCCGACGGCCCGCGCGGGCGGCCAGAACTGGCAAGCATCCGATACGCGATCCGCCTCGCCGAGGCGTGAGAGGTGTCGGCGGTGTCCGACGACCTGTCCCCGGTGGCGAACTTCCTGTACGAGGCGGGCACGCTGAAGCACACCGCGCGTTCCGGATGGTGGATGGCTGGGGACCGCCTCCCGGAAACCGTCGCGCAACACTCGTGGCGTACCGCGCTCATCGCGTCGGTCATCGCCAGGCTCGAAGGCGCCGACCCCGCCAGGGCCGCGTTCCTGGTCTACGGGTTGACCAGGGTGCCCTGGGGGCAGCCCGTGCCTCGGGGGATGCTGTACGGGGCCGCCACGCGGTACGTGCCCGGCTTCGGGGCGACCAGTTCCGTCCACTCGTCGCCCGAGGCGTTCAGCGGGGACTTGCGCAGGCAGCCGTTGACGTTGGTGTACGTCCTGGGGCCGTGGCCCCGCAGCTTCGACGCCGGGGTCTCCTGCGGCGCCTCAAGGCCCTTGCCCTGGTCGTCGACCAGTTTCAGCCAGGGCGAGTACGGGATCCGGATCAGGACCGTGCCCGCCGTGCGGACGTCCACCGTGAGCTCGCCCTCGCCCGCGTGCTTGACCTTGGCCGGCGGGTCCGCGAGCGGGGTCGGGTTCTCGACCGCGAACAGCCGCCAGTGCTCGTTCGACCAGACCTGCTTCAGATACGGCAGGCCCTGCTCGATCAGCTTGCCCTCCTGCACGGCGCCGTTGCGGTCCGCCGGGCCCAGCGGCAGCACTACGTACCGCACCGCCCAGCGGTTCAGCCAGGCGTGGTAGTTGTCCGCGTTCAGGGTGTCGTCGTAGAAGAGCGGGTTGCGCTCCATGTCCGCCTGCCGGTTCCAGCCACGGGCCAGGTTCACGTACGGGGTGAACGCCGACGCCTCGCGGTGGCTGGACGCCGGGACCACCTCGACCCGCCCGGTCGACGCGTCCAGCCCCTGCAACTGGTCCACCAGCGGCGCCAGGTCGCGGGCCCAGGTCGCGGCGGGGGCGGTGTGCACGATGTCGTCCACCGACTTGAAGCCGATCCACCCGTTGAGGCCGACGAAGGCCAGCACGATGGCGTACCACTTGAAGGTCTTCGGGACGGCGTACGGGAGCGCCGCGAGCAGCACCACGCCGGCGAACAGCATCGCGAGCCGCGTGATGTTCGAGCCGATCTGCGACTGGATCGCGAAGCACAGCAGCACGGCGACGCCGTACACCACTGCCGCCGTGCGGACCGTCCGCCAGTCCTTGGGCACCAGGAAGAGGATGAGGACCGCGAACAGGAACGGTCCCGACGTGGTGGCGAGCGACATCGGCTGCGTGCCGGAGAACGGGAACAGCCACGCCGAGAGGGCGACCACCGCGACCGGCGGCAGGCCGATCGCGTACGCGCCCGGGCGGCGCTTGTTCAGGAACAGCGCGGCCGCGACGAGCCCGAGGAACAGGCCGGCCACCGGGCTGCTCGCGGTCGCCAGCGCGGCGCAGGGCGCGGCCACGCCCGCCTTGGGCCAGCGGTTCTCGCGCTTGTTGTGCGGCCAGCAGAACACCGCGGCCACCGCGCCCAGCGCGAACATCGTGCCGAGCCCGAAGGTGACCCGGCCCGACATCGCGTTGCACAGGAACGCGAAGAGGGCGGCGAACGAGCAGGCCAGCGGGTTGCGGACCGACTTCACGCGCACCAGGATCAGCGCGGTGAGGCCCGCCGAGACCGTGCCGGCGATCATCATCGTCGTACGGACGCCGAGCAGCGCCATCAGATACGGCGAGACCACGCTGTAGGAGACCGGGTGCATCCCGCCGTACCAGGCCAGGTTGTACGCGGACTCCGGGTTGCGGCCCACGAACTCGGTCCAGGCGTCCTGGGCCGCGAGGTCGCCGCCGCTGTTGGCGAAGAGGAAGAACCACAGGATGTGGGTGACGGCCCCGGCGATCGTCATGAACGCGACGGGATGACGCCTCGCCCAGGACCCCGGCCCCGGCCACAGCCCCCGTATTCGCGCCCCGAGCCCGGAGGCGGACGAAGGTCCAGGGGACGGTTCGGGGGTGGCCTCGGCCCCGGGTACGGACGGCGCCGCTGGGGTCTGGGAGGCGGCCGGGGTCTCGGGCGTGCCCAAGGTCTCGGGCGTGCCCAGGGTCTCGGGCGTGCCCAGGGTCTCGGACTCCGCCGGGGTTTGGGAGGCCGCCGGGGTCTCGGGCGTGCCCAAGGTCTCGGACTCGGCCAGGGTCTCGGACTCCGCCGGGGCCTCGGGTGTGCCCAGGTTCTCGGGCGTGCCCAGGGTCTCGGACTCCGCCGGGGTTTGGGAGGCCGCCGGGGTCTCGGGCGTGCCCAAGGTCTCGGACTCGGCCGGGGGCTGGGAGGCCGCCGGGGTCTCGGGCGTGCCCAAGGTCTCGGACTCGGCCGGGGGCTGGGAGGCCGCCGGGGTTTCGGGCGTGGCCCGGGGTGCGCTTGCGTCGCTGCGGGGCGGGTTGGCGCCCGCACCCCGGCTCGCGCTCGTGCTGCCGTCGGCGCGGGTCGGCGTCGGCTCAGCGGTGGTCACTGCGGCTCTCCCGCCTCACGCTGTCTCTCAGCTGGAAAACGCGCTGCCGTGTGCGGTCGCACACGGCGCGCGGGGGGCCGCCCGGTCCGGCCCGTACTGCTGTGAACGGGAGGATTCGATTCTGCCCCGTTCCACAGGACGCCGTCCCCCGCGCCCCCGGTTGCCCGAAGCTAGCACGAGGGCGCCCCAAGGGCCGGGGCGCCCTCGACGCGATCGGGGCCGTCAGCCCAGTCGGGTGAGCTTGGCGCCCACGCCCGGCTCGGCGAGCGCGCTCTTCAGCTGGACCGGGGCGGTCAGCCTGCCGTTGCCCGAGCCGATGGACAGCTCGCCCACCACGTCGCCCGCCTTCGCCGAGTGCGGGACCGGCTTGCCGCCCGCGCCGAGCTTGACGTCGACCTTCAGACCCGGCCAGCCGACCGCCTTGAGGTCCTTGGCGGCGACCAGCGGCGTACGGCCCCCGAGCCCGTCGTCCACGTACCCGACGACATCACCCTTCTTGACGACCGTCGCGGAGGTGACGCCCTTCTGCACCGCCTGGATCAGCTTGTAGCTGTTGTTGATCGCGGAGGACAGCTTGGCGTCGAGCGTGGTGCCGGTGCGCTGGCCCATGACAACGCCGTAGATCCGCTGGTTCTTGCCGTCGACGACCGTGTCGGCCGCCCACAGCAGGTTGCCGCCGGCCGGCGTGGACGAGCCGGTCTTGATGCCGCTCACACCCGGCTTGAGCAGGATCTTGTTGTTGTTGTAGATCATCGTGTCGATGCCCGGGATCTTGATCTGGGGCGTGTTGACGATCTCGCGGAACACGTCGTTCTGCATGACGGCCTGCGCCAGCTTGAGCTGGTCGGTCGGCGTGGAGACCGTGGTCTCCTTCAGACCGCTGGGGTCGGTGTACGTGGAGTTGGTCATGCCGAGCTCCTTGGCGGTGGCATTCATCTTCGCGATGAACGCCTCCTCGTTCCCGGCGTCCCAACGGGCCAGCAGGCGCGCGGCGTTGTTGCCGGACGGGATCATCAGCAGTTCGAGCATCTGCTTCTCGGTGAACTGCTGGTCCTTGCGGATCGGCGCCGTCGACTCGTCGGGCTTCTTCGCGTCGTCCTCGGCCTGCTGGTCGACCGTGATCTTCTCGCCCTCCTGCTTCCCGGAGATCGGGTGGCCCTTGAGGATCACGTACGCCGTCATCGTCTTGGCCACGCTCGCCAGCGGCGCGGGCTTCTGCTCCCCGTGCGTGCCCAGGCTGCCCACGCCGTCCACCGTGATGGCCGACTGGCCGTCGGAGGGCCAGGGCAGGTCGAGCCCGCTGCCCTCGAAGGTGTACGTGGCGGACGAGGTGAGGTCCAGCTTCGGCGCGGGAAGCGGCCGCATGATCTGTACGACCGCGAAGACGACCAGGAGCAGCAGGACCAGCGGGGTCCAGATCTTGAACCGGCGCACCGTGGAGCGGACGGCGGTCTGCGCCGGGGGCGGGGTGTTCGTCAGCTCGGCCAGGAGGTCGAGCGGGGGCTTCGGCGGCAGCGGCTGCTGTCTGGTGCGCTCGGCACGCTCGGGGACGGCCGCGCCGGTCGCGGTGCCGAACGGGGCGCCGGGGGCCGGGGGCGGCGGGGTCACCTTGGGGGCCTCGGGCCGCTTGGCGGGGGCCTCGGGCTTGCCGGCGGCGGCGCCGGCGGCCGCGTCGTCCGAGCGCAGCGGCACGAACTGGCTGGACCGCTCGGTCCGCTCGCCGGCCCGCTCACCCGCCCGCTCGACGTCGGGCTCCCGCTTGGGCGCGGGGAGCTTGAGCATCGCGGTGGGCTGGTCGACGGCCGGGGCGGCGGCGACGGGCTTGAACGTGGTGGTGGGCTGATCGATTCCGCGCTCGGCGTCCGGGGCGGCCTTGTCGTCGCCGGGCTTGGCGTCGCCAGACTTGGCGGGGCCTGCCTTGGTGCCGGCGGCCTTGTCGTCGCCGGACTTGCCCTCGCCGGACTCGGCGTCGCCAGACTTGGCGGGGCCGGACTCGGCGGGGCCTGCCTTGGTGCCGGGGGCCTTGTCGTCATCGGACTCGGCGTCGCCGCTGCCCTCGCCGGACTTGACGGGGCCGGACTTGGCGTCGCTGGACTTGGTGCCGGATGCCTTGTCGTCATCGGACTCGGCGTCGCCGGACTCGGCGGGGGCCGCCTTGGTGTCGGAGGGCGCCGCGTCCGCGTCGGCTTCGTTCGGTTCGGCCGCCGGGGTGCTCTTGCCGGCGCCCCAGGACGCGGCGCGTGCGCTGGAGTCGGCGTCGTCGTCGGCCTCGGCGTCCGTGGCGGCGGACGCGTCCGCGTCGCCCTTCGCACCCCGCTCGGCGGCATCCGTGGACTTCTTCGCAGTCGCGACGTCAGGGGTGGCAGCCTCGGACCCGGCCGCGGCCTTCCCGGCGTCTTTGGGCGCATCCGGCTCGACGGCCGGGGCGGCGTTCTTGGCGGCCGCCCCGGACCCGGCGGCCCCTATCGCGCCCGCTGTGGCCTCGTCGCCGTCCGGAGCCGCCGACTTGGCGCCGCCCCGCCCGGGCGCACCCTCACCGGCGTCCGCGTTCGCGTCCGTGCTCGACTCCGCGTCCGCGTCCTCGCCCTCCTGGTCCACCCACGCCGCCACCGCCGCGCGCAGCCGCGTGTCGCCGTCCTCCTGGCGCGGGGTCCGGAAGACCGCCGTCGCCTGGTCGGCCGGGGCGCCCGTGGACCCCGTACCCGCTTCGGAACCCGCACCGGAACCGGAGCCGGAGTTCTCCCCGGAACCGGAACCGGAACCGTTCACCGCCTTCGCGCCGTCCTTCTCCTCGCCGGACGGGGAGTGGGAGAGCGCGAGACGCGGATCGCGTTCGCTCGTAGCCGTCTCCCCCGACGACTGCTTCTGCTCCGACTTGTCGGGGGACTCGCCCGCCACCGATGCCTCCTCCAGACGCCGCTGGCGTCATCCGAAACTGCCCGAACCATGTACCAGTGTCCTGTGTGCCGGGTAGGACCCCCCGGCTAGACGAGAACGACATACCAGTTGGTTCCCGTACGAACCACCCAGGCGCTCTCGACAGATGAATGTGAGAGGGGTCACCCTGTCATTCATCCACGCGGGGAGGCATGGATGGGCAGGAGCCGCAGAACGATTCCGGAAGAGCTGTTGCTGCTCGCTCTGGACCCGGCCACGGGTACCACAGCGCAGCCGCAGTCGCTCGACCTCGGCCTCGCCGGAGCTCAGCTAGTGGAGCTGGCTCTGGCAGGACGGATAGCCCCGGACGGGGATCGTATCGCCGTGGTGATGGCACGGCCGACAGGAGATCCAACACTGGACTCCGCACTGGAACTGCTGCGCAGGCGCGGCAGTCCGGTTCGGGCGGTCCACTGGATCGGCGGGCCCCGTCTCGGGCTCCGTCAGATCTACCTCGCGCACCTGGAGCGGTGCGGCATGGTCCATGCCGTGTCGGGCCAGATGTGCGGGGTGCTGCCGACGACTCGCTACCAGGCGACGGACACGGCGATCAGCCGGGACATCAGGGCCCGGCTGGACAGCGCGATCCGCACCGGCGTACCGCCGGACCCGCGGACCGCGGCGCTGGCCGCGCTCGCCCACGCGGTGGGGCTCGGCAAGCACCTGTATCCCGGCAACGAGGGGCGGTCATCGCGCTCCCGGCTGCGGGATCTGATCAGGCACGACCCGATGGGCGGCCTCGTCGCGCACGCCGTGATGGACGTCCAGAACGGCGTGGCCGCTCAGCCGCGCCGCGCCAACGCCACCACGCCGGACAACCCGAGCCGTCACGCTACGGCGGCCGGCGTCCCGATGCAGCCGCATCTCGGGTCGATGGCCAGGGCCGTGGTGCACCACTAGCGACACCCGCACCACCAGCAACGCCCGTACCGCCCAGTCGCACCACCGCCGCACCGTCGTCCCCATGACCCGGTCCGGGAGCCGCACCCAAGATCGCGCGGGGCTGTCTCGACAGCCCCGCGCGTTCGCGTTGTCGCTGTGTGTGGCCGTTTTCCAGCGCGCGCCCGGAGGTTGGTGGCAGTCTGCTGAGCAGACGAACAGAAAAGCCGTGAGCCGGAGGTGCGTTACCCGTGGCGTCCAATGTCAATCCCACCGTCAGGCGGCGCCGACTGGGCCAGGAGCTGCGCAGACTCCGCGAGCTGAAGGGCATGACGGCCGAAGAGGTCGCCGAGCGCCTGCTGGTGTCCCAGTCGAAGATCAGCCGCCTCGAGAACGGCCGCCGCTCGATCAGCCAGCGCGACGTGCGCGATCTGTGCGGGGTGTACGAGGTCGAGGACCACCGTATCGTCGACTCGCTGATGCAAATGGCCAAGGACTCCCGCCAGCAGGGCTGGTGGCACGCCTTCGGCGACATTCCGTACAGCGTCTACATCGGCCTGGAGACCGACGCGGCGAGCCTGCGCGTCTACGATCCCCAGGTCGTGCCCGGCCTGCTCCAGACCCCCCAGTACGCGCAGGCCCTGATCGCGGGCGCGCTCCCCGAGACGATCCCGGCGGACGTCGAGAAGCGGGTGAACGTGCGGCTGCGGCGCCAGGAGCGCGTGAAGGCGACCGAGAACCCGCTGCGCCTGTGGGTGGTCATCGACGAGGCCGCGCTGCGCCGCACAATCGGCGGCAAACAACTCATGATCGACCAGCTGGAATCCCTCATCGACCAGTCCCGGCTGCCCCATGTCACCGTGCAGGTACTGCCGTTCAACATGGGCGCGCATCCGGGAATCAACGGCCAGTACGCGATCCTGGAATTCCCGGACGCGTCGGACTCCAGCGTTGTCTACATCGAGGGCGTCACCAGCGATCTGTATCTGGAGAAGGCCAATGATGTCCAGAAATACAGCGTGATGTACGAGCATCTGCGGGCGCAGGCCCTGAATGTGGACCAGACCCGGGAATTCATCACCGCGATCGCCAAGGAGTACGCCGATGGAACGGCCTGCTGAGCACCGGGAACGGCTGACCGAGCGCCGCGATCGGCCGGCTCGGCGCTGAAGCGCGGCACGGTACACCCCGCGCGTACCGCGGTGGAAGACCCAGCCGGAATATGCCATCCGGTCGAGTGAATGGCCGTCCCGCAGCCCGGAGGCTGCGAGTAGCGTCGATCACGCCAACGGAAACCGCTGGCCGAGAACGACCAACTCGCGAGAACCGGAGCGAACATGGCAATTCTTCAGGGCGCCACGGACACCTGGACCAAGTCCTCGTACTCCACCGGAAACGGCGCATGCGTTGAGGTCAAGTCCCCCGTGATGGAGACCGTCGCCGTACGGGACTCCAAGGTCTGCGAGGGCCCCTCGATCTCCTTCGCCCCCGGCGCGTGGAGCGCGTTCGTGGCCGAGGTGACCCGGGACTCCCTCGTCTGACCACGCCTCCAGCCATCGTGATACCCGCACGACCGTCAAGAGCCCTCTCGACTGGCCCGCCGTCCCGGCCGAGGGGGCTCGGCCATGTCCGCCGTCAGGCCTCGCGCCGGCGGAGTTCGTCCACGTAGCGGTCGGTGCCCGGCACGGTGGGGATGAAGGGGGCCACCAGCTCCACGCGGCCGAGGCCGCTGCGGGCGAGATCCGTGTCGAGTCCGGTGAAGTGGTCCGCCCAGACCTCCCTCGGGTCCCGCTCAAGGAACCAGAGCAGGGTGAGCCGGGTGCCGACGCCCTCGACCTGCTTCACATACGTCATGCGGTCGCCCGGCAGCGGGGTGGGCCGGAAGACGGTCACCATCGCGGCGGGCCCCTGGGCCAGGCGCCGGGGCAGGCGGCGCGAGCGCAGCCACTCCAGCAACTCCCCGCGCGCCTGCGGGCTTTGGGCGTCGATGACCTCCAGGACGAGACCCGCGTACGGATGGTCGAGGGCGTGGTGGTCGCGGGGGCCGGCCGCTCCGTCCCGGTAGACGGTCGCCTCGTGGTCGTGGAACGCCGTGAAGACGTGGGTGCGCTCCTGGTGGACGCGGCCGTCGCGGTTGAGGCGCCGGTTGATGCCGACGGTCCACCTCATGTGCTCGTCGTAGCGGCCCTCGGTGATCCAGTACGTGGAGAGGTAGCAGCCCGCGCCGACCGGCTGGGCGACGGCGGACTTCTCGGGGTAGCGCAGGTCCTGGAGGTCGTGGGTGGCCACCCAGCGCCGCCCCGCGAACATCCAGGGCATGGCCATGGCGCCCGCGTAGTAGTGGTCGTCCTCGTACCAGCGGTTGTAGGCGTACTCATGGCCCGGGTGCGGCTCCACCATGGTGATCAGCGCGTGCCCGGGGCGCACCCCGTAGGGCCCCGCCGACGCCAGCTCCTCGTACGCCTCGGGGCGCCCGTCCTCGCTCATGCCGCATCCCTTCCCTCCGTCACCGGACGGACTTACTCTGACGCTCCGTCAGAAGATGCGCCAGGGCCGGGAGATGACCGGATGCTGTTACGTGGGAAGACCGTCGTCGTGTCCGGGGTGGGGGCCGGGCTCGGGCACCAGGTCGCGGCCGCCGTCGTACGCGAAGGGGGCAACGCGGTGCTCGGCGCGCGCACCGAGGCCAACCTCGCGCAGTGCGCCGCCGAGATCGACCCGGGTGGTGCCCGCACCGCCCTGCTGCCCACCGACATCACCGACGCGTCCCAGTGCGAAGCCCTCGCGGCGCTCGCCGTGGAGCGGTTCGGCGCCATCGACGCGGTCGTCCATGTCGCCGCCTGGGACAGCTACTTCGGCGGCGTGGCCGACGCGGACCTCGCCACCTGGCAGCAGGTCATGGACGTGAACCTGCTGGGCACCCTGCGCATGACCCGGGCCTGCCTGCCCGCGCTCAGGGCGCGCGGCGGGTCCGTCGTCATCATCGGTACGCAGTCGGCGGTGGCGGCGCCCTCGCAGGTGCGGCAGGCGGCGTACGCGGCGTCCAAGGGCGCGCTGACGTCCGCGATGTACTCGATGGCGCGCGAGTTCGGACCGGACCGGATCCGGGTCAACACGGTGCTTCCCGGCTGGATGTGGGGGCCGCCGGTGCGGGCGTACGTCCAGTTCACGGCGGCCGCCGAGGGCGTGTCCGAACAGGAGGTGCTGGGCCGGCTCACCGAGCGCATGGCCCTGCCGGACCTCGCCACGGACCGGGACGTGGCGGAGGCGGTGGCCTTCCTCGCCTCCGACCGGGCCCGCGCGATCACCGGCCAGTCGCTCCTGGTGAACGCGGGCGAGCTGATGAGGTGACCGCCGGCGTGGGGAGAGGCCCGGACGCGCCTGGTTGCCGCAGACCCGGGGACGCGGCGGGCCGGTGCGGGCGGGGTCAGCCGACGATCTGCGCGTCGTCGCGGTGCGCGCCCCGGCGCTCGTAGCCGGCCGCGCGGTCCTCGGCGTCCGGCGGGCAGTGCCGGCCCGCGTCCTGCGCCCCCTCCGCTTCCTCTTCTTCGGCCGCCTCCTCGTCCATCACCATGTCGTCGACGGCCTGCTGGGCGTCGCGGGCGTCGTACGGGGGGAGTTCGCCCTCACGGGCCGAGGGGTCGGTGACGGCGGGCTCGGTCTCGTTCTGGGCGTAGCTCTGTTGACCTGCGGCGTCGTCGGCCGGGGCGGCGGAGGCGGGGACCGCGGCGCACCCGAGCAGCGCGAGGGCGACCAGCGGGCCGGTGAACCAGCGGGCCGGCGGGGTACGGCGGGCGTGCGTGGTGCGGGCCCTGGGAAGGGGGGTCATGGGAACGACCCTGACGAAGGACACGGTACGCGCGCGAGGGACACGCGGCGTCAGCGCGGTTCCTTCGCCCGTACGAGTGGTTTCAGCCCCTCGGATAGCGCAGCAGCCAGCCCGCCGTGTTGACGGCCGGGCCGTGCAGGGCGGGGCCCTGGGTCATCTCCATCGCGAAGTCGTCGGCCAGTTCCAGGACGGTCGCGCGGCCCTCCAGCTGGGCGAGCCAGGCGGGCGGCAGCGCGGTCTCGCCGTGCATCGCGCCGAGCAGGCTGCCGCAGACGGTGCCGGTGGCGTCGGACGGGCCGTCGTGGTTGACGGCGAGCAGCAGCCCGTGCCGGACGTCCTCGCCGACCAGCGCGCAGTACACGGCGATCGCGAGCGTTTCCGGGGCGCGGTGCCCGGTGCCGAGGGTGGCCACGAGCGCCGGGCTCGGCATGCCCTGGCGCACGGCGCCGAGCGCGTGCCGCAGCGCGTCGGTGACCGGCTCGTGGCCCGGGCGCACGGCGAGCTGCGCCAGGGCCCGCTGGACGGCGCCGTCCATGGACTCGCCCCGGGCGAGCCCGTGCACGACGACGGCGAGCGCGCCCGCCGAGAGATACGCCGCCGGGTCGCCGTGGGTCTGCGCCGCGCACTCCACGGCGAGTTGCAGCACCAACTGCGGCTCCCAGCCCACGAGCAGGCCGAACGGCGCGGAGCGGGTGAGGGCGGCGGGGTCGTCGGCGCCCGGGTTCTTGGGCTGCTCCAGGGTGCCCATGATGTCGTCGCCGAGCCCGACCAGACAGGCCTTGGCCGGGTCGCGCCGCGCGTAGAGCCATTCCTCGCGGGCCAGCCAGCCGTTGTCCTCGCGGCGCTCGTCGGGGCCCCAGTCGCGCTGGGTCGCGGCCCAGCGCAGATGTGCCCGGTGCACGTCGGTGGGCGGGTGCCAGGCGCCGGTGTCGCGGCGGACCTGGGCGCGTATGAGGCCGTCCACGGTGAACAGGGTGAGCTGGGTGGCCGCGGTCACGGTGCCCGTGCGGCCGTGCGCCGGGGCGAGGTCGCTCAGCGCGTCCGGGCCGTGCCGCTCGCGGATCTCGCTCAGCGCGAGCCCGGCGACGCCCGCGCCCAGGGTGTCCCCGATCGCCCCGCCCAGCAGGCAGCCCCGTACCCGGCTGCGGAAGTCCTGCTGTTCGGCCCGGCCCCATATGGGTGTGGATGCGGCTGCGCTCATGCGGCAGCACGGTACCCGAACGAATGCCCCCTTTTAAGTGTGCCCACCCCCAACCCCGTCCGGCCTGAACGCCCTCGTCCTCAAACGCCGGACGGGCTGAGGTTGCCGGTGCGGGCCAGCACCAACCCCGCCAGGGGCGCGGGGAACTGCGCGAGAAGCGACCACGACCCGCAGCCGACGTCCCTGGGGATCTGCCCCAGACCCCATTCGCGCTGAAGGCGCTCGTCCTCAATCGCCGGACGGGCTGAGGTTGCCGGTGCGTGCCAGCACAAGCCCCGCCAGGGGCGCGGGGAACTGCGCGCTCGGCCCAGCACGGTCCGCAGCCAACACCCCTGGGGCTCCGCCCCAGACCCCGATCGGCCTGAACGGCCTCGTCCTCAAACTCCCCCAAGGCCTTAAGGGCCAGGGGGGACCCCCATGACAGGCTGAAGTTGCCGACGTGGGCGAGCGCCAAATAGTCAGGGGCGCGGGGAACTGCGCGAGCAGGCGTCCACCACCCGCACCCTCAAGCGGACGCACGTCGCCGCGTCACGCGTCCAGGACGGGAAGCAGCGCCGGCAGATGGCCGTCCGACGTGTGGGCCGTCTCGACCCGCTCGGGCGGCACGTCACCGTACAGAGTCGTACGCGGACGCGCCCCCCGCCCCGCCGCCCGCGCGATCGCCTCCAGGTCCTTGACGGATCGGTACGAGCCGTAACTGGAGCCCGCCATACGGGAGATGGTCTCCTCCATCAGCGTCCCGCCCAGATCGTTCGCGCCCGAGCGCAGCATCTGCGCCGCCCCCTCCTGCCCCAGCTTCACCCAGCTGGTCTGGATGTTGGGGATGTGGGGGTGCAGGAGGAGACGGGCCATCGCCGTCACCGCCCGGTTGTCGCGGTCGGTGGGCCCGGGCCGCGCGATGCCCGCCAGATACACCGGCGCGTTGGTGTGGATGAAGGGCAGCGTCACGAACTCCGTGAACCCGCCCGTCTCCTGCTGGAGGCGCGCCAGCGTCCGCAGGTGGCCCAGCCAGTGCCGGGGCTGGTCGACATGCCCGTACATCATCGTGGAGGAGGACCGGATGCCCAGCTCGTGCGCGGTCCTGATCACCTCGATCCACGTGGCCGCCGGCAGCTTGCCCTTGGTCAGGATCCAGCGGACCTCGTCGTCCAGGATCTCCGCCGCCGTGCCCGGGATCGAGTCCAGGCCCGCCGCCTTCGCCTCGGTCAGCCACTCGCGGATGGACATCCCGGTACGCGTCGTGCCGTTCACCACCTCCATCGGCGAGAAGGCGTGGACGTGCATCCCCGGCACCCGCTCCTTCACCGCGCGCGCGATGTCGAAGTAGGCCGTGCCGGGCAGGTCGGGGTGGATGCCGCCCTGCATGCAGACCTCGACCGCCCCCACGTCCCACGCCTGCTGGGCCCGGTCGGCGACCTGGGACAGGGACAGCGTGTACGCGTCGGCGTCCGTGCGGCGCTGCGCGAAGGCGCAGAACCGGCAGCCGGTGTAGCAGACGTTGGTGAAGTTGATGTTGCGCGTGACGATGTACGTCACGTCGTCGCCCACCATCGACGCGCGGACGTCGTCCGCGACCGCGCACAGCGCGTCGAGCGCGTCGCCGTCCGCGTGCAGCAGCGCCAGCGCCTCCTCGTCGGTGAGCCGGGTCGGGTCGTCGGCGGCGGTCGCCAGCGCCTGGCGTACGTCCGCGTCGATGCGGGACGGCACCATGCCGGGGGCGGCCGCCTCGCGCAGCTGCGCCCAATCGCCGTACACGGAGTCGAAGTCCTCGCGGCGGTCGCCGGTGCGGCCCTCGGTGTCGATGGTGCGGTGCAGGTCGGTGCGGCCGGTGCCGGTGAAACCCTCGTCGGGCTCCTGCCAGGGCCGCCCGCGCACCTCCGCGTCCGCGTCGGCCAGACCCGTCTCCGGGTCGGCGAGCGCGCGCACGTGCGGCAGCAGCCTGGGGTCGAGCCAGGGCTCGCCGCGCTGGACGAACTCCGGGTAGATGCACAGCCGTTCGCGCAGGACGAACCCCGCCGCCGCCGACTTCTGCGCCAGCTCCTCGATCCGGGGCCAGGGCCGCTCGGGGTTGACGTGGTCGATGGTGACCGGCGAGACCCCGCCCCAGTCGTCGATGCCCGCGCCGATCAGCCGCCCGTACTCCCCCGCCACCAGGTTCGGCGGCGCCTGGAGGCAGGCGGCGGGACCCATGATGTGCCGGGCGACGGCGACCGTCGCCACCAGGTCGTCGAGTTCGGCGTCCGGCATGCCGCGCATCGCCGTGTCCGGCTTGGCGCGGAAGTTCTGGATGATCAGTTCCTGGACGCCGTGGTAGGCGCGCGCCACCCGGCGCAGCGCGAACAGCGAGTCGGCGCGCTCCTCGTACGTCTCGCCGATGCCGATGAGCAGCCCGCTGGTGAACGGCACGGATGAGCGGCCCGCGTCCTCCAACACCCGCAGCCGCACGGCCGGTTCCTTGTCCGGGGAGCCGTAGTGGGGGCCGCCGGGCTCGGACCACAGGCGGGTCGCGGTGGTCTCCAGCATCATGCCCATGGAGGGCGCGACGGGCTTGAGCCGCTGGAAGTCGGTCCAGGACAGAACGCCCGGGTTGAGGTGCGGGAGCAGGCCCGTCTCCTCCAGGATGCGGATGGACATGGCGCGTACGTAGGCGATGGTGTCGTCGTAGCCGTGCGCGTCGAGCCATTCGCGGGCCTCGGGCCAGCGGTCCTCGGGCTTGTCGCCGAGGGTGATCAGGGCTTCCTTGCAGCCCAGTTCGGCGCCTCGGCGCGCGACGTCCAGCACTTCGTCGGGGGACATGAACATGCCGTGACCGGCGCGGCGCAGCTTGCCGGGCACGGTGACGAAGGTGCAGTAGTGGCAGGTGTCCCGGCACAGCCGGGTGAGCGGGATGAACACGCTCTTGGAGTACGTGATGACGCCGGGGCGGCCGGCCGCGGCGAGGCCCGCGTCGCGGACCCGGGCGGCGGAGGCGGTGAGGTCGTCGAGGTCGGCGCCGCGGGCCTGGAGCAGGACGGCGGCCTCGGTGACGTCGAGGGCGACGCCGTCCCTCGCGCGTTTCAGCGCGCGCCGCGTCGCGTTGGCGGTCGGGCCGTCTGCCTGCGGGGTCCCCGCGCGGGTGCTCATCCACCGAGCATACGAGCCACCCCACCCCGGCTGCCCCGGCCCCCATTCGCGCACGCCGGACGGGCCGACCATGCCCACGCGGGCCGGCACCGACCCCGCCAAGAGGCGCGAGGAACCGCGCGCCCAGCCACCCACGGCCCGCACCCGAGCTCCCTGGGGCTCCGCCCCAGACCCCGTCGCGCCTGAAGGGCGCTCGTCCTCAAACGCCGGACGGGCTGGGTATGCGGATGTGGGCCAGCACCGACCCCGCCAAGGGGCGCGGGGAACTGCGCGCTCAGCCACGCACGGTCGGCAGCCGGGACTCCTGGGACTCCGCCCCAGACCCCGTTTCGCGCTGAACGCGCTCGTCCTCAATCGCCGGACAGGCTGAGGTTGCCCACGCGGGCCAGCACCAGATGCTCAGCGGCGCGCGACGGGCTGAGGTATGTCCAGCCCCGCCAGGGGCGCGGGGAACTGCGCGACCAGCCACCCACGGCCCGCAGCCGAACTCCCTGGGGCTCCGCCCCAGACCCCGTGCCGCGCCTTAAGGGCGCTCGTCCTCAAACGCCGGCTGAGGTTGCCTCTACGGGCCCGCACCGAGACCGCCAGGGGCGGCGGGCTGTGTGTGCGGGCCAGCACCAGCCCCGCCAGGGGCGCGGGGAACTGCGCGACCAGCCCAGCACGGCCCGCAGCCAGGGCACCTGGGGCTCCGCCCCAAACGCCGGACGGGCTGGGTAGGTCTGCCCTGACCGGCGTCGGATGCTCAGGGGCGCGGGGAACTGCGCGACCGGCCAGACACGACCCGCACCGACCCGCACCGCCCCGCCCGCACCCGGAATTGGCCACCCCGCCTCAACTCCCCACCCCCCGGCGTTCATCCACGGGTATGACACTGGAACCAACGCCCCACCCAACCCGTTGGGAGCTCAGCCCATGACCGAGAACGGACCGACCGCACCCGGAACCATCGGCAGGCGAGGCCTCCTCGCGACCGGCGCCGCCGCCGCGCTCACCCTGGGGCCCGTGACCTTCGCGGACGCGGCACCCCGCACCGGCGCCGGCACCGGACCCCGCCCCGACGAGACCAGAGTGGTGCGCGGCACCCTGCCGCCCGGGTCCCCGGACTTCGTCTACCTGCCCGTACACGTGCCGCGCGGCGTCCGCGAGTTGGCGGTCTCGTACGCGTACGAGAAGGCGAGCGTCCCGGCCGGCACCCAGAACAACGCCCTCGACATCGGCGTCTTCGACGAACGCGGCACGGCACTCGGCGGAGCCGGGTTCAGGGGCTGGTCGGGCGGGGCGCGCACGGAATTCTTCATCCGGGCCGACGACGCCACCCCGGGCTATCTGCGCGGCCCCATACGCCCGGGCACCTGGCACATCGCGCTCGGCCCGTACACGGTCGCCCCGCAGGGCCTGCCCTACACGGTGACGGTCACGCTGAAGTACGGCGAGCCCGGCGCGACCCCGGCGCCCGGCTACCCCCCGCCCCGCGCCAAGGGCCGGGGCCGCGCCTGGTACCGGGGCGACTGCCATCTGCACTCGGTCCACTCCGACGGCGGCCGCACCCCGGCCCAGATCGCGGCGCTGGCCCGCGCGGCGGGCCTTGACTTCATCAACACCTCCGAGCACAACACGACGTCGGGCCACCGCGCCTGGCAGGGCCTGTGGGGCGACGACCTGCTGATCATGACGGGCGAGGAGATCACCACCCGCAACGGCCACGTGGTCGCCCTCGGCACCGAACCGGGCCACTTCATCGACTGGCGCTACCGGGCGAGGGACAACCGTTTCGGCCACTTCGCGCGCGAGGTCCGCGCGGCGGGCGGCCTGGTGGTCCCGGCCCACCCGCACGCCACGTGCGTCGGCTGCAACTGGAAGTTCGGCTTCGGCGAGGCGGACGCGGTGGAGGTGTGGAACGGCCCGTACACCCCCGACGACGAGGCGACCCTGCTCGAATGGGACAACTCCCTTGTGGTGGCGGCCCGTTCGGGCTGGCCGTGGCTGCCCGCGATGGGCAACAGCGACGCCCACCGCGACCCGGACCGCGTCGGCGGCCCCCAGACGGTGGTCCTGGCCGACGACCTGACGACCCGGGCGATCCAGGCCGGCCTGAGGGCGGGGCGTTCGTACGTGGCGGAGTCGGCGGAGGTCTCCTTGTCCTTCGGCGTCTCGGGAGGCCGCGGCGGGCACGCCGGCATCGGCGAACGCCTGCGGGCCGCGCCCGACGAGCAGGTGACCGCCCGCCTCGAAGTGCGCGGCGCCCCCGGCTGCACGGTCGCCTTCGTCACCGACCAGGGCACCCTGTACACGACCCAGCTGCCCGCGTCGGGCACCGGCACGGCCACCTGGCGGACGACCCCGGCCAACGCCGCCTACCTCCGCGCCGAGGTCCGCCACCCCCCGCCCGCCCCGGGCCTGCCGGGCCCCCTGACCGCGTTCACCAACCCGGTGTTCCTGGGCGGATGAGCTGCCGCGACACGGGCGTGACGCCGTCACCGTGCGTATCGTTGTACCGCGCGGCCGTGTTCGTTCGGGACGCGGCCGGGGAGGAGCGCCACGATGACCGTTGTCGACGACCGCAACACTGACGACAGGATCGAGATGGCCGAGCACAGGGACAGCGAGCACACGCTCGACACGCTGTTCGCGTGGCTGGAAAGGACCGCCCCCGAGGGTTTCCGGATCGACATCGTCCAGGGGGGCATCTTCATGACGCCGCAGCGGAGGGTCCACTGGGACATCATCGCGAACATCTTCGAACAGCTGAGGACAGGATTCGCCCGGAATCGGATCCTCTCCGACGTCCGGATCGATTACCCCGGGCATCTCAACGGTTTCTGCTCCGACATCACCCTTGTGTCGGCAGCGGCCGTCGAGCACGGCACGCGGCGCTTCGTCCACGACGACGTGGAATTCGTCGCCGAGGTCGTTTCGAAGGGGACCGGCGCCAACGACTACGGCCCGAAACGGACCGCGTACGCCAGGGCCGAGATCCCGGTGTACCTGATCGCCGACCCGTACCAGGGCAAGTGCCACCTTTACACCGAGCCCAAGGAGGGGGACTACACCAGCGAGCTCCAGGTGTCCTTCGGGACCGACATCGACCTGACCCGGACCGTCGTCGGCCTCGTCCTCACGACCGACGAGTTCCCCCGGGATTGACCCGGTTTGCCACGGGACAATCCGACCGGCACGGTAGAGGCATGATCTTCATCGCCGTCAGGTTCACCGTCCGCCCCGAGCACGCCGACAACTGGCTCACCATCGTCGACGACTTCACCCAGGCCACCCGCGCCGAGCCGGGCAACCTCTTCTACGACTGGTCGCGCAGCGTGGACGACCCCACCCAGTACACCCTGCTGGAAGCCTTCGCCGACGAGGCGGCCGGGGCGGCGCACGTCGACTCCGACCACTTCAGGGCCGGGATGGAGTCCATGGCCGGCGCCATCGCCGCCACCCCGGACATCATCAACGTGCAGGTGCCGGGCCAGGGCTGGAACAAGATGGCCGAGCTCCAGCCCAAGTAGCGCGGACCGGGTGTCAGCCGGGCCAGACGATCGACTGGAGTTCGCTGTACGCGTGCAGCGCGTACGAGCCGACGTCCCGGCCCACCCCGCTCTTCTTGAAGCCGCCGAACGGCGCCTCCATGTTGCGGCCGATCGTGTTCACGCCGACCCCGCCCGCGCGCAGCCGCCGGGCGACCCGGAAGGCGCGGGCCACGTCCCGTGACCACACGTAGTCGAGCAGCCCGTACTCGCTGTCGTTGGCCAGCGCGACGCCCTCCTCCTCGTCGTCGAAGGGGATGACGACCACCACCGGGCCGAAGATCTCCTCGCGGGCCACCCGCATGTCGTTGGTGCACCCCGCGAGGAGGGTCGGCGCCACATAGAACCCCCGCTCCGGGCAAGGGCGTTGGCCGCCCGCGAGGACCGTCGCGCCCTCCTTGCGCCCCAGCTCCACATAGGACTCCACCCGGTCGCGGTGGGCGGCCGAGATCACCGGCCCGACCACCGTGTCCCGCGCGGTGGGATCCCCCACCTTCAGCGCTCCCGCGTACGCCGCGAGCCGGTCCACCAGCTGGTCGTGGACGCCGCGCTGGACCAGGACCCGGGTCGGCGCGGTGCAGATCTGGCCGCTGTAGAAGGCGAAGGTGGTGCCGATGCCCCGGACCGCCGACGCCAGGTCGGCGTCGTCGAAGACGAGCGCGGCCCCCTTGCCGCCCAGCTCCATCAGCTGCCGCTTCATGGCGCGCCCGCACACCTCGGCGATGCGCTGCCCGACGACGGTGGAGCCGGTGAAGGAGACCATGTCGACGTCGGGCGAGTCGACCGCCGCCTCGCCGACCGCCGGCGCGGAGCCGGTGACCACGTTGACGACCCCGGGCGGCGCCCCCGCCTCCTCCAGCGCCGCCGCCATCCTGAACACCGACAGCGGATCCTGCGGCGCCGGCTTCACCACCACCGTGTTGCCCATCGCGAGCGCGGGCGCGACCTTGCCCGCCGGGTTGGCCCAGGGGTTGTTGTACGAGGTGACGCAGGTGACCACCCCGACCGGCTGCCGCACGGCGAGCGCCCCGAGCACCCCCGCGCCTCCCATCGGCCCGGCCTCGTTGACCTGTGGCACGAGAGCCCGCTCCACCGGCTCAAGCGCGCCCCTGGCGTACCGCCTGAACCGTGAGATCCCCACCTCGACCTGCATGCCGCGCGCGGTGGCCGCGGTGGCGCCGGTCTCGGCGCGGGCGAGCTCGGCGTTGGACACGACGTCGCGCCGCATGAGGTCGGCGGCCCGGTCCAGGATCGCGGCCCGCTCCTCGGGACGCGTGCGCGACCAGGCGCCGAAGGCCTCCCGCGCGGCCGCAGCCGCCCCGTACACCTGCGCACGGCTCGCCTCGGGCGCGAACCCCACCACCTCCTCGGTGGCGGGGTCGAGCACGGGGTAGTACCCGCCGTCGGGCACGACCCAGGCCCCACCAATGAACAACTGCCGCTTTTCCTGGCCCACTTGGCTCGTTCGGCCCACTTGGCCCGCTTGGCTCACTTGGTGCTCACCGTCCTGGTGTCGCGCCCCGAGCGCAGCACCGTGCCGGGCACCGCGCCCGTCACCCGGTCCTCGCGCAGCGTCTCGACGCCATTGACCCGGACCGAGACGACACCGATGGCCTTGGAGTCGAGCCGGGGGCTGCTGCCCGGCAGGTCGTGCACGAGCGTGGCGGGCCCGGCCTCGATCCGTTCCGGGTCGAACAGGACGAGGTCGGCGTGGCACCCCTCCTCGATCCGGCCGCGCCCGCGCAGCCCGAACAGGCGGGCGGGATCGTCGGTGAGCATCTTCACGGCCCGCTCCAGCGGAACGAGCCGGCGCCCGCGCAGACAGTCCCCGAGGAAACGCGTGGTGTACGGGGCGCCGCACATCCGGTCCAGGTGGGCCCCGGCGTCGGAGCCGCCGAGCAGCACGTCCTCGTGCTCCCATGTCTCGCGGCGCAGCGCCCAGGTGGCGGGGTCGTTGTCGGTCGGCATGGGCCACAGGACCGTCCGCAGGCGGTCGTTGGCACAGATCTCGACGAGACAGTGGAAGGGGTCGAGCCCGCGCTCGGCGGCGATGTCCTTGACCACCCGCCCCGTAAGGCCCTCGTTCTCGGGGCTGTAGGTGTCGCCGATGACGTACCGCCCGAAGTCCGCGAGCCGCCGGAAGATCCCGGCTTCCTTGCTCTCGGCGCGGCGCAGCATCTCGGCCCGTACGCCGGCGTCGCGCAGCCTGGCGATGCGTTCGGGTACGGGCAGGCCGAGGACGTCGCCCCAGCCGGGGATCAGATTGAGGGCGCAGAAGGTGCCGAGCGACATGTTCATGGGGGTGAGGATCGGCATGGTCAGCGCGACGATCCGCCCTCCGGCCCGGCGCGCGCGCTCACTGGCGAGGAGCTGGCGCGGTACGCGTTCGGGTACGGCGGCGTCGATGGTCAGCACGTTCCAGTTGAGCGGGCGTCCGGCGGCGGCGCTCATCTCGACGAGCAGGTCGATCTCGTCGTCCGCGAACCGGTCGAGGCACCCGGCGACGATCGCTTCGAGCTGCGTCCCCTCGTGCTGTCCCACGGCCTCGCTCAGCGCGATCAGCTCGCCGGGCAGCGCGTGCCGGGACGCCACGGGTTGGCCGTCGCCGTCGGAGTGGGTGGAGGACTGGGTGGTGGAGAGCCCCCAGGCGCCGGCGTCCATGGCGTCGTGGAGCAGCGCCAGCATGGCGTCGAGCTGCGCGGGGCTCGGCTGCCCGCCGACGGCGTCCGGGCCCATCGCGTGGCGTCGCAGGGCGCAGTGCCCGACCATGAACCCGGCGTTGACGGCGATCCGCCCGTCGAGGGCGTCCAGGTACTGCCCGAAGCTGTTCCACCCCCAACTCACCCCTTCCTCAAGGGCCTTGAGGGACATCCCCTCCACCTTGGACATCATGCGCCGGGTGTAGTCGGCGTCCTCGGGGCGGTCGGGGTGGAGCGGGGCGAGGGTGAATCCGCAGTTGCCGCCGGCGACGGTGGTGACGCCGTGGTTCATGGACGGCGTGGCGTAGGGGTCCCAGAAGAGCTGGGCGTCGTAGTGGGTGTGCGGATCGACGAACCCGGGCGCGAGGACGAGACCGGTGGCGTCCTCGCGGGTGGCGGCGGCCTCGGTGACGGCGCCGGGGGCGGCGACGGTGGCGATCCGTCCGCCGCGTATGCCGACGTCGGCGAGGCGAGCGGGGGTGCCGGTCCCGTCCACGAGGGTGGCGCCCTTGATCAGGTGGTCGAGCATGGGATGCCTTCCGGGGGTGCGGGGTGGGTGTGGGTGGGTGCGGGCCGACCCCGGTGCGGGTCGGATGCCGTTCGGGGCCGGATGCGGTGCGGGTCCGGGTGCCGTTCGGGCCCCGGGTGCCGTACGAGCCCGGGTGCCGGGTGGGGCCGCCCCCGGCCGGGGGGCGCCGCGGTGGGCCTCCGGCCGGGGGTGGTTACGAGACGGCGGTCCGGGAAGGCGCCGCCTCGGGTCTGGTTCGGGGGTCTGGTCCGGGCCGGCCCGGGATTTCCCCCACCCCGCCCCTTCCCGAAACCCTCCGGGGGTTCGTTGGGTGCGGGTCGTGCGTGGCTGGTCGCGCAGTTCCCCGCGCCCCTGGCAGGGCTGGTGCTGGCCCGCACACACAGCCCGCCGCCCCTGGCGGTCTCGGTGCGGGCCCGTAGAGGCATCCCCAGCCTGTCATGGGGGTCCCCCCTGGCCCTCAAGGCCTTGGGGGAGATTGAGGACGAGCGCCCTTCAGGCGCGATACGGGGTCTGGGGCGGAGCCCCAGGAGCCTCGGCTGCGGACCGTGCTGGGCTGGTCGCGCAGTTCCCCGCGCCCCTGGCAGGGCTGGTGCTGGCCCGCACACACAGCCCGCCGCCCCTGGCAGGGCTGGTGCTGGCCCGCACACACAGCCCGCCGCCCCTGGCGGTCTCGGTGCGGGCCCGTAGAGGCATCCCCAGCCTGTCATGGGGGTCCCCCCCTGGCCCTTAAGGCCTTGGGGGAGATTGAGGACGAGGCCGTTCAGGCCGAACGGGGTCTGGGGCGGAGCCTCAGGGACCCCGGCTGCGGACCGTGCGTGGCTGGCCGCGCAGTTCCCCGCGCCCCTGCCGGGGTTGGCGCTGGCCCGCATCGGCATACCCAGCCCGTCATGGGGGTCCCCCCTGGCCCTTAAGGCCTTGGGAGAGTTTGAGGACGAGCGCGTTCAGCGCGAACGGGGTCTGGGGCGGAGGCCCAGGGGGCTGGGGCGCGGCGGGTCAGGATGCGGCGCGGAAGCGGGACGTGCGGTGGACCGGGTCCGTGTCGATGACCGGAATCACATGCTCCCCAATCAACCGAATCGTCTGCACCGTGTCGTCGAACGACACCCCGATCGGCAACCCGAACGACAACTGATCCGCCCCCGCCTGCTCCCACCGCTTGCACTGCGCCGTCACCTCATCAGGATCCCCACAGATCATCAACTCCTCCGAGATGAGCAATTCAATGATCTCCTCGGTGTACTCCGGCAGCAGCTCCGGCCACCGCGGAATCCCCTCGGGCCGAGGAAACGTGTCGTGGTAGCGGAACACCAACGACTGCAACCGGTTCAGCCCGCCCCCCACCGCGATCCGCACCGCCTCCTCGTGCGTCGGCGCACAAATCGCCGTGGACGTCACCATCACGTTGTCGTTGACGAACGCACCGACCGGCTCGGCGTCCCGGATCGCCGTCTTGTACTGCTCCAGGACCCACTCCATGTCGGAGACCTTCTGCACGGAGAACCCGAGCACCCCCAACCCCTTGCGCGCCGCCATCGCGTACGAGGAGGGCGACCCGGCGGCGTACCACATGGCCGGGTGCGACGCCCCGTACGGCTTGGGCAGGATCTTCCGGGGCGGCAGCGACCAGTGCTTCCCCTGAAACCCCTGGTACTCGTCCTGGAGCCACATCTTGGGGAACTCCGCGATGGTCTCCTCCCAGATTTCCTTGGTGTGGTTCATGTCGGTGACACCCGGTATGAACCCCAGGATCTCGTGCGACCCGGCGCCCCGCCCGCTGCCGAACTCGAAGCGTCCCTCGGAGAGATGGTCCAGCATGGCCACCTTCTCGGCGACCTTGACGGGGTGGTTGACCTGGGCCAGCGGGTTGAAGATGCCCGAGCCGAGGTGGATGCGTTCGGTGGCGTGGGCGAGGTAGCCGAGGAAGACCTCGTTCGCGGAGAGGTGGGAGTACTCCTCCAGGAAGTGGTGCTCGGAGGCCCAGGCGTACTTGAACCCGGACTTGTCGGCCTGGATGACGTACTCCGTCTCCTCCATGAGCGCCTTGTGCTCCGCCATGGGGTCGACCGCTGACCGTGCCGCCGGCACGTATCCCTGCACAAAGAGTCCGAATTCCACGGGACTTCTCCTTCATGACGTATCACGTGTTTCTGACGCACCGTCAGATGGTGACGGCTCGACTGTTCCACCGGCCGCCAGCACGGTCAATACCTGACGCATGGTCAGACCAGGGCCCCCAGGCGCCCGAGCCCGGAAGTGGGCTTCGGGGAACTCAGAACAGGGACACCCCGGCCAGCCACCCGCCGTCGATCACGAAGGGCTGTCCCGTGATGTACGAGGAGTCCTGGCAGGACAGGAACAGGGCGAGCGCGGCCACCTCCTCGGGCCGTCCCACCCGGCCGAGCGGCACCAGCTTGCGGTAGAGCTCGTCGAGTGCGGCCGAGGTCTCGGCGGCGTCCGCCGTCGGGTCGAGCTGGGCGGGGTTGGACATGGCGGTGTCGATGGCGCCCGGGCACACCGCGTTGACCCGGATCCCCAGATGCGCGAGTTCGAGCGAGGCGACCCGGGTGAGTCCGAGGATGGCGTGCTTGGTGGCGGCGTACGTCCCCACCGCCGCCATGCCGGTCATCGCGGTGTACGAGGCGGTGTTGACGATGGTGCCGCCCCCAGCGGCGCCGATCTCGGGCGCGACCGTCTTGATCCCGAGGAAACACCCCACCTGATTGACCCGCACCACCTGCATGAACTCATCCAGCGGGGTGTCCACGAGCGCGTTGAACCGCAGGATCCCGGCGTTGTTGACCAGCCCGTCGATCCTCCCGAAGGCGTCCTTCGCGGCGGCGACCGCCTCCACCCACTCCTCCTCGCGGCTCACGTCGAGACGCGTGAACCGAGCGACGCCGTGCCCCAACTCCTTGGCCAACACCTCCCCTTGCTCGTCCAGCACATCCGCGATGACGACCCTGGCCCCCTCGGCCACGAACAGCCGCGCCTCCTGCTCCCCCTGCCCCCGCGCGCCCCCGGTGATGAAGACGACCCGACCGTCCAGCTTGCCCATCGTCGACTCCTAGTCGTTGAGGTGTGGGCCGACCTCGGCCCCGAACGCGGCCATCTGGTCGAGGAGTTCGTCGCATCCCCGCGAGCGGAACCGCACCTGGATCTGGTCCACGCCCATCTCCCCGTACGCACGCAGCGCCGCCGCAAGCGCCTCGGGTTTGCCCGTGAGGGTGCGTCGCCCGGTGTCCCAGCCGGGCTCACCGACGTACAGCGCCTCAGTGATCGCGCCGATGGTGACGGGCTCGTCCACGCCGCCCAGCTCCCGAAGCGCCCGCAACTCGCCTATCTGCTCGCTCAGTTGCCGCCTCGTCCCCCCTTGGGGAAGCCACCCGTCCCCGCGCAGCGCGGCCCGCCGCAGGGCTGCGGGCGACGACCCGCCCACCCAGATCGGCACGCGTCGCTGCGCGGGCCGTGGCCGCTGGCCGAGCCCGCCGAAGGAGAACCGTTCGCCGTGGAACTCGGGGTACTCCTCCGGCCCGAGCGCCGCCCGGAGCGCGTCGATGGTCTCGTCGAGCACGGCCCCCCGGTGCGCGAAGTCCGCGCCGACCGCGTCGAACTCCTCGCGCACGTGCCCGGCCCCGACCCCGAGGATCAGCCGCCCGCCGCTGAGGTGGTCCAGGGTCGCGTACTGCTTGGCGGTGACGAGGGGGTGGCGCAGCCCGACGACCGCGACATGGCTCATCAGCAGGACCCGCTCGGTGACGGCGGCCAAGTGCGCCAGGGTGGCGACGGGGTCGTACCAGACCGTACTCATGGCCCCGGCGAGCCGGCGCGGAATGGCGACGTGGTCGCAGCAGGCAAGGTAGGCGAACCCGGCCCGGTCAGCGGCCCGCGCGATCGCAACGAGGTCACCGGGCCCGGCATCGGCCTCCCAGCGCTCGGCGTAGAGGGTGCTCTGCGATTGCACGGGAAGCTGCATCCCGTACGCGAGACGCCCGTTCGGCACCCTCAACATCGCGCCCTCCCGCTTCACTTGACGCCCCGTCACCCCACCGGGATGGCTCCCATCGTCATAGCTGACGCACCGTCAGGCAAGGGGTGCACGCAGCGCAACCGGCGGCCACACGACCGCCGCCCAGCTGCCCGGGCGTCCCCCAGCCCCTTGTCGGCGCCCCGATTCGAGCGCGATGGCAGCCTCAGAAGCGCTCGATCTTCTTCCCGTCCGGGATCCGGTAGCAGCCGGACACCACCATCAGCCCCAACGCGGGCGGGTTGTCCTTCGTGTAGGAAGCCAGGTTGACGCTGACCTTCTTCTCGTCGTTGTCGGCCGTCAAGCTGAGGTTTCTGTTCTTGCTGGTGTCCCGCTCGTACTCGACCACCTTCCAACCGTGCTTCGGCAACTCGCTCTTGAGCCGTTCCATCACGCCGTCCAGCTCTGCGGCCGTGGCCTTTGCCGGTGTGATGTTCCAGGGGTGGAAGATCGTGAAGTACGTGTCGCGGTCCTTCCCTTCGCACTCCATGACGCCGGGCTGTGTGCTGGAGGCTCTTCCCTTGAGACCGATCAGGTCGTAGAGCTCGCTGGACACCCTCTCCATCGCATCGGCCGCGTCGCTGGTAGTGCTGATGCCCGCGAACGGAATGTCTTGTGAGTTTTTGGAGTCACTCATGCTGCATCCAGTGAGAGTCGTAAGGGCAACGGACAATAACAGCACGGATGAACCGGGCTTCCTCTTCACAACGGTGATTCGCAATCGGTCGGACCGGGAACAGCCGGTCGGATTCACTGATGGCACCGCCCCGAACGGGTCGGTCCGCCTGCCTCCGCAATCTTCATCAGCGCATATGATCCCAGTGATGCGACGGCTCCTTCAGCCTCACATTGTCGCTGTGCCCCGAGACGATCAGCCCCTGATTCAGAAGGCTGGTGCTTTTCTCTTTCCAGTACTCACTATGCCCATGGATGTCGCCTGTTGCCATCTGGTTAGCACCGAACTCTTCATCACTTGGGATGATCCATGGTCCGTCCCAATCGGTTCCTCCGTGTGCGAATCGACCGATATCTGGGACAGGATCGCCTTCGGCCTCCAAATTCCAGACATGCCCCTTGGGTACGTCCATCTGTTCCGCCTTGGGCACCTGAACCCCTGGGCTTCCTGCCAGAATCACGTCATCTGCGTGCAATGTTCCCTGTCGAGCGGCTGCCCCGATCAGCGTAGTGCCGTACGAATGACCGATCGCGGTGCGGTGGGCCGGCGCATCCCCGGTGTGCGAAGCGTCAAGACCATCCATGAACTTGTTGAAAGCCGGGGCCCCATCATTCGCATAGTGGCTGAACGGTGCATCTTTCACGACATCAGACGGAGCGTCGTAGCCGAGCCAAGTAATGGTGGAGACCGGCTCGCCGACGGCGGCCTTTCCATCGGCCGCACGCCACACGCTGCCCATTCGATCGATAGCCCCACCAATGTTGCTCAGGTTAGCTGTCGTTCCGGGTACGTACACGGCCTGATGGACAGCCGTGTCCGGGTTTCCATTGGCGATGATCGCCCGACCATTACCCTCGGGGCTGAACCCCAGTAGATATGCTTCAGGCAGGCCCTTACTCGCGGAACTGTCGAAGCGAGTCTGAATGGCGTCCATGCCTTGCAGCGATGCCGTAAGGTGGCCGTATCTCGCGCCGTGCGCCCTGTACCAGTCCATCCACTCATCGGTGTGGACCTTCGACGCGTACCCACCCGCGTTGATCCACGTCCACTCGTCGGCGGGTGGCTTGGGCATCGCGTCCAACTCCGTCTGGTACTGGCCCCTGGTCTCGTCGAGAACGTAGCGATTGGCCTCGTCCCGCGCTGCGGCAGGCAGCCCGTCGAGGGCGCCGACAATCTCAGGGTGGGCAGACGTCCACGCCTCCTGCTGATCCGGGTCCAGCTTGCTCCACCAACTGGCGTTGTCCTTGGGGTCACCGTCCTTCGGGGGCTGCGGCAGGGAATCCAGGTAGTGGCGGCCCGCCTCGCGGACGCCCTCCATGTCCTTCTGCACATCCGCCCAGTCCTGTTCGGAGACGGTCAGATCGTCGTCCGCCTTGAGGGCGCGCAGCGCCGGCGCCCACTTCTGGTCCGCCTCCGTGGCCTCCCTCAGCGCCTCCGCTATTCGGTTGGCGATGTCCTGGGCGATCGCATAGTTCGGGTTGGGGTCGAAGACACCCGCCTGTCGCTGGAGCGCACGTGCCTGTTCGGAGAGGGTGCCGCTCGCCGCGCCGGGCGCCGTTGGCGGGCCACCGGGCCCGGAGCTCATTGCTGGATACGCCACCGAGCCGTCCGCCCCCACGGTGAATTTGTGCTCGTCCGCATCCGCAAGGGCCCGCTCCAGCTTGGCCTGCGCCGGTCTGACGTCCGCCGCGAAGGCGTTCAGGGCGGTGCTGATCAGGCCACACTCCGCTTGCATGTAGTGGAAGTCCTGGGTCAGCTCCAGCAACCGCGTAACTGCGGCGTCGGCCGCTTCGCCGTTGAGGGAATGCTGCATTTGCGGCGTGATGCGACGCTCCAGCGCGTCTTTCGCCTGGCTCGCCATGTTGCTGGTGGAGCGGTACCCGAGGGACGCCTCCTCGAACTCGTGCGGCTTGAGGGTCTTCAGCGCCTCCACGTCCATCGGATCACCGCCCCCTGCCGCCGATTGCGGGTGTGTCCTGATCCTGCGTGCTCGGCGACCCGAACAGACCCAGCACGCCCTTGTCCGTCAGGAACAAGTCGCTACCCGCCCGCCCCAGCCCGCCGCGCAGTCTCTGGCAACGGTCCGCCACCATCTCCAAATAGGTCTTCCAGCTCTGGTAGACCTCGGACTGGGCCGCCGCGGTCTCCACCCCGCCGCCTGTGGCCAGCCCATGCTGCCCCAGGTCCAGGGCGCTCAGCGCACTGTTCACGTCATTCGCGAGCCCAGCGACCGCGTTGGCCGCAGACGTCCACGCGCTCTGGGAACCTTTGACGTCCATCGCGCCCCCGCTGCCCGGCCCCGTACTCGCCAGCCGCATCGCCACGGCGTCCCGTTTGAGCTGGGCCCACTCCTCCTCGAACGAACTCACCCGTCCCCTCCCCCTCGTGCGCCTCGTCTTCGCCAGCGTCACGCTAAAGGGGGTGGAGTGGCCTCTCATGAGTACGCGTACTCAAACACCACCGCCGGTGCGCAGCCGGTCAGGTGGCGGGAAGTACGTACCCGGCGATCGGGGGGGGACGGGAGCGCAGCCGACACGCGTGCCTGCCTTCCGCTTCGGCATCAGCGCGCGGAAGGCTGACTCGCCTCAGCCGAGCAGGGCGTACACCGTGGTCGCCCGGGCGGCCGGCTCCTCGGTGTTCTCGGCGGTCATGGCGATCTCGGCGAAGGCCATGCGCCGGCCCAGCTTGGTGACGCGGGCATCGATCAGTACGTCGGCGCCGGTCACCGGACGCATGAAGCTCGTGGACTGCTGCACGGTCGTCATCGGCCCGTACGCCCCGCGCGCCGAGGCCACCGCGATCACGGTGGCGGTGTCGGCGGCGGCCATCAGCGCCTGCCCGCTGATCCCGCCCCCGTCCCGGGCGAGCGCGTCGCTCCACGGCAGGCGCAGCACCGCGTGCCGCTCCCCCGTCTCCTCCACGCGCAGTCCGAGACCGAGCACCCAGGGCGCGAAGTTGTCGGCCAGGACCTTCTCTGCTTGAGCAGGGCTCAACGTCATGGGCCCCATCGTGACGGCGCCCAGACCCTTTGTCAGCGCCCCTGGACGAGCATCAGGGTGTCTCCGGAAGCACCGTTGGCCTTCAGGATGACGGGGCTACAACTTCGGCTGCCACGGGACGACCGTGAAGTCACCCGTGCCCTGCTTGACCTTCTCGAAGGGCGCCGAACTCACGCACTTGGGCATGTCGCCAGTCTCCACGGGCGTGCCGGTCGCGGCCCAGCTGTAGCCGAGCCGGTCGTGGCGGCCGAGGTCATCGACGGTGACGCCGACCTGCTTTCCCTTGGCGCCGGGCAGGTCCGAGTCCGTGATGACGCCCGAGACCACGGCCACCTTGCCACCGGTGACGAGGCAGTTGACCTTCGCCTTCGCCCAGGCGCCGTGGCCGTCGCGGTAGTGGCTCCACTCGAAGGTGCCCGTCGCCTTGAGCGGGTCATCGTTGTCCTTCGTCGCCAGATGCGCGTCGAAGGAGAACGTGATGTCGTCCCCGGCCGACCGGTACAGCTTCGCGGTGCCGGTCAGGGCGGCGGCTTCCCGCCGGTCGTCACCGGACGCGGCGGCGGATCCCGTTGCCACGGCAGCGGTGAGCACAAGCGTGACACCGAGCACGGCGGTCTTCGTACGGCGGTTCATAACGGTCCTCGGGTTGTAGGTGGGTCGATCGGACGGCTCCCACTCTCCCGGCGCCGCGCTCCCGCCACATCACGCCCGAGGCGGCAACGGGTTCCGCCGCCGGGCGGGGGAGGCGTTCGCGGTCTGCGACTTCAGAGGTACGCGCGCGTACGACCGGGGTCGCGCACCGGCTCATCACGGGTGCCCGACGCCGGTTCAGCGGTCGGCCGGGGCGGCGTGGTGGCCGTGGGAGGGTCGGACGGCCCCCTCGCCGCTCTCCGCGTACGGCGGCGCGCCGCCCCCGCCCGCGCCGTTTCCTGACCTCGCGGGCAGCTCCGCCCACACCGTCTTGCACGGGCCCGGGCCTGTGAGGACGCCCCAGCGGGTGGCGTACGCCGCCACGAGCAGCAGCCCCCGGCCCGATTCGGCCCAGGGCTCCGCCCGTGCGACGGGCAGCCGGTCACCGCGCGCGTCCACCATCTCGATGCGCAGGGCCCCCGGGGTGTCCCGCAGCACGAGGCGCATGTCCCGGCCGGGCACCCGCCCGTGCAGTACGGCATTGGACGCCAGCTCGGCCACGACATGCTGGGCGTCTTCGAACTCCCGTCCCCAGCGGCGCAGTTGCTCGACCAGCAGAATGCGGGCCAGCCGCGCACCGCGCCGTGTGCAGGAGAGCTGAACACTGAACTCACGTACCCCTTGGGCCGTTTCCTCTTTCACATCACTCAGCGTGGTCGCGTCCGCTTACGCTGACCAGTAATCGCATGCGTACGCAGAGTTTCTGTCCCGGCTCTGTCCGGTGGCGTCCCGGCTGCGCAGGGGTACGGCTTCGCTCGGAGGTGGTTGCAGATGAGTGACGACAGGGGCACGGACGCGGACGACGAAGCCTGCGCAGTGGCGGCGGCGATCGGACGTCAGCTCAAACTCTGGCGCGAGCAGGCTGGGTTGACGGCGGGCGAGTTCGGCGCGGCAATCGGTTACGGCGAGGATCTGGTCTACAAGGTAGAGGGCGGTCGCAGGATCCCGCGCCCGGAGTATCTGGACGAAGCGGATCGGGTGCTCCGCGCCGGCGGCAGGCTGTCGGCGATGAAGGAAGATGTGGCCGTCGCGCGATACCCGAAGATGGTGCGCGAGCTGGCCAAGCTGGAGGCGCAGGCAGTGGAACTGTGCATGTACACCACGCACAACATCCATGGGTTGTTGCAGACGGAGGACTACGCGCGCGCACTGCTGCGGACGCTGCGGCCCGCGTACTCGCAGGACGAACTGGAACGGATGGTCGCCGCGAGGGTGGCTCGGCGCTCCATCTTCGACCGTACGCCTGCCCCCGAACTGAGCTTCGTGCAAGAGGAGGTGACGCTGCGGCGGCCGATCGGAGGATCGGACGTGCTACGTCGACAGCTTGAACGGCTGCTGGAGATGGCGGAGCTACCGAACGTAGAGCTTCAGGTGATGCCTACGTCCCGGGCAGACCACCCGGGGACGGCGGGCTTGATCCAGGTGCTGAAGTTCGCCAACGGCTCGGCTGCTGCTCGCGCGGATGGCGAATTCGGCGGTCGACCGATCTCGGAACCGCGCCATCTCCGTATCCTGGAACTGCGCTATGGCAGCATCCGGGCCCGGGCTCTCACTCCGGACGAGTCACGAGCCTTCATCAAGCGAGTGCTGGGAGAAACATGATCCGCGAGTACGCCTCCATCGAAGGCACCGAGCTGACGTGGTTCAAGAGCACCTACAGCAGCAGCAGCGACGGCAACGACTGCATCGAAGTCGCGACCACCCCCCGCACCATCCACATCCGTGACTCCAAGACCCCCGAAGGCAGCCGCCTCGGCGTCACCCCGCGCACCTGGAACGCCTTCGTCTCCTACGCGGCCAGCCACTGAGCCCGCATCCCACAACGCGTGACGGGAGAAGCGAATCGTGAAGGACGAATCCTCCGCCGTCTACGGCACCGAACTGACGTGGTTCAAGAGCAGCTACAGCAGCAGCAACAACGGCGAGGACTGCGTAGAAGTCGCCGCCACCCGCCGCACCATCCACATCCGCGACTCCAAGTACCCCGACGGTGACCTCCTCTGCGTCCCCCCGGGCACCTGGGCCGCATTCGTCACCTACGCGGCCGCAGGCTAGGGGTCGGGCCCGGGCCCCGTGGGCGCCCGGGCTACACCCACCCCCCCCCGTCAGCCCCGCAGGGCACCGCCCGGGTCTACGGCCGCCACAGCCCCTCCCCCGTAAGCCCCAGCAGGGCAATCGCATTGCCCCGCACAATCCGCTCCACCACGTCCCCCGCCAGGTGGCCCATCTGCGCCTCGCCGACCTCCTTCGACTTGGGCCACGTCGAGTCCGAGTGCGGGTAGTCCGTTTCGTACAGGACGTTGCCCACGCCGATCGCGTCCAGGTTGCGCAGCCCGAACGCGTCGTCGAAGAAGCAGCCGTACACGTGGTCCGCGAAGAGTTCGGACGGGGGGCGGTGGACCTTGTCCGCCACGCCGCCCCAGCCCCGGTTCTCCTCCCACACCACGTCCGCGCGCTCCAGGATGTACGGGATCCAGCCGATCTGGCCCTCCGCGTACATGACCTTGAGGTTGGGGAAGCGTTCGAACTTGCCGCTCATCAGCCAATCGACCATCGAGAAGCAGCAGTTGGCGAACGTGATGGTCGAGCCGACGGCCGGCGGGGCGTCCTGCGAGGTGGAGGGCATCCTGCTGGACGAGCCGATGTGCATGGCGATCACCGTGCCGGTCTCGTCGCACGCCGCGAGGAAGGGGTCCCAGGCGTCGGTGTGGATGGAGGGCAGGCCCAGGTGCGGGGGTATCTCGGAGAAGGCGACCGCGCGCACACCCCGCGCGGCGTTGCGGCGGACCTCGGCGGCGGCGAGGCGGGCGTCCCACAGCGGGATCAGGGTGAGCGGGACCAGGCGGCCGTGGGCGTCGGGGCCGCACCACTCCTCCACCATCCAGTCGTTGTACGCGCGCACCGCGAGCAGCGCGAGTTCGCGGTCGGGCGCCTCGGTGAAGGTCTGGCCGCAGAAGCGCGGGAAGGTGGGGAAGCAGAGCGCGGACTGGACGTGGTTGACGTCCATGTCCGCCAGGCGCGCGGTGACGTCGTAGGAGCCCGGTCGCATCTGCTCGTAGGTGATGACTTCGAGCCGGATCTCGTCCCGGTCGTAGCCGACGGCCGTGTCGAGGCGGGTCAGCGGGCGGTGCAGGTCCTCGTACACCCACCAGTCGCCGATCGGCCCGTCGTCGCCCTTCGCGCCCATGACCGGCGCGAACTTGCCGCCCAGGAAGGTCATTTCCTTCAGCGGGGCCCGGACAACGCGCGGGCCGCTCTCCCGGTACCTGGACGGGAGGCGGTCCCGCCAGACGCCAGGGGGCTCCACCGTGTGGTCGTCCACCGAGATTATCTTCGGGAAGGTCTCCATGTCCTCTACGGTAGAGGGAATCTGACGATCCGTCAGCTCCCCGCGCGCACGCCTCACGCCCCGCCCGGGCCGCCGCGTCCCGCACGAAACGCGGGGGGACAGCGCTTGCGATGAGTGTGCAGGGCATGTGTCGAAGCCTTGTGCAGAGGGTCACCCGCTGCTGACGCGACCCCTCCGGACAGGGCAGACTGGCGGGGAGCAATCCAGGAGTACGGGGGTACAGGGGGAGCTATGGACCGTGACGGCGGGACGCGCGTTCCGGAGCAGCGCGCTCCGGTACCGCCGCCGCAGCACGCGACGGGGGACCTCGCCCAGGCGGCGGACGAGCACGGCCCGGCGGCATCCGGCGCCGGGCTCCGCTTCGGCGTACTCGGACCGGTACGGGCCTGGCGGGGTGAGCAGCCCCTGCCGTCCGGCTCTCCGCAGCAGCGCGCCCTGCTCGCCGCCCTGCTCCTGCGCGACGGCCACACCGCCACCGCGGCCGAACTCATCGACGCCATCTGGGGCGAGGACCCGCCCTCCCAGGCCCTGGCCGCGCTCCGTACGTACGCCTCCCGGCTGCGCAAGGTGCTGGACCCCGGGGTCCTGGTCAGCGAGTCCGGCGGTTACGCGATCCGGGCCGGCGCCGCCACTCTCGACCTCAACGAGGCGCAGGAGCTGGCGACCGCCGCCGAGAAGGCGCGGACCGGCGGCGATCAGAGCCGCGCCCGCGCGCTCCTGAACAGGGCGCTCGCACACTGGGACGGCGAACCCCTGGCCAACGTGCCGGGCCCGTACGCCGAGAACCAGCGCACCCGGCTGTCCGAGTGGCGCCTCCAGCTCACCGAGACGCGACTCGACCTGGACCTGGAGGCGGGCTGCCACGCCGAGGCCGTCTCCGAGCTGACCGCGCTGACCGCCGCCCACCCGCTGCGCGAGCGGCTGCGCGAACTGCTGATGCTGGCCCTGTACCGCAGTGGCCGCCAGGCCGAAGCGCTCGCGGTGTACGCCGACACCCGGCGGCTGCTCGCCGACGAGCTCGGCGTGGACCCCCGGCCCGAGCTCGCCCGGCTCCAGCACCGCATCCTGCGCGCGGACGAGGACCTGGCCCGGCCGCCCGCCGACGCGCCCACCTTCGCCCCGGCCCCGGTCCGCCCGGCCCAACTCCCGGCCTCCGTACCGGACTTCACCGGACGCGCCTCCTTCGTACGCGAGCTCACCTCGCGGCTCGCCAGCGCCGAGACCACGGTCATGGCGGTCTCCGCGCTGGCCGGCATCGGCGGCGTCGGCAAGACCACGCTCGCCGTGCACGTCGCCCACGCGGCCCGGCCGCACTTCCCCGACGGGCAGCTCTACATCGACCTCCAGGGCGCCGGCGCGCAGGCCACCGAACCCGAGACGGTACTCGGCGCCTTCCTGCGCGCGCTCGGCACACCCGACCCGGCGATCCCCGACTCGATGGCCGAGCGCGCGGCCCTGTTCCGCTCCACGCTCGACGGCCGCCGGGTCCTGGTGCTGCTCGACAACGCCCGGGACGCGGCGCAGATCCGGCCGCTGCTTCCGGGCACCGCGGGCTGCGCCGCCCTCGTCACCAGCCGCAACCGGATGGTCGACCTGGCCGGCGCGCACCTCGTCGACCTGGACGTGATGTCCCCCGACGAGGCGTTGCAGCTCTTCACCAGGATCGTCGGTACCGAGCGCGTCTGCGCGGAGCGCGAGGCGGCCCTCGACGTGGTCGCCGCCTGCGGCTTCCTACCGCTCGCCATCCGCATCGCGGCCTCCCGCCTCGCCTCGCGCCGCACCTGGACGGTCTCCGTCCTGGCCGCGAAGCTCGCCGACGAGCGGCGCCGCCTGGACGAGCTCCAGGCCGGTGACCTCGCGGTCAAGGCCACCTTCGAGCTCGGCTACGG
Organism: Streptomyces sp. NPDC006711; assembly: GCF_042869775.1. NCBI lineage: Bacteria > Bacillati > Actinomycetota > Actinomycetes > Kitasatosporales > Streptomycetaceae > Streptomyces > Streptomyces sp. NPDC006711. The sequence goes on from NZ_JBIAGO010000001.1 coordinate 76,332, forward strand.
CCAGCTGGAGCCCGCCCAGGCCCGCGCCTTCCGCCTGCTCGGCCTGCCCGACGGGCCCGACATCTCCCTGGCCGCCGCGGCCGCCGTCCTCGACCTCCCCGAGCAGGAGACCGAGGATCTGCTGGAGTCGCTGGTCGACACGTCCCTGGTGGAGTCCGCCGCGCCGGGCCGCTACCGCTACCACGACCTGGTGCGGCTGTACGCCCGCTCGTGCGCCGAGCGCGACGAACAGCCGCCGCAGGAGCGGGAGTTGGCGCTTTCGCGGCTGCTGGACTTCTATCTGGCGACGGCCTCGGGCGTGTACGCGCTGGAACGCCCGGGCGATCGCCTGGTGGACCACCTGGAGCCGACCGGACGCGTCGGCGTGCGCTTCGAGGAGCCCCACGCCGCCCAGGACTGGATGTACGCCGAAGCCGTCCCGCTCCTGGCCTGCGTACGGCAGGCGGCGAGCCGGCCCGCCTTCCTGCGCCGGGCCGGGGACCTCCTGTGGGCCGCCCTCGACCTCGCGGAGTCGGGCACCAACTCCAAGGAGTACGTGGCCAGTGGCACCGCGCTCCAGGCGGCCGCCCACGCCTGCGGGGACGTACGGGCGGAGGGGCGCGTCCTGACCGCGCTGGCCAACGCCCGGCACACGGCGGGCGGGTTCGACCAGGCGGACCTCGACGCGGCGGAGGGCATGCGCCTGTCCCAGCTCGCCGCGGACTCCCTGCCCGGCTGCTGGGCCCCCAACATCCGGGGCGTCGTCGCGCTCTACCAGAACCGGTACGCCGAGGGCGAGCAGCACCTGACGACGGCGATCGAGAACTACTCCCGTGGCGGGGACCGGCCCGGCGAGGCGAGCGCGCTGTGCAACCTGTCGCGGATCCATCTGGCCATGGGCCGCACGGCCAGCGCCGTGGCCCTCGCCCAGAACGGCCTCGACATCTACGACGGGCTCGGCAATTCGCTGCGGGGCGCCAACGCCCGTTACGCGCTGGGGCTCGCCCTGGCGAAGGACGGACAGTACGCCGAGGCGGTCCGCCGGCTGCGGGAGGCCCTTGAGGTGTTCCGCGACAGCCGCCAGCACCTGTGGGAGGGCATGGCCCTGTTCCGCCTCGCCGAGGTGGACTTCGCCGCCCGGCGCCCGGCCCAGGCGGCGGCGAACGCGGAGATGGCGCTGACCCGCCTGCGCGGCATAGGGGGCGAGTGGCGCCGGGGCAACGTCCTGACGGTGCTCGGCCGGGCGCTGGACGGCATCGGACAGAGCGGGCGGGCCCAGGTCTGCTGGCGGGAGTCGCTGGAACTGTTCGACGCGCTGGGCTCGCCGGAGGCCGAGACCGTCCGCGCCCTGCTGGCCCCCGCGCGCGCCGCATAGGCGCGGGGCTGGCCGTTCATCGTTCGTTTATCGCCGTCCGGCACTCTTCTACTCAGTCGTTCCGTGCAGCCGGGGGGCCGGCGGAAGGACTGAGAGCCGCGGTATTAGTCTCAGCGGCTCCGAGGGACCCGTCCGGACACCATCGGGGGAGCGGCCGGGCGGGTCCGTTCCGATCCATCAGTACCGCCAACGGGAGAGTCACCATGGGCGACATCAAGAGCACCGAACCGGTCATCAAGCCACTGGACGTCCACGCCACGACCACGGCCGACGACGGCACGTTCACGCCGCTGGACGTGCACGCCACCGGCGTCGGGGGCGCCGGCACCGTCAAGCCCCTGGACGTCCACGCGACGGCCACCGGCGCGGCCTCGACGAACGACGTCCACGCGACGGCGGAACCGGTCAACTGACTTTTCTCAGCGGGGGGACGGCCGCGACGGCGCGGAGGGGGAGCCGTCGCGGCCGCCGCATGTCCAGGACCGGTCCGCTCCGCGCCCACCGGTCCGGGCATTCGCCGGTCCTTGAGCGCCGGGACCGGCGATCATTCATACGGTCGACACCCACTCACGCACAACCAACACCCCGTACCGCACCTGGAGTTGCCATGATCCGCGCCACCCGCCTGCTCGCCACGCTCGCCGTCGTCATAACGGCGGCGGTCGGCGCCGCCGCCCCCGCCCTCGCCGCCCCGCGCGTCGCGGCCGGCACCCTGGACATCCACGCCACGGTGATCACGCCGCAGGACATCCACGCCACCTGAGCCCGCCACGGCGGCGCGGGAAGGGGACGGCCGCAGCCGTTCGTCCCGGTCTCGTGCCGCCCGGCCGGTGTCCCCCGCGCCGTCGGACGGGCTGGACATCGTGGCGCCCGCCGCACCCCCGAGCCTCGCCTCCGCGCTCTTCTTCCACAGCCCGCAGCAGCCCGCCACGGGTGCCGTACTGTGGCCCTGGCACCTCAGGAGGGACCAGGATGAGCGCACAGCACACCGAGCCCGGCGGGCCTCTCGTCCCGCGTCCGGAACGCAGCCCTGCCGCGCTCCGCGTGGCTCTGGCCCAGGTCGCGCCGCACCGGCTGGCCGAGATGGAGCTACAGAAGGACGAGGCGATCGCCCTCGCCGCGCGAACCGCTTCCCTCGGCCCGATCGTCCAGTTCCTGGAGTCCTGGGCCATCGTGATCGAGATCGCCCGCTTCCCCGCCATCGCCGCGCGTCTGCGCTCGGCCGAGTACGCCGCGCAGGTCCTCGACCGCGACGATCCCGCGTGGCGGGAAGCCCTGGAGGAGATCCGGGCCGTCCACCTGATGGCCCGGGAGTCGCTGACGGATGTCTGAGTGGCGCTGGGAGTACGAGCCCGACGAGACCCACGTGGTCGGCGGCGAGACGCCGCCGCCGGCCGAGCTGATCGCCGAGGTACGCCTGCGCGCCGCCGAGATCGTGCGAGCAGCAGCGGCTCTGCACCTGGACGGCACGCGCTATCAAGGAGTGGGAGACGGTGTGCAGACCGCCTTCGTGCCCGGCGGCATGTTCCTCTACCTGACCATTGCGCGGCACCAGTGCGTGTACGTCCTCCAGGTAACGGCCTCACCCATCTGACCGGTAACCGCCCCGCAGCTCCCCCTTCACCACCTTCCCGCTCGCGTTGCGCGGGAGTTCGGGGACGAACTCGACCTCCCTCGGCACCTTGTAGTTGGCCATCTCGCGGCGGCACCAGGCGATGAGGTCGTCGGCCGTCGCCGGTGAGCCGGGGCGGCGGACCACGTAGGCGCGGCCCACTTCGCCCAGGCGCGCGTCCGGGACGCCGATCACCGCCACGTCGGCCACCGCCGGGTGCAGGCCGAGCAGTCGCTCTATCTCGGCGGGGTAGGCGTTGAAGCCGCCGACGATGAACATGTCCTTGATCCGGTCGGTGACGCGCAGGTTGCCCGCGCCGTCCAGGACGCCGATGTCGCCCGTGCGCAGCCAGCCGTCCTCGTCGATCACCTCGGCCGTCCGCTTCGGGTCCTCGAAATAGCCCCGCATCACATGGAAGCCGCGGACCTCGATCTCGCCGGGCTCGCCATCGGCGGCCAGGACCCGCACCTCGGTGCCGGGGATCGCGCGGCCCGAGGTCGAGGCGATGACCTCCGCCGGATCGCCCCGGCGGCACATCGTGACGATCCCGCTCGCCTCGGAGAGCCCGTACGCGGTCAGGACGGTAGCCACGCCCAGCTCGTCCCGCAGGCGCTCCACCAGGCGCAGCGGCACCACCGCCGCGCCCGTCACCACCAGCCTCAGCGCGCTCAGGTCGTACTGGTCGCGGGCGGGGTGGTCCAGGAGCGCCTGGTGCAGGGTGGGCGGGCCCGGCAGGACCGAGACGCGTTCGGCGGCGATGTTGGCGAGGGCCGTCTCGGCGTCGAACACGGGCTGCGGCACCATCGTCGCGCCCCGCATCAGACAGGCGAGGACGCCCGCCTTGTAGCCGAAGGTGTGGAAGAACGGGTTCACGATCAGATAGCGGTCGCCTTCGCGCAGACCCGCGAGGCCGGCCCAGATCTCGTAGCAGCGCAGCGTCTGGGCGTGGGTGATCACCGCTCCCTTGGGGTGGCCGGTGGTGCCGGAGGTGTAGACGATGTCGCAGGGCGCGTCCGGGTCGATGGCGGCCGCGCGCGCCGCCACCCGCGCGCCCGGGACGCCTTCGCCGCCGGCCAGGAAGTCCTTCCAGGTGCGAAAGGCGTCGGGCGCGTCGTCGGCGAGGACCACCACCTGCTCCAGATGCGGCAGCGAGGGCAGCGGGCCGGTGCCGGGGCCCTCGGCCGTGGCGCGGCGCAGCGAGGCGACGTAGGAGGTGCCGAGGAAGGTGCCGGTGATGAACAGGAGCCTGGCGCGGGAACCGCGCAGGACGTACGCCGCCTCCGCTCCCTTGAACCGGGTGTTCAGCGGCACGAGCACCGCGCCCGCGCTCACCGCGCCGAGCGCCGCGACGATCCAGTCGGCGGTGTTGGGCGCCCACAGCGCGACCCGGTCGCCCGGCTCCACCCCGGCCGCCACGCACGCGGCCGCCGCCCGCTCCACCCGCTCGCCGAGCTCCGCGTAGGAGATCCGGCTCCGGCCCTCGACGACCGCCTCCCGCTCGCCGTAGCGCCCCGCCGCGCTCCGTACCAGATTCGCGATCGTGCCCCACTCCAGGTCCCCGCGCATCGAAACCCTCCCCAGGCCAGCTGACTATCCGTCAGATTAGCTGTAGCCTCCTGCGCTGTCAGTACGGGTGACGCTCGTGGAGGTGGGGCCATGGCCACGTTGAAGGACGCGACAGCCATAGTCGGGATCGGGCAGACGCCGTTCGCCAGGCACCTGCCCGAATCCGAGAAGACGCTGGCGTGCCGGGCGATCCTCGCCGCCCTCGACGACGCGGGCATCGAGGCGTCGGAGGTGGACGCGTTCGCCTCGTACACGATGGAGGAGACCGACGAGGTCGAGGTCGCCAAGTCCATCGGCGCGGGGGACGTGACCTTCTTCAGCAAGGTCGGCTACGGCGGCGGCGGTTCCTGCGCGACCGTGGGACACCTGGCCGCAGCGATCGCCACCGGGCAGGCGGGCGTCGGGGTGGCCTGGCGCTCCCGCAAGCGCGGCAGCGGGCCGAGGCCATGGAAGAACACCGCGGTTCAGCTTCCCACCCCGGCCCAGTGGACCCGCCCCTTCGGGCTGCTCAGGCCCGCCGACGAGATCGGCATGCTGGCCCGGCGCTACTTCCACGAGTACGGCGCCACCCGCGACCACCTCTTCAACGTGGCCCTCGCCTGCCGCAACCGCGCCAACCAGAACCCGGCCGCGATCATGTACGAGCGCCCGCTGACCCGCGAGATGTACATGACCTCGCGCTGGATCAGCGAACCGCTCTGCCTCTTCGACAACTGCCTTGAGACGGACGGGGCGTTGGCGTGCGTCGTCGTCTCCGCCGAGCGGGCCCGCGACTGCCGGCAGCGGCCCGTGTACGTGCACTCCGTCGCCCAGGGCCTGCCCGCCCAGCACCACGGCATGGTCAACTACTGGAACGACGACCCGCTGACCGGACCCGCCTGGACCGCCGCGCGCCACCTGTGGAAGCAGGCCGACTTCGGGCCCGACGACATCGACGTGGCCCAGATCTACGACGCGTTCACCCCGCTGATCCCGCTCTCCCTCGAAGGCTACGGCTTCTGCGGGCGCGGCGAGGGCGGCGCCTTCACCGAGGGCGGCGCCCTGGAGATCGGCGGACGGCTGCCCCTCAACACCGGCGGCGGCGGCCTGAGCGAGGCCTACGTCCACGGCTTCAACCTCATCAACGAAGGCGTCAAGCAACTGCGCGGCGCCGGCACCGCCCAGGTCCCCGACGCCGCCACCTGCCTGGTCACCGCCGGTGAGGGCGTGCCCACCTCCGCCCTTCTGCTGAGGAGTTGAGAGATGCTGACACCGGTACCCGACGACGACGGCGCGCCGTTCTGGGAGTACGCCGCCCGAGGCGAGCTGCGCGTCCAGGCCTGCGCCGCACCCGGCTGCGGCCGCCTCCGCTTCCCGCCCCGGCCGTGCTGCCCGCACTGCCGGTCCTTCGCGAGCGAGTGGCGCCGCGTCTGCGGACGCGGCCGCCTCTGGTCCTACGTCCTGCCCCACCCCCCGCTGCTGCCCGACTACGCGGCGGTGGCCCCCTACAACGCGGTGATCGTCGAGCTCGCCGATGACCCGCTGATCCGGCTCGTCGGCAACGTGGTCGCCGAGCCGGACGCGCCGCTGGACTCGGTCGACCCCGCCCGGCTGCGGATCGGGGCCCGGGTGCAGGTGGCGTTCACCGAGGTCGACGGGGTGAGCGTGCCGCGCTGGCTCCTGGAGCGGGCGTGAGCGTCCTGGTGGCGCGCGACCGGGAGAGCGGCGTCGCGGTCGTCACCCTGGACCGGCCCGAGCGCCTGAACGCGATCGACCTGGAGACGGCCGCCCAACTGGCCTCGATCTGGCGCGAGTTGCGGTTCGACGACACCGTACGCGCGGTCGTCCTGACCGGGGCGGGCGAGCGCGCCTTCTGCACCGGGATCGACCGCGCGGCCCAGGTGGCGCAGCCCACGTCGCCGTACTCGACCGACGATCCCCTGCTCACGATCGGCCCCAAGGCCAACGACCTGTGGAAACCGGTGATCGCGGCCGTGCGCGGGATGGCCTGCGGCGGGGCGTTCTACCTGCTCGGCGAGGCGGAGTTCGTGATCGCGGCCGACGACGCCACGTTCTTCGACCCGCACACCACCTACGGCATGGTCAGCGCGTACGAGTCGATGTATCTGGCGCTGCGGATGCCGCACGGCGAGGCGGCCCGGCTCGCGCTCATGGGCACGGCCGAGCGGATGAGTGCGCGGCGGGCGCACGAGATCGGTTTCGTCAGCGAAGTGACGGCGCCCGGCGCGGAGTTGGAGGCCGCTGTGCGCTGCGCGCAGACGATCGCCTCATTCCCGACGGAGGCCGTGCAGGGGACCGTACGGTCGGTGTGGGCCGCGCAGGAGGCCGCCCTCGCCCAGGCCCACTCCCGCGCGCCCGCGTTCGTCGCGCTCGGGAACCTGCCGCCGCCACGCCAGGCCGAGCTGTTCGGCGCGCGCCGCTCGAAGGGCTTCCGGACGCGGTGAGCGGGGGGGGCGGTTGCTCAGGTGGGCGGCGGCGGGCCGCTAGGCGGGCCGGACCGTGGCTTCGCAGTGGTCCACGCGGGCGATCAGCTCGGGGTGGTCCATCGGCACGGTGATGTCCCGGGAGGCGCCGGGGCCCAGGTTCACCGTGGTGGATCCCTCGTCGACGAGGGCGTCGGCCGCGTCGCGGAAGGTGACCTCCACGCGGTAGCGCCGGCTGCCGGAACCGCTGCTCACCGTCACGTGCACGGTGGAGCTCGTGAGGTTCTGGGCGGCGGAGGCGCACGCGGTGACGACCGAGGTGGTAGCGGTGGTCGTCCCCGAGACCGAGCCGCCGCCGGGGCCCGGGGTGGAGCCGGTGGGGTTGCCGGTGGTGGAGCCGTTGGCGTAACCGGTGGTGGAGCCGTCAGCGGGGCCGGTGGCGGACGTACTGCCGCCACTACCTGAATCGTCGTTGCTCTTACGGGAGTTGGAGCAACCGCCGCCCGAACTCGCGTGGTGGCCGTTGCCGTGACCGCCGTGACTGGAGAACCCCGTCAGCGCGAGCACCGTACCTATGAGTACGGCCGCGCATTTCATCCCGCGACGCAGCACGTCGCCCCCCTCCCGAGACCGGCCGACACCCTAACAGTGGTCCGCGTCGGAGGCGGGCCGGACCAGTGGGCTCCGGGTAGCGGAGGGCCCGCACCGGGCGTAGCGTCAGCAGCGAGAGCCGTCTGTGAGGAGGGCCGGAGATGGTGCGAGATGTCCGTGGTGTCCTCGGGTCGATCCTCGCTCTCATCGGAGCGGCGGCCGCCGTCTGGAGCCCCTTCCGTGCCTGGTACGACGGCCGTCACGGTAGCGCGTACCGCATCGACGACCTGTTCTCCGGCATCTCCGCCGACAAGGCGGAGGTGGCCGGTTCGATGCTGCTCCCCTTTGCCTTCGCGGCCCTGGTGACGCTGGTGGGCTTGGTGCTGCGCTCGCGCGCGCTCGTGATCGTCGCGGGTCTCGTCGTGCTCGGTTTCACCGTGCTGTGGATGGTGCGGCAGGGGCAGGCGGCGGGGAGTCTGACCGTGGACTCGTCCGGCAAGGGGTTGGGCCAGGGGGTCGGGCTCGCGCTGGGCGGCGGGCTGGTGATGCTGCTTGGGGCGGCGCTGATGGCTTCGCGGCGGGGTGGGGGTGCGGCGGGCGCGGCGGGCGTTGCGGGTGGGGCGCCGGGTGAGCGGGGGTATCCGGCAGGGCACCGGGCCCGGCATGGGCGTCGTGGGCCCGGCCCTGAGGGGTTGCGTGAGGAGGGGGCGCGTGAGGAGGGGTTGCGCGAGGGTCCGCCCCCGGGTGAGCCGGACCCGGGTGGGCCTCCTCCGGATGCGCCGCCGTCTCCGCCGGGGGCGCCCCACCGGTAGGGCGGGGCGAGGTACGGGTGGCTGGAGCTTTGCGCAATTCCCCGCGCCCCTGAGCATCCGGTGCGGGCCGGCGTGCGGGTGCCTGGGCGTTATGCGCAGTTCCCCGCGCCCCTGAGCATCTGGTGTGGGCCCGCGTGCGGGTGCCTGGGCGTTATGCGCAGTTCCCCGCGCCCCTGGCAGGGCTCGTGCTGGCCCGCATGGGCAACCTCAGCCCGTGCCGCTGAGCATCTAGTGTGGGCCACCATAGGCATCCCCAGCCCGTCCGGCGTTTGAGGACGAGCGCCTTCAGCGCGAACGGGGTCTGGGGCGGAGCCCCAGGGACCTTCGGGTG
>NZ_JBIAGO010000001.1:85118-308098 GCF_042869775.1 Streptomyces sp. NPDC006711
CGTGCCGGCCCGCATGGGCAACCTCAGCCCGTGCCGCTGAGCATCTAGTGCGGGCCACCATAGGCATCCCCAGCCCGTCCGGCGTTTGAGGACGAGCGCCTTCAGCGCGAACGGGGTCTGGGGCGGAGCCCCAGGGACCTTCGGGTGCGGGCCGTGGGCGCTCCTCGCGCAGTTCCCCGCGCCCCTGGCAGGGCTCGTGCCGGCCCGCATGGGCAACCTCAGCCCGTGCCGCTGAGCATCTAGTGCGGGCCACCATAGGCATCCCCAGCCCGTCCGGCGTTTGAGGACGAGGCCGTTCAGGCCGAACGGGGTCTGGGGCGGAGCCCCAGGGGCCTTCGGGTGCGGGCCGTGGGCGCTCCTCGCGCAGTTCCCCGCGCCCCTGGCGGGGCTGGTGCCGGCCCGCGCGGGCACAGTCAGACCGTTCGGCGTTGGGGACGAAGCGGGGCTGGTGCCGGCCCGCGCGGGCACAGTCAGGCCGTCCGGCGTTGGGGGCGGAGCGTCAGGGGGTGTGGGTTCCGGTTACTACGTGGGCGTGCAGGGCCGGGGAGGTGAACAGGGCCGCCTCAAGGCCCGCCGCCTCCAGCGCGGACAGCGCACCCCGCGCCTGGCGCTCGCTGGTCTCGATCAGGACCGTTCCGCCGGGAGCGAGCCAGCCGGGCGCCGCGCGGGCCACCCGGCGCATGATGTCCAGCCCGTCCGCCCCGCCGTCCAGGGCCACAAGCGGCTCGTGGTCGCGGGCCTCCGACGGCAGCAGGGCGACCTCGCCAGAGGGTACATAGGGAACGTTCGCCGCCAGGATGTCCACGCGGCCGCGCAGCCCGGGCGGAAGCGGGTCGAACAGGTCGCCCTCATGGACGCGGCCGCCCAGCGCGGCCACATTGCGCCGAGCGCAGCGCACGGCGGCGGGTTCGATGTCGGCGGCGTGCAGTTCGGCGAGCGGCAGCGCCGACGCCAGGGCCGCGCCGAGCGCCCCCGAGCCGCAGCACAGGTCCACCACGACCACTGGCCGGGACGCGTCGGCGACGGCCAGCGCCCGCTGGACCAGGAACTCAGTGCGCCGGCGCGGGACGAAGACCCCGGGGTCCACCGCGATCCGCAGCCCGTGGAACTGGGCCCAGCCCAGGACGTGTTCGAGGGGAAGACCGGAGCTTCTGCGCTCCACCATCGCGGCGAGTTCGGCCGGATCCCGCGCGGTGGTGAGCAGCAGCTCCGCCTCGTCCTCGGCGAACACGCACCCGGCGGCGCGCAGCCGGGTCACGACCGTGGCGGGGGAAAGCGGCTCAACTGTCATGGAATACGCGGCCTTTCGGGTGCCGAAGCGCGCTCAGCGGGAGCCCGATGTGGCCGTCCCCTTCACCGCGTCCAGAGCGTACACGCAGCGGTCCTTGCTGCACGCGTACACAACTCCGTTGCGTACCACGGGAGATCCGCTGATCTCGCCGCCGGTCGCGAGCTTCCAGCGCAGCTGGCCGCCGGCCGCGTCCAGGGTGTAGAGGCAGTGGTCGGCCGAGCCGAAGTGGATGCGGCCGTCGGCGACGACGGGGGTGCCGACCACCGGACCGCCCGCCGCGAAGCGCCACTTGGGGGTGGAGGTGACCGCGTCCAGGGTGTAGAGCGCGTTGCCGCTGCCCACGTGGACGTTGCCGTCGGCCACCAGGACCGGCTCGACGGAGTTGCGTGCCTCGGTGGCGATGCGCCAGCGGTCCTTGCCGGTCGAGGCGTCCAGGGCGTACACGGTGCCGAGGTAGTCGGCGAGGTACACCCCGCCGCCCGCGACCGCCGGGCCCGGCGCGAACGTGGGCGGGCACAGGAAGACGGCGGGGGCCTCGAAGTGCCAGCGCACATGGCCCGATGCGATGTCGACGGCGAGGACGCGGGTGCCGGCACTGACGTACACGTAACCGTCCCGCGCGGGCGCGACGCGGACCGGGACGCCGCCGCAGGAGGCCGCGTCGCCGATCGGGTAGGACCAGCGCTCGACGCCGGTGCGGGCGTCGAGGGCGCGCAGCCGGGCGTCCTGCCAGACGTAGACCGTGCCGTCGTGGACGAGGGGCCCGGCCTCGGGGGTCTCGAAGTCGCTCTGGGCGCCGGAGAGCTCCCACAGCTTCTCGCCGTTGGCCGCCTCCCAGGCCTGTACGCCGCCGCCCCGGGTGCCCGTGACGACGGTGCCACGGTCGGCCTTGAGGGAGTACACCCAGGCGTCGGCCTGGAGGCGCCACAGCTCGCCGCCGTCGCTCGCGTCGAGGGCGTACAGGGTGGGTCCGTCGGAGGCGTGGATACGGCCGGCCTCGATGGCCATCGCCCAGGCGACGTCCCGCGTCTTGAACTGGCGGCGGCCGGTGCCCACATCCAGGGCGTGCACCTCGAAGGAGGTCACGTACAGCAGGTCGCCCGCGACGGCGGGGGTGCCCCACACGTCGTTGGACATGCGAAAACGCCAGGGCCGCCAGCGGCCCGGCGCCTCCGGCGGGAGGGCGGGCGGCGGTACGGGCGCGGCCCCCGCGCCGGTCGCGGCGGGGACACCCGGCCTGCGGATCCAGCCGGTGGCGGACCCGGCGTCCACGGAGACGCGGACGGCGTCGGCGACGCGCGGCCCCGGCCCGATGGGGACCTTGACGCCCGGCAGCCGGACCGGGTCGTCGGTGTGGGCGGGCGGATAGGTGACGGAGGAGCCGCCGTGCCGGGGTGCGTAGGGGGGTGGGTCGGCGGGGCGGGGCGGCGCGGTGGGGCCGCCGGAGCGCGGGGCCGGGTTCGGGTTCCGGTTCGGGTTCGGCGCGGGGTCGGTGGGCGGCGCGAGGAGCTGCATGCGGCCGCCGCCCCTGCGCTGCTCGATCATGGCGACGGAACGGGGCGGCAGCCAGGCCGAGGCAGTGCCACTGTCGTCCGAGCCGGAGGCGAACAGGTGGGGCGCGAGCTGGGCCTGCAAGTCCTCGGGGGTGGGCCGGTTCGGGTGTTCCATCTGCATGCAGGACTCGATGAGCGGGCGCAGCTCGTCGGGCAGACCCGTGATGTCCGGGCCCTCGCGCAGCAGCATGAACACGGTCTCGACGGGGTTGGCGCCGTGGAAGGGCGCGTGCCCGGTCGCGGCGAAGACGAGGGTCGAACCGAGCGAGAAGACGTCCGACGCGCCGGTGACGCTGCGGGAGTCCTTGGCCTGCTCGGGCGACATGTACGCGGGGGTGCCGACCGCCACGTTCGTCATGGTCAGGCGGGTGTTGGAGACCCCCGACGCGATACCGAAGTCGATTACGCGCGGCCCGTCCTCGACGACGAGGACGTTGGACGGCTTCAGGTCGCGGTGTACGAGGCCCGCGCCGTGGATGGACTGCAACGCCTCCGCGATGCCCGCCGCCAGCCAGCGCACCGCCTGCGCCGGGAGCGGCCCGCACTCGTTCACGATCTCTTCGAGCGAGGGCGCCGGCACATAGGCCGTGGCGAGCCAGGGGACGGGTGCGCGCGGGTCGGCGTCCACGACGGCGGCGGTGTAGAACCCGCTGACCGCGCGGGCCGCCTCGACCTCGCGCGTGAAGCGGACCCGGAAGAGCTGGTCCTCGGCGAGCTCGGTGCGCACCGTTTTGATGGCGACGCGGCGTCCCGAGGCCGAGCGTGCCAGATAGACCAGGCCCATGCCGCCGGCGCCGAGCCGTCCCAGCACCTCGAAGGGCCCGATCCGCCTCGGGTCGTGCTGCGTCAGCTGCTCCACTTGCCTGCCACCTCCCCGTACGGGCCGTGCATGAATGCGGCCCCGTGCAGCGTCTCACGCGGCACCCCGATTCTCCCTGCCGGAGGTGGCCGGTGGCCAACCCGGGCCCAGAACGGGATGTCTCATAGCGGACCCGGGCAGGCCGGGCGGGCCGGGACCCCGGGGGGTGGAGCAGGCCGGGCGGGGCAGACCGGGCGGGGTCGGGGGCAGCCGGAGTCCTCGGGCCCGAGGCCGCCCGGCTACGTGCTCAGCACCCCGAAGGTGGCGCCCTGGTCGTCGACGAGGACGGCCACCCGCCCGTAACGGATGTCGAACGGTTCGGTCGTGACCCGGCCGCCCAGGCGGACGCAGGCGGCGGCCGTCACATCGCAGTCCTCGACGAGGAAGTACACGAGGAAGTGGTCGGGCAGGGCCGCGGGGAAGGCGTCCGACATGAGGCTGCGGGCGCCGACCGCGCTCTCGGGACCGGGTTCCGCGCCGGGCAGCGACCAGGAGCGGATGTCGGCCCCGAGGCCCGCGTCACTGCCCGCGTCGGTGCCCCGGTAGCCGAAGACGGCGGCGTAGAACGCGTCGGCCTGGTCCTTGTCGCGGGTGTAGACCTCGGTCCAGCAGAAGGACCCGGGGCGGCGCACCCGCTCGAACCCGGCGTGCGCCGCGCCCTGCCACACGCCGAAGACGGCGCCGCCGGGGTCGGCGGCGAGCGCCATCATCCCGTGCGGCTCCACCGGCATCGGCTCCGTGATGATCCGGCCGCCGGCCTCGCGGATGCGGGCGGCCAGGGCGCGGATGTCGGGGGTGGCGAAGTAGACGGTCCAGGTGGTCGGCATCCGGCCGTCCCGTTTGGGCTGGAGGGCGGCGACGCGGCGGCCGTCCAGGTAGACGTTGGTGTACTGCCCCCGGCCGGTGTTCTCGTCGAAGGTCCAGCCGAAGAGTCCTCCGTAGAACCGTTTGCCGGCCGCGACGTCGGACAGCGAGACGTCGGCCCAGCACGGCGCGCCTTCCGGATATCCGCCCATGCGCCTGATTCCTTCCTGAGGTGCCTCGCCGAGGGCTTCTCCCCGAGTCGTTCCGGCGCGGGGCCGCCTCGCGCCGCGTCGGGGTCAAATTAATGCCGGGTCGGGTCCGGCGCGGGCGGACAATGCGCCAATATGCCGCTTTTCCGGCACGGGACGGTCGCCGAACCCAGGCCCCGCACGGCTTGTCCACCAAAGTTGTCCACAGGCTGTTGATAACACCATTCGGGTGGTGGACGAGATCAGGCCACCGAGGAGACCGCCGGGGCGGCGCCGGTCGGGGCTCACGCCCCGGCCCCCATTTGCACTCGGCCGAATAGCGCTCCGATCACCCCTCGGTAAGCTGACGGCATGACAGGACAAGTACGCACCGTCGACGGCCGCGTGGCCGGCCGACGCGGCCAGGCGACACGGCAGAAGCTGCTCGACTGCCTCAGCGACATGCTCAGCTCGTCGCCCTACCGGGACGTAAAAGTCATCGACGTGGCCCGGAAGGCGGGCACTTCACCCGCGACCTTCTACCAGTACTTCCCCGACGTCGAGGGCGCCGTCCTGGAGATCGCGGAGGAAATGGCCAAGGAGGGCGCCGGGTTGACCGCGCTGGTCGAGGGCCGCTCCTGGGTCGGGCGGGCCGGCTGGCAGACGGCGGAGGAGCTGGTGGAGGGCTTCCTCGACTTCTGGCGCAAGAACGACGCGATCCTCAGGGTCGTCGATCTGGGTGCCGCCGAGGGCGACAAGCGCTTCTACAAGATCCGCATGAAGATCCTGAACTCCGTCACCAACTCCCTTACGGACGCGGTCACCGAACTCCAGTCCAAGGGCAAGGTCGACAAGGACGTGAGCCCTGCGGCGATGGCGGGTTCCCTCGTCGCGATGCTGGCGTCGGTGGCGTCGCACCAGAAGGGGTTCCAGACGTGGGGTGTCAAGCAGGCGGAACTGCGGCCCAATTTGGCGCTGTTGGTGCACTTGGGTATTACGGGGAAGAGGCCGACGAAGTAACTGCGTTACGGGCATGCGCCGTTGACCGTCGCCCGGGCCCGTCGCCCGGGGCCCGTCGCCCCTCGCCCGTCGACCGTTCGCAGCTGACCGTTGGCCGTTTGCCGTTCGCCCGGCAAGTCCTGTCGCGCCGACGGTGGTTCGCCCCGGGTAGGGGTGCGACCGCCGTCGGCATTCCCGTGTTCGGCGCGGGCCGCGTGCGCGCCGCCCTGGGTGCGAAATGTGCCCCTTTCTGATGCAGTTCCCCGCGCCCCTGGCGGGGTGCGTGCCGGCCCGCGTGGGCAACCTCAGCCCGTGCCGCTGAGCATCTGGTGCGGGCCCCATGCGCATCCCCAGCCCGTCCGGCGTTTGAGGACGAGGCCGTTCAGGCCGAAGGGGGTCTGGGGCGGAGCCCCAGGGACCCCGGCTGCGAACCGTGGGCGCTTCTCGCGCAGTTCCCCGCGCCCCTGGCAGGGTTCGTGCTGGCCCGTCCGGCACACCTCAGCCCGTCATGGGGGTCCCCCCTGGCCCTTAAGGCCTTGGGGGAGATTGAGGACGAGCGCCCTTAAGGCGCGAACGGGGTCTGGGGCGGAGCCCCAGGGGCGTCGGCTGCGGGCCGCGGTCGCTTCTCGCGCAGTTCCCCGCGCCCCTGGCGGGGTCCGTGCTGGCCCGCGCGGGCCAACCCCGGGGCAGGGGTCATGCTGGCCCATACAAGCACCCTCAGCCCGTCCGGCGTTTGAGGACGAGGCCGTTCAGGCCGAAGGGGGTCTGGGGCGGAGCCCCAGGGACGTCGGCTGCGGGCCGTGGGCGCTTCTCGCGCAGTTCCCCGCGCCCCTGGCGGGGTCGGTGCGGGCCCACGTCGGCAACCTCAGCCCGCCCGGCGGCGCGCGCCGTCGAACAGGCCGGCCCGCTCGGCGGCGTACCCGCGCAGACGATGCGCGGGCCCGAACAGCAAGTCGTCCGCCGCAGCCCGCTTGAAGTACAGGTGCGCCTCGTGCTCCCAAGTGAAGCCGATCCCCCCGTGCAACTGCACAGCCTCACCCGCGGCGGACCGCAACGCGTCCAGCCCCTGCGCCAGCGCGAGAGCGCCCGCGCCCGCGCCGGGATCCCAGGCCGCGTAGTACGCCGCCGACCGCGCCGCCTGCACCTGGACGTACAGGTCGGCCAACCGGTGCTTGACCGCCTGGAAGGACCCGATGGCCCGCCCGAACTGCTCGCGTTCCTTGACGTACGCCACCGTCCGCCCCAGCGCCTCACTCGCGGCCCCGACGGCCTCGGCCGCGAGGCAGGCGGCGGCGGTGCGCCCGACGTCGGCGAGCGCGACGGCGGGATCGGGCCCGTCCGCGCCGCCCAGCAACTCGCCCTCAACCTGCCGCAGTTGAACCCGCGCCTGGGTACGCGTCTCGTCCAGAGTGGTCTGGCGGATGCGGCGCAGGCCGGCCGCGTCGCCGGGTACGAGGAAGAACAGGATGCGGCTGCGGGCGTATCCGCCGGCGTGCGCGGCTACCACGAGCAACTGGGCGCTGTGCCCGTCGAGCACCTGCGTGGCCTCCCCGTACAGCCGCCAGCCGCCGTCCGGCGAGCGCCCGGCCTGGATGCCTCCGGCCCGACCGCCCCCGACCCACGCGCCGTCCGCGCCCCCGCCGGTCAGGCCGAGCGCCGGCGCGAGCCCGGCGCCGGGCACCACGAGGGTGGCGGTCCGCTCGCCCCGGGCGATCAGGGGGAGCAGGGCGGCCTTCTGGGCCCCGCTCCCCAGGGCCGCGACGAGCGGCGCGGCGAGCACGGCGGTGGCGAACAGCGGGGACGGCAGCAGAGCGCGGCCCGTCTCCTCGCAGGCCAGGGCGAGTTCGGTCGGCGTGCACCCCGCTCCCCCGTACTCCTCGGGCAGCGCGAGCCCCACGAGCCCGAGCTCACCACAGAGCCGTCTCCAGAGCGCGGCGTCATGACCGGCCGGGGTGCGCACCGCGTTCTTGACGTCCTGTGGGCCGCAGTGCTTGGCGAGCACTTCACGCAGGGTGCGGCGGATCTCGTCCTGCTCCGCGGTGAAGGCGGCGTCCATCGGCGGGCTCCTCCCCCAGAGGCGACAGCCTCTGATCTGACGGGCCGTCATGCTAGGGGTGACCACCCCAAATGCACAGGGCTGAACGGCGGTTGGCCGCCCACTTCCGTACGCACCGCAACCTGACGTACCGTCAGCTCCATGCCCCGGCCGCCAGCACAGCCGACGCCACCACCACCGCCACCGCCACCACCCCGGCCATCGCCGCACGCCGCGCGCCACCCGCGCAAGGTGGCCATCGTCGGTGTCGCGCTGTCCGACAGCGGGCGGGTGGACGACGCGACCCCGTACGCCCTGCACGCCCAGGCCGCCCGGCGCGCGCTCGCCGACTCGGGGCTGGACCGGAGCGTCATCGACGGGTTCGGCTCCGCCGGGCTCGGCACCCTCGCGCCGGTGGAGGTCGCCGAGTACCTGGGGCTCAGGCCGACCTGGGTGGACTCCACCGCCGTCGGGGGCGCGACCTGGGAGGTCATGGCCGCGCACGCCGCCGAGGCGATCGCCGCGGGCCACGCGCGCGCCGTGCTCCTCGTGTACGGGTCGACCGCGCGCGCCGACATCAAGGCGGCCCGGCGCACCGCGAACCTCTCCTTCGGCAGCCGGGGCCCGCTCCAGTTCGAGGTGGCGTACGGTCACACGCTGATCGCCAAGTACGCGATGGCCGCGCGCCGCCACATGCACCAATTCGGCACAAAACTGGGGCAGTTGGCGGAGGTGGCGGTGCAGGCGCGGGCGAACGCGGCCACCAATCCGGACGCGATGTTCCGCGACCCGATCACGGTGGACGAGGTGCTGTCCGGCCCGATGATCGCGGACCCGTTCACCAAGCTGCACTGCTGCGTGCGTTCCGACGGGGGGTGCGCGGTGCTGCTCGCGGCGGAGGAGTACGTACCGGACACGGCCAAGTCGCCGGTGTGGGTGCTGGGTTCGGGCACATCGGTCTCGCACACGACGATGTCGCAGTGGCCGGACTTCACGGTGTCACCGGCGGCGGTGTCGGGACGCCTGGCCTTCGAGCGGGCGGGCGTGGGGCCGGGCGACGTGCACCTGGCCGAGATCTACGACGCGTTCACCTATATGACCCTGGTGACGCTGGAGGATCTGGGGTTCTGCGCGAAGGGCGAGGGGGGCACGTTCGTGGAGAAGGGCCGGCTGCTGCGGGACGGGGCGTTGCCGGTCAACACGGACGGCGGCGGACTCTCGGCGTGCCATCCCGGGATGCGGGGGTTGTTCCTGCTGGTGGAGGCGGTACGGCAGCTACGCGGAGAGGCGGGCGCGGGCCAGGTACGCAGACCGGGCGGCACCCTGCCGGAGATCGCGGTGGCGTCGGGCACGGGGGGTTGGTTCTGCTCCTCCGGGACGGTGGTGCTGGGGCGGGGGTGAGGGCGGCTCGTGCACGCTGGTGCAACCCACTCGACAGCGGGAGTGGGCAGGGCGCTGCGGTTCCTTGTGATCACCCGAGTCACCTGCCAGGGACTCTTGGCCATGTGGCTGAATGCCGGCGAAGGGAACCTTGCGCCGCAGGGGATCTCAGTGTGTAGCTGGCACCACCGCAAGACGGGAGCCTGCATGATCGAGCGTCAGGGTGGGGCCGGGCAGGATCGTGCCCGTGAACGCAACCTCGAACCGCAAGCGCCGTATCAGCGCTGTCGCCCTCCTGGGTCTCGCCGTATCAGTGGCCGCGACCGGCACCGGACTCGCCGCCACGACCCCGCCGTCCACCGTGCACGCGACCTCCTCCACAGCCGCCGCCGCGCCCACGCGGTCCTTCCAGGGCACGCTCCCCGCGCCGACCGGCCCCTACGCCGCCGGCGAGGACGTCATCCACCTCACCGACGCGAGCCGCCTCGACCCGTGGGTGCCGTCGTCCGGCCCCCGCCAACTGACCGTCACGATGGTCTACCCGGCCGTCCCCGGGACCGGTACTCCGGCCCCGTATATGACCCTCGCCGAGGCAGCCGGAGCCATCCAGCACCGGAAGCTGCCGGAGAGCTCCGGCGTCACCCCGCAGAACCTTGCCGGCGTCACCACTCACGCCTTCGACGGCGCGCGACCGCAACACCGCAAGCACCCCCTGGTGGTCCTCTCACCCGCGCACGAGGACCCGCGCATGGTGCTCACCTCGCTCGCGACCGACCTGGCCAGTCACGGCTACGTCGTTGCGCTCGTCGGCCACACCTACGAGGACAGCGGCGAGACGCTGGCGAACGGCCGGACGCCGCCGTGCGCGATCTGCGACGACCCGAACCTCGACATGGACAAGGTCACCGCCGGCCGCGCGCTGGACGTGTCCTTCGTGATCGACCAGTTGACACATGGCAATACCGCGTGGCCCCTGGCACACCTCATCGACAAGCACGAGATCGGCATGGCAGGACACTCCATCGGCGGAGCGGCGGCCGCCACCACGATGATCGCCGACCCGCGCGTACGGGCCGGAGTGAACATGGACGGCACCTTCCACCCGGCCCCGATGCCCGGTCAGATCGACCGGCCCTTCCTCATGCTGGGCGCGGCCGTCAACGGCGACGACTACACGTGGAAGCAGGCCATGGCCGCCCTCGGCGGCTACAAGAAGTGGCTGACGGTCGCCGGCGCCGACCACTTCAGCTTCAGCGACCTGGACCTGCTTCTGGAGGAGGCCGGGTTCCCGACGCCGCCCCTCTCCCCGGCACGCGGGGTGGTGATCACCCGCGAGTACGTGACGGCGTTCTTCGACCAGACGCTGAAGGGGATCCACAGTCCGCTGCTGGACGGCCCCTCGCCGAACAATCCGGAAGTACTCTTCCAGTCCTAGTGCAGCGCCGCGTTGATCCTTCGGAGGGTTCATGCGGCTGATCCAGGCCCGCGATCGCACCGAGGCTGTGTTGCGCGCCGTCCAGCGACCAGTGACGGCGGGTCGAGGTGGGCGACGGCTCGTCCTGGTGGTGCCGCGCCACCCGCAGGGGTGGGCCGGGGCGGGAGGATGGGGGGATGGAATTCCGTGCGTTTTTGCATACCCTCCGCGTCTGGGACACGCCCCTGCCCCCGTTCGACCCGGACACCGCACCCGACGCCCCGCTCCCCCTCTTCCAGTCCTGGCTGGTCCACGCCGCCGGGGCCGGGCAGCTCGAACCGCACACCATGTCGCTGGCGACGGTCGACTCCCACGGCCGTCCCGACATCCGCACGCTCATGCTGCACGACGCCGACGACGCGGGCTGGCACTTCGCCTCGCACTCCACCAGCGCCAAGGGGCGTCAGCTCGCCGAGCACCCGGTTGCCGCGCTCGGGTTCTACTGGCCGGCGGTGGGGCGGCAGGTGCGGGTGCGCGGGGTTGTCACCCCGGCCGGGCAGGAGGCGTCGCAGGCCGATCTGCACGCCCGCTCGACCGGCGCCCTGGCGGCGGCCCTCACCGGCAGGATGAGTGAAGTGCTGGCGTCCAGGCGGGAGTTGGAGGCGGTTTCGGATGCCGCTTGGGAGCGGGCGCGGGCCGAGCCGGACACCCCGGTGCCGACCTGGACCCGGTACGTCCTGGCCCCGGCGGAGGTCGAGTTCTTCCAGGGTGACGCGCGCCGCCGGCACGTACGGCTGCGCTACCGGCGCGAAGACTCCGCCGCCGCCTGGACCCGGGAACTTCTGTGGCCTTGACGAGGAAGGTGCGGGCGGAGATCAGTCGGCGTCCCTGGGCGGGGTGAACACCGGGACGGTCACGCCGCCCTCGGCGCCCGGCCGGAACGTCACCTCCAGTTCCATCCCGATCCGCAGTTCGTCCTCCTGGCACCCGACGATCTCGGTCATCATCCGGGGCCCCTCCGCGAGATCGACGACGGCGGCGACGTACGGCACGCGCTCACCGAAGGGCGGCAGGTCGTTGCGGTGCACGACGGACCAGGTGTACAGGGTGGCGCGGCCGCTCGCGGGGTGCCACGTGACGTCCTCGGACCAGCAGTAGGGGCAGAACTCGCGCGGGTAGTGGTGTGGTTGGGCGCACGCGGCGCACTGCCGGATGAGCAGGCGTCCCTCGGCGGCGGCGTCCCAGTAGGTACGGGTGAAGGCGTCGATGTCGGGCGTGGCCGCGTCGGGGCGCCGGGCCACGGGCGCCGCCGCCGTCTGGACACCCGGCCGGGCGCCGGCCTCCGTCGGGACACCCGGGCGGGCGCCGGGCCCCGTGCCGTCCGCCGGGCCGGTCATGTGAAAAGGCCCAGCGCGTTGTCGAGCGACCAGGTTTCCCAGGACACGGCACCGAGGGCGACCAGCGAGATGAGCGCCATCATCGCGTTCTGGCCCTGCTCGGCCCAGTCGTGGATCATCAGCACGAAGTAGACGAGGTTGAGCAGCAGGCCGCACACGAGGGCGACGGGTGTGAGGAACCCGGCCACCAGGCCTAATCCCAGGGCGAGTTCGGCGTAGACGACCACGTACGCCATCACTCGCGGGCGCGGCCGGACCACCGTGTCGTAGCCGCTGCGGACCGCGTGCCACTTGTGCCTTGCGGCGATGTCGCCGGCCCAGGCGATGCCACTGCCCTGCGCGAACCAGTCCTTCTTGTCCTTGTGGCGCCAGCTCTCCAGCCACCACAGGCCGAGCCCGACGCGCAGGACGGCCAGCCACTCGGCGCCGCTGAGCCAGATCGAGTCCACGCCGGACTCCTTCCGCTTCCACGTTTCTGACGGTACGTCAGTTCAGCGGATCGGGGGGTCGCGCGCAAGGGGTGGGTACGGCCGTCCCCGGGTGGGCCCGAGGGGGCGGGCCGCCCGCGTGATCAGATCGGAATCCATTCCCGGCTTGACCGAGACCCATCAAGTGGTCACGCCGTTACGCTCAGCGTTCATGGCCGACACCACCCATCCCGCGAGCCCCGTCTATGTGATCGGCGCCGGGCCCGGCGGCCTCGCCGTCGCCGCGTGCCTGCGCGCGCGAGGCGTACGGGTCGTCGTACTGGAGAAGTCCGACGCCGTGGCCGCCTCCTGGCGGCGCCACTACGACCGGCTGCGCCTGCACACCACGCGGCGCCTCTCCGCGCTGCCCGGGCTGAAGATCCCCCGCCGGTTCGGGCGGTGGGTGGCCCGCGACGACGTGGTGCGGTACCTGGAGACGTACGCCGCCGTCCACGAACTGGAGATCGTCACGGGGGTCGAGGTCGAGCGCGTCGAACGCGGGCCCGGGGGTGAGGGGTGGGTCCTGTACGCGACGGGTGGGCGCCGGCTGAGTACGCGGGCGGTGGTGGTGGCGACCGGGTACAACCACACGCCGTACGTTCCCGAGTGGGCCGGGGTGGAGACGTACACCGGGGAGTTGGTGCACGCGGGTCTGTACCGCAACCCGGGGTCGTACGTGGGGCGGGACGTGCTCGTGGTCGGGGCCGGCAACACCGGGGCGGAGATCGCCGCCGACCTCGCCGAGGGCGGGGCCGCGCGGGTGCGGCTCGCGGTGCGGACCGCGCCGCACATCGTGCGCCGGTCCACGGCGGGGTGGCCCGCGCAGGCCACGGGCATCCTGGTGCGGCGGCTCCCCGTACGCCTCGTGGACGCGGCGGCCTCCCTGACCGCGCGCCTGTCCGTGCCGGACCTCGCCCCCTACGGGCTGCCCCGGCCGGCCAAGGGGCTGTACTCGCGGGTGCGGGAGGGGGCGATTCCGGTGCAGGACGTGGGGCTGATCGACGCGGTCCGTCGTGGGCGGGTGGAGATCGTGGCGGCGGTCGAGTCCTTCGACGACGGCAAGGTGGTCCTTGCGGACGGTACGCGGGTGGCGCCGGATGCGGTGATCTGTGCGACGGGGTATCGGCGGGGGCTTGAGGGGCTGGTGGGGCATTTGGGGGTGCTGGATGCGGTTGGGCGGCCTCGGGCCCATGGGAAGCGGGTGGTTGTGGGGGTCGGGGGGCTGTACTTCACGGGGTTCACGAACCCCATCAGTGGGATGCTGCGCGAACTGCGCCGCGACGCCGCGCGCATCGCCCGAGCCCTGTCCCCCTGACCAACCCGGGCCCCCACGGCCCCGGCCGGCCCGCCTGCGCGTGACCCTACGTGCAGGCCACGGGTGCCCGGTCGCGCAGTTCCCCGCGCCCCTTTCAACCCCGCCGTCGGGTGCGGATCGTGCGTGGCTGTTCGCGCAGTTCCCCGCGCCCCTGGCGGGGCTGGTGGCGGCCCGTACATACAGCCCGCCGCCCCTGGCGGGGTCGGTGCGGGCCCACACCGGCAACCTCAGCCCGTCCGGCGCTTGAGGACGAGGCCGTTCAGGCCGAACGGGGTCTGGGGCGGAGCCCCAGGGACCCCCGCTGCGGATCGTGCGTGGCTGGGCGCGCAGTTCCCCGCGCCCCTGGCGGGGCTGGTGCGGGCCCGTACATACAGCCCGCCGCCCCTGGCGGTCTCGGTGCTGGCCCACACCGGCAACCTCAGCCCGTCCGGCGCTTGAGGACGAGGCCGTTCAGGCCGAAGGGGGTCTGGGGCGGAGCCCCAGGGGCGTCGGCTGCGGGCCGTGGGCGCTTCTCGCGCAGTTCCCCGCGCCCCTGGCGGGGTCCGTGCTGGCCCGCGCATACAGCCCGCCGCCCCTGGCGGTCTCGGCGCTGGCCCACACCGGCAACCTCAGCCCGTCCGGCGATTGAGGACGAGCGCGTTCAGCGCGATCGGGGTCTGGGGCGGAGCCCCAGGGACCCCCGCTGCGGGCCGTGCGTGGCTGGTCGCGCAGTTCCCCGCGCCCCTGGCGGGGCTGGTGCGGGCCCGTACATACAGCCCCCCGCCCCTGGCGGTCTCGGTGCTGGCCCACACCGGCAACCTCAGCCCGTCCGGCGCTTGAGGACGAGGCCGTTCAGGCCGAACGGGGTCTGGGGCGGAGCCCCAGGGACCCTGGCTGCGGGCCGTGCGTGGCTGGTCGCGCAGTTCCCCGCGCCCCTGGCGGGGCTCGTGCCGGCCCGCACTGGCACCCTCGGCCTGCCGGGGATGGCTGGAAGGGGGCGTTTTGAGAGGGGCCAGGGGTGGGCAGGTCCTGCGCACCCCCAAAGAGCGGGGCCGGGGTCGATACCCCGCTCGCCCCGCAGGGCCCAGGCTTTGCCCGCACGCCGGTTCCTGACAGCCCGTCAGTTCGGTAATCTGACTATGCGTCAGTTACCACCGGTACGGCTCAGTCACGTTGGCCATCGACCAGGGGCGGGCGGAACGATGCTCGGATCGACTCACGGCACCCTCACGACCGACTTCCGCGCACGGGTGGTCGCCTGCGGCGAGCAGCCGGGACCCGGCGCCGTACACAGCAGGACGGCGGGCCAGGGCGACCTGGACGTCAGTGGCCGCCCGCTGTACGCCGACGTACCGGACCTGGACAGGTTCTTCCGGCCCGAGTCCGTCGCCGTCGTCGGCGCCTCCGACGCCGAGGGCCGGCCCAACACCGGCATCACCCGCCAGCTCATCGACTGGGCCCGGCGCGTGGGCGCCCGCGTCCACCCCGTCCACCCCACCCGCGACACCGTCTTCGGGCTGCCGTGCGTCGCCGCCGTGGCCGACCTGCCCGATCAGGTCGATCTGGCCGTGCTGCTCGTCGGCGACCCGCTCCCCGTCGTGGAACAGCTCGCCGAGGCCAAGGTGAAGTTCGCCGTCGCCTTCGCCTCCGGGTTCGCCGAGACCGGCGAGCGCGGCGCCGCCGCCCAGGAACAGCTGGCCGCCGCCGTCAAGCGGTCCGGGCTGCGGCTGCTCGGGCCCAACACCAACCTCAACGCCTTCGAGAACTTCCGGGACGACCTGGAAGGACCCGCCATCGCGCTGATCACCCAGTCCGGGCACCAGGGACGGCCCGTGTTCACCCTCCAGGAGCTGGGCGTGCGGCTGTCGCACTGGGCGCCCACCGGCAACGAGGCCGACCTCGAAACCGCCGACTTCATCTCCTACTTCGCCGAGCGGCCCGAGGTCGGCGCCATCGCCTGTTACGTGGAAGGGCTCAAGGACGGCCGGTCCTTCCTGCTCGCCGCCGACCGCGCCGCCCGCGCCGGCGTCCCCGTGGTGGCCGTCAAGGTGGGCCGCACCGAGGCCGGGGCGCGCACGGCCGCCTCCCACACCGGCAAACTGACCGGCGCCGACGACGTCGTGGACGCGGCCATGCGCCAGTACGGCGTCATCCGCGTCGACGGACTCGACCAACTCCAGGACACCGCCGCCCTGTTGGCCCGCGCCCGGCCGCCCCACGCCGAGGGCGTCGTGGTGTATTCGATCTCCGGCGGCACCGGGGCGCACTTCTGCGATCTGGCCACCGCCGCCGGGCTGGACCTGCCCGTCCTGTCCGCCGCCAAGCAGGCCGAGCTCCACGAGTGGATACCGCCCTACCTCAGCGTCGCCAACCCCGTGGACAACGGCGGACACCCCGTCGGCGACTGGCGCGGGCGCAAAATCATCGACGCGATCCTCGCCGATCCCGCCGTCGGCGTGCTGATCTGCCCGATCACCGGGCCCTTCCCGCCCATGAGCGACAGACTCGCGCGCGACCTCGTGGACGCGGCGGAGCAGACCGACAAGCTGGTGTGCGTGGTGTGGGGCTCCCCGCTCGGCACCGAGGCCGCCTACCGCGAGACGCTGCTGGGCTCCAGCAGGGTCGCCACCTTCCGCACCTTCGCCAACTGCATAGCCGCCGTCCGCGCCCACCTCTCCCACCACCGGTTCACCACCGGCTACCGCTCGCCCTTCGACGAGGCGCCCCGCGTGCCCTCGCCCTCCTTCCGCAAGGCGCGGGCCCTGATGCGCCCCGGCCAGCAGCTCAGCGAACACGCGGCGAAGCAACTCCTGCGGGCGTACGGCATCCGCGTGCCGCGCGAGCAGCTGGTGACCAGCGCGGCGGCCGCCGTGCGCGCGGCGGGGCTCGTCGGCTACCCCGTCGTCATGAAGGCCTCCGGCACGCGCATCGCCCACAAGAGCGACCTCGGCCTCGTCAAGGTGGGACTGACGTCGGCCAGCCAGATCCGGGACGCCTACCGCGAACTCACCGACATCGCCCGCTACGAAGGTGTCGAGCTCGACGGAATCCTGGTCTGCCAGATGGTCCAGCGCGGGGTCGAGATGGTCGTCGGCGTCACCCACGACGCGCTGTTCGGGCCCACCGTGACCGTCGGGCTCGGCGGGGTCCTGGTGGAAGTGCTCGGCGACTGTGCCGTGCGCGTACCGCCCTTCGGCGAGCGGCAGGCGCGGGACATGCTCGGCGAGCTCAGGGGGCGGGCCCTCCTGGACGGCGTACGCGGCGGGCCCCCGCTGGACGTGGACGCGCTCGTCGAGGTCGTCCTGCGCGTGCAGCGCATGGCTCTCGAACTGGGCGACGACCTCGCCGAGCTGGACATCAACCCGATCATGGTGCTGCCGCGCGGGCAGGGCGCCGTCGCGCTCGACGCCCTCGCCGTCTGCCGCTGAGGCCTCCGCCGCCAAGGCCTCCGCCGCTGAGCCGCCCCGACCCGCCTGGAGCCCGCCATGGACCCCCTGCACTCCTTGGTACTGCACGCCACTGACAACGGCGTCTCGTGGATCACGCTCAACCGGCCGGACGCCATGAACGCCCTCACCCCCGACCAGCGCGAACGCGTCATCTCTCTGCTGGAAGCGGCCGGTACCGACCCCGCCGTACGAGCCGTCGTGATCACCGCCACCGGCCGGGGTTTCTGCGCGGGCGCCGACCTGCGCGCGGCGTCGTCGGCGGCGGCGTCCAACAGCGAACGCGTCGCCGGCGACGTCGCCCGCGTCATACGGCAGGGCGCCCAACGCCTGATCAGCGCCGTACTGGACTGCGAGAAGCCGGTCATCGCGGCGGTCAACGGCACCGCCGCCGGTCTCGGCGCCCACCTCGCGCTCGCCTGCGATCTCGTCCTGGCCGCCGAATCCGCCCGGTTCATCGAGGTGTTCGTACGGCGCGGTCTCGTGCCGGACGGCGGGGGCGCCTATCTGCTGGCCCGCCTGGTGGGGCCGAGGCGGGCCAAGGAGCTGATGTTCTTCGGGGACGCGCTCACGGCCGCCGACGCCGAGCGCATGGGCCTGGTCAACCGCGTGGTCGCCGACGCCGACCTCGCCGCCACCGCCAAGGAGTGGGCCGAGCGGCTTGCGGCCGGGCCGACCCGCGCGATCGCCCTCACCAAGCACCTGGTGAACGCCTCCCTCGACGGCGACCGCGCCACCGCCTTCGCCGCCGAGGCCTGGGCGCAGGAGATCAACATGACCACCCAGGACGCGAACGAGGGTGTCGCCGCCTTCGTGGCGCGCCGCACCCCCCGATACCGGGGGTTGTGAGGGACTTGGCACTTCTTCCCATCTGATGCACCGTCAGGTTCAATGACGGGTGTGATGGGACACGCAGGGATGGCGGCCACCGTCGTCCGATACCTCAGGTCCGTCGGCGCCGCCACGGCCGCCGAACCCGTCGAGCTCCTGCCCCGGCCGGACCTGCGGGCCGTACGGGACGACGAGCGGGCGCCCGTCGACCCGGGCCAATTCCGGCGTGTGCTCGGGGAGTTCGCGAGCGGGGTCACCGTCATCACCGCCGAGGACGCGGCCGGTCCTGCCGGTTTCGCCTGCCAGTCCTTCGTCTCGCTCTCGCTCGATCCGCCCCTGGTCGCGTTCATGGTGGCGCGTACGTCGACGACCTGGCCGCGCATCGCCCGCGCCGGAGCGTTCTGCGTGAACGTGCTGGGGGACCACCAGGGCGCGCTGTGCCGGGGGTTCGCGGTCAGCGGGGCCGACAAGTTCGCCGGGGTCGCCCATGGTCCGGCGCCCGTGACCGGGTCGCCGCTCCTGGCGGGCGTACCGGCGTGGATCGACTGCCGCGTCCACGCCGTGCACACCGGCGGGGACCACCTGATCGTGGTCGGCCGCGTCGAGGCGCTGGGCGCCACCGGCGACACCGGCCCGCTCCTCTTCCACCGGGGCGGGTTCGGGCGCCTCAGCGACTGAGACGGCCCGGGCCCGGGGGCGTACGTGCCCCGTACGCCGGGGTGCTCACCAGGACGACGCGGTGATGAGCCGGGCGCCCCTGGTCTCCACCCGCACCGTTCCCCGGTCGTCGTACACCTCGCGGCGCCAGTCGGCGAAGACCTCGGCCACCCGGCGGCCCTCCCAGTCGCTGGTGCCCGGCGGCGGGTCGAAGGCGACCGTCACCACGGCCTCCTCGGCCTCGCGGTGCTTGCGCACGCGCACCGCCACGACCGAGGGCCACATCCCGTCGTCCGCCTTGGTGAGGTGGTGGGCGTAGTAGTCGGTGAAGTCCCGGGTCATGTCGAACCACCCGGCCGGAAGACAGGGCGCGGCACTGCCATCGGTGGGCGGACCCGGGGTGCCCGCATCCGCGTCCGTGGGCGGGCCAGGAGTGCCGGGGTCCGCATCCGTGGGCGGGCCAGGAGTGCCCGCATCCGCGTCCGTGGGCGGGCCAGGAGTGCCGGGGTCCGCATCCGTGGGCGGACCCGGAGTGCCGGGGTCAGCATCCGTCGGCGGGCCCGGAGTACCCGCATCCGCATCCGTCGGCGGACCCGGAGTGCCCGGGTCGTCCTCCGTTGCCGGGGTCGTGCCGGTGGGGCCGGGCCGCTCCGTCGTGCGGTCGGCGCAGTTGTCCCTCGACGCGGCCGCCGGCCTGGCCGGGGCGTCGCCCGGGCGGGCCGTGCCGCACGCGGTCACGGTGGCGCAGAGCAGGGCCGCCACCAGGACGGCGCCCCGTCTGTCGTTCGGTTTCACGGACACTCCCCCTCGGTGTGCCGGGGGACCCTCCCGGTACGGGAACGGCGTTCCCCGCACAGGAAGAGGCGGTCACGCGGCAAGCGGTTCCCCGCCCGGGCCCACGCGCCGGATGACCAGGGCCATCAGCGCGGCCGCCGCGCACAGCGCGCCCGAGGCGTACCAGACCACGTCGTAGCTGCCGAACGCGTCGCGGGCCACCCCCGCGAGGAAGGCGACGACGGCCGCGCCGACCTGGTGGGAGGCCAGCACCCAGCCGAAGACGATCGCGCTGTCCTCGCCGTAGTGGCGGCGGCACAGGGCGATGGTCGGCGGCACGGTGGCGACCCAGTCGAGCCCGTAGAAGACGATGAAGAAAATCATCGGCGGGTGCACGGCGGGCGCGAGCAGCATGGGCAGGAACAGGAGCGATATGCCCCGCAGGGCGTAGTACGTGGCGAGCAGGCGGCGCGATTCGAAGCGGTCGGTGAGCCAGCCCGAGAAGATCGTGCCGGCGACGTCGAAGACACCGACGACGGCGAGGAGCCCGGCGGCCGCGGTGACCGGCATGCCGTGGTCGTGGGCGGCCGGCACGAAATGGGTCTGCACGAGGCCGTTGGTGGAGGCGCCGCAGATCGCGAAGGTGCCCGCGAGCAGCCAGAACGGCCCGGTGCGCGCCGCCTTGACGAGGACGGTCAGGGTGCGGCGGGCCGCGCCCTTGACGGGGGCGGGCCTTGGCACCGGCGCGCTCGCCCCGTACGGCGCGAGGCCCACGTCCGCCGGGTGGTCGCGCAGGAGCAGCCAGACGAAGGGGACGACCGCGAGCGCGGCGAGGGCCACCGTGATGGCGGCCGGGCGCCAGCCGTGGGCCTCCACCAGCCAGGAGAGCAGCGGCAGGAAGATCAGCTGGCCGGACGCGGAGGCGGCGGTGAGGATGCCGGTGACCAGGCCCCGGCGCTCGGTGAACCACCGGTTGGTGACGGTCGCGGCGAACGCGAGCGCCATCGAGCCGCTGCCCAGGCCCACCAACAGGCCCCAGTACAGCATGAGTTGCCAGGCCGCGTGCATGAACACGGTGAGCCCGGAGCCCGCCGCGATCACGGTCAGGGCGACCGCGACGACCTTGCGGATGCCGAAGCGGTCCATCAGGGCGGCGGCGAACGGCGCGGTCAGTCCGTACAGCGCGAGGTTCACCGAGACCGCCGCGCCGACGGTGCCGCGCGACCACTGGAACTCCTGGTGCAGGGGGTCGATGAGCAGTCCGGGCAGCGATCGGAAGGCGGCGGCGCCGATGATCGTGACGAAGGCGACGGCCGCCACGGACCAGGCGCGGTGGATGCGGGGTGCGGCCTGACGCGGCCGGGCGGGCCCTGCGGGCCGGTTGGTTGTCTGGGTCACGTCACCCAGACTGGCCGGATGCCGACGGTCGTACGAGTGGCCGGGAGGTCACCCTTCGCAGGGATCGGGCCAGGGGGCCCGGGCCGCGCGGGAATGTCGCGCGCGGGCCCGGACTTGTGCGTCACAGGACCGCAGCGCCGCCCACCCCCGCCCATGGAGCGCCAGGATGAACGCCCACCGCACCAGCCACCGCGTCGTGGTGCTCGCCCTCGACGGGCTGCTCCCCTTCGAGCTCGGCATCCCCCAGCGGATATTCGGCCGCGCGAACGACCCGGCGGGCGGGCCGCTGTACGAGGTGGTCACCTGCTCGGTGCGGCCACCGGGTCCGGTGCGTACCGACGCGGACTTCTCGGTCCTGATAGAGAACGGGCCCGAGGCGCTGGCCGGCGCGGACACGGTGGTCGTCCCGGCCTCGTACGAGCTTGGCCCGGTCTTCGAGGAGGGCGTCCTCACCCCCGAACTGGCCGCCGCGTTCGCCCTGGTGCGCCCCGGCGCCCGTCTGGTGTCCATCTGTACGGGCGGGTACGTGCTGGCGGCGGGCGGATATCTCGACGGGCGCCGCGCCGCCACGCACTGGGCCCACGCCGAGCACTTCCAGCGTCTGCATCCCGGCGTGGACGTGGATCCCGAGGTGCTGTTCATCGACGACGGTGACGTGCTGACGTCGGCGGGGGTGGCCGCCGGGATCGACCTGTGCCTGCACATCGTGCGGCGCGACCACGGCGCGGCCGTCGCCAACGACGTGGCACGGCGCATGGTGGTCCCCCCGCACCGGGCCGGAGGGCAGTCACAGTTCATCCAACGGCCGGTACCCGAACTCCAGTTGGCGACCACGACGGCCGCGCGCGCCTGGGCGCTGGGACGGCTGCACGAGCCGATCCAGCTGCGGGACATGGCCGAGCGCGAGGCGATGTCGGTGCGCACCTTCACGCGTCGCTTCCGCGAGGAGGTGGGTCTGAGCCCGGGCCAGTGGCTCACCCAGCAGCGCGTTGAGCACGCGCGCCAGCTGCTGGAGACGACCGATCTGTCGGTGGACGCGACGGCGCGCGCGGCCGGATTCGGTACGGCGACGTCGCTGCGCCAGCACTTCCAGGCCGCCCTGGGTGTGCCGCCGACCGCCTACCGCCGCACCTTCCGCGCCGGGGCGGCGGGCTGAGCGGGTCCCGCGCCGGTGGTCTGGAAGGTCAGCACCCCGCGTGCCACCCGCCCCTCGCGCAGGTCCCGCGCGGCCTCGGCGAAGTCGTCGGAGTTCCGCACGGAGTAGGTCCTGGTGACCAGTTCGTCCAGGAGCAGGGCGCCCTTGAGGTAGAGCTCGCAGTAGCGCGGGATGTCGCGCTGGGGGCGTGAACTCCCGTACCGGCAGCCGAGGATGGACTTGTCGAGGAAGAGTGCGGCGGGCAGGAAGGACGCCTCCGTGCCGGGGGCGGTCATGCCGAGCAGAACGGCCTGGCCGTGCCGGTCGAGGAGGTCGACGGCGGCGCGGATCAGGGCGGGGTGGCCCACGCATTCGAAGGCGTGGTCGGCGCCGGTGGGCAGGATGTCGCGTACGCCCTGCGCCGAGGACAGGAAGTGGGTCGCGCCGAACCGGCGGGCCAGCGGCTCCTTCGCCGGGTTGGTGTCCACGGCGACGATCACCGAGGCGCCTGCGATACGCGCGCCCTGGATGACGTTGAGTCCGATGCCGCCGGTGCCGATGACGACGACGCTCTCGCCGATGTCCACCCGGGCCCGGTTGAGGACGGCGCCGACACCGGTCAGGACCCCGCAGCCGATCAGGGCCGCCGAGGTGAGCGGCACGCCCTTGGGGATCCTCACCGCCTGGACGGCCTTGACCAGGGTGCGTTCCGCGAAGGCGGAGTTGGCGGCGAACTGGTGGACCGGCCGGCCCGCGCGCGTGAACGGGCGGCCCGGCGTGCCGATCGCCTCCCGGCACATCGTGGGCCGGCCCCGGTCGCACTCCGCGCACGCGCCGCAGCCTGCCAGCGTGGACAGCGCGACGTGGTCGCCCGGCGCCACGTGCGTCACGCCCGGGCCCACCGCCTCCACCACGCCCGCGCCCTCGTGCCCGAGCACCACCGGCACGGGGAAGGGGATCGTTCCGTCGATGACGGACAGGTCCGAGTGGCACAGCCCGGCCGCCGCGATCGCCACCAGCACCTCCCCCGGGCCCGGGTCCCGTATCCCCAGGTCGTCCACGACCTGGGTCCGCTCTCCGTCGAAAAGGACACCTCTCACGGAACCCGGACCTCCCTGGGCAGGCCGAGCACGCGCTCGGCGATGATGGTGCGCTGGATCTCGTCCGAGCCGCCGTAGATCGTGTCGGCCCTGGAGAACAGGAACAGGTGCTGGAAGGCGTCGAGTTCGTACGGATTCGACGCGTCCCAGTCGGCGGACGTCACGGTGGCCGATGCGCCCCGTACGGCCATCGCGAGCTCCCCGAGCCGCCGGTGCCAGCCGCCCCACAGCAGCTTGGCGACGCTGGGCGCGCCCGGGTCGTGGGCGCTGCCGAGGGTGCGCAGGGCGTTCCAGCGCATGACCTTCAGTTCGGCCCACTGGGTGGCGATACGGGCGCGCAGGGCGGGGTCCAGGGGCGCGGGGTCCGCGAGGGCCCGGGCGACGACCTGCTCCAACTCGGCGGTGAATCCGATCTGTTGGGCCAGCGTGGAGACCCCGCGCTCCAGGGCGAGCAGGCTCATCGCGATCGCCCAGCCGTTGCCCTCGCCGCCCACCAGGTGCTCGGCGCGGGCCATCGCGCCGTCGAAGAACACCTCGTTGAACTCGCTGGTCCCCGTCAGCTGGCGGATCGGCCTGACCTCGATCCTGCCGGGCTGGTCCATCGGTACGAGCAGGAAGGAGAGGCCGTGGTGGCGCCGGGAGCCCGGTTCGGTGCGGGCCAGGACGAAGCACCAGTCGGCCTCGTGGGCCAGGGAGGTCCATATCTTCTGGCCCGTGACGCGGTAGGTGTCGCCTTCGCGGCGGGCGGCCGTGCGGATGCCGGCGAGGTCGGAGCCGGCGCCGGGTTCGCTGTAGCCCTGGCACCAGCGTTCCTCGCCCCGGGCGATCGGGGGCAGGAACCGGGCCTTCTGGGCGGGGGTGCCGTGGGTGAGGAGGGTGGGGGCGAGGAGGTTTTCGCCGATGTGGCCGGTGCGGGGTGGGGCGGCGGCGCGGGCGTACTCCTCCGCCCAGACGACCTGCTGGGTGAGGGTGGCTGTGCGGTTGCCGTACGTCTGGTCCGGCCAGCCCAGGCCGATCCATCCGCTTGCGCCCAACTCCCTTTCCCAATGGGGTGGTTGGGCGGGAAGGTGCGTGGTGAGCCAGGTTCGGGCCTCCTGGCGGAAGGCGGTGTCGGCGGGGCCGAATCGGAAGTCCACGGTTGCCTCCATTTTTCGCGCAGTTCCCCGCGCCCCTTCCAACCCCGGCCGGCCGGCGCGGAGCCGTTGCCTTGCGACTGCGGGTGGTACGTGGCTTATCGCGCAGTTCCCCGCGCCCCTTAAGGGCTTCGTGGTCGGGTGCGGGTCGTGTGTGGCTTGTCGCGCAGTTCCCCGCGCCCCTGGCGGGGCTGGTGCTGGCCCGCAGCGGCAACCTCAGCCCGTCATGGGGGTCCCCCTGGCCCTTAAGGCCTTGGGGGAGATTGAGGACGAGCGCCCTTCAGGCGCGAACGGGGTCTGGGGCGGAGCCCCAGGGGGTTACGTGTTGGGGCGGGAGCCTGACGCCGCGGCCCGGGCCATGCGGTCCAGGTGGGCCAGCATCGGCATCGGGTCCGTCCCGACCGTGCCGGGAAGGAACTCCGCGATCCGCTCCGGGGTCCAACCCCCTTCCGCGTACCCCGCGCGGAGCTCCCTCGGCTGTGCCCACACCGCGATCTTGGGCCCGGCGACGGTGTACACCTGCCCGGTGATGCCCTCCTCGCGGGCCCGGCCGGACAGCAGGTACACCACGAGGGCCGCCACGTCCTCGGGCGACCCGATCTCCGCCAGCTCCATGGGCACGTTCGCGGACATCCGGGTGCGGGCGACGGGCGCGACCGCGTTGGCCGTCACCCCGTACTTGTGCAGGCCGAGCGCGGCGCTGCGGACCAGCGATATGACGCCCCCCTTCGCCGCGCTGTAGTTGGCCTGGGCCACACTGCCCTGGTGGTTGCCGCTGGTGAAGCCGATCAGCGTGCCCGAGCCCTGGCGCCGCATGACCGCCGAGGCCGCGCGGAAGACGGTGAACGTCCCCTTCAGGTGCGTGGCGATGACCGGGTCCCACTCCTCCTCGGACATGTTGAACAGCATGCGTTCGCGCAGGATGCCCGCGACGCAGACCACCCCGTCGATCCGCCCGTACTCGGCGAGCGCGGTGTCCACGACCCGCCGGCCCCCCGCCATCGTGGAGATGTCGTCGGCGACCGCCACCGCCCGGCCGCCCGCCGCGACGATCTCCTTCGCCACCGCGTCGGCCACCTCACTGCTGGGCTCGCCGCCCTCGACCGAGACGCCGTAGTCGTTGACGACGACCTTCGCCCCCTCGGCGGCCGCGGCGAGCGCGACGGCGCGCCCGATGCCCCGGCCCGCCCCCGTCACGGCGACGACCCCGCCTGCCAAGAAGTTCCCCACGCCGGCCCCTTCCCGCGGTTTCTGACGGACCGTTAGATTCTTGTCCGGCCGGATACCCCACCACAAGCCCCCGGGAGGGACGCGTATGCCACTGCCGCCCGAGTTCCACGAGATCGCCCGCCGCGTGAACAACTGGGGGCGCTGGGGGGCCGAGGACGAGAGGGGCACGCTCAACCTCATCACCGACGCCGTCGTGCGCGAGGCCGTCGCGGGCGTGCGCGACGGGCGACGCGTCCCGCTCGCGCTGCCGCTGCGGCAGGACGGCGTGCAGACCGGCGTCATCCCGGGCCGGATCAACCCGCTGCACACCATGGTGCAGATCAACCAGGAACTCTTCGGCCCGGACACCGTCGCGTGCAGCGACGACGCGGTGACGTTCGGGCTCCAGGCGGCCACGCACTGGGACGCGCTGACCCATGTCTCGCACTCGGGCAAGCTCTACAACGGCCGCCCCGCCGCCACCATCACCCCGCACGGCGGCGCCGAGTTCAGCGGCATCGACAAGTTCGGCCCCGTCGTCTCGCGCGGGGTGCTTCTCGACGTCGCCCGCGCCAAGGGGCTCGACCGCCTGGACGGCGGCCACGCGGTCACCCCCGAGGACCTGGCCGATGCGGAGGAGTTCGCGGGGGTCACGGTGCGCGCCGGCGACATCGTCCTCGTACGGACCGGGCAGGTCCAGGTGTATCTGGCCGGGGACCGGCACGGGTACGGCTACCCCTCGCCCGGGCTCTCCGTGCGCACGCCCGAGTGGTTCCACGCGCGCGATGTCGCGGCGGTCGCCAACGACACCCTCACGTTCGAGATCTTCCCGCCGGAGATCGAGGACCTGTGGCTGCCGGTGCACGCGCTCGACCTGGTCGAGATGGGCATGCCGCAGGGCCAGAACTGGAACCTGGAGGAGCTGTCACGGGCCTGCGCGCAGGCCTCGCGCCACACCTTCCTGCTGAGCGCCATGCCCGAGCCGTTCGTCGGCGGCACGGGGACCCCCGTCGCCCCGGTGGCCATCCTGTAGCCGGGCTCCCCGACGGCCGGGGCGGGGCCTTCACGGGTGGCGGCGGCGGGTGCGCGCCCCGAGCACGGCACCGACGCCGCCACCCCGGCACCGGCGGACCGGCTCCGCTCCCCACTTGGTGCGCGAGGAGCCTCGCCCTGGTGGAGCCGACGCCGTGCCGCGACCCGCACTCGCCGAGGCCGTGCGGAGTCCTCGGCGTCCCCTCGCGTCGAATCGCTCATCCCAGGGTGATCAGAGTGCCACCACCCGTCAACACCTGCCGGGCACTTCACCACTTATGCCCTATTGGTGACGGCGCGCGGGGGCACATACGTCATGTTCTCGCACGCCCCGTCCGTGCGCCCCGTGTGCTCCTTGAGCCCCGAATGCCTCGAAAGCTCCGGACCCGGCTGTCTGCCGGGCGTGGCGCGGTCCACCTCGCACCAGATGGACTTGCCCACCCCCTCGGGCCGCCAGCCCCACCGGTCGGCGAGCCCGTCGACGAGTTCGAGGCCGCGCCCGTTGGTGTCGTCGCCCTGCGCGTGGCGCGGCTCGGGCGGCCGACAGCTGACGTCACACACCTCGACCCGTACGGTGCCGCACTCGGCGGGACCCAGCCGCATCCGCAGCACCGCCGGCCGGCCCGTGTGCACCACGGCGTTGGTGACGAGTTCCGAGATCAGCAGGATCAACGTCTCGGCGACCGGCTCGTCGAGCCCTATACCGCAGCCCGCCAGCCGTGAGCGGGCCCACCTGCGGGCCCGGCCCACCTCGGCGGGATCGGGACCGACCTCCAACTGAACCTGAAGCACCTGCACCGTTCACACCATCCGAACCGGCGGACACATCGCCTCGCGCCTCACAGGACCACCAACGGGGTCACGGAACGTGATTCCCGTGCGAGACAGCATGGTTGACGTACAGTCACCGCAACAAGCGCTTCGGGCATATTCCAGCGCGAAGGAGTATGCGTGGTGCATACTGTGCGGCTCACGTCGCGGGGTACCGAACGGGGGCGCGCGGGACGCCTCCGCGCGGTGTCTGCGGCGTGCGTTCCCAGGCCCGGGGCCGCCGCACCGGCACCACCGGGAGAACCGCGCCACACCACCACTCGCATCCCACGGAGAGTACCGGAGAGCGCCCCGGCTCCGGCTCGTGACGAGTGCGCCGGGCCCCCGGCCGCCCACGCACCGTGACCACTCACCGTACGCAGCCGGGCGACTCCGGCACTTGACCCCCGGCGCCTGCGGGCGCCCTACAGGGCCGCCGCCAGAACCTCGGCCGCCTCCTTGGCCGACTGCCACTGCTCGGCCCGCACCCAGGCCCGCTTGAGGTGCAGATGGACCTCGGCCTCCCAGGTGAAGCCCATGCCGCCGTGCACCTGGAGGCAGTCGCGCGCGCCGCGCACGGCCGCCTCGTCGGCGAGGAGTTTGGCCCCGGCGATCTCGTACGGGTCCTGGGTGACGGCCGCCGCGTACACCGCCGCACGCGCCACCTCCGTGCGTACGAGCATGTCGGCGCAGAGGTGTTTCACGGCCTGGAACGCGCCGATCGGCTGCCCGAACTGGGCGCGGCTCCTGGCGTGTTGCACCGCGAGCTCGGTGCTTCGGGACGCGCTGCCCACCTGTTCGGCGGCGGCGAGCAGGGCCGCTTCGGGCACGTACGTACGGGTTCCGCGCGTACGGTGCAGGGGGGTCAGGGGGTCGACCGAACGCAGCGCGACGGCGCCCTCGGCGTCCCCCTGGACGTGGTCGGCCTCCGCGAGCCAGCCGACGAGGGGGCCGTCCACCCGGGTCACCACGGACTCCCCGGTGGCCGCGCCGGGTTCGGTGCCGGCGGCCAGATGGGTCGCCACCAGCGGGCCGGGCAGCAGGGCCCGTCCCGCCTCCTCGAACACGAGTGCCGCGTCGGCGAGCGTGAGGCCGACGCCGCCCTCGCGCTCGGGCAGCCGCAGCGCGAAGAAGCCCGCCTCCCCCAGCGCCCTCCACAGCTCCCGGTCGAGCGCGGGCCGCTCCACGGCCGCGCGCAGCGCCGCGTGGTCCAGGCGCGCCGCCAGGAGGTCGCGCATGGCCGCCTGCAACGCCCGCTGCTCCGCAGTGAGTTGGAAGTCCATCAGCGCCCCTTGGGGAGGCCGAG
This sequence comes from Streptomyces sp. NPDC006711, assembly GCF_042869775.1. Taxonomy (NCBI): domain Bacteria; kingdom Bacillati; phylum Actinomycetota; class Actinomycetes; order Kitasatosporales; family Streptomycetaceae; genus Streptomyces; species Streptomyces sp. NPDC006711. The sequence continues at coordinate 113,631 of NZ_JBIAGO010000001.1, forward strand.
GATGCGCTCGGCGACGATGTTCCGCTGGATCTGCGAGGTGCCGGCGGCGATCGTGTAGGAGAGCGAGGAGAGCCGGTCCAGGGTCAGGGCGCGGCCGAGGTCGAGCGCGTCGGGCCCAAGGACGCGGGCCGCGGTTTCGTACAGCTCCTGACGTGCGTGCGAATAGCGGAGCTTGAAGACGGAACCGCCGACCCCCGGGGCGCCGCCGGCGCGTGTGGACGCGCTCACGTTCCACTGGGTGAGCCGCCACAACGCCGTGAACTCGGCGTGCAGGGCGCCCAGTTGGCGTCGGGTCTCGTCGTCGTCCCAGGCGCCGTTGCGTTTGGCGGTCGCGGCCAGTTCGGTCAGCGTCCTGCGACAGGCGACCACCTCCCCCACGAAGGCCGTGCCGCGTTCGAAGGCCAGCGTCACCATGGTGACCCGCCAGCCGTCGTTCTCCGCGCCGACCCGGTGGGCGACGGGCACCCGCACCTCGTCCAGGAACACCTCGGCGAACTCCGCCGAGCCGGCCAGGGTGCGCAGCGGACGGACCGTGATGCCGGGCGCGTCCATCGGCAGGGCGAGCCAGGTGATGCCCCGGTGCTTGGGCACGGACGCGTCGATGGGCGCGGTGCGCACCAACAGCTCGCACCAGTCGGCGACTTCGGCGTGCGAGGTCCAGATCTTCGAGCCCGTCACCACGTAGTCGTCGCCGTCGCGGACCGCCCGGGTGCGCAGCGCGGCCAGGTCGGAGCCCGCGTCGGGTTCGCTGAAGCCCTGGCACCAGATCTCGTCGCCGCGCAGTACCGGCGGCAGCCAGCGGGCCCGCTGTTCGGGGGTGCCTTCGGCGGCGATGGTGGGGCCCGCGTGCAGCAGCCCGACGAAGTTCGCGCCCACGTAGGGGGCGCCCGCCCTCTCGGTCTCCTCCAGGTAGATGAGGTGCTGCGTGGGCGTGGCGCCCCGCCCCCCGGCCGCCACGGGCCAGTGCAGCCCCGCGTACCCGGCGTCGTACAGCATCCGCTGCCAGCCCGTGTCGTACGCCCTGCGGGCCGGCCAGTCGGACGGGTCGGGCCTGGGCGGCAGCCGGGGCAGCGCCTTCGCGAGCCAGTCACGCAGGCGGGACCTGAAGGCCTCTTCCTCCTCAGTGTAGGTGAGGTCCATCAGCGGGCGTGGGCGGTGCCGGGGGCCATGGCGCGCGGCAGTCCGGACACGCGCGGTTCGGGCAGTTCAGTCAGTCCGGGCAGTTCAGTCATGGGGATTTCCTCCGCTGACCTGATGGGCCGTCAGGCAGCAGGCTAGCCTCCGCGCCTCTGGACCAGCAAGGAGTGGGGGCCTACGCTCTGCGCAGATCTGACGGTACGTCAGTTAGGGGCGGACATGAGCGTCGTGACCGGCACCGCACAGGCACTGGAGTCCTCGCGCACGCTCTGGGAGCTGATCGAGCGCCGCGCCGCACTCACCCCTCGGCGTCCGGCTCTGCTCCAGGGCGACCGCGTCCTCACCTTCGGCGCCCTGCGCGAGCGCTGCGAGCGGGCGGCGGCCGGCCTGTACGGCATGGGAGTGCGGCCCGGGACCGTGGTGGCCTGGCAGCTGCCGACCCGTATCGAGACGGTGATCCTGTCGTTCGCGCTCGCCCGGCTCGGCGCGGTGCAGTCGCCCTTGATCCCCTTCTCCCGCGACCGCGAGGCCGGCTTCGCGCTGCGGGAGTCCGGGGCGGAGTTCTTCGCGGTGCCCGGCGTCTGGCGCGGCTTCGACCACACCGCGATGGCACGCCGGCTCGGCGCGCGGGGCGTGTTCGAGGCGTACGACCACCTGCCCGACGGCGACCCGGGGGTGCTGCCGCCGGCGCCACGGGACGGTACGTCCGTGCGGTGGATCTACTGGACGTCGGGGACGACGTCCGACCCCAAGGGCGTGCTGCACACCGACCGTTCGCTGATCGCGGGCGGCTCGTGCCTGGCGGGCGCCCTGCGCCTGTCGGAGGCCGACGTCGGCTCCATGGCGTTCCCCTTCGCCCACATAGCCGGGCCCGACTACACCGTGATGCTGCTGCTCCACGGCTTCCCCGCCGTCCTGTTCGAACACTTCGCGCTGCCGGACGCGCTGGCGGAGTACCGGCGCCACGGGGTCACCGTGGCCGGCGGCTCGACCGCGTTCTACTCGATGTTCCTGGCCGAGCAGCGCAAGCGGCCCGGTGAGCGGATCATCCCCACCCTGCGGCTGCTCGCGGGCGGCGGGGCGCCGAAGCCGCCGGAGGTCTACCACGCGGTCGTACGCGAGATGGGCGTACAGCTCACCCACGGGTACGGCATGACCGAGGTCCCGATGATCACCATGGGCGACCCCGAGGACACCCCCGAGAACCTGGCCGCCACCGAGGGCCGGCCCCCGGCCGGCATGGAGATCCGCGTCACCGACCGGGCGGGCGGGCCGCTCGCGCCCGGGGTGGACGGCGAGGTGCGGCTGCGCGGCGACGCCGTGTGCCGGGGTTATCTCGACCCCGCCCAGTCGAGGGCGGCCTTCGACGCGGACGGGTTCCTGCTCACCGGGGACGTGGGGCACGTGCGGGAGTCGGGGCACCTCGTCCTGACCGGGCGGATCAAGGACATCATCATTCGCAAGGGCGAGAACATCTCGGCGAAGGAGATCGAGGACCTGCTGCACACGCACCCGGACGTGGGGGACGCCGCTGTGATAGGCCTGCCGGACGCCGAGCGGGGGGAATTGGTGTGCGCGGTCGTCGAACAGCCGCCGGGCACACGGGAGTTGACGCTCGCCGGGATCACTGCGCACTTGCGGGCCCAGGGGCTCTCGGCGCACAAGTTGCCCGAGCGGCTTGAGGTAGTGGAGGCGCTGCCGAGGAACGAGACGCTGCGGAAGGTGGTGAAATCCACGTTGCGCCGGCGGTTCGGCGGGGCATGACCCTGGGGCCCGCCACCCCTCTGGGGTGGCCCTGCCGCTCTCCCCCAAGGACGGACCGATGGAACTCACTCGCAGACACCTCATACTCGGCGCCGGCGCGGTCTCCGCCGCCGCGCTCCTGCCCGGCACCGCGCGCGCCGCCGTGCGCCCCCGCGCGAGCGCGGACCCGGCCCACTGGATGGCCGCGCTGCCCGACAGCCTCTCCCTGCTGCGGATGACCATCCCCGGCACCCATGACTCGTGCTGCACCGACCCGAACAACGGCACCGAGTGGTCGCACACCCAGAACTGGGGTCTGACCCAGCAGTTGCAGGAGGGCATCCGGTTCTTCGACATCCGGGCCAACGGGCTCCAGGGCCATCTCGACGACGCGTTCGGGATCTACCACGCCGGCTACTACCAGGGCATGACGTTCGGCGACGTCCTGACCCAGAGCGCGGCCTTCCTCGACAGCCACCCCGGTGAAGTCCTGCTGATGCGGCTGAAGAAGGAGAGCGGGACCAAGAACGAGGTCGGCGCCAACTTCAAGAACGTACTGAACGTCTATCTGGACCAGAAGGGCTGGCGTTCCCGCTTCCTGCTCACCGACCGGGTGCCCACGCTCGGTGAGGCACGCGGGAAGATCGTCCTCATCGCCCAGTTCGACAACGACTGGCCGGTGCTCCAATGGCCCGGCGGCGACAACGACTTCCTGTCCAACCAGTACATCAAGCTCCAGGACGTCTACCAGGGCCTGTCCTGGCCGTCGAAGAAGACCGCCAAGGTCACCCAGCAGTTCGACAACGCCTTCTACGACCAGGACTCCGCGCAGCTGTACATCAACTTCACCAGCTACGCGGGCGGCGGCTGGCCCAAGGTCAACGCGGACGCGATCATGCCGGGCGTGCAGGGCTATCTGAACGCGCGCCTGAGCGAGCGGACCCATCTGGGCGTCGTCCCGATGGACTTCCCCGACTTCCACGCGGACACGCTGCGCACCCTGATCGACTGGAACTGGCACTGACCTCCGCGCCCCGGGTCCGGGCCGAACCGGGCGCGGCCCCCGCTCAGGGCATCGTCGTGAAGTAGGCGGCGAAGGCGGCCACCGCGTCCGGCTCCGTGACGCGGCCGTCGGCGTCCTTGTCCAGGGTCACGGCGACCTCCGCCGCGACCCCGGGCTCGACGCCGAGCGCCCGCAGCGCGCGCTCGGCGTCGGCCACGGCCACCGTGCCGGCGCCCGCCGTGTCGGCCACCGCGAACGCGGCGTGCAGGAAGGGGCGTGCGATCTCGGTGAAGCCGCTGGTGCGGTCCCGCAGCCGTTTGAGCGCGCCCCCCACGAACTCCTTGCGCGTGACCCGCTGGTCGCCGTCCACGTCCGCGATCCCGGCGAGCCCCTGCCACAGCGCCTCCGCGCCGCCGTACAGGGCCTGCCCCTTGTCGCAGCGGGCGGTCGTGCCGAACTCGGCGAGCAGGGCCGCCGCCGCGGTCGAGAAGTCCTCGCGGTCGATCCAGCCGTTGCCGTCCTGGTCGAAGGAGGCGAAGCGGGCCGCCACCCTCCGCTCGTACTCGCCGCTGTCGGGACCTGCTGCGCTGTCTGGGCTGTCCATACTGGCCATGGCCAGAGCGTACGACTCCTGGTGCCCGCGCGCGGGGGATACGGCGACGTGTGCCACGGGCGGGGGACGGCGGCGCTGCGGCGCTGGGGGGCCCGCGTCGCCGCGTCCGGCTTACGCGGAGAGGGGTTCGGCCAGGTCGTCGGAGGCGGAGTTCACGTCCCCGTACACCGCGAACAGCCGGCGTACACCCAGCGCGGCGAGCACCTTGTTCACATGGCTGCCGTCCAGGGCGCCGCGGGCCGGCAGGATCAGCCGGAGCCGGCCCTGGCAGGAACGCATCAGGCGGCGCGCCGCGATGAGCACGCCCACACCGCTCGAATCGCAAAAACGCACCCCCGACAGGTCGAGGACCAGATCCCTGCGGCCCTCGGCGACCGCCTCGTGCACCTGGCGGCGCAGTCGGGGCGAGGTGACCAGATCCAGCTCACCGCTGACCCGCAGCACCGTCCACGTGCCCTGCTCGGACTCGTCCACTCTCAGCGTCACGCCACTGGTCCCTCTCTGTGCTGCCCTGTCCCCCCAGGCGCGGCTGCCCATGCCCACCCACGCGAAACGCGGCCATTACCACCAACTGGCTCGTCGGGGGCGCACTTGGCGCAAACCTCCGCGCATTGTCAGCCCGTCGCATTACATTCGTAGGTACGCACAGACGGGCGCACAGGGGCACAGCACGCGGACGACAGGGTGGGGGAGCCTATGCCGAAGGACGCACCACCTCGGTGGGACCGCCGGATGCAGCAGCGGCTCGCGCGCGGCGAGGCGGCCGCGCTCGGTGAGCTCTACGACCGGTTCGCCTCCCTGGTGCACAGCCTCGCCCAGCGCGTGCTCAGCGACGAGGACGCGGCGGACCAGATCACCCGCGAGGTCTTCGGTTACGTCTGGGAGAACCCGGACGCCTACGATCCCAAGCTGGGCTCGATGCGGTCCTGGGTCGCCAAGCTCACCCAGCGCCAGGCCGTGCGGCGGCTGCGCCAGGCGGAGGCGTCCTCGTGCGGCGAGGGCGGGTGCTCGACGGAGGAGCTTGAGCTGAAGGTGCGGCGCGCGTCGGCGGCGGCGCGCGCGGACTACATCGTGACGTCCATGCCCGCGCCGCTGCGGGCCGCCCTTGAGCTGGCCTATTTCCAGCGCCGCGACTACCGGCAGGCGGCCGCCGACCTCAGCATCACCGAGGACGAGGCGCGCCGGCGCCTGCGGCTCGGGCTTCAGCTGCTGTCCTCGGCCAACACCCGGCCGCCGCAGGGAGCCGCGCCGCCCGGATACGGACGGGCGCTGTGACCGGGCCCATGGAGCAGGGCGAGCCGGTGCCCGACGACGGGCACACCCCGCGCATACCGGCACCGCGCTCGGCCGGCGACGACCTCACGGGCCCCGGCACGTTCGTCCCCGCACCGCGCGATCCGGACGCCGGGGCGGGGGCCGCCCCGGTGCGGGCCGATGACCCGGGGCCCGGCCGCGCTCAGGAGCCCGCCCCCGCGCGGGCCGAGGCGGACGCCGGGGCCGGGGGCGTGGCCGACGCCGGGATCGGGGCCAAGAGCCTGGGCGTGAGCCAGGGGCCGCCCTCGCACACCGTGCTCAAGTCGCTGCTCGGGGCCTGGGCGCTCGCCGCGTGTTCCGCCGAGGAGACCGACGCCGTGGAAGCGCACCTCACCGAGTGCGCGCCCTGCGCGGACGAGGCGCTGCGGCTGCGGGACGCGGTGGGCCTGCTCCAGGCCGAGCGGAGCCTCGACCTGGACCCGATGCTGCGCGCCCGCGTCCTGGAGAACTGCCTGGGCCGGCGTCCGGCCCGTATCCCGGTGCCGGCCTGGGCGGCGCCGTACGACGCCGAGACCGCCCGGCTCGACGCGCTGCTCAACGACTTCGGGGACGCCGAATGGCACGCGCCGGTGCGCCTGAAATGGTTCGAGGACGACCGGCCGGCCAGCCGCAGGACGACGGTCGCCGGGGTCATCGGGCATCTGATGACCGTCGACGCGATGGTCGCCACCGCGCTCGGTCTTGACGAGCCGGTGCCGATGGACCCCGAGGACGCGGCGTCGGCGGCCGGGCCCACCGCGCGCACCGAGGCACTGTGGCGGGCCGCGCGGTACCCGCTGACCCGCACGGTCCGCGAGCCCTGGCGCGAGCAGTCCCACACGCTGATCCGCACGGTGTCCTTCGCGGGCGGCGGCTCGGCCGAACCGGACGTCGCCTGTGGGGAGTTCGCCCTGCCGGTGCGGGACGCGATGCTGGACCGGGCCTTCGAGTGCTGGATCCACGCGGGTGACATCGCCGATGCCGTGGACTATCCCTACGATCCGCCGTCCGGCGCGCATCTGCACCGCATGATCGACCTGGCGGTACGGGTCCTGCCCGCCACGCTCGCGGGCCGCCGCAGGGCCGGGCTCGCCTCGCCGCCGCGCGGGCTTGTCGCGGCGGGCTCCCCGGGGCGTTCGCTGCGTCTGGAGATCGAGGGCGTGGGCGGCGGCGACTGGCACATCGCGCTCGACTCGCCGGCCGCCCTGGCCTCGCCCGCGCACGAGGTGGCCCATGTGGCCCTGGACGGCGTGGAGTTCTGCAAGCTGGCCGCGGGCCACGTACCGCCCGAGGAGGCGGCGGCCGGTCAGCTGGGCGACCGCGAAGCCATCAGCGACGTCCTGTTCGCGGCCGCGTCACTGAGCCGGCTGTGAGCGGGGGCGCGGCCCGGGGCCGAAGGCCGCGCCCGTCCGCCCCCGCCCCCGCCGCCGGGCGCCGCGTCAGGCGAAGACGACCGTACGGCGCCCGTTGAGCAGGATGCGGTGCTCGGCGTGCCACTTCACCGCCCGCGCGAGGGCCTGGCACTCCACGTCGCGGCCGATCGCGACGAGCTGGGCGGGAGTGACGTCGTGCGCGACGCGCTCCACCTCCTGCTCGATGATCGGCCCCTCGTCGAGGTCGGCCGTCACATAGTGCGCGGTCGCGCCGATCAGCTTCACGCCGCGCGCGTGCGCCTGGTGATAGGGCTTGGCGCCCTTGAAACTCGGCAGGAACGAGTGGTGGATGTTGATGATCCGGCCACTGAGCCGGTTGCACAGGTCGTCCGAGAGCACCTGCATGTACCGGGCGAGCACCACCAGCTCCACCCGCTCCTCGCGCACGAGCTCCACCAGGCGCGCCTCGGCCGCGGCCTTGGTGTCCTTGGTGACCGGGATGTGGTGGAAGGGCACGTGGTAGGAGGCGACGAGCTCGGCGAAGTCGGTGTGGTTGGAGACGACCGCCGCGATCTCCACGGGCAGCGCGCCCGACTGCGCGCGGAACAGCAGGTCGTTGAGGCAGTGTCCGAACTTCGACACCATCAGGATGATCCGCATCCGCTCCTCGGGGCGGTGGATCCCCCAGTCCATCTGGAAGGAGTCGCCGACGGCGGCGAAGCTGGCGCGCAGCTTGTCGACGGTCACCGGGGCCTCGGCCGAGAAGTGGACGCGCATGAAGAACAGACCGGTGTCACGGTCGCCGAACTGCTGACTGTCCTCGATGTTGCAGCCCGTGATGAACAGATAGCTCGACACGGCATGCACGATGCCCTGTTTGTCCGGACAGGAGAGCGTGAGGACGTACTGGTCAGTCATCCAGGAAGGATGCCACACCAGCGCCCTCCGGCTCCTGGCCGACCAGGATCCGGACCCCTCGGGCCCCGGGCGGAACGGATCAGGCCGAGCGGGTCAGGATCCTCAGCACGTCGAGCGAGCGCGGCGGCGCGTCGGGGTCCTCGCCGTCGCTCTCCGCGAGCCGTACGTGCGCCTCGCGCGCCGCCCGCACGGCCTCCGGCCAGGCCTCGTGGGCGAGGTAGGCGGAGACCGGGGCGTCCGCGCCGACCTGGTGCATGATCCGCAGGACCCGCAGCACGGCGGCGTCCACCAGGGCCGCCTCCCCGGAGTCGCGGAAGATCGTGCCGACGTATTTCTCCGCCGACCAGTTGTCCAGCCAGGTGTCCTCGACGAGCCGGTACACGGCGTCGGTGACGTCCCCGAACCCTTCGCGCCCGGCCAGCCAGGTCTCCTCGTGGAAGACGGGGTCGGAGAGCATGTGCAGCGCGGACCGTACGTGCGTACGCCAGCGCCACCACGGCATGTCATTCAACGGCATGCCGCCCATGGTGGAGGAGCGACGGCCGCGACGGGAAGAGCCTGCTGAACCTTGCTGCACGTTTTCGATCGTACGTTCCCCCCGACGTCCGCTCGATCGGCCCCCGCAATTCACCCGTTCCTCACCCTGCGTTGAGGCACGCTCACAACTGCGTTACCCCTGGCCCGGAAGGGTGCGGGCCCATGACCGGTTACGGATGGCGGCGCCGTGGGGGTCCGGACCGGCCCCGCCGCTCGATCAGCTCGTCGGCCCGGCCGGGCCCGGCGCGTTCGTCCGGCACGACGGCCACCGTGTTCGTCACGTGCTCGGCGGTGGGCGCCGCCCTGCTGGCCGGCTGCGGTGTGCTCCCTGGGGTCTCGGGGGGCTCCAGGGAGCCCATCACCGTCATGACCTGGGCCCCCGACGGCACCTCCGCCACCAACGCCCCCGGCATGCCCGCCATGGCCGAGGCCTTCGCGCGCTGGGTGAACGCGGCCGGCGGCATCGACGGCCACCGGCTCACCGTGCTCACCTGCAACGAGCACAACACCGACGACGGCGCGTCCGACTGCGCGCGGCGCGCGGTGAAGGAGCACGCGGTCGCCGTCGTCGGCTCCTACAGCCAGTACGACAACGCCTTCATCCCCCCGCTCGAAGTCGCCGGCATCCCCTACCTCGGGGGATACGGCATCTCCGACCGCGAGTTCACCAGCGCGCTCTCCTACCCCGTCAACGGCGGCCAGGCCGCGCTCATCGCGGGCAGCGGGCAGCAGCTCGCCGCCGAGTGCGGGCCGGTCTCCCTGGTACGGCCCGACACCCTCGCCGGTGACGTCCTGCCCACGCTGCTCAACGCCGGGCTGCTCGCCGCGCACCACGAGGCGGCCGCCGACATCCCCACCGCCGAGGACGCGGGCGACTACACCGCGGAGGCGCGCCGGGCGCTCGAACGGGCGGGGGCGGCGGACAGCGGCGCCGGACGCAAGGGATCGGGGCAGAAGGCGGGCAGGGGCTGTGTGACGGCCGTGCTCGGCGACCGCACCGAGACGTTCTTCGACTCCTTCCGGCGCGTGGCGAGCGACGGGCAGCTGCCTCGGGTGGCGTCCGTCATCGGCTCGGTCGGCCAGCCGCTGCTCGACCGCACCGGCGGCAAGGACGGCCCCTTCGAGGGCGCGTACGTCACCGGCTGGTACCCGGAGTCCGACGATCCGCGCTGGGAGCCGATGAAGAAGGTCATCAGGGAGCACGCCTTCGGGGACGACGCGATCGACGCCGCCGACGCCGGGGTGCAGACGACGTGGATCGCCTACACCGCCCTGAAGACGGTGGTGGAGTCCCTGCACAAGGACTCCGTGCGGGCCGTCGATCTGGTGCGCGCGCTCAACAAGGGCGTCACCGTGGACACCGGTGGCCTCACGCCCGTGCTGCGCTGGCGCTTCGAGGACATGCTCGCGGCCGCGGACTTCCCGCGCATCATCAACCGCCAGGTCACCTTCCAGGTGGTGCGCGAGGGGCGGCTGGTCGCCGTCAAGAAGGGCTTCACCGACGTGAGTTCGACCCTGGAGGCGTCCGCCGCCAACGGCTGAGCCGGGCGGGGCGGGGCGCTGGTCCGCGCCCCCGGGCGGCGGTCCGCGCCCCCGGGCGGCGCCCTAGAGCTGGGTGGCGCCGCGCTTGGTGAGGCCGTACTTGGTGGCGATCGCGTTCCAGAGCCCGGAGGCCTCCTGCTTGGACTTCGTCGCCTCGCCGCTCGCCTTGTCGCCCTCGCCCGCGTCCTTGGTGCGCTTGGCGTGGCCGTCCTTGCAGCCCTTGCCGTTGTCGGCGGCGACCGCGTCGGACCACGCCGCGTAGTGGTTGTCGGCGGCGGCCGAGGACTGCCAGGCCTTGCTGAGCGCCGCCGCCAGCTTGTCGTGGTCGGGCAGCTTGTCCAGGGAGAGCGCGCCGAGCCGGGTCACCAGGTCGCCGCGCTGCTTGGCGGCGCCGCGCAGCGAGGAGGACGCCTGGTCGAGCTTGTCGCACTTGCGGATGTCGGCGACCGCGCCGATCACCGCGTCGCGGCTGCTGCCGCTGTCGGCGAGCACCTTGTCGAGCGCCTGGGCCTGCGCCTTGGCCGGGTCGGCGTCGTCCCCCTTGGCGCCGGTGGCGCCGTTGACGGGCGAGCTGACGCCCGCGGGCTGCTTGTCGTCCTTCGTGTCGCCGCCGCTCAGCAGGGCGCCCGCGCCGAGCCCGATGACGGCGCAGCCCACGACCACACCGGCGATGAGCCCGACCGGTACCTTGCGCCGGGGCGGATCCGGCTCGTACGCGGAGTGCTGCCCGGCCGGGTCGTGCTGCGGGGGCTGCGCGCCGAACTGCGGCTGCGGCGGCTGGTAGGGGCTCTGCTGCTGCCGGTTGAGGGGCACGGAGGGGCCGAATCGGGGCAACTGCGCGCTCTCGGCGCCCTGTTGGGGCGAGCCGTCCGCCCGGAAGAGGCTGTCGAACTCGGCCGGGGGCTGCCGCTCGCCCGGCTCGCCCGGCCGTATCCCGTACGGGGCGTCCTGCGGGGCCGCCGGCACGGGCGCCATGACCTGGGTAGGGTCCGCGCCTCGGCCGGGGCCCTGGGCGCCGGGGAAGTGGGCTGGGCCGCCGGAGTGCTCGGGCGGCAGCGCGCCCGCGCCGCCCTGGACGGGGGCGAGGTACTGCGTGGCCTCGCCGCCCGGACCGCCCGGGGCGCCGGGTCCGTCGCCCGCCACCGGCGCGATGAACTGCGTCGCCTCGAAGTCCCCGGAACCGCCCGGGACCGGCGCGAGGTACTGCGTGGCGTCACCCGAGCCGCCGTGACCGCCGTGGCCGCCGTGACCACCCGGCACGGGCGCGATGAACTGCGTGGCCTCGCCGCCGAAGGCCCCGGCGCCGCCCGGCGCGTGAGCGATGTACTGCGTCGCCTCTGAGTCCCCGGACCCGGCCGGGACGGGCGCCAGGTACTGGGTGGCGTCACCCGAGCCGCCGTGACCCCCGTGACCGCCGTGACCGCCCGGCACCGGTGGGATGAACCGCGTCGCCTCCGCGTCGCGGCCACCGCTCTCGGGCGGCAGCGGCTGCCCGAAGGTGGCCGGCCCCCGAGGGGGCGCGGCGGGCGGCGGCGAGGCCTGGCCCTGGGGGCCCCAGGGCTGCTCCCACGACTGGGCTCCGGTCGGGGCGGGCAGCGGCTCCCCGGCGTGGGGAGCGCTCTGGTCGGCGGGCAGCACGACACCCTCGTGCACGGGCCGCACAGCCGGATGCTGCGGCTCGTCACCCTGTCGGCTCTGCTGCGTCACCGGAACTCCTGTACGTGGACCTAGGAATCGTCGGTTCACGCTACCGGGTCCCCCCACGCCCTTGCCAAGCCCTCCCACAACCCCCTGCTCAGGCGCCCTTGACGTCACGCGCTCAGGCTGCCTGCACCTCCAGGCGCTCCCCGAACTCCCGCACCGCCGGTTCGTCCGCGTACGGCTCAAGCCGCTCCTGGAAGTCCTCCAGGTAGTCCGCGCCCCGGTTGGAGCGCAGCGTGGACAGCAGGTCCACCGCCCGGGTGCCCGTCGCGCACGCCTGCTCGACCTCGCGCTGCTGCACCTGCGCGGTGGCCAGCAGGATCAGCCCGATGGCGCGGCGCCGCGCGCGCGTCTCGGGGTGGCCGGCCAGCGACTCGCGCGCACACCGGGCCGCGGCGTCCGCCTGCCCCAAGTCCCGGTGGCAGTGCGCGAGTTCGTCGGCGAGGTAGGCGTGGTCGAAGTGCGCGATCCAGGGCGGGTCGTCGCCCGAGTCCGGGTCCGCCGATTCCAGCGCGGTGAGCGCGCGGCCCGCCACGGCCTGGCAGGTGCGCGCGTCGCCGAGCAGCGCGTGCCCGCGCGCCTCGGCGGCGTAGAACATCGCCTCGGCGCGCGGTGTGACGCGGCCGCGCGCTCCTTCCTGTGCGGCGCGCGCCAGTTGGGCGATCTCGCGCGGATTGCCGAGCTGGGCGGCCAGGTGGCTCATGGAGGCCGCGAGCACATAGCCGCCGTAACCCCGGTCGTCGGCGGCCTGGGCGAGCCGCAGCGCCTGGATGTAGTAGCGCTGGGCGAGACCCGGCTGGCCGGTGTCGATGGCCATGTACCCCGCGAGTTCGGTGAGCCGGGCCACCGCGGCGAACAACTGCCGCCCCACGGACTCCCGGTAGGACCCGGCGAGCAGCCCCGACACGACGCTGTTGAGGTAGTGGACGACGACCGGCCGCACATGGCCGGAACCGAACCGGTGGTCCAGGTCGACGAGCGCGGACGTCATCGCCTTGACCGCCTCGACGTCGGCCCCGCCGACCCGCTGTCCCGCGCTGCGCGCGACCTGGCTGTCGGTGCCGGTGATCAGCCAGTCGCGGCTCGGCTCGACGAGCGCCGAGGCCGCCACGGTGGAACCGGACAGGAAGTCGCGGCGCCCCACGTCGCTGCGCCACAACTCGCAGACCTGCTCGATCGCGCCGAGCACGGTGGGCGAGAACTGGAGCCCCACCCCCGACGCGAGGTTCTTGCCGTTGGCCATCCCGATCTCGTCGATCGTGACCGTACGGCCCAGTTTGCGGCCGAGCGCTTCCGCGATGATGCCGGGCGCCCTCCCCCTGGGCTGCTGTCCGCGCAACCACCGCGCCACGGACGTCTTGTCGTAACGGAGGTCGAGACCGCGTTCCGCGCCGACCATGTTCACCCTGCGGGCGAGACCGGCGTTGGAGCATCCGGCTTCCTGAATGAGCGTCTGAAGTCGCTCGTTGGGCTGGCGGGCGACGAGAGGCCTGGCTGCCATGTGAACCCCCTGGTGCGGCTGTGATCAGCACCCTGATCTTTGCCCTGCGAATATGCAGAGAAACGAGGGGAATCCGGAATATGGCGTCATTGTCACCATTCCCGGTTGCTTCCCCGCATATGGCTACCCCCTCACCGATGCGGAGCCGCACGCGCGCCCCCGCCCATGCACCCATGCGCCCCATATGCGGGAGCGACACCGCTGATCCCACGGCCGCCACGCCCGTAACCCGCGGTGGTGGCCACAGTTGAGTGCGTCGTGGAAGAAACCAGCACAGGCACGGGTACGGGAACGGGTACGGACACGGACACGGAATCCGCGCGGATCCCCCAACAGCGCGGCGAACAGCTCCTGGACAGCGCCGTACGGTACGCGGAGGAGCGGCACTGGGACGTCTTCCCCGGCGCCTTCCTCGAAGCCGACCACGGGGTCGAGCGCTGTTCCTGTGGTGACACGGCGTGCCCGAAGCCGGGTGCGCACCCCGCGCGGCCCGACTGGGCGACGCAGGCCACCGGCAGCGCGGTCGCCGCCCGCCGCATGTGGTCCAAGCACCCCAAGGCCTCCATCCTGCTTCCCACCGGGCGCACCTTCGACGCCATCGACGTGTCCGAGTCGGCCGGCTTCCTCGCCCTGGCCCGCATGGAGCGGATGGAGCTCACGCTCGGCCCGGTCACCCGCACGCCCGAGCGCCGGATGCTGTTCTTCGTGCTGCCGGGCGCGGGCGCCAAAGTGCCGGATCTCGTACGGAGGCTGGGGTGGTCGCCCGCCTCGGTCGACCTGGTCACCCGGGGCGAGGGCGACTACGTGGCGGCGCCGCCGACCCGGGTCGGGGGATCGGGCGCGGTGCAGTGGGCGTGCCGCCCCACCCCCGCCAACCGCTGGCTGCCGGACGCGGAGGAGCTGATCAGCCCGCTCGCCTACGCCTGCGGACGCGAGGCCGCCGACGCCAGGGACCGCCGGCCCTAGGGCGGACGACGCCCCGGCTCCTATGGTGGGGAAGACACCATCACGGGGACGAAGGGGCTTCACCATGCCGGACCAGTCGGAAGCGGGAACGGCGGACACGGCGGGCGGAGCGCGGACGGCGCCGCCCGCCGTCCGCGTTCAGGGGCTGTGGAAGAGATTCGGCGAGCAGGTCGCGGTCGCGGGCGTCGATCTGGAGCTGCCGGCGGGCAGGTTCATCGGTCTGGTCGGGCCGAACGGAGCGGGCAAGACCACGACGCTGTCCATGGTGACCGGGCTGCTCAGGCCCGACCAGGGCAAGGTCGAGGTCGTCGGGCACGACGTGTGGCGCGACCCGGTCGCGGTCAAGTCCCGCATCGGCGTACTGCCGGAGGGTCTGCGCCTGTTCGAGCGGCTTTCCGGGCGTGAACTGCTCGGCTACTGCGGCCGGTTGCGCGGACTGCCCGGCGCCGAGGTCGACAAGCGGGCCGCCCAGCTCCTCGACATCCTCGACCTCGCGGGCTCCCAGCACAAGCTTGTCGTCGACTACTCGACCGGCATGCGCAAGAAGATCGGGCTGGCGGCGGCCCTGCTGCACAACCCCGAAGTCCTCTTCCTGGACGAGCCGTTCGAGGGCGTGGACCCGGTGTCCGCGCAGACCATCCGGGGCGTCCTTGAGCGCTACACCGGCTCCGGTGCCACCGTCGTCTTCTCCAGCCACGTCATGGAGCTCGTCGAGTCGCTGTGCGACTGGGTCGCGGTGATGGCGGCGGGCCGCATCCGCGCCCAGGGCACCCTGGCCGAGGTGCGCGGGGACGCCTCCTCGTTGCAGAGCGCGTTCCTCGAACTCGTCGGCGCGCGCGGCCGTGACGCGGGCGCCTCCCTCGACTGGCTCGGCGGTGGCAGCCGATGAACACCTCCGCCCTGACCCCGGTCGTCGTCCGGCTCAAGCTGTCGCTCCTGAAGAACGGGCTGCGCCAGTCCGGCGGCCGCCGAGCCGCCTTCATCACCTCCGCCGTCCTCGCACTGCTCTTCGCGGCGCTCCAGTTGCTCGGCCTTGTCATGCTGCGCGGCAACCCCGACGCCGCCACCCTCGCGGTGCTCGCCGTGGCCCTGGTCGCGGTGGGCTGGGCGGTCGTGCCGCTGTTCTTCCCGAGCGGCGACGAGACGCTTGATCCGACCCGGCTCGTCATGCTGCCCCTGCGGCCGCGTCCGCTCGTCGGCGCGCTGCTGGTGGCCTCCCTGGTCGGGATCGGGCCGCTGTTCACGCTCTGCCTGGTACTCGGCTCGGTGCTCGCGGTCGCACACGGGACGGGCGCGGTCCTGGTCGCGGTGCTCGCCGTACCGCTGGCACTGCTCGTGTGCGTCGCGCTCGCCCGGGCCGTGGCCGCCGCCAACACCCGGCTGCTGACCTCCCGCAAAGGGCGCGACCTCGCGGTCCTGAGCGGCCTGATCGTCGCGGTCGGCATGCAGTTCGTGAACTTCGGCATGCGGCGGCTCGGGGACTCCGGCGGTCTGTCCGCGCTCCGGCCGGCCGGTGACGTGGTGCGCTGGCTGCCGCCGGCCTCGGCGATCGGCGCGGTGGACGCGGCGAGCGAGGGGGCGTACGGGCGCGCCGGCGTCCAACTCCTCATCTCTCTGGCCGCGTTGGGGCTGCTCCTGTACGCCTGGCAGCGCTCGCTCGTGAAGCTGATGACCACGCCGGACGGATCGACGCTCGCCGCCGCCGACGCCTCCCGCGACAAGTCCGGGCGCCGGGGGCTCGGCTCGCTGCTGCCCGAGGGCCGCACCGGCACCGTCATGCTGCGTACGCTGCGGTACGCCTGGCGGGACCCCAAGACCAAGGCCGCGTGGATCACCTCGCTCGCGATCGGCCTGATCGTGCCGGTCTTCAACGCCTTGCAGGGTGCCGGCACGGTCTACCTCGCGTGCTTCGCGACCGGCATGCTCGGCATGCAGATGTACAACCAGTTCGGGCAGGACACCTCGGCGTTCTGGATGGTGCTCCTGACCATCACCTCGGCCCGGGACGCCTATCTGGAGCTGCGGGCGCGGGCGTTGGCGCTGCTGCTCGTGACGCTTCCGTACACGGTGCTCGTGGCCTCGGTGACGGCCGGGATGCTCGGCGCGTGGGAGGCGCTGCCTGAGGTGGTCGGGCTCGCGCTCTCGCTGCTCGGCGCGATGCTGGCGACGGGTGCGGTGGCGTCGGCGACGCTGGCGTACTCCATTCCGCAGGACAGCCGCAGGAACGTGGCGCCGGGGCAGGGGGGCATCGCGTTCCTGTCGATGCTCGGCGGAGTGGTGGTGGGGACGCTGCTGTGCGCGCCGATGATCGCGCTGGCGATCTGGCTGCATACGGCGGGGCAGCAGGGGGCGTTGTGGTTGCTGTTGCCGCTGGGGGCGGGGTACGGGGGGCTGGTGTGCTGGGTGGGGTTGCGGGTGGCCGCGCCTCGGATGGCTGGGCGGTTGCCGGAGATTCTGGCGGCCGTCAGCACGGGCTGAAATCCCAGAGGTGCCCGGCCCCTCCAACCCGGCCAGGGGTTCCACCCCCAACACCCCCGGCCCGCGCCCAGGGCCTTTGGGGCTCCGCCCCAGACCCCGTCGCGGTTGCCCACCCGCCCGCCCGTACACCGGGTCAAAAGGCGCACCTCCCTGGGGCTCCGCCCCAGACCCCGATCGGCCTGAACGGCCTCGTCCTCAAACGCCGGACGGGCTGAGGTATGCCCATGCGGGCCAGCACCCGCCCCGCCCAGGGGCGCGGGGAACTGCGCGACCAGCCCAGCACGATCCGCAGCCGAGGTCCCTGGGGCACCGCCCCAGACGGGTATACCCATGCGGGCCAGCACCGACCCCGCCCAGGGGCGCGGGGAACTGCGCGACCGGCCACGCACGATCCGCAGCCAGGGCCCCGGGGGCACCGCCCCAGACGGGTATGCCCATGCGGGCCAGCACCGGCCCAGCCAGGGGCGCGGGGAACTGCGCGAGGTGGGGGCGCGGCTCGTGCTGTGGAAGGCGACCCCGGCGGGTCACGGGGCCAGGGTGGTCAGGAAGGGCTCCAGCGCCTCGCGCCAGCCGGCGGGCTGGTCGTAGTGGACCAGGTGCCCCGCATCCGCCACCTCCGCATACCGCCCACGCGGCAGCACCCGGACCATCTCCTGGGACTCCGCACGGCCCAGCTCCCCGTCCAGGCCCCTGACGACGAGCGTGGGGCACTCGACCTGGGCCAGTTCCTCCCAGTGCGCGTCGTGCACCCACGTCTCCCGGGACGTCAGCATCTGGCGGCGCGAGAAGACCGGGCGCCAGCCATCCGCCCGCTCGGCCATCACCTCCGCGAAGAACTCGCCCCGCGCGGGGCTCGGCCGCTCCACCCACGGGTCGTCCTCGCCGAACCACTTGCGTACGTCGGCCAGCGTCGCGAACGGAACCGGCCACGACGCGAACCAGTCCTCCCACTCCCGCTGCGACGCCGCGCCCAGCGCGGACGCCCGCATGTCGCAGATGACCAGGGCGCGGACCAGATCGGGCCGCTTGGCGGCGAGCTGCCAGGCGGTGAGCGCGCCCATGGAGTGGCCGATGAGCGTCACCGGCGCCAGGCCCAGCTGTTCGACGGCGGCCTCCGCGTCGGCCACGTAGACCTCCCGCGTGAACGGCCCGTCCGCCGGCTTGTCGCTGCGGCCGTGGCCCCGCTGGTCGAGGGCGACGGCGCGGTGCCGTTCGGCGAGCCAGCGGGCCGTGGACGCCCAGTGCGAGGCGCGGCCCATCAGGCCGTGCAGGAGCAGGACCCCGGGCGCGCCGTCCGCCTCCGCGCGGCCCTTGGGCGCTTCCGCGAACTCCCAGGCCGCGAGGCGGACCCCTCCGGTCCCCGTCACATCGATGCGCCGCACCATGTGCCTGGCACCCCCTTCAGCCCCCGACGGCTCCCACTGCGTGGTCAGTTGACGGCAGAGTATCGAACCCCTATTCGAAAACTCAGATATCTCCGGCAACACCGCTCGTTCGAGTGACCACGCTCAAGGATTGACGTCTCACGCCGAGGGGAGATCTTCTGCGGGAGGCGGGCCGCTCGGGGAAGACGGTCCGCGGGGGTCGACCCTGGGAGCTCGGGGCTCCGGGTCGACACCGGGGAGGACAGGCCCCGGCGCCGGAAGGCGCCGGGGCCCTCGTTCTCTCCGGGCGAGCCGGCGGGCCGCGGCGTCCGGGCACGGCGGGGCGCCGCCGGTGGTGCGAGTGGTACGCGTGGCACAGGTAGTGCGCGTCGTGCGAGTGGCACACGTGGTGCGCGTAGTCCGACGCGTGGTCCGAAAGGCGTCATGCCTTGCCGCCCCTCTCCCCTGCCGCGCACCCGTGCCTTCACCCGTGCGCTCGCCCGTACGGTCATATGCCTCGAGCCACAGCCTCGCACGCGATCCGCCCGGCCGCTGCCATTCCGGCCGGAAACCGGCCTTTCCCGCAAGCTTCCGCCCCCTTCACCCGCAGGCGTCAACTCCCGCGCGGGTAAAGGCTGGTGATCCCGCTCCCGCCAACCGTTCGCTCAGCGCTTCGCCACGAAGACGTGCGAGGCCACGTCGGCCGCGAGCTCGGCGGCCTCGCCGCTGCTGCCCACCAGGACCCCGCCCGGCGACTGCGTCACGCTCACCACGGAGCCGGGCTGCACGCCCGCCCGTCGCAGCGTGTACA
This sequence comes from Streptomyces sp. NPDC006711, assembly GCF_042869775.1. Lineage (NCBI taxonomy): Bacteria > Bacillati > Actinomycetota > Actinomycetes > Kitasatosporales > Streptomycetaceae > Streptomyces > Streptomyces sp. NPDC006711. The sequence continues at coordinate 132,611 of NZ_JBIAGO010000001.1, forward strand.
TCAGCTGCGCGTCCGTCTGGATCGGCTCGCCGATCCGGCGCACCACCACCGTCTTGCCCTCAGGGCCCGGGTCGAGCTCACCCAGACTGATGATGCCGTCCTCCAGGAAGGCGTCCGCCTCGGCCTTCTCGCCCAGCTCCTCAAGGCCCGGGATCGGGTTGCCGTACGGAGACTCGGTCGGGTGGCGCAGCAGTTCCAGCACGCGGCGCTCCACCGCCTCGCTCATGACGTGCTCCCAGCGGCAGGCCTCCGCGTGCACCTGCTCCCACTCCAGGCCGATCACGTCGACCAGCAGGCATTCGGCGAGCCGGTGCTTGCGCATCACGCGCGTCGCCAGGCGGCGACCCTCGTCGGTCAGCTCCAGGTGGCGGTCCCCTGCCACCTGCACCAGGCCGTCGCGCTCCATGCGCGCCACCGTCTGGCTCACCGTCGGGCCGCTCTGGTCGAGCCGCTCGGCGATGCGGGCGCGCATGGGGACCACACCCTCCTCCTCAAGTTCGAGGATGGTGCGGAGATACATCTCCGTGGTGTCGATCAGTCCGGACATACGTGCCCCTCGATGCTGTGACATAAAAACGTCGTGCCGCTGGCCCTCGTCCAATTCTGACGCATCGGACTGACAACCGTGCCCCGGCGAGCGTTCGCCGTCCCGACGGCTTGACCGCTCGCGCGTGGACACCGTATTGACAGGGGAAAGGTACAGACCGCACCGTGATCGGCGCACGGTCGTTCCCCCACCCCGGAAAGGGTCCTCGGCGATGAGCGAGAGCAAGCTGGCCGGTCAGTTCTTCGACGCCGCGATCGGGCTGCTCGGGCGGGTGCGGGACGAGGAGTCGCTGAACATCGCTGCCGCCGGCGCGGTGATCGCCGACACCGTGGAGGCGGGCGGGCGGCTGTTCGCCTTCGGCGCCGGGCACTCCTCGCTCGCGGCCCAGGACGTGGTCTACCGGGCCGGCGGGTTCGCCCTGATGAACCTGCTCGCGGTGCCGGGCGTGGTCGGCGTCGACGTCATGCCGGCGACGCTGGGCTCCGCGCTCGAGCGGGTCGACGGGCTGGCCGGCGCGGTCCTCGACTCCAGCCCCGCCAAGCCCGGTGACGCCCTCGTGATCATCTCGCTGTCCGGGCGCAACGCGCTGCCCGTGGAGATGGCGATGAACGCGCGGGCGCTCGGGCTCAAGGTCATCGGGGTCACGTCGGTGGCGTACGCGGAGGGGACGCGGTCGCGGCACGTCTCGGGTACGTTTCTGCGCGACCACTGCGACATCGTGCTCGACAGCAAGATCGGGGTCGGGGACGCGGAGTTGACCCACGACGGGATCGAGGCGCCGTTCGCGCCGGCGTCCACGGTGGTTACGAGTGCGGTGGTGCAGGCGGTGATGGCTGCGGCGGCGGAGGCGCTTGTTGCTCGGGGGGTCGAGCCGCCGCTTCTTCGTTCGGGGAACGTTGATGGGGGGCATGAGTGGAATGGCCGCGTCATGACGGAGTACGCGGACCGCATCTTCTTCCGCCACTGACCCCCACGGCGGGGCTCCGCAGGGGACCCCCATGACGGGCTGGGTATGCCCGTGCGTGCCAGCACCGACCCCACCAGGGGCGCGGGGACCTGCGCGACCGGCCCAGCACGGCCCGCACCCGAAGCCCCCGGGGCTCCGCCCCAGACCCCGGATCGCGCTTAACGCGCTCGTCCTCAATCGCCGGACAGGCTGAGGTTGCCGGTGCGGGCCAGCACCAACCCCGCCAGGGGCGCGGGGAACTGCGCGACCAGCCCAGCACGGCCCGCAGCCGAGCTCCCTGGGGCTCCGCCCCAGACCCCGTTCGCGCCTGAAGGGCGCTCGTCCTCAAACGCCGGACAGGCTGAGGTTGAAGCCAGGGTCCCTGGGGCACCGCCCCAGACCCGTCCTTAAACGCCGGACGGGCTGGGTATGCCCGTGCTGGCCAGGGCCGAGTACTCAGGGGCGCGGGGAACTGCGCGACCAGCCACGCACGGCCCGCGGCCGAAAGCGCACCCCGCGCCCGGCGCAAACGGGAGGGCGGGGTCAGGGGGAGAGGCGGGCCAGGTCGGTGGCGGTGGCGACTCTGGAGGCGACGCTTTCCGCGTACGTCGCGTCGAGGCGTTCGAAGGCCGGCCGGGACGGTCCCCGCAGGAAGGTCAGGACGCCGAGCGTGCGGCCACGGCTGCGCAGCACCACGCACAGCGCGTGCGCCGCGTCCGGCGGCCACTGCCGCTCCCGCGCCCACCCGTCCCCCTCCCCCCGCGCACTGGCCCGCACCGACCCCGTCCTGTCGACCGCCTGGAGCGCGGGGTGGCCCGGGGGATAGCGCACCGGGATGCCCCCGCCCGCCACCAGCGCCGTCGGCCCCGGCGCGTCGGAGGGCGTCGCGGCGGCCCGTACCAACCGCTCCCCCACGACCAGGTCGACCAGCGCGTGGTCGGCGAAACCGGCCAGGGCGTAGTCCAGGTGGCAGGTCACCGCCTCCATCGGATCCTCGTACTCCGCCGCGTTGCACGCGGCCCGGTGCAGCTGGCTCGAGCGGAAGCGGAGCCGGTCCGCCTCCTGCTCCGCGCACTTCTGGTCGGTCACGTCCTGGAAGAGCCAGCCCACCCCCAGCGGCACGGGCTCCTCGGCGAGCGGCGAGGACAGCCGCACGAAGCCGTTGCGCCAGCAGCGCCGCCGCTCGCCCTCGGCGGTGCGCAGCGTCACCCACACCTCGACGGGCCCGGCCGGCGTGCCCTCGGACAGTACGTGCTGGAGCGCGCCCTCCAGATCCTCCACGCCCTGTGCGATCAGCTCGCCGAGCGGGCGGCCGAGCAGGCTCGCGCGCGCGGCCCCGAGCGCCCGGGCGGCGCGGGCGTTGACGACGGTGGGGCGCAGGTCCACGTCGACCAGGACGACCCCGCAGGCGCCGTCCTCGAACAGCGCCTCGCTCAGCGCGATGGACCGCTCCAGGTCGATCTGCGCGTGCACCTCGCCGAACGCGCAGTACACCCCGGCGCCCGCCCCGTCCGCGTCCCACACGGCCGCCGACTGCGTACGGACCAGGACCCGGCCGCCGTCCTTGCGCAGCAGCGCGAACTCGTGCACCTGGCGGCCCGGCGCGTCCATCACCGCCATCAGCCGCCCCTGGATGTCCTCCGCGTCGGCGGCCCGCGCCGCCCAGCCCGCGAACCCGTGCCGGCCCACGGCCTCCTCGGCCGGCCAGCCGAGGATCCGCTCGGCCTCGCGGTTCCAGTGGGTGAGAACGCCGTCCGCGTCGAAGGCGCAGAGCGCGGCGTCCATCCCGTCGAGCAGCGCGGCCAGCAGGTCGTCGCCGGGTCCGGGCAGGGGCGGTCCGCCGGGCTCCGCGCCCGGCCCGTCCGGGCCGGTCATCCTGGTGGTCTCGCTCCGGGAAGCAGTCATCCTGGACCCCCTACAGGACGTCGTCGCCGCATGACGCGGCCTACGTGCTCAGTCACGCACGTCGGATCATTCAACTCGAACGTGACGCAGCCCACACCGGCTTCGCGGAAATCCGTTCCGGCCAACGTTGCCAACCGGCCACTTCGACCCGGCGTTCTTGGGGGGCGAATAAATGGGTTGAGGGGTGTCGGAGCGCTGCCTAATGTGTGGGGCACACGAGAAGGGAGGTGGTTTGACAGATGTACGCAAACCGGACGCGTGAGGTGACTGCGGGCTGACGCCCCAGTCGCACTCTTTGTGCGGTGTCGGCCTGGCGCCGGCCAATCTCCAGCAGTCACCGACCCGCGGGCTCGCCGGTACGTCCGGCCGGCTCCTCTCCGGAGGAACCCGAGCCCGCGGGTTTCCGCGTGCCCGGGACGGGTGCCCGGGAGGCGCCCGGGCCAGAAGCGGCGCCCGCGGTCAGGGTGCCAGTCGCTCCACGCGCCAGCCCGAGCCCTCCGGCGCGTACCGCAGCCGGTCGTGCAGCCGGTTCTCGTGCCCCTGCCAGAACTCCACGCTCCCCGGCGCGACCCGGAACCCGCCCCAGTGATCGGGCACCGGCACATCACTGCCCTCGGGGTAGCGGGCCGCCAACTCCTCGTAGCGCGCGGTCAGTTCGGCCCGTGAGGCGAGCACCGCGGACTGCGGACTGGCCCAGGCGCCGAGGCGCGAGCCGTGCGGGCGGCTGCGGAAGTAGCGCTCGGTCTCCTCGCGCGGGACCCGGGACGCGGTGCCGGTGACGATGACCTGGCGGGCCAGCTGGTGCCAGGGGAAGAGCAGCGAGACGTACGGGTTCGCGGTGAGCTCGGCGGCCTTGCGCGAGGTGTAGTTGGTGAAGAAGACGAAGCCGTGCTCGTCATAGGACTTCAGGAGCACGGTGCGGGTGGAGGGGCGCCCGTCGGGGGTGGCGGTGGCGACGACCATCGCGTTGGGCTCGTGCAGGCCGCCTGCCACGGCGTCCTTGAACCAGCGGGCGAACTGCCCGACGGGCGTGGGGGCCAGGTCCTCCTCCGCGAGGACAGTGGTGCGGTACTGCTCACGCATCGCTGCGGGGTCCAGGTCGGTCACGTGCCCCATCCTGCCGCACCGCGCCGCCGGCCCGCCGGGGCCCCAGTCTGCCCGCGACGGCGGGGAGCCAACCCCGCGCCGCCGAAAGGGGGCAGTGTGCCGGATGTCACGCTTCCCCGCGCCGTCGGGACCCGCCAAACTCTCGGCTGGGCCGCTGTGGCCTCCCTACACGCGGCCGGCCCCCTGCGGGATTCCCGGCCGTCGTACGGGGCATGACCGAGGGACCCGGGGCGGCACGGCCCGCCCGTACCCCGTCGCATCCACCCTGAGGAGCCGCCTGATGTCCGACTTCGTACCCGGACTTGAAGGAGTCGTCGCGTTCGAGACGGAGATCGCCGAACCGGACAAGGAGGGCGGCGCCCTTCGCTACCGGGGCGTCGACATCGAGGACCTGGTCGGCCACGTCTCGTTCGGGAACGTGTGGGGCCTTCTGGTGGACGGGGCGTTCAACCCCGGCCTCCCCCCGGCCGAGCCGTTCCCCATCCCGGTCCACTCCGGTGACATCCGGGTGGACGTGCAGTCCGCGCTGGCCATGCTGGCGCCGGTGTGGGGGCTCAAGCCCCTGCTCGACATCGACGAGCGCACCGCCCGCGACAACCTGGCCCGCGCCGCCGTCATGGCGCTGTCCTACGTCGCCCAGTCCGCGCGCGGCCAGGGCCTGCCCATGGTGCCGCAGCGGGAGATCGACAAGGCCGAGTCCGTCGTCGAGCGGTTCATGATCCGCTGGCGCGGCGAGCCGGACCCCAAGCACGTCAAGGCGGTCGACGCGTACTGGACGAGCGCCGCCGAACACGGCATGAACGCCTCGACGTTCACCGCCCGCGTGATCGCCTCCACCGGCGCGGACGTCGCGGCCGCCCTGTCGGGCGCGGTCGGCGCGATGTCGGGCCCGCTGCACGGCGGCGCCCCCTCGCGCGTGCTCGGCATGATCGAGGAGATCGAGCGCACCGGCGACGCGACGGCGTACGTCAAGCGCGCCCTCGACAACGGCGAGCGCCTGATGGGCTTCGGCCACCGCGTCTACCGCGCGGAGGACCCGCGCGCGAGGGTGCTGCGCCGCACCGCCCAGGAGCTCGCCGCGCCGCGCTTCGAGGTGGCGCAGGCCCTGGAGAAGGCGGCGCTCGAAGAGCTGCACGCGCGCAGGCCCGACCGGGTGCTCGCGACCAACGTCGAGTTCTGGGCGGCGATCGTGCTGGACTTCGCCGAGGTGCCGGCGCACATGTTCACCTCGATGTTCACCTGCGCGCGCACGGCGGGCTGGTCGGCGCACATCCTGGAGCAGAAGCGCACGGGCCGTCTGGTGCGCCCCTCGGCGCGGTATGTGGGGCCCGGCTCGCGCGACCCGCGGTCGATCGAGGGGTTCCTAAACATCACAGATATTACGAACACCTCAGGCAGGCCGGGCGGCGACAACGCGGCGGGCTGAGGCCGGGCGCGTGGCGGATGGCGCAATCTCGACTGGTGATTGCGCGCGTCGAACACACGGCGCACAGAGAGGGATCTACGGTCGCAATCGTCCTATTTCCCCCAGAATGTGGAGTTCTCTGTGAGCCTCATCCGCCGCGCCGCCGTTGTGGCGGCACTGTCCGCCGCCGTGATCGTTCCCGCCTCCGCGACCGCCCAGGCCGCCCCGCGCACGCCCGTGGGCGTCGTCGCCCACGACAGCCACGGCTATGGCAACGGCTACGGCAACGGTTACAACAACGGCAACAACAACGGGCAGCGTCACTACGGTCTGCTGACCAGCCTGCTCCTGATCCTCCTCTGACCGAGGACCGAGGACCGAGGACCGAGCACCGGACCGAAGTCGCACGGGTGCGCGCCCGGGACCCCAGGGTTCCGGGCGCGCACCCGTGTCCGGCGCCGGACGCCGCCTGCCCCGCTACCCCGCCACCGGTACGAGATTGAGCACCGGGGCGACCGGGTCGGTCGCCTGGTGCAGCTGGTTGAGGTCGTTGAGGTGGTTGAGCCCGGCCAGCTGGCTCTTGACGCTGGGGAGCTGCGCCGCGTACGGGGCGGGGATGTTGCTGGAGGCGAGGTTGTCGAGCTCGCTGATGGGGTTCAGCGGGTGGCCGCCCAGGTGGTCCAGGGGGCCCACCGCGTTCGCCGACGAGACGGCGAGGCCCGAGACACCGGCGGCGACGGCGAGGACAGTGGCGATGCGTCGTGTTGAGATCACGCCTGCACAACGGGGAGCGGCGGCGCCGGACACGGCCGCCTCCCGCTCTCACCCGACAGGCGTACCTGCCCGCCGTCCCCGCCGCACAGTGCGGCAGCCCCTGTCCGGGGGGAGTGGATCCCCGGACAGGAGCTGCCGGTGTGCTGTCCGTACCGCGGCACGGACCTGTCGCGCGGGGCCCGGCGCGCCTTCAAAGGAGTGTTCTGCCCGCCCTCCCGGCGCCCCCGTGCGCGCCGACGGCGCCCTAGAGTCCGCTCGGCCAGGCGTAGCTCGCGGGCACCGGGCGGGTGTCGGTGTCCCGGGTGAGGACGAGGGCGACCTCGTCGCGCTCGCGCAGCACGATCGCCGCCGGATTCCCGGCGACCGCGCGGCCGTTGACGTACGCCCTCAGACGGCGCCCGGCGCCCGCGTGGAGGCCCCCGATGCGGTCGGCGCTCAGCGGGACGCCCCACTCGGCCATGAACTGGCCGAGCGTGAAGTCGGCCCGCTTGGGCGACTCGACATGGATCACGCCGCTGGTGTCGTGGGTGTGCAGGGGGCTGATGAGCCCGCGCGGCGCGTCGATGCCGATCGAGGCGGGGACGGTGACGGCCCGGCCGTCGACGAGGACGTCCAGGTGGGTGTGGGTGTGCTGGACCATGCCCTCGGCGGACATCATCTCCAGGCCCGCGGCGTGGGCCGCCGCCTCGGGGTCGGCGGGCGCGGGCCACGGCGGCGCGCCCTGGCCCGCCCCCGGCCCGTGCGGGTCGAGGCGGCCGGGCGCCGCGCTCGCGCCCTGGGCCGCGAGCGCGGTGACGGCGGCGACGGCGACCAGCGCCGCGAGCACCCGACCGGGCGGCGAGCCGGCGAGGGCGTTCCCTGACGTACGGGACATCGATCAACTCCTGGACGGATGAGGAGCGTTGGCCGCGTCCTCGTGGCGGGGCGCGGCGCCCCGGGCGGGCGCTCGGCTCAGAAGGTCGCGGTGGCGGCCGGGGCGCCCTGGACCTCGGGCGCGGTCAGGCCCGCCTCCGGCAGGGTGACGGCGGGCAGCCCGAACAGCGCGGCGCGCGGCTGGCTCAGCGGGGCGCCGAGGTCGGCGCCCGGGGTGACGGCGTGCAGCCCGGTGCCGGGGGCGACCAGGTCGGGGGTGCCGAGGTTGCGGGGGCTCAGCGGGTCGGGCAGCGGCGTACCGATGTGGGTGTCGGGCAGCGCGGTCTCGATGGGGAGCGCGGGGACCATGTTGTGGGGCAGCAGGTTGCCCTTGACGTAACGCGGGCCGTCGGGGGTGCCGGGGACGGGCAGCGGCATGCCGGTGTGCACGGTGGGGGCGTCGAACGGAAGGACGGTGTTGAGACCGCCGAGCGGCAGGTCGACCGGGACGGCCGGGGCGGCCGCGGCCGGCGCCACAGCCGCCGCCGTCGCGATGCAGGTCAGTACGCTCGCCAGGCCCGCGCGTGAGGTGATTCCCATGGATGTTCTTTCCTTCCCTGGCCTCTTCGGCCGTGTCGTCCTGCTAGAACGATCCCGGCGGCGGTATCACTGCAAAGTTCCCCTGCTTGCAGCAACCTGGAGCCCGTCCGCGCGGCGCGCGCCCCCCGGGCGTGCCCTTGGCCCGGCTCGTGCGTTGTAGCCGACATGAACGTACGCCGATACTTTGCCGCCGCAGCAGCCGGAACCGCGCTCGCCGCCGCTCTGTCCCCCTCCGCGCACGCCCTCGACCTCGGCGGCACCCTGAGCAAGGCGGCCACCACCACCAGTGCCGTGGGTGCCCAGGTCAAGCCCGCCGCCGAGAGCGTCGTCGGGGACAAGCTGAACCAGAAGGTAACCGCCGTCAAGAACGGCGTGAAGGCCGGCCGCGACGCGGTCAAGGCCGCCAAGGACGCGGTCAAGGCGGGGCACGACCTGATGAGCTGACCGCCCGCCCCTGCCCGAGCGTGTCATCCCCCAGCGTCGACAGCGGCAACCGAGAGCCGCGCGGCGGTCAGGACGGTGCGAGCGTGACCCACACCCCGGTGGTCCCGGCCCCCAGCGGCGCCGGCGCCGACCTCGCCGACCCGGCGTTCTGGCGGCTGCCCGCCGCCCAACGCCTCGCGCGTTTCACCGAGTTGCGGCATGAGCCGCGCCCGGTGTTCTTCGCCGAGCGCCGGGCCACCCGGCGCCGCCCCGAGCGGGGCTTCTACGCGCTGGTCCGGCACGCCGACGTCCTCAAGGCGAGCCGGCTGCCCAAGGTGTTCGCGAGCGCGCCCGGGGTCACCTCGCCCGAGCCGGCCCGCTGGGTGCGGGCCCTGTTCGGGGACTCGATGGTCAACCTGGACGGCGCCGACCACGCGCGGTTGCGCCGCATCGTCCAGCAGGCCTTCACCCCGCGCCTGCTGGCCGCCACCGAGACGCACATCCGCGAGCTCGCCGTACGCATCGTGGACGACATGGTCGCCGAGCGGCCCGACGAGTTCGTCTCGTCCGTGGCCTCCCGGATGTCGTTCGAGGTGATCTGCGCGATGCTCGGCGTGCCCGACGCCGACCGGCGCCGCATCGCCCGCCAGATCGACCGGGCCTCCGAGCACGCGGGCGTACGGCGCTCTCTCGCCGCCCGTCTGCTGAGCCCCGGCAAGGGGCTGCGGGCGCTGGCCCGGATGGAGCTGACGGTGGCGCGCCTCGGCCGCGAGCGGCGCCGACGCCCGACCGGCGACCTCATTTCGGCCCTGGTGACCGCCGACATGGACGGGCAGGCGCTGACCTACCGTCAACTCGGCTCGTTCTTCTCGCTGTTGCTCGTCGCCGGCGTGGAGACGACGCGCAACGCCATCGCCCACGCGCTCGCGCTCCTGACCCGCAATCCGGATCAACTGGCTTTGCTAGTCGATGACTTCGAGCGGTACGCGGACGGCGCCGTCGACGAGATCGTGCGGCACTCGACGCCCATCATCCAGTTCCGCCGCACCGTCACCACGCGCTACACCCTCTCCGGCCACACCTTCCTGCCCGGCGACAAGGTGATGCTGCTCTACGCCTCCGCCAACCGTGACGCGTCGGTGTTCACCGACCCGGACGCCTTCGACATCACCCGCGACCCCAATCCGCACCTCGGGTACGGCGGCGGCGGCCCGCACTACTGCCTCGGCGCCCATCTGGCCCGCCTGGAGATCAAGGCCGTCCTGCGCGAACTGCTCACCCGCCCGCTGGCCGTACGCGCGCTCGGCGAGCCCGAACTCGGCACGTCCAACTTCGACCACCGCGTCCGCAGGCAGCACTTCGCGTTCGATGTGCCGGGGCGCTGAGTCCGGGCGCCCGGTCCCGCGCGCGTACCCTCCTCGCGCGAGCGGCGTTGTACCGGGCATGAACGCCATCCACACCCGGCACACACGGCACGCACAGCACACACGGCGCCGCCTGCGGGCCGCCACCGCCGCGGCATCCCTCCTGCTCCTCGCCGCGCCCGGGATCGCGGCGGCCGGCACGGGCGCGGGAGAGGGCAGCGTCAGCGAGTACGGCCGGCCCAAGGTGCTCGGCGGCCAGGGCGAGATCGCCCAGACGCTCACCTCCGGCGTCGCCACGCTCGGCGAAGCCCTCCAGCACGACGGCGCGGCCGGGGGCCGCTGACGGCCAGGACGCGCCGGCCGGCCGGGGCCGCCGTCCCCGGGCGCCGGCCCCGGGCGGGTGCGGCGTCCCGCTGCGTGCCGGCCTCGTGGAAGGCCGCGCTCTGCGCGCTCGTGCTGCTGGTCTCCGCGCTCGTCCAGCTGCCGGGCGACCTGCCGCACGGACCGATGCCGACCGGGGCCAGGACGGCGGCGGGCGTCTTCACCGGCTCCGGCAGCGAGGGCATCGGCAAGCTCGCGGCGGTCGAGAAGTGGCGCGGCCACGGGCAGCTGCGCGCGGGCCACACCTATCTGCCGGGCGACACCTGGAGCGGCATCGAGGGCCCGCCGCAGCTGCTCGCGCCCTGGGCCCGCTGGCGCCACGGGCGCGCCGACCGGGTCTTCGTCCTCAACGTGCCGATGCTGGCCCGCAACGAGGACGGCCTGCCCGACACCGAGGTGCGCGACCTGCTCGGGCAGGGCGCGCGGGGCGCCTTCGACGGCCACTTCACCACCCTGGCCGAGCGCCTTGTCTCCCTCCAACTCCCCGACACCGTCGTAGTGTTGGGCTGGGAGATGAACGGCGTCACCTATACGCACCGATGCGCGCCCGACCCCGCCGCGTGGCGGGCGTACTGGCGGCGCGTGGTGAGCGCGATGCGCTCGGTGGCGGGGCAGCGCTTCCGCTTCGACTTCGCCCCGAACCGGGGCCGCGACGCCGTGCCGTGGACCACGTGCTATCCCGGCGACGCCTTCGTCGACATCCTCGGCATGGACTCCTACGACCAGCCCGCCGGCATGTCCTTCCGCGAGCAGGTCGAGGAGCCGTACGGGCTGCGCGCCCAGGTCGACTTCGCCGCCCGGCACGGCAAGCCGGTGTCCTACCCGGAGTGGGGGCTCTTCCGCAACGGCGACGACGCGCGGTACGTACGCGGGATGACGGCCTGGTTCCGCCGCTACCGGCCCGTCTACCAGACCCTGACCGACTACTGCCCGCACGGCGTGTGGGAGTGCCCCGGCCACCCCGAGGCGGCGCGCGCCTACCGGACGCGGTGAGCGCGGGCCGCGCGCTGGGCCGTGCGGGGGCGCGGGGTGGGCCGGACGGGTGGTCCCCGCCGTGCGGCTCGCGTGGCCCGGGCATCCCCGGGAGGCGGATCCCAATTATGCGTATCAGCATCTGATCCCCCCTTTGGATTTCCCGTTGAAGGGTCGCAGGCATGGACAAGTTCTCAGGTCCCGTGGCGCGGGCCGCCGTCGTCGCGGGGCTGGTCGCCACGCTGGGCACGGGGTACACGGCGCACGCCGCGGGCCACCGCGCGGCGCCCCAGCGGCCCACCCTGGCCGACACCGGCGCCGACGCGAACGCCTCGCTGCTCGGCGCCCTGAGCGTGGGCGCGGTCGTCACGGGGGCGGCGGCGGTCGCGCTGTCCCGGCGCGCCGCACGCGGGAAGTACGGCGAGGAGCACAGCGCTCGGCCCGACGCGCGGCGGCCGGTCCCGGTTCCGCTCACGGAGGAACCGATTTGCTCCTTGGTGTCCGTTACCTATGGCCGATCGACACGTTGAAGTGACATGACGACTGCGTGTCTGCGGTCGCGTGTCCATTCAAGGAGAACTTTGATGTCTCGTATCGCGAAGACGGCCGCCGTCGTCGCCGGAGCGGGCGCGGTGGCGCTGGCCGGTGCGGGTATGGCCGCTGCCGACGCCGGCGCCGAGGCCGTCGCGTCCGGCTCCCCCGGTGTCCTCTCCGGGAACGTGCTCCAGGTGCCGGTGCACATCCCGGTCAACCTCTGCGGCAACTCGATCAACGTCATCGGGCTGCTGAACCCGGTGTTCGGCACCACCTGCGTCAACGACTCCCACCTCCTCCACCACCACGGTGGCGGCTACGGGGGCTGACGCCTCCCGGTCCCGGCCGGCCGTCCTCGTGACGGCCCGGCCGGGCGTTTGATCCAACGGTGCCTGCGGCCTCCCGGACTTCTCCCCCCGGGAGGCCGTCGCCGTGTCAGGCGTACCGGTAGATGCGGCTGTGGTCCAAGAGCGCCGCCGGCGCCACGTTCCACGGGGGCATCGGGTCGTGGAGGGCCGCCACCCGGCCGTGCTGGGGGTCGCCCAACGGCGGCGGCGCGTCCGGCAGATAGCGCTTGGAGCGGCGGTGGGCGGCCTGCCAGCGCGACCAGAGGCTGTCGACGAAGGCGTGGTGGAGCCAGAACACGGGATCGTTGACGGCGGCGCCGCCGAGCATGAGCCCGCCGATCCAGCGGTGCACCTGGTTGTGCGTACGGAAGCGGGCGTTGCCCGACGCGTTGGTCCAGCCCTCGATCTTGTTGCGGAACCCGGTCCCGCTCATCGAGTTCCAGGGCGAGACGTCGTACACGGGGTCCGCGAGCGCGTGGGCGACGTCGGCGGCGGCTGGCAGCTTCATGGGGTCCTTGGGGCGGCCCAGGTCCCGGGTCAGGAAGCGTTCCTCGGTGACATTGACGGTGACGTCCCAGGCGCCGTGGGCGTGCGCGAAGGGGCCGGTCATCACCTGGAGGTCGCCCCGGCGGCCGTTGCCGCCCATGAAGTCCTCGCCCCACAGCGACGACGCGGGCGAACTGTCGCGGGTCCAGTCCCAATAGGGCACGGTGACGTGGGGGTTGACCTTGCGCAGGGCCCGCTCGAACTCCAGCAGGAACTGGCGGTGCCAGGGCAGGAAGGACGGCGCCATGTGCGCCACCCGCAGGCCCCGGTCGCCGTCCGAGACGTAGAAGTCGATGTGCGTGCGTACGAACGTGTCGTACTCGCCGCGCCTTTTGAGTTCGAGCACGGCGTTCACGAAGGCCCTGCGTTCGGCGCTCGTCAGGTTCCGCTGGTTCTTACGCGTGTACACCACGGACGGCTCCCCCTTCGTGGCCCGCGTGCACGGGCACCGCCGCCAGCCGGGCGCGGCCCAGCTCGGCGGCGGCGGCGCGGGCGGCCTCGCGTGCGGTGGCGTACGACTCGTAGTGGTCGACGGAGCTCAGATAGCTGCCGTCGGCGCGGCGCATCAGCATGAGCTGGCGGTCGTCCACGAACACGGCGGCCTCGGAGCCGTCCGCCCCGAGGGGGCGGCCCTGGATGCGGTGGCCGGCGTACATCTCGTCGAAGAGGGTCCCCTCGGGCACCGGGGCGGCGGAACCGGGGTCCGTGGCGTCGGCTGTGGCGTCGGCCGTGGTGGCGGAGGGGATGCGGGAGAGCGCCGCGCCGGTGAAGGCGACGGCCGCCGAGGCGAACAGGGCGCGCAGCAGACCGCGCCGGGCGATGCGCCAGGTGGTACGGGGCGGGGGCGCGCCGGGCCTCGTGGGCTCGGGGGCGCGGCCCCGGGGGCGGGTGCGGCCGGTCCGTCGTGCGCGCCAGAAGTGTGTCGCGTCGTTCATGGGCGTCTCCCTCGTGCTCGCTCGCGCGGACGGGGCCGGCACATGCGTCGGCCCCGGAAACCGTCCTGGTTCCGGGGCCCGTCCGAGCGTCCGCTCTCCTTGTCCGATGCCGGGTTCAACGAGGCCCCCCGGCGCAGGAAACGGCCGCCGCGCGCCCATCGGAGCCGCCGGCGCTCCCCGGGCCGGTACTGGGCGCACGGCCCGGGGAGGCTTCAACCATGCGACTGGTCGCTGGGGTCAACGCCCGAGGTGGGTACGCGTGTCGGGGGCGGGACCTGTTTTCACGCGGTTGGCCCAACGTTCCTGCTCGGCCCGGATCAGCCCCTCTCGTGCGGTCTCAGGCCGTCTCGTGACATCCCATGCCGTCTCAGCCCGTCTCAACCCGTCTCAACCTGTCTTCAGCCCGTCCAGAAGTCCCACCAGCGGGTCAGGATCAGCATCGCGATCACCCCGATGTGCACCACCGGCGCCGCCCAGCCGGACTCGGCGCACAGGCCGCGGGCCCAACTCGGCGCGGGCAGCGCGCCCTTGACGACGTTGAGCGTGGTGACCCGCCAGAACAGCACGATGGTGGCGACCCACGCCAGACAGCACCACAGGCACAGCGCGTCGATGCGGTACAGCGACTCGAACTGGAGCCAGCTGACGAAGGCGACGCCGAGGGCGGCCCCCGCGTTCAGCGTCAGCCAGTACCAGCGTCCGAACCGGCCGCCACCGAGCAGGCTCATGCCCACGCAGCACACGATCCCGTACGCCACCAGGCCCAGCATCGGATTGGGGAAACCGAAGACGGACGCCTGCGCGCTCTTCATGATGTTGCCGCAGGAGATCACCGGGTTGAGGCTGCACCCGGGGACGAAGCCGGGGTCACGCAGCAGCTCGAACTCGTCGAGCGTGATCACCCACGAGGCCAGCAGGCCCGCCGCGCCGGTGAGCACGACCAGCCAGGCGAAGCCGCGGCCGGCACCGAAGGCGGCGCCGGCCGGTGGCGGCGGTCCGGACGAGTCGGTGACCGCCGCCGGCTCCTGGAGCGTCCCGGGGAAGGGCATCGGTGTCGTCTTCCGTTCCGTTCTCGTCCGGCGGGGCTCAGCCGCGCAGGCGGCGGATGGGGAGCAGGCAGTGGCCGGCGGTGGTGATGGTGGCCTCGTCGCCCGCGAACGCCCTCAACTGCTCGTCACTGACGGCGACGCCCGGCACGGCCTCGGGCCAGGAGCGGGTGGCGAACATGAACTGGACGGTGCCGCGCGCCTCGGCGGCCACCAGCCACTCGGGCGGCACGGGGCACTGGACGGTCATGGTCGGCAGGGTCAGGACGGCCCGGCCGGCCTGCACGATCAGGGTCAGCGGGAACGAGCCGCCGTGACTCTGGTCGACCACACTGCCGGCCGGCATGCCGATCTCGTCGAGGAACGACCGCGCCGCGACCTCGGCGCCCTCGGGGCCCTGGACGCCGTCGCCGAGGGGGTACGCCATGAGGAAGGGCACGTCGCCGGACTCGTCGGGGTGCTCGCCGCTCCACGCGATGACGATGAGCGAGCCCAACAGGGCGGCCCTGGAAGGCTGTACGGCACTGGTGGATGAAGTCATGGCGGGACTCTAGGACATTACGGGCCGAGCCCTTCGCAGCTGTCACTCATCCGGATGAAACGCCTTTTGCGGGGCGCGGCGGGACGCCGCAGGGCGCGGCGGATCACGGGGAAGCCGCTTGGAGCGCCGGGCTGCCACGGCCGGGCCCGGACATGCGTGAGCGGCCCCGGGAATCCCCAACTCCCCGGAGCCGCCCAGCCATGACGCTGGCCGCGAGGGCACCTGCGGCACCCCGGGTGGCGTCGGCTAGCCGATGGGCAGGCCGCCGAGCAGTTTGCCGGGCCCGGAATGGCCATGGGTCTTGTTGAGGTCCTTGGCGGCGCCGGCCGCCGAGTGCAGCAGCGAGCCGTCCGACTTGGGGTCGAGCAGGTTGGTCTGGACGGGAGCCGCGTCGGCCAGGGGGTCGTTGGCCATGTGGGCGGTCAGCGCGTCGAGCCCGGCGTTGAGGCTCATGGGCGGCATGGGGGGCGTGGCGCCGGCGGCGAAGGCCGGAGCCGCCGCGCCCATGACCGCGAGGGAACCGGCAACCGCCGCGGCTGCCTTCATCGACTTCATCATCAATCCTTCCGCGGCGAGTTCGATCGCCGAATCGGCCGTATGACACGCGCCTTGGCGGTGCCGCACGTATCCCTGATCGCTTTGCGATGCTTCGCTCTGGGTAACGACTCCCGGACAGTCGGGAAACCCTTTCGGCCCGGATTGGGGCGGGATTCCCCGACAGTTCTCATTGGCGTACGTTCATCGATTTCCGTAGGAACCCGCACAACGGAAAGCGCCGGATCCGTTTCCGGTCCGGCGCTTGTGCGGTACGGCTCAGGGGCGAACGACTCAGGCGGGCAGCTTGGGCGGCGCCGCCGGCTGTGCGCTCGCCGGGTGCTCGGGCAGGCCCGGGAGGTCGGGCACGGGCAGCCCCGCGCCGAGCACCGTGGCGACGACGACACCGACGAGGCCACTGACCACGGAGTTCGCGGCCGGTACGACACGGGCGGCGTCGGTGCTCGTGGCGGCCTTGACCAGGTCGTCGACGGACTTCCTGAGCGCGGAGACGGCCTCGGCCCTGACGTCCGCAGGACCGGCGGCCTCCTCGGGCCCGCCCAGCGGAGCCGAGGGCCGGGTGGAGAGCACGGAAGTGGCCGGGGCGGCGGGGGCGGCCGGGGTGGCGGGCTTGGCCGGGGTCGCGGGCGTCGCGGGGACGGCGGGGACGGCCGGGGTCGCGGGCTTGGCGTGCGCGGCCGGGCTCGCGGGGACGGCCGGGGTGGACGGGGCGGCCGGGGCGGACGGCATGGCCGGGGTGGAGGGCACGATCATGGCCGGGGTGGCCGTCTTCGAGGCGTCCAGGGCTTCCGTCGCCTTGCCCGCGAGCGCCGAGACGTCGGACGCCGACTTGCCGCCCAGCACACCGGACAGCAGATCGGTGACGGGCTTGAGCACGCCCCCGAGGCCGGCCAGCGCCGTGACCTGCTGGAGCAGTGCGCCGGTGCCCTGCGCCGGTTTCTGGGTGGCGGCCGGTGACGGCGGCGCGGGGTCGGCGGCCGCGGCCGACCCGGCCGTGGCGATGACGATCGCGGTCGACAGGGCCACTGCGGCCAGCCGCCGCGGTGTGCGTGCGCGCATGAAAGGGTCTCTCCTTCGCTGGGACAGGCGGTCCTTTCACCGTGCGTGGACCCATCACCCTCCGCAACCGCACGGCCGCTCCACGCACCCGGGCCACGCGCGACGCGCCGCGTGGAGCTGGCACAACCCCGGGCACGGGCGCGGTCGCGCGCTCTGCGCCATCCGAGCGGCACCGGGCAGCACAGAGCCCCGGCACCCCCTTGGCAGGGGCGGCCGGGGCCGTGGCGGTTACTACTTGTTGACGCAGGTGTTGCCGAAGGCCGGGTTCAGCAGGGCGATCACGTTGATCGTGTTGCCGCAGACGTTGACCGGAACGTGCACGGGGATCTGCGCCATGTTGCCGGACAGCACGCCGGGGGAGTTGGTGGCCGCGCCCTGCGCGCCGGCGTCGGCGGCGGCGACGCCGGCCCCGCCGGCAATGGCGGCAACGGCAGCGGTGGACAGGACCAGGGCCTTCGCGGTACGCGACATGGAGAAGCACTCCTAGTTCGGGAAGTCATGGGCCTTGGGAGCAAGGCACTGACCGGGTGGTGTCACTCGACCTACACCTCAACGCGCCCCCAGGCGCCCGGTTTTGCCCCTAACGGGTGAACCCGGGTTTCCGGTGGCGAAAAGATGGTCATGAGCCTTGTTTCGTACCGGCTTGTTTCGTACCGGACCCACGGATGGCGGCCCCCGCCGCGGACTTCACCCTTTCGGGTCATCTCTTCACGCGGGTGTTGCCGGGGCGCCGGCCTGCCAGGACGCCGCCCGAGCAGGCCAGGCCATGCCCGGTGCCGCCCTTTCCTATTCGAATAAAGATTCCGGGTAGAAAAGCGGCCACCGATACAACGAGCCGGTCGTCAATGAGATACGGCAGATCGCCCGAAGGGACACTCCGGTTCACGCATTCATGACAGGACCGGGTCGTAAATACGGTTACAGTGCTCCTCGCCCCGGGGCCGTTCGACGCGTGGGGCCCCCGGTGACTGCGCGGCAATCGCACGACCGGTAAAGCGGAATTCAAGAGCGGGACCGCTCTGCGCGTGAGTCCCACAGCACCTTTGCCAGCTTTGTCACCTTTGTCAGGCTTTTGTCCAGCTTTCATTTCGAGCGCGAGGACCGGAGTGAGCGCGCATGCCCACGAGAGCCAACGCCCCCGGCGGACCCGATGGGCCGGGGCCCGCAGACGACTTGAGTGTCCTGCACCTGGTCCAGCCCGTTGAAGGGGGCGTAGCCCGAGTCGTCACGGACTTGGTACGGGACCAGCTGCGCAGCGGATTCCGGGTCACCGTGGCATGCCCCGAGGGAGGCCCGTTGAGCACCGAACTGTCGCGCCTGGGCGCCCGGGTGTGCGCCTGGCGCGCCACGCGCTCGCCCGGCCCCGCGCTGCTCGGCGAGACGTGGCGGGCGGCCCGGCTCATCCGGCGGGTGCGCCCCGACGTGATCCACGCGCACAGCGCCAAGGCCGGCGTCGCCGGGCGTCTGGCCGCGCGCGGCGCCGTCCCCACCGTCTTCCAGCCGCACGCCTGGTCGTTCGAGGCGGTCGGCGGCCTCACCGCGTGGCTCTCGCGCGGCTGGGAGCGGGCGGCGGTGCGCTGGACCTCACGCGTGGTGTGCGTCAGCGAGGGCGAGCGGGCCACCGGGGAGCGCGCCGGGGTCCTCGCGTCGTTCGCGGTCGTCCCCAACGGCGTCGACCTCGACCACTACCGCGCCCCCGAGACGGCACGCGCCGCCACGGACGCGCCCCTGGTGGTGTGCGTGGGGCGGCTGTGCCGTCAGAAGGGGCAGGACGTCCTGCTGCGGGCCTGGCGGGACGTGAGCCGCGCGGTGCCCGGCGCCCATCTGGTCCTGGTCGGCGACGGCCCCGACCTGGCGGCGCTGCGCGCGGCGGCGCCCGGCTCGGTCTCCCTGGTCGGCCCGGTCACCGACACCGCCGCCTGGTACCGCGCGGCCGACCTGGTGGTGCTGCCCTCTCGCTGGGAGGGGATGGCGCTGGCCCCGCTTGAGGCGATGGCGTGCGGCACGCCGGTGGTGGTCACCGACGTCGGGGGCTCCGCCGAGAGCCTGGCGCCGGGCCACGCCCCGCTCTGTCTCGTACCGCCCGAGGATCCGGGGGCGCTGGCGCGCGCCCTGACCCGCCTGCTCGCGGACGCCCCGCTGCGCGCCGGCCTCGCCCGCCAGGGGCACGAGCACGTGACCACCACCCATGACGTGCGGCGAACGGCCCGGAGCATCGCGCAGGTGTACCGCGACGTGGCCGCCCCGCTCCACTCCGAGCACAGGGAACCCATCAGCCAGTGACCGCGGAAAGCATCGTCCCGTCCGCCGGGGGGCCGCCCCACGGCACCGGGATGTCAACGGGAACCGTCTCGGTGGTCACGCCCCGCGAGGCGCCGGACCACTTCGTCCCCCCGGCCGGACGGCCGCGCACGGGCGGCACGTTCGTGTCCGTCCTGCTCGCCGTCGACTGCGCCGCCGGACTGCTCGGCATCCTCGTCCTGCCCTACTCCGGACTGCCGCCCGGGCCCGCAGGGCTGCTCGTGGCCACCGTGCTCGCGCTCAACGCCCAGGCCGGGCTCTACCGGCCGGTGATGGCGGGCGGTGTGCTCGGCGACGTGCCCGCGCTCTGCGCGCGCGCCCTGACCGGCTGGTGCGTCCTGGCCGCCGTGCTCACCCAGCGCAGCGTCCTGGTGCGCGAGCCGGACGACGTGCCGCTCGCGGTCTCGGCGGTGGCGGCCGGGTGCGCGGTGCAGATCCTGGCGAGCTGCGCCGGGCGCGGCGCCGCGCTGTGGCTGCGGCGGCGCAAGGCGGCCCGCAGGCCGCGCCCCGCCCTGGTGGTGGGCCCCGCGTCCACCGCCGTACGCGTCAGCGCCGCCCTGGTGCGCCAGGCCCGAGGCGGCATCCGTCCCGTCGGCGTCGTCGTGCCGCCGTCCGAGACGGGCGTGGAGGCCGGGGCCGTGCCGGTCCTGCGCAGCGTGGAGGAGGTCCAGCGCGCCGTCATCCAGAACGGCGTACGGGACTGCCTGCTCACGTACGCCGTCGAGGCGGGCGGGCCGACTCCCGTGGCGCCCGCGCTCCTTGAGGCCATGGGCTGCGCGCTGTGGCAGCTCGACACCCGCGCCCCCGGCCACACCGCGCCCGGAACGCAGAGCGACGAAGTGGCCGCCTTCCCCTGCCGGCCGCTCACCAGCAGCCCCGCAGGCGCCGTCGGTCTCGGCCTCAAGCGCCTGCTCGACCTGGCCCTCACCGTGCCCGCCCTGATCGCGGCAGCGCCCGTCCTGCTGGTGTGCGCCCTGGTCCTGCGCCGCAGCGACGGGCCCGGGGTCCTCTTCCGCCAGGAGCGCATCGGGCTGCGCGGGCAGGCGTTCACGCTTCTGAAGTTCCGTACGCTGCGCCCCGACACCGTGCACGAGGCCGCCACCCGCTGGAACATCGCCGACGACCACCGGATGAGCCGGGCCGGGCAGTTCATGCGGCGCACCTCCCTGGACGAGCTGCCCCAGCTGTGGAACGTGATCCGGGGCGACATGAGCCTGGTCGGCCCCCGCCCCGAACGGCCCTTCTTCGTCGCCCAGTTCAGCAACGCACACCCCGGCTACGCGGCCCGCCACCGGATGCCGGTCGGCCTCACCGGACTCGCCCAGGTCCAGGGGCTGCGCGGCGACACCTCCATCGAGGACCGGGCCCGCTACGACAACTACTACATCGACCACTGGTCGCTCTGGCAGGACCTGTGCATCCTGCTGCGCACCGCCGCCTGCCTCGTCCGTCCCACCGGGAGCTGAGCGTGTACGCCCTCGCGGCCGCGCCGCCGCTCTCCCCGAGGATCCCGCGCCGGGCCGTGCGCCTGCTGCCCCTGCTCGCCGTGATCGTCCTGCTCGCCACGCCACCGCTGGGCGGCGACGGCTCGGCGACGGCCGCCGACGCCGCGTGCGGGGTCCTCGTGGTGTGGGCGCTGGTCCAGGTCGTCCGCCGCGGGCAGCGGCCGCTGAGCCGGCGGGCCGCGCTCGTCATGGGGCTCCCGGTGACCGGGATCTGCGTCGCCGCGACGGGCGCCGCCGACGCCTCCACCGCCGTCGCCGGGCTCGGCCGCTACCTCCAGATCTTCGTGCTCGTCCCGCTCGCCGTGCTGCTCCTGCTGCGCGACCGCGACGACTTCCGCCTCGCGGCCCGCGCCGTGGTGGCGCTCGCCCTGTTCGAGGGCGGCATCGGCGTCCAGCAGTACCTGACGTCCACCGGCGCCTCCTACATGGGCGAGGACATCCGGGCGGTCGGCACCTTCGGCGCGTCCGACATCATGGGCATGGCCACCGTCGTCTCCTGCGGGCTGCTCTGCGCCGTCGGCCTCGCCCTCGACCCCGGCGCCGGCCGCGCCCACCGGGGCGCCGCGCTCAGCTGCGCCGCGCTGCTGCTCCTGCCGCTCGCAGTGTCGTTCAGCCGGGGCGCCTGGATCGCCACGGCCCTCGCGTCCTGCGCGACGCTGTTCCTCTCCGGCGCCCGGCGCGCCCTCGTCGTCCTGGCGGCCCTCGCCGCCGCCCTCGTCGTCCTCGTCGGCGCCAGCGGCTCGGGCAGCCACATGCTCCAAGAACGCCTCTCCAGCATCACCCAGGTCGAGAGCGCCCCCGACCAGTCCGTCACCGACCGGTACACGATGTGGGCGGCGGCAGAACTGATGTGGCGTCAATCTCCGCTCACCGGCGTCGGGTTGAAGGGTTTTCCCGCCCACCGTGACGCGAACTCCTCGCTCGCCCTGTCCTCCGGAAGCGACACCGCGGGCGCCGGCGCCGCCTTCAAGCGCCAGCCCCTGCTCTCGCCGCACAACATGTACCTCCTGGTCCTGAGCGAGCAGGGCCTCATCGGCGTCGTCACCCTGGTCGGCGGCTGGGCGGCGCTCCTGGTCGCCGGGGTGCGCCGGCTGCGCCTGGCGCGCCGCGACGGCGCCCCGCTGGACTGCGCGCTCGTCGCCACCGGTCTGCTGACCTGGCTCCTCGTGGACTTCTTCTACGGGGACATCGGCGGCCCCTCCACCGCCCTGACCGCGCTCGTCCTCGGCCTCGCCGCCTGGTGGGCGCTCGCGGCGCGAGAGGCGGCCCGGCCGTGACGGAGACCGCTCCCCCGCTGCTTCCCGCGCCCGCCGCGCCCCCCGAACCCGGCGCGTCGGGGCGGCTGCTGGCGCGGGCCGCGTTCCTGACCGCCGCCCTCACCGTCGCCGGGGCCGTCCTCGGTCTCCTGCGCGACCAGGCCTTCGCGCACGTCTTCGGCGCCGACACCGACACCGACGCCTTCCTGGTGGCCTGGACGATCCCGGAGGTCGCCGCGACCCTGCTGATCGAGGACGGGCTCGCCTTCGTCCTGGTCCCCGCCTTCAGCCTCGCCCTGGTCCGGCGCGGGCGGCCCGGGCCCGATCCGGTCCGCGCCCTGGTCGCGGCCACCCTGCCCCGGCTCACGCTCGCCCTCATGGTGGGCGCCGCCGCCCTGATCGCGGCCGCGCCCGCCGTGGTGGCGGTCCTGGCGCCGGGGCTGCCCCGCGCCGACCTCGCCGTCGACTGCACCCGCGCGACCGCGACCTGCGTGTTCACCTTCGGACTCACCGGCTACGCGAGCGCCGCCCTGCGCGGCCACGGCCGCTTCCTCGCGCCCGCCTCGATCTACGTCGCGTACAACGTGGGCATCATCGCGCTGCTCCTGCTGCTCGGCGGGGTGTGGGGGGTGCGGGCCGCCGCCGCCGGGGTCGCGCTCGGCGGCGTCCTCATGATCCTCGTACAGCTCCCGGCGCTGTGGCGCAGCTGGCGCCGCCGCGAGCGCCCGCCCGCTGTGCCCGCCGCGCGCCGCGAGCCCGGCGACAGCGCCGCGCGGGCTCTGCGGCTCGCGCTGGTCGCGCCCGTGGTGGTGTTCGCGCTCAGCCGCCAGACGCAAGTCCTCATCGAGCGCTTCCTCGCGGCGCCGCTGCCCGCCGGAGCCATCTCGCATCTGAACTACGCGCAGAAGGTGGCGCAGATGCCGATGGTGCTCTCCCTGATGCTGTGCACGGTCACCTTCCCCGTCATCGCGCGCGCCCTGGCCGCAGGCGACACCGAACGGGCCAGGCGCCGCGTGGAGAGCGACCTGGTCGTGGCCGGCACCATCGTGCTGACCGGCGCGTCCGTGGTGGTGGCCTGCGCGCCGCAGATCATCCATCTCCTGTTCCAGCGCGGCGCGTTCACCGCCCACGACACCGCGGCCACCGCCGCCGTGATGCGGGTCTACGCGCTCGGTCTGCTCGGCCAGACCCTCGTCGGGGTCCTGGCGCGCTCCTACTTCTCCGAGGCGCGCCCCCTGTGGTTCCCGGCCTGCGCGATGCTGGCCGGGCTCGCCTCGACCGCCGTGGCCGGCGCGCTCGCCGTCCCGGCGTGGGGCGCGCCCGGCATCGCCGCCGCCAACGCGCTCGGCATCACCTTGACCGCGCTGCTGCTCCTGTGGGGCAGCGGGCGGCGCCGTACGGCTCTGTCCGTGCGCCGGGTGGGCGGCGGGCTCGCCCGTCTCCTGGTGGCCGCGTGCGGCGCGACCGCCGCGTGCTGGTGGGGCGCGTCCGCTTCGTCCGACCCGCTGGCCGCGCTCGCTCTCGGGGCGCCGGCCGCCGTCCTCACCTTCGCCGTCGTGGCCCGTCTGCTGCGGGTCAGGGAGTTCTGTCTGCTGTTCCGTCCCGTCACACGAAAGCTCTGGCATGCCCGTTGACACGGCAGTCGGCGACCCACGGGGTCCACTGACTGGTTCGAGACCCCGCCCCGCATCGCCGCTGTGGGTGGCCATGTACCACTCGGTGTCCCACACCACGGACGATCCGTACCACATCACCGTCTCGCCGCCCCGCTTCGAGCGCCAGCTGCGCTGGCTGCGCCACCGGGGCCTGCGGGGGGTGAGCATGGCCGAACTGCTGCGGGCCCGCGCCGCCGGCACCGCCCGGGGCCTGGTCGGCCTCACCTTCGACGACGGGTACGCCGACTTCGCCGGCGACGCCCTCGCGCTGCTGCGCCGTTACGAGTACACGGCCACGGTGTTCGTGCTCCCGGGCCTGCTCGGCGCCACCAACGAATGGGACCCGCTCGGCCCGCGCCGCCCCCTGCTCGATGAGCGCGGCATCCAGCGGGCCGCGACCTGGGGCATGGAGGTCGCCTCGCACGGCCTGCGCCACCTCGATTTGACCGACATCGACGAGGAGAGCCTGCGCCGCGAGGTCCAGCTCAGCCGCCGGCTGCTCGGGGAGCTCACCGGGCAGGAGGTGACGGGCTTCTGCTACCCCTACGGCGCGGTCGACGTACGCGCCATCGACGCGGTCCGCGCGGCCGGCTACCGGTACGCCTGCGCCATCGACCCGGGCCCGCTCACCGGCCGCTACGCGCTGCCCCGCGTCCACGTCGGCGAACGCGACACCGCCTGGCGGCTGCGCCTCAAGCGCGGTCTGCACCGCTGGCGCCGCGAGGACCCCACCGACCTGCCGGAGGGCTCGTGAAGGTCCTGCACGTCATCACCGGCCTCGGCGTCGGCGGCGCCGAGCAGCAACTGCGGCTGCTGCTGCGGCACTTGCCCTACGAGGCGGACGTGGTGACGCTCACCAACCCCGGCGCCGTGGCCCGCGCCATCGTCGCCGACGGCGGCCGGGTGCGCGACCTGGCCATGGCGGGCAACCGCGACCTGGCCGCGCTGCCCCGGCTGACCCGGCTCATCGCGGGCGGCCACTACGACGTCGTCCACACCCATCTCTACCGGGCCTGCCTGTACGGGCGTCTCGCGGCCCGGCTGGCCGGGGTGCGTACCGTCGTGGCCACCGAGCACTCCCTGGGCGAGACCCGCATGGAGGGCCGCCCGCTGGGCCCCGGCGTGCGCGGTCTCTACCTGGCGAGCGAACGGCTCGGCACGGCGACCGTCGCGGTCTCCCCCACCATCGCCCGGCGCCTGGTCCGCTGGGGCGTGCCCCGGCACCGCGTCCAGGTGGTGCCGAACGGCATCGACGCGGCGCGCTTCGCCTTCGATCCCGCCGCGCGCACGGCCGTACGCCATCAACTGGGCCTGCCCGACGGGGCGTTCGCGATCGGCGCGGTGGGCAGGCTCGCGGCGGGCAAACGCTTCCACGTCCTGCTCGACGCGCTCGCCGAACTCCCCGGCGCCTGGCTGGTGCTGGCGGGCGGCGGCGACCAGGAACAGGCCCTGCGGGCCCGCGCCGACCGGCTCGGCGTGGCCGGCCGGGTGGTCTTCGCGGGCGAGTGCCCCCAGGACGACACGGGCCCCGAGGGTGCGGGCCCCGCCCTGCCCGGGCTGCTCAGCGCCGTGGACTGCCTGGCCTCGCCCTCGGGCGACGAGGCGTTCGGGCTCGCGGTCCTGGAGGGGATCGCCGCTGGGCTCCCGGTGGCGTACGTGACCTGCCCGGCCGTCGACGACCTGCCGGCCGGATCCGTGCCCGGCGCCCTGCGCACCGGCCGCACGGCCGCCGCCTTCACCGGCGCCCTGCGCGAGCTGCGCCGGGCCGGCCCCGGCCGGCTGCCCGTGCCCGACGCGGTGCGCCGCTACTGCGTCACCACGACCTCCGCCCAGCTGGTGCGGGTGTACGAGGCGGCGGCGGCCCGCGTGCCGCTGCCACGACCCGCGTACGACACGGCGTACGACACGGCGCCCGGGCCCGCTCCCGGCGCGGCGCACCCCACGACGAACACCTCGGAGAAAGAAGAGACCCGATGAGCCAAGCCCTAGGCCCGCGCCCGCCGCACGGCACCGGCGGCCGGCCGCGCGCCCGGTCGCTGCCCCGCTGGTGGCCGTTGCCGGTGTGCGCGCTGCTCGGTGCGATGGCGGGCGGCGTGTACGGCCTGGTGAAGACGCCCGAGTACAGCGCGACCAGCTATGTCGTGGTCACCCCCACGCAGAAGGCGGACCCCTCGGTCGCGCTCGGCTTCGCGCAGGCCTACGGACGCGTCGCGACCGAGGTCGCCCTCATCGGGGACGCCCAGGTGTGGGCGGGGGTCAGCGCCGCGACCCTGCGCGACAGTGTGCAGACGGCGACGTCGCCCGACGCGCCGATGATCGCGATCACCGCCACGTCGGAGCGCGCCACGGACGCCGCGGGCATCGCCAACGCGGTGGCCCGCGCCCTGAGCGTCAACGGCACGCACAACCAGGCGCAGACCGGGGTCCGCGTGGTGCAGTTCTCGCGCGCCGCCAAGCCGCTCGCCCCCTCCTCCCCCTCGGCCTCGCTCACCGCCCTGGTGGGCGGCTGCGCGGGCGGTCTGCTCGGCGGGCTCGCGCTGCTGACCGGGCCCCGCCGTCGCGACGACGCCGGGCCCGGGCTCATGGCGTCGGTCCCGGGACCGGCCGGCGCGGCCTGCGTACCGCAGGAGGTCGGCTAGTGTCCGAGCTCCGCGTGGAGGTGTGCACCGGGGAGCTGCCCTTCGCCGACCTGGCGCCCAACTGGCTCCGCCTGCACCGCAGTTGCGCCGCCGCCACCCCTTTCCAGAGTCACGCCTGGCTGCACTCGTGGTGGCTCTCGTACGGAACGCCCGGGCGCCTTCGGGTCCATCTGGTCTACCGGGGCGAGGAGTTGGTCGGCGCGGCGCCACTGATGCGGGTGCCGCGCCCGCTGCCCGCCCTGGTGCCGCTCGGCGGGCCCATCTCCGACTTCACGGACGTCCTCCTGCACGACGCGTACGCCGACGAGGCCGCGGCCGCTCTCACGAAGGCCCTGGCGCGCTCGGCCCGGGGCGCCCTGATCGACCTGGGCGAGGTCCGCGAGGGCGCCGGAGCCGAACGCGTCCACGCCAACTGGCCAGGACCCAAACGCCGGTTGACGGATTCGGGCTGTCTCGAACTGCCCGCCGCCGGCATGGACGTCCTCCTTTCCCGGCTGCCCGCCAACCGCGCCCAGCGCGCCCGCGCCAAGCTGCGGAAGATCGACGCGCTGGGCATCGAGCAGCGCGAGGTGCCGGCCGACGAGGTGCCCGGCGCCCTGCGCACCCTGCTCGCCCTGCACGGGCTCCAGTGGCAGGGGCGCGGGGTGACCCCCGAGCACACCCGCCCGCGCTTCGAGGAGCACCTGGCGCGTGCGGTGGGCGAGATGACCCGGCACGGGGACGCGGTGGTCACCGAGTTCCGCCTCGACGGCGAGGTCGTCGCATCCGATCTGACCCTGCTCTCGCCCGCGCTCGCGGGCGGCTACCTGTACGGGGCCCACCCGGATCTGCGCGGCCGCAAGGTGGACGTGGCCACGATGCTGCTGCGAGCGGGCGCCCGGCGCGTCGACGGCAGCGGCCGGAGCGCGCTGAGCATGCTGCGCGGCAACGAACCGTACAAGCAGCACTGGCGGCCCGAGGTCCGGGTCAACCAGCGCTTCCTGCTCGCCCGGCGGCGCACCGTCGCGCTGCTGTGGGCCGCCGCGCTGCACGCGGGGCTGCGGCGCCGCGCGGGCGATGCGGCGCGCGCCTGGCGCAGGCGGCGGGACGAGCGGAGCCGCCCCGCCGCCGGGTCCTCAGCTCCTGCGTGAGAACCAGTCGAAGCGCAGGCACAGCTTGCCCCCGATCCAGTACTCCGCCCACGACCCGAGATCGACCGGCGCGCACTTGGCGGGCGCCTCGGGAGCCGTCGGCGCGGCCGGCTTCGCGTTCGGCGCGGTCGAGGGCAGGGGGCTGGCCGGCGCCGAGGGCGGGCTCACGGGGGCGGCGGGCTGCGCACTCGCGGGCGCCGAAGGCTGCGTGGTGGCGGCGGGGCGGCCGTACAGGAGCGTGCGGTAGACCTCGGCGGAACGGGGGTTGTCCTCGCACTCCCACACGCCGTGCGGGCAGTAGTCGGTGATGGTGTTGTAGACGGGCTTGTGCGCGTCCATCCAGGCCAGCATGCGGCGCATGTACTCGGGGTTGTCGCCGTTGCGGAAAAGCCCCCACTCCGGATACGAGATGGGCTTGTGGTGCGCGGCGGCGAAGTCCACGTGCTCCTGGAGGCCGTAGGGCTCCTTGACCTGCCGGTCGAAGTCCTGGCCCGGCGGCTGGTCGTAGGAGTCCATGCCGATGATGTCGACGACGTCGTCGCCCGGATAGCACTCGGTCCACGGCACCGCGTCCCGGCCCCGGCTCGGCGCGAAGTCGAAGCGGAACTTCTGACCCGGGACCGACCGCATGGCGGCCACGGCGTTCTTCCAGTACGCCTTCCACGCCGCCGGGTCGGGCCCGCAGCGGTGGGTGTACGTCGTGCCGTTCATCTCCCAGCCGAGCACGATCACCGTGTCGGGGATCTTGAGGTCGACCAGCCGCTGGGCCAGCCGCTTGAAGTGCTCGTCGAACTGCCCCTCCGCGCCCATGGCCAGCAGCCGCCGCACCCGCACGTCGGGGACCCCGGCCTCGTTGAGCGCCTGCATCGGCACGTTCAGGACGAGGGTGCGGTCGTCGCGCTCCCTGCGCCAGGAGGCCCAGGCGTCGAGGAACCCGGCCCGTCCTTCGATGTCGTTCCAGGTGTTGCCGGGCAGATACGTGTGCCCGACCCGGATGTCCACTCCGCCGAGCCACTGCTCAAGGGCGGCGATCCGGCGCACCCCGAGGACGCCGGAGTCCAGGAACGCGCCGAAGTTCTGGACGGAGGGGTGGGCCGGCGGCGGGGCGTCGGGCGTGGGCGTGGGCGTGGGCGTGGGCGCCAGAGCGAGACTGAAGAGAGCACCCGCCACCAGAACGCTCGTCGTGAAGGTGGCCGCTCGATGACGTCGTCGACGCATGCGCGCTCCCTTGGTTCGAAGGACCTCCCCGGGTTCCCGGTTGGAAAATATTCTTATTGCGCCGATAGGGAAGCTAAGCAGCCCACGCCGGAAGCCCCCCGAACGGCTGTACGCCATGTGCCGCCGCGGAAACTGTCTCTGATGGGCCATCAGGGCGCGTTGCGGGCGTGCGGACGTGCGTGCGTGCGGGGACGCCGAAGGGCCCGGCTCCTGGGGAGGAGCCGGGCCCTTGGCCGTCATGTGCCGCGGTGCGGGTGTCCTGGTGGACGCCTCGGGTCAGGCCTTGGCCATCGCCCGGCCGCGCCGGTAGAGGACGCCGCCGCCGAGCACGAGCCCGGCAGCCCCGGCGGCGGCCGCCGCGAGGAGCGCGGGGTCGGCCCCGGTGTCGGCCAGATGCGCGGCGGCCACGGGCGCGACGACCCGGGCGACGGGCTGCGCGGGCACGGCGTGCCGCGCGTGGTGCGGGGTCCCGTGGTGCACGGGGGGCGCCGCGTGGACGGGGGGCGCGTGGTGCACGGGCGGGGCCTGGTGAACCGGCGGAAGGTGCCGCTCCGGAGGCGCGTGGTGCACCTCGTGGCCCGGCGGGCAGTGGTGGGGCGGCAGCACGTGGTGAGCGGGCGGGGCCACCTCGTACGCCGGGGGCGCGTGGTGCGCGTGCTGCGCCGGGGGCGCGTGACGGACCGGCGGAGCCTGGTAAACGGGCGGAGCCGCGTGGTGCACGGGCGGGGCCACGTGGACGGGCGGGGCCACGTGAACCGGGGGTGCCGCGTGGACCGGCGGGGCCGCGTGGTGCACGGGCGGAACCGCGTGAACCGGCGGGGCCGCGTGGTGCACGGGCGGGGCCGCGTGGACCGGCGGGGCCGCGCGGTGGGCCGGCGGGGCGGCGTGGCGTACCGGCGGGGACGCGTGGTGGGACCGGTGCATGGGCGGGGTCTCGGGCCGCGTCGCGCAGTGGTTGCCGAACGCCGGGTTGAGCAGGCCCACCACGTTCACCGTGTTCCCGCACGCCTGCACGGGCACATCGACCGGCGCCGACGCGGAGTTGCCGGACGCCACACCCGGGGAACCGCTGGTCACGCTGTGCGCCTGACTGCCGCCCGCGTGGTGATGGTGGTGGTGGCGCTCGGGGGCGTACGCCCCGGCGTACTCCCGCGCGTGGAAGTCGCCGTACGCCTCCTGCGACGGGGCACCGGGGCGCCCCGCGTCCTCGCCCGGGCCGTCGTCGGCGCCCACGCCCGCGTGGTCGGCGGCGATTTCGGCGGTCTCGGCGGCCTCGGCCGCGCGCTCGGCGGACGACGAGACCGTCGCGCAGTTGTTCCCGAAGGTCGGGTTGAGCGCTCCGACCGGGTTCACCGAATTCCCGCACGCCTGGACCGGGACATCCACGGGCGCCGAGATCGTGTTCCCCGAAAGGATACCTGGCGAGCCCACGTTCTCGGATTCGGCGCCTGCGGCCTGCGCGTAATTCGCGCTCATCGAAAGGACGCTCGTGGCTGCCACGGCAGTGAACAGGGTCTTACTGAGGACCTGGCGCAATGGACTGTCTTCCGTCGCGGAGAAAAGTGGGGGAAACCGACTTTGGGGCGTGCGGTGGGCACGCCCCAAAATCAGAGTGGAGAGTCCTGGCGCTACATCACTTGTTGATGCAGGTGTTGCCGAACGCGGGGTTCAGCAGCCCGATGACGTCAATGGTGTTGCCGCAGACGTTGATCGGGACGTGGACCGGGACCTGGAGCAGGTTGCCCGACAGAACGCCCGGGCTGTTGACAGCCGCACCCTCGGCACCGGCGTCGGCGAACGCCGGGGCGGCACCGCCCGCGGCGATGACAAGGCCGGTCAGAACCGTCGCAGTCTTCATGTACTTCACGTGGTTTTCCTTCCCTCAGTCAAAAAGTCGCGCAACCAGTCGTTGCTCACGGCGCGTTGCCAGAGCTTTCGCCCAAGGAGCCGCTGACGACTTGGTAACGATTGATTCCGGCAAAGGAAACCGAAACGGAACATCACTGCCGCTTTCCTCACCCAAATGGCAGGAGCACCAGCTGTTCGCGCCACGCCCCCTCGGCCGTCGTGCGATGCGCGCCGAAGAATCCGGGCCGCCGCGGCCCCAATGTGAGGACCGCGGCGGCCCGAGCGGCGGCAGGGACTCAGCTGCCGGAGGCGCCGTTGCCCGAGAGCACCGGGATGTCGTCCAGGATGTGCGACAGCGCCTCGTCGCGCTTGGCCTGGGTCGAGTTCTCGGTGCACTGCTGCGTCTGCGGCGAGGACAGGATCGGGATGTCCTGGACGCCGACGTTGACCAGGGCGACGATGTTCTGGATGTCGGCCTTGAGCGGGAGGCCGATGCACGGCTTGTTCAGGGAGCCCTGGACCAGCGACAGCTGCGGGCTCATGTCGCCTTCGGTCTTCGAGTTGCCGAAGGCCTGCTTCGCGCCGTTGCCGCTGAGCGAGGTCGTGCCGGTGTCGTTGCCGATGGCCATGGCCTGGGGGGCCAGCATGGCGGTGGCGCCCACAATCGAAACGGCGGCGGCGGACGCGGCCATAACCTTCTTGAGCATGGTCTTCCCTTTTCTTGGTGGAGAGCACGTGCAGTACCGCGCCCATATCCACTGCGCCGTACTACTGCCTGGTCAACTTCACCGAACTGGTTTGGTTCCGCCACATCACCCGAACGGTTCTCAGGCGGGACGGAGAATGCCGAACACCCCGCCGCGGACACCGTCATACGATCTCCATACAATCCCAAACCGCACAGGCGCGGGGACGTGTTCGGCCCTATTTTCGTACGGCCGAAAGAGTGAAGGGAAGAAACCGATCCGCCGTGCGGGCCGTTGGTCAGGAGGCTCCGTCTGGGGCATCCACCAGAAAGGGACCAGCGTGATCAAGAAGGCTATGGCGGCAGCGGCCGTCGGCGTGTCCGTGGTCGGCGCGTCCGCGGCGATGGCGCCGCAGGCGATGGCGATCGGCAACGACAGCGGGACCACGTCGGTCAGCGGCAACAACGCGTTGCAGTCGTACGGGAACTCCGCCACGTACGGCAACATGAGCCCGCAGATCGCACTGATCCAGGGTTCGTTCAACAAGCCCTGCATCGCCTTGCCTGCCAAGGCCAACATCCAGAACATCCTCGCCCTGGTGAACGTCGGAATCCAAGACATCCCGATCCTGTCCTCGCCGCAGACGCAGCAGTGCACCGAGAACTCCACCCAGGCCAAGGGCGACGAGGCGCTGTCGCACATCCTGAGCAACATCCCGGTCCTCTCGGGGAACGGCGCCTCGCACAGCTGAGTTCAGGGATGTCAGGACGGCCGGGCCGCTGTCAATCCCTTCGGGGGTCCGACGCCCTGATGTCCTAGGCCGGATCGCCGGCGCACTCCGACGATCCGGCTTTTTCACGCCCGCCACCCGACAAGGTGGCGTCGCGGCTTTTCAGTCCGGCCAGTGAAAACCGTTGACCAGCGCATTCCATTCCCAGTCGGGCCGGCCAGGCACCGTACGCTTTTCCGCGGCCCAGGAACGCACCAGGTCCGCGTAGACGGGTTCGGCCGCCGCCTGGCTCTCGAATCGTCGCCGAGTGATCGGGACGAATGCCCCCCGGCGCCAGGCGCCCTGCGTCTCGGTCATGTTTCCTCACCATCGGTCCGCGGTCACTGCCTCATTAACAAGGCATTACCACGGCCGGGCGGAGTCGATTCCGCAATGCTCTGTCCGGGGGACAGGGCGCAACCAAAAGAATTTCCTACCGTTCTCTTCACAGATCCCCATCAGTGGAATCAGACCAACAGGAGTAGACATGCAGAAGTTGTGGTCGGCCGCAGCCGTCGCCGCCGCCGTTTCCGGTGTCGCGATGATGGCCGCGCCGCAGGCGATGGCCATTGGCAACGACAGCGGCACGACGTCGCTCAGCGGCAACGGCGCCGAGCAGGCCTTCGGCAACTCGAAGACCGACGGCGACATGAGCCCCCAGATGACCCTGGTCCAGGGCTCCCTGAACAAGCTGTGTGTCGGCCTCCCGGTCAAGGCCGACATCCAGAACATCGTCGCCCTGGTCAACGTCGGCGTCCAGGACATCCCCGTCCTGTCCTCGCCGCAGACGCAGCAGTGCACCGAGAACTCCACCCAGGCCAAGCGCGACGAGGCCCTGTCGCACATCCTGGACGACATCCCGGTGCTCTCCGGCAACGGCGCCGCCGGCAGCTGAGCAGTCCCCTCGACGGCCGGCCCCGGGTCACCCGGGGCCGGCCGTTTGGCGTGTCCGGCCGTTTCGCGTGGCCGGCCCCGAGCGGCAGGCTCAGCGCAGCGCCTCGTCCAGGAGCACCGCCCACTGCGCCACGACCCGCTCCCGGCGCGCCGCGTCGTCGGTGAGCACATTGGCCAGGCCAAGACCCCGCGCCATGTCGAGGAAGCCCTGCACCGTCTCGCGCACACCCGGCACGGACTCGTCGGCGCCGAGCAGTTCCACCGCGATCCGGTGCGATTCGCGGCCCACCCGCGCCTCCAGCTCGGTCACCCGCGCGTGCAGCTGGGGCTCGTTGGACGCGGCGACCCACAGATGGAGCGCGGCCCGGAACAGCGGGCCCGTGTAGAGCCCGACGAGGGCCGCGACCACCTCGCGGCGGTCACTGCGGTCAAGGGCCCGCAGCGCGTGGGAGCGCCGCTCGGCGACGTACTCGACCGCCGCAGTGAACAGGTCCTCGCGGGTGGGGAAATGGTGCTGGGCCGCGCCCCGCGAGACCCCGGCGCGCTCGGCGACCACCGACACCGTGGAGCCCGCCCAGCCATGCTCGGCCAGACACGCGACGGCCGCCTCCAGGAGGCGCTGCCGGGTGGCCCGGCTGCGGTCCTGTTTGGGGGTCTTCGGCGGAGGCTTCGGGGTCTTCGGCGGGGGCGCGGGGGTGGCCGGTGGGAGCGCGGGGGTATTCGGTGGGGTCACAACACCCATGCGGGGTCCCGTCGTTCGAGGAAGGCCGTCACTCCCTCCCGCGCCTCGGCGGAGGCGAAGAGGGACGCCGAGCGGGCGGTCAGCTCCGTCGACCAGCGGTCGAAGGTCTCCGCCACGGTAGCCGTGACCAGAGCCTTCGACGCCGCCAGGCCCTCGGGCGAGGATCTGCGCAGCCCGTCGAGGACCGGTGCGAGGGCCGCGTCGACGTCGTCGGCGGCCACCGTGACAAGGCCGCTGCGGGCCGCTTCCGCCGCGTCGAACCGCTCCCCCGTCAGGTAGTAGCGGCTCGCGGCGCGCGGGTCCATGCGCACCAGGACCGGCATGGAGATCACCGCGGGCGCGAGACCGAGGCGTGCCTCGGTGAACGCGAACGTGGACGCCGGCCCCGCGACCGCGATGTCGCAGGCCGCGAGCAGCCCGAGGCCGCCCGCGCGGACATGTCCCGTCACCCGCGCCACCACCGGTTTGCGCAGGTCGACCACGGCCCGCATCAGAGCGACGAAGGCCTCGGGGTCGGGCGGCGCCTTCAGGTCGGCGCCCGCGCAGAACGTGCCGCCGGCGTGGGTGAGCAGCACGGCCCGTACGCCCGGATCTTCCGCGCACCGCGCGAGCGCCGCGCCCAGCTCGGCCACCAGGTCCGCCGACAGGGCGTTGCGATTGGCGGGCGAGTCGAGGACGAGCGTGGTGACGCCCCGCTCGTGGGTGTCCTTGACGAGGGTCACGCCTGGCTCTCCTTCTGGTCGCGTGCGCGCAGTTCGCGTCTGAGGATCTTGCCCGACGCGGCCCGTGGCACCTGGTCGACGAACCCCACCCGGCGGACCTTCTTGTACGGGGCGACGCGTTCGGCGACGTACGCCATCACCTCGTCCGCGCCGAGCTCCCCCGCCCCGGGCGCGCGCACCACGAACGCCTTCGGCACCTCGTTGCCGTCCCCGTCGGTGACCCCGATGACGGCGGCGTCCGCGATCGCCGGGTGCGTGAGCAGGAGCGCTTCCAGTTCGGCCGGGGCGACCTGGAAGCCCTTGTACTTGATGAGCTCCTTGACCCGGTCGACGACGTACAGCCAGCCGTCCTCATCCACGCGCCCGACGTCGCCGGTGTGCACCCAGCCGTCCGCATCGATGAGCTCGGCGGTCGCCTCTGGCCGGCCCAGATAGCCCTTCATGACCTGCGGCCCCCGGATCGCGATCTCGCCCGCCTCGCCGGGGTCCGCGTCGCGGGCCGGGTCGTCCAGGCGCAGGATCCGCAGCTCCGTGGAGGGCAGCAGTTTGCCGACCGCGCCGGGCGGAGGGTGCGGGGCGGACAGGGGCACGACGTGGGTGGCCGGTGACAGCTCGGTCATGCCGTACGCCTGGCGCACCGGCGGCAGCCCGAGCCGGTCCGAACAGGCCTGCGCCAGGTGGGGGTCGAGCGGGGCGGCCGCGCTCAGGACGTACTCGACCGAGGACAGGTCGTAGCGCGCGACGGCGGGGTGTTTGGCCAGGGCGAGCACGATGGGCGGGGCGACGTATAGGCCGGTGACGCGGTGCTTCTCGATGGCCCGCAGGAACAGGTCGAGATCGAAGCGGGGCAGCACCACGACGGTGGCGCCGGCCCGCAGCGGGGCGTTCATGAGGGCGGTCATCCCGTAAATGTGAAAAAACGGGAGTATCGCGAGGATGCGGTCGCCGGGTGCCATCGGGACCAGCGGGTGGAGCTGCGCCAGATTGGTGGCGATGCCGCGGTGGGTGAGCATGACGCCCTTGGGGACGCCGGTCGTGCCGGAGGAGTAGGGCAGGACGGCGATGTCCTCGCCGGGGTCGATCGTGACGCGGGGGTCGGCGGTGACGCCCGCAGTGGTGTCCGCGTCCGCAGGGGTGTACGTGGCCAGCAGGTCGTGGGCGACCGAGCGGTGTCCCGGCGCCCGGTCGCAGACGAAGATCTCCTGGATGCCGCCCGCGAGCTCGGCGGCCCGCCGGGCGGTAGCGAGGAGCGGGGCGACGGTGACGATCCAGCGCGCGCGGGAGTCGGTGAGCTGCCGGGCGAACTCCTCGGCCGTGCACAGCGGGTGGGCGGTGGTGACGGCGGCACCGGCGCGGCTCGCGCCGTAGAGCACCACGGGGTACAGGATCGAGTTGGGGCTGTGCAGGGCGAGCACATCACCCTTGCGCACCCCGGCGGCGGCGAGCGCGGACGCCAACCTCCGGTGCCAGGCGTCGAGTTGGCCGTACGTGATCGCCGCGGCGCCGGTCGGATCGGTGCCGTCGATGAGCGCGACTGCGTCGGGGTGGGTGGCGGTGGAGCGGGCGAGGACCGCCTCGTGGATGGGCAGGTCGAGGACGGGCACATCGGTGTACTCGCTGCGGTGGACACGGGGCGCTTGGGGCGCGGGAACGTCAGGGGAGTCCATGCAGGGGTCTCCTAGTACGACGGACAGGACTTGTCGAGGGCGCGAGGGCGCGAGGGCGCGGGCGCGGGAGCCCCACGCCGGCAAGCACGCACGGCAAGCACGCACGCCGGGCGCGCACGGGCCGACCGCCCAGGCCCGGGCCTAGTACGACTTCGGGAGCCCCAGGGTCTGGTGCGAGACGTAGTTGAGGATCATCTCGCGGCTGACCGGCGCGATCCTGGCCACCCGGGCGGCCGTGATGAGCGCGGCCAGACCGTACTCGCGGGTCAGGCCGTTGCCGCCCAGGGTGTGGACGGCCTGGTCGACCGCCTTCACGCACGCCTCGGCCGCCGCGTACTTGGCCATGTTGGCGGCCTCGCCCGCCCCGGCGTCGTCGCCCGCGTCGTACAGCGCGGCCGCCTTCTGCATCATCAGACGGGCCAGTTCGAGCTCGATGTGGGCCTGGGCGAGCGGGTGGGCGATGGCCTGGTGGCCGCCGATGGGCTGCTTCCACACCTGCCGGGTGGTGGCGTACTCGACGGCCCTGGCGAGCGCGTAGCGGCCCATGCCGATCGCGAACGCCGCCGTCATGATCCGCTCGGGGTTGAGCCCGGCGAAGAGCTGGAGCAGACCCGCGTCCTCGTCCCCGACCAGGGACGCGGCGGGCAGCCGCACCTCGTCGAGGACCAGCTCGAACTGCTTCTCGGCGGCGTGAAGTTCCATGTCGATCATCGAGCGCTCAAAGCCCGGGGTGTCACGCGGAACGATGAACAGGCAGGGCTTGAGGCGGCCCGTACGGGCGTCCTCGGTGCGGCCGACGATGAGGGTGGCGTCCGCGATGTCCACGCCGGAGACGAAGACCTTGCGGCCGTTCAGGACCCAGTCGTCGCCGTCGCGCCGCGCGGTGGTGGTGATGCGGTGCGAGTTGGAGCCCGCGTCGGGCTCGGTGATGCCGAACGCCATGGTGAGCGTGGCGTCCGCGAGCCCCGGCAGCCAGGTGCGTTTCTGCTCCTCGGTGCCGAAGCGGGCGATGACCGTGCCGCAGATGGCGGGCGAGACCACCATCATCAGGAGCGGACAGCCCGCCGCCCCCAACTCCTCCAGAACGATGGACAGTTCGGCCATGCCGCAGCCTCCGCCGCCGTGCTCGGCGGGCAGGTTGACGCCGAGGTAGCCGAGCTTGGCGGCCTCCGCCCACAGCGCCGGACGGTCGAAGGCGCGTCCGTGACGCGCGCCGAGCGCGGCGACGGCGGCCCGCAGGTCCTGGTTCTCCTGGCTTTCGATGACACCGCTCATGCTTCTTCGGCCTCCGATGTGACGACGGCGAGCAGGGCACCGACCTCGACCTGGCGGCCGCGGACGGCGTGGAGCGCGGTGAGCGTGCCGGAGGCCGGAGCGGTGACGCGGTGCTCCATCTTCATGGCCTCCAGCCACAGCAGCGGCTGCCCCGCGACGACGCGGCAGCCCTCCTCGACCCCGTCCGCCACCCGCACGACGACCCCCGGCATGGGGGCGAGCAGCGAGCCGGGCGCGACCAGGTCGCCGGGGTCGGTGAAACGGGGGCGGACGGCGAGGACGTGACATCCGGACGCGGAGTCGACGTACACGGTGTCGCCATGACGACAGACCGCGAACTCCCGTACCACGCCCTCGATTTCGAGCCGTACGCGATCGGGCGCGGCGGCCACGAGCCGCACGCCGGGGTGGTCCTCGGCTTCGAGGCCGTGGCGGGTGAGCCGGTAGCGGACCTCGTGGTCGCCGTACCGCTTGATCTGGGGCTGCGAGGGCACGTTGCGCCAGCCGCCGCCCAGACGTCCGGTCCGCGCGCTCGCGTCCGCGAGGGCGGCGGCGAGCGCGGCGTGGTGGGCGCCGGGCAGGGGCGCGGTGAGCTCGGCGAGGTTGCGGTCGTAGAAGGCGGTGTCCAGGCGCCCCTGGGCCGGGCCCTCGGTGAAGTCGGGGTGGCGCAGGGAGCGTACGAGCAGGTCGCGGTTGGTGGCGGGGCCGTGGACGCGGGCACGTTCCAGGGCGTGGGCGAGCCTGCGGGCGGCTTCGGCGCGGGTCGGCGCGTGGGCGACGGCCTTGGCGAGCAGGGAGTCGTAGTGGACGCCGACGGTGTCGCCGTCCGCGTACCCCCGGTCCAGGCGCACCCCGCCGACGGCCAGACGGTGCACGGTGCCGGTGCCGGGCGCCCAGCCGTCGGCCGGGTCCTCGGCGTACAGGCGGGCCTCGATGGCGTGGCCGCGCGGTGCGGGCGGGGCCGGCGCGAGGGCGTCTCCCTCGGCGATCCGCAGCTGGAGGGCGACGAGGTCGAGGCCGAACACGGCCTCGGTGACGGGATGTTCGACCTGGAGGCGGGTGTTCATCTCCAGGAAGTGGACGGTGCCGCCGGCGACCAGGAACTCCACGGTGCCCGCGCCCCGGTAGTCGGTGGCCTTCGCGGCCCGCACGGCGAGGGCGTACAGCTCCGCCTCCGTCTCGGGGGCGAGCGCGGGCGCGGGGGCCTCCTCGATGACCTTCTGGTGGCGGCGCTGGAGGGAGCAGTCGCGCGTGCCGAGCACCCAGACCGTGCCGTGGGCGTCGGCGAGTATCTGCACCTCGACGTGGCGGCCGCCCTCGATGTAGGGCTCGACGAACACGTCCCCGTCCCCGAACGCCCCGAACGCCTCGGCGCGAGCGGCCGCCAACTCGCTTTCCAGCGCCTCCAGTTGACGCACCACGCGCATGCCGCGCCCGCCGCCGCCCGCCGACGCCTTGACGAGCAGCGGCAGATCGCTCTGCGTGACGTCGGCGAGCTCCAGGGGCGTAAGGCCCATGAGTTCCTTGGCGCGGGTCTTGGAGGCCATCGCCTCGATCGCCTCGGGGGGCGGCCCGATCCAGGTGAGCCCGGCGGCGGTGACCGCCCGCGCGAAATCCGCGTTCTCGGAGAGGAACCCGTACCCCGGGTGCACGGCGTCGGCGCCCGCCGCCAGCGCCGCCGCGACGACGCGGCCCGCCCGCAGATACGTCTCGCCCGGCGTGGACCCCGGCAGCCGTACGGCGACGTCGGCCTCCCGCACGTGCAGGGCGCCCGCGTCGGCGTCGGAGAAGACCGCGACCGTGGCGATGCCCAGCTCACGGCAGGTGCGAAAGACCCGGCAGGCTATCTCGCCCCGGTTGGCGACGAGTACGGACGTGATCATGGTCTTCGGTTCGGTCATGGTCTTCGGCTCGGTCATGGCCCTCACATCCGGAAGATGCCGAAGCCGCCACGGGCGCCTTCGACGGGGGCGGTGTGGATCGCGGACAGGCACAGGCCAAGGACGGTCCGGGTGTCACGGGGGTCGATGACGCCGTCGTCGTAGAGCCGCCCGGACAGGAACATCGGCAGCGACTCGGTCTCGATCTGCCGCTCCACCATCGCGCGCAGCGCGGCGTCCGCGTCGTCGTCGTACGGCTGCCCCTTGGCCCCCGCGGAGGCGCGCGCCACCAGCGAGAGGACGCCGGCGAGCTGCTGGGGCCCCATCACGGCGGACTTGGCGCTGGGCCAGGCGAAGAGGAACCGGGGGTCGTAGGCGCGCCCGCACATCCCGTAGTGCCCGGCGCCGTAGGAGGCGCCGATGAGGACGGACAGATGCGGCACCCGGGAGTTGGACACCGCGTTGATCATCATCGCGCCGTGCTTGATGATGCCGCCCTGCTCGTACTCCTTGCCGACCATGTAGCCGGTGGTGTTGTGCAGGAAGAGCAGCGGAATGTCCCGCTGATTGGCGAGCTGGATGAACTGGGCCGCCTTCTGCGACTCGGCCGAGAAGAGCACGCCCTGGGCGTTGGCGAGGATGCCGACGGGATAGCCGTGCAGCGCGGCCCAGCCGGTGACCAGGCTCGTCCCGTACAGCGGCTTGAACTCGTCGAAGTCGGAGGCGTCCACGATGCGGGCGATGACCTCGCGCGGGTCGAAGGGGGTCTTCAGGTCTTCGGGGACGATGCCGAGCAGTTCCTCCTCGTCGTACTTGGGCGGCTCGGCGAGCCCCGCCGGATCGGGGTGCGCCTTGCGGTGGTTGAGGCGGGCGACGATGCGGCGGGCCTGGCGGATCGCGTCCTGCTCGTCCACGGCGAAGTGGTCGGCGAGCCCGGAGGTGCGGGCGTGCATCTCGGCGCCGCCCAGCGACTCGTCGTCGCTCTCCTCGCCGGTGGCCATCTTGACGAGCGGCGGCCCCCCGAGGAACACCTTGGACCGCTCCTTGATCATCACGGTGTGGTCGGACATGCCGGGGATGTACGCGCCGCCGGCCGTGGAGTTGCCGAAGACGACGGCGACGGTGGGGATGCCGGCGGCGGAGAGCCGGGTGATGTCCCGGAAGATCGCGCCGCCCGGGATGAAGATCTCCTTCTGCGAGGGCAGGTCGGCGCCGCCGGACTCCACGAGGCTGACGCAGGGGAGGCGGTTGGTGTACGCGATCTCGTTCGCGCGCAGGGCCTTCTTCAGCGTCCAGGGGTTGGACGCGCCGCCCCGGACGGTGGGGTCGTTGGCGGTGATCAGGCACTCGACGCCCTCGACGGTGCCGATGCCGGTGACCATCGAGGCGCCGACGGGGTAGTCGCTCCCCCAGGCGGCGAGCGGCGACAGCTCCAGGAACGGGGTGTCCTCGTCCAGCAGCAGCTCGACGCGCTCCCTGGGCAGGAGCTTGCCACGTCGCCGGTGGCGCTCGGTGTACTTCTCACCCCCGCCGGCGATGGCACGGGCATGCTCGCCCGCCAGCTCGTCGAGCTTTCCCCGCATGGCCTCGGCGGCCCGGCGGAACGCGGGGGCGGTGGGGTCGAGAGCGGAGGGAAGGGTCGGCATGGGACGCGCTCCTTGAGGAGGGGGTTGGAGGGCCGGGGAGGGGGTCGCGATTCGGGTGCGGGTGGGTCGCGATTCGGGTGCGGGTGGGGGCGCCTGCGGCGGGCATTCCCCCACCCCGCCCCTTCCCGAAACCCGCCGGGGGTGAGAGCGAGCCAGAGCCAGCCGCCACCGGGCGACGCCGGGTGCCCTACAGGGCGCGGCCAGCGGAACGGGCCGCACTCTGCCCAACCCGGGCTGCCCTACAGGGGCGCGAGGAACTGCGCGACCAGCCACGCACCACCCGCACACGAACCAGCACCCCAAGGGGCGCGAGGAACTGCGCGACCAGCCACGCACCACCCGCACACGAACCAGCACCCCAAGGGGCGCGAGGAACTGCGCGACCAGCCACGCACCACCCGCACGCGCACCGGCACCTCAAGGGGCGCGGGGAACTGCGCGGCTCACTCCCGGCGTCGGCCAGCCCGGCCCCGCCCCACTCCCCCGGCGGGTTTCGGGAAGGGGCGGGGCGGGGCGAAAACTCACCCCACCAACCCCACCGGCACACCCACCACCCGACTCCGCAACCACTCCCCCACCCCCTTCCCCTGAGGATCGAACCGCCCCTGCGCCGCAACCCCCTCCCCCAGCAACCCCTCCACCACGAAATTCAACGCCCGCAGATTCGGCAGCACATGCCGAGTGACCCGCAACTCCCCGCACTCCGGCAGGAGTTCACGGAAAAGCCCAACGGTCAGCGCCCCGGCCAGCCACCCCCACACCCGCTCAGACCGCGCCCACACCCCCACGTTCACATCCCCACCCTTGTCCCCACTCCGCGCCCCCGCCACCGCCCCCAAGGGCACCCGCCGAACCACCCCACCCCCACCGAACGCCCCCACACCGAACGCCGCCGCGTCAACCGCGGACAGCACCGGCTCCGGAACGGGCCGCAGAGGAGATGTGCGCGGCGCCGGGGGTATCAACTCCCCTACGCCGTCGGGGAGTACGGCCACCTGACACACGTCCCCCGCGTCCACGTACCGCGCCGAGAACACCCCGTACGGCGCCCCCTTCGACGGCGGCGCCGTGACATGGAAGCCGGGGTAGCTGCCGAGCGCCAGCTCGACCGCCGCGCCGCTCACCACCCGCCCGACCGCCTCGGGATCGGCGTCCCGCACGACGAGCCGCAGCAGGGCACTGGCGCATTCCTGCGTGTCCGCGTCCGCCCGGTCGGTGCGGGCCAGCTCCCAACACACCGACTGGGGACGGGACTTGGCCCGCCCGAACGCCGCCTCGACCTGCTCCCGCACCAGCGCGGCCTTCTCCTCCACGTCGAGCCCGGTCAGCACGAACACGACCTCGTTGCGCCACCCGCCGATCCGGGTGATCCCGGCCTTGAGGGTGGGCGGCGGCGCCTCGCCCCGCACCCCGCTGATCCGCACCCGGTCCGGCCCGTCCTGGTCGAGCCGTACGGTGTCGAGCCGCGCGGTGACGTCGGGCCCCGCGTACCGCGCGCCGGAGGTCTCGTACAGGAGCTGCGCGGTGACCGTGCCCGTGTCGACGACCCCGCCGGTACCGGGGTGCTTGGTGATGACGCTCGTGCCGTCGGCGTGGATCTCGGCGAGGGGGAAGCCCGGGTGCAGCAGGTCGCCGGGGGCGAAGTCGGTGAAGAAGGCGTAGTTCCCGCCGGTGGCCTGGGTGCCGCACTCCAGGACGTGCCCGGCCACGACCGCGCCCGCGAGCGCGTCGTACTCCTCGGGCCCCCAGCCGAACCACCACGCCGCAGGACCGGTGACGAGCGCCGCGTCCGTGACGCGTCCGGTGACCACGATGTCCGCGCCGGCCCGCAGGCAGGCCGTGATGCCGCCGCCGCCGAGGTAGGCGTTGGCGGTGAGGGCGCCTTCGGGCAGCGCGAGCGCGTCCCCTTCGACGTGCGCGACCCGCGCCGGAACGCCGACCCGGTCGCTCAACTGCCGTATGGCGTCGGCCAGTCCGGCCGGGTTGAGCCCTCCGGCGTTGGTCACGATCCGCACCCCGCGCTCACGCGCGAGCCCCAGGCACTCCTCCAGTTGGCGCAGGAACGTCTTGGCGTACCCGAGCCTCGGGTCGCGCAGCCGGTCGCGGCCGAGGATGAGCAGGGTGAGTTCGGCGAGGTAGTCGCCGGTGAGGACGTCCAGGGGGCCGCCGGTCAGCATCTCGCGCATCGCGTCGAAGCGGTCGCCGTAGAACCCGGAGGCGTTCCCGACGCGCAGTACGCTCCGGTCCGCCCGGTCCGTCGGTCCGCCCCGGCTCATGAGGCGTCCTCGGCCGCGTCGCGGGGCGGGCGGCCGGGTCCCGCGGGGCCAGCGAAGGCCTGGGCGATGTCGAGCCAGCGGTCGGCGTCGGCGCCCTCGGCCCGTACGGCGGTGTCGTCGCGGTGCAGCCGTTGGGTGACCAGGAGGCAGAAGTCCAACGCGGGCCCGGTGACGCGCTGTTGGGCGACCTCGGGCCCGTACGTCCACACCGCGTCGCCGTCGGGCGCGGTCAGCTCGACCCGGAACTCCTCGTCCGGCGCCGCGAGTCCGCGCACGGCGAAGGCGTAGTCGCGGGCGCGGACGCCGATGCGGGCGACGTGGCGCAGCCGGGCGGTGGGCCTGCGGGTGCGGCCCAGGGCGTCGAACACGTCCTGCCCGTGCGCCCAGGTCTCCATCAGCCGGCCCGTCGCCATCGACGCGGTGGACATGGGCGGCCCGTACCAGGGAAAACGCGCCCCGGCCGGCGCGGCCCGCAACTCCTCCTGGAGCCGTACGCGGCTGTCGCGCCACCACGAGAGCAGTTCGGCGGGCGGCAGCAGCGCGCCCGCCTCTGCCCCGTCGTCCACGAAGCGGTCGGGGGCCGCCGCCGCCTTCTCGGCCTCGTCGGCGAAGGCCTCGGGGTCGGTGACGGCGAGCAGGGCGGCGGTGTCGGTCCAGGCGAGGTGGGCGACCTGATGGGCGATGGTCCACCCCGGCGCGGCGGTCGGCGTGCTCCACTGTGCGGGGCTCAACTCG
Source organism: Streptomyces sp. NPDC006711 (assembly GCF_042869775.1). Classification (NCBI taxonomy): domain Bacteria; kingdom Bacillati; phylum Actinomycetota; class Actinomycetes; order Kitasatosporales; family Streptomycetaceae; genus Streptomyces; species Streptomyces sp. NPDC006711. The sequence goes on from NZ_JBIAGO010000001.1 coordinate 176,294, forward strand.
CCGACGAGGACGTCCAGTTCACCCCCTTCCGCGCGCAGGTCGTCCAGCACGTCGAGTACGGCGTCGGTCGGACCGGCCGGTTCGGACACGGTGCGCTCCCCTCCGGGACAGCGGGTGTGCCACGGAGCATGGCAGCGGCGCGGAAAACAAGCAAGCGTGCTTGCATGTATTTTCTGGCCGTTGCGGGGCGGTGTGGCTGCGTGCGGGGTGGTGGGGCTGCGGGGCTGCGGGACTTGGTTCGGTCAAGGCCTCCGGCGTCACGGGTCCGTACCGGCGGACGGCGGGCGCCCGTCCGGTCGTCAGGGACACGGCAACCGGCACCCCGGCGGGCCGGGGCACGGCTCGACGGGAGTGCGGCCGGGGGCGCGGCCCGCTGTGCGCCGTCTGTGCGTGTAACAGGAATGTCCTGGGGCGCGGCATGGAGGAACGGTTCACCGGGCCATGGGGTCCTGATGGTCATACCGACGCCCGCTCGTGCCGGACCGTACCGAGCGGCCCGCACCGCCAACCGATCCTGAGGGAAGAACCGATGCGCGTTCGCAAGCTCACCTTCGCCGCCCTGGCCGTCGCCGCGGGCCTCTCGCTCACAGCCTGCCAGAACGACGACGGTTCCACGGCACAGAGCGACCCGTCGTCCGCCTCCAGCGCGTCGACGGGAGGCGGTTCGGGCTCGGCGGGCGCGAACGCGGGTACGGGTACGGGGACGGGCGGCGCCCAGAGCGGCGGCAAGGGCACGACCGCCGGTACGGGGGCGAGCGGCACGGGAGGCTCGGGGAGCGGCGCCAAGGGTGGCAAGTGCACCGCGGCGGACCTGAAGATCTCGGCGACGGACGCCACGGTCGGCGGTGACAAGGACCGCACGGTGGCGGTGGAGTTCAAGAACGTCAGCGGCCGCGACTGCTCGGTGGCCGGTTTCGCGGGCGTCGACCTGAAGCTCGCCGAGGGCACCCTGCCGGCCAAGCGCACGGGCGAGCCGGCCAGCCCCTACACCCTCAAGAGCGGCAAGTCGGTGTACTTCGGGGTCACCTACCCGCACAACGACACGGGCGGCTCGGGCGTCCGCGTCACGGGCCTCCTGGTGACCCCGCCCGGCGACACGAAGACGGTCTCGCTCCCCTGGCCCGGCGAGGCGACCCTGCCCGTGACGGACGACACCACGTCCCAGGTGAAGGTCGGCCCGATCGGCAGCGCGGGCCAGGGCAACTGAGCCCCGCACAAGTGAGGGCCGGGGCAGAAGCCCCGGCCCTTTTCGCACCCCGGGCCCGGATCCCGGCCCCCGTCCCGGCGGGGTGCCTGCGCGGCCCGGCGGGGCAGCCCGCGCGGCCCGGGGCGGGTAGTTCGCAGCCCCGAGGGCGGAACCCTCCAACCCGGGCCAGAGGCAACCCCCGGGGGTCTGGGGCGCAGCCCCAAGGCCCCGCACCCTCCGACCCGGGCCATGAGCAGCCCCGGGGTCTGGGGCGCAGCCCCGGGGACCCGCACTCTCCAACCCGGGCCGCGAGCAACCCCCGGGGTCAAGGTCGCGGGGGCGGAACCTCCAACCCGGGCCAGAGGCACCTCCGGGGGGTCTGGGGCGCAGCCCCAGGGACTCGCACCCTCCAACCCCGCCGCACGGGCGGGCGGGTGGGAAAACCCCGGGGTCTGGGGCGCAGCCCCAGGGACCCGCACCCTCCAACCCCGCCGCACGGGCGGGCGGGTGGGAAAACCCCGGGGTCTGGGGCGAAGCCCCAGGGACCCGCACCCTCCAACCCCGCCGCACGGGCGGGCGGGTGGGAAAACCCCGGGGTCTGGGGCGTAGCCCCAGGGACCCGCCACTCTCCAACCCGGGCCACGAGCAACCAGGCAGCCGCACCCCCACCCCGGGCCAAGCGCGACCCCCAGGGTCAGGGAGCCACCCCGCCCGGCCGCACCCGCAGCCACCTACCCCCCGCCAACCCGGATCTGCGTCCGCACCGCCCCCACGCTCGCCCCGATCACAAGCCCGATCGCAAGCGCCTGAGGCCAGGACAGGGACTGGTCCAGGATGAGGAAGCCCGCCGCCGCCGCGATCGCCGGCTCCAGGCTCATCAGGATCGCGAAGGTGGAGGCGGGCAGGCGCCGCAGGGCCAGGAGTTCCAGGGTGTAGGGCAGGACCGACGACAGGACGGCGACGGCCGCGCCCAGCGCCACCGTCGAGGGCACGAGCAGCGCCGTGCCGGCCTGCGCGACACCGATCGGCAGGAACACGACCGCGCCCACCGCCATCGCCAGCGCCAGCCCGTCCGCCTGCGGGAACCTGCGCCCCGTACGCGCGCTGAACAGGATGTACACCGCCCAGCACACCCCCGCCCCCAGGGCGTAGGCCGCGCCCACCAGGTCGAGGCCGCCGAAGCCGCCGCCCCCCAGGAGGACGACACCGGCCAGGGCGAGTCCGGCCCACACCACGTTGACCAGCCGCTTGGAGGCGAACACGGACAGCGTCAGGGGACCGAGGACCTCAAGTGTGACGGCGACACCGAGCGGGACGCGGTCGACCGCCTGGTAGAAGAGCCCGTTCATGCCGGCCATCGCCACGCCGAACGCGACGACCGTGCCCCAGTCGGCCCGCGAGTGCCCCCGCAGCCCGGGCCGGCAGATCAGCAGCAGGACGACCGCCGCCGCGACGAGCCGCAGCGTCACCACTCCGGCCGCGCCCGCCCTCGGCATCAGCGTCACCGCGAGAGCCGCGCCGAACTGCACCGACATGCCGCCCGCCACCACGAGCGCGACCGGCGCGAACGCCGCCCCGCGCCGCTCGCGCCCCGACCCCTTCAGCGCGCCGGCCGCCTCCGGTACGGCGACGGCGGCCGCCGCGACCGGCTCGGCCGTACCCGTGCCCTTGACCGGATTCACCCGCGTCCACCTCCGTCAGATCAGTACATTGGACTTTCCAGGTCAGTATTCTGCACTGCGCTCGCCGCGCGCAAGCATTTTCCCGACCCCAACCGGAATGCCTCAGTCCATCCAATGTAAGCGGCGCCCGTGCCCGCTGCCCCTCACCCCCATCCCCGTCATGACCGTCCCAGCCCCTCCGCCAGCACCTCCGCCAGATGCCTGGCCTCCCGGCCCGCCAGCTGCGCCAGTTGCGTACGGCAGGAGTAGCCGTCGGCAAGCAGCTCCGTACCGGGCGCCGCCGCCCGTACCGAGGGGAGCAGCTGGTCCTCCGCGCAGCCCAGCGACACCTCCCAGTGGCCGCGCTCGAAGCCGAAGTTCCCGGCGAGACCGCAGCACCCGCCGCTGAGCTCGCCCGTCAGGCCCGCCCGCTCGCGCAGACGGCGTTCGGCGGCGTCACCGAGGACGGCGTGCTGGTGGCAGTGGGTCTGCCCGGCCACCGGGCGGTCCAGGCGCGGCGGCGTCCAGTGCGGCGCGCACTCCTCAAGGGCCTCGGCGAAGGTGCGTACCGACGCGGCGAGGCGAGCGGCCCTCGGGTCGTCGGGCAGCAGCTCCGGCAGGTCCGTGCGCAGGGCGGCCGCGCAGCTCGGTTCGAGTACGAGGACGGGAAGACCGGGGCCACCGGGAACACCGGGGCGGCCGGGAACACCGGGGCCGCCTGCGCCGGTCAGGTGCGGCTCCATGACGTCCAGGGTGCGGCGCAGCACCGCCTTGGCACGGTCGAGCTGCCCGGTGGTGACATGGGTGAGCCCGCAGCAGACCCGCCCGGAGGGGAGCGCCACGCTCACGCCCGCGTCCGCGAGCACCCGCAGCGCGGCCCGGCCGACCCCCGGGGACAGGTGGTTGGTGAAGGTGTCCGGCCACAGGAGTACCGCCGCCGCGTCGGGCTCCGGCCGGTTCTTGAGACCGGCCAGGAACGTGCGCGGCGCGAGCGGCGGGATCGTACGCTCCGGCGCGATCCCCGCGAGCCGTTTCGCCAGCGCCGCAAGCGGGCGGACGCGTGCGGCCGCGTTCAGCGGGCCCGCCAGCGGCGCGGCCCGCCGCAGCCACTCGGGGAGCCGGCCGAGGGCGTAGTGGGCGGCCGGGCGCCGGCGCCCCCGGTAGTGGTGGTCCAGGAACTCCGCCTTGTACGTGGCCATGTCCACCCCGACCGGGCAGTCGCTGCGGCAGCCCTTGCAGGACAGGCACAGATCGAGCGCGTCGCGTACCTCGCGCGAACGCCACCCGTCCGTGACCACCTCGCCCGCCAGCATCTCGTGCAGCAGCCTGGCCCGGCCGCGCGTGGAGTGCTCCTCCTCCCCCGTGGCCCGGAAGGACGGGCACATGACATCGGCCGAACCATCGCTCGCCGTACGGCATTTGGCGACCCCCACGCACCGGCTCACCGCCGCCTTGAAGTCGCCGCCGTCGTGCGGGTAGCCGAACGCCACGTCCACCGCACGCTTCGGCAGCACCTCGAAGCGCAGGTTCTCGTCGAGCCGCGCCGGCCGGGCCAGGATGCCGGGGTTGAGCAGGCCGTCCGGGTCCCACACGTCCTTGAACCGCCCGAACAGGTCCACCAGTTCGGGCCCGTACATCTTCGGAAGCAGTTCGGCGCGGGCCTGGCCGTCGCCGTGTTCGCCGCTGAGAGAACCGCCGTGCGCCACCACCAGAGCGGCCAGGTCCTCGGAGAACGCGCGAAAGCGCGCGACGCCGGGCGCGCTCACCAGGTCGAAGTCGACGCGCACGTGGACGCAACCCTCGCCGAAGTGCCCGTAGGGGGTGCCGCGCAGCCCATGGGAGGCCAGCAGGGCGCGGAACTCCCGCAGATACGCGCCGAGCCGGGCGGGCGGCACCGCGCAGTCCTCCCAGCCGGGCCAGGCCTCGGTGCCGTCGGGCATCCGGGTCGCGGTGCCCGCCGCGTCCTCGCGGATCCGCCACAGCGCGCGCATCCCGGCGGCGTCGCCGACCACGGCGCTGTCCTGGGCGGCGCCGGCGCGCACCAACTCGGCCGCCCTGGCGCGCGCTTCGGCCTCCGTGGCCCCGCCGGTCTCGACGAAGAGCCAGGCCCCGCCGCGCGGCAGCCCGGCCCCGCCCCGCACCCGTACGAGATCGGCGGCCATGCCCTCGACGGTCAGCGGCCGGTACGCAAGCAGGCCGGGCGCGGCCTCCGCCGCCGCGCTCTCGTCGGGGTAGCCCAGGACCGCGAGCGCCCGGGCGCGCGGCGTCTCCACCAGGCGTACGGTGGCTTCGGTGACCACGCCTAGGGTCCCCTCGCTGCCACAGAACGCCCGCGCCAGATCGGCGCCGCGCTCGGGGAGCAGGGCGTCCATCGCGTAGCCGGAGATGCGGCGCGGCAGGTCCTGCGGGTATCCCGTGCGCAGCGTCGCGAGGTGGCGGTCGACGAAGGCGCGCAGGCCTTCGGGCGCTGTCGAGTTCTGCCAGCCGCGTGACAGATGGTGAAGTTTGCCTTGTGCGCTGACCACTTTCAGATCACAGATGTTGTCAGCTGTCGTCCCCCATGCCACCGAGTGCGCCCCGCACGCGTTGTTGCCGATCATCCCGCCGAGCGTGCAGCGGCTGTGGGTGGAGGGGTCGGGCCCGAAGGTGAGCCCGTGGGGCGCCACCGCCTCCCTCAGGACGTCCAGCACAAGTCCCGGCTGCACCACGGCGGTTCGGGCCTGCGTATCCACCGCGATCAGCGACCGCATGAAGCGGGTGAGGTCGAGGACGATCCCGGCGCCGGTGGCCTGGCCCGCGATCGAGGTCCCGCCACCGCGCGGCACCACCGGCACCCCGTGGGCCCGGCACACCGCGAGGACCGCCGCCACGTCGTCGGCGTCGCGCGGGGCCACCACACCCAGCGGCACCCGGCGGTAGTTGGAGGCGTCCATGGTGGTCAGGGCGCGGGCCGTGACCCCGAGGTCCACCCGGCCGCGCACCGCACGGGACAGCTCGCGTCCCAGCTCGCGGGACAGCTCACGATCGCTTCCTCGGCCCTGCGCACGCTTAGCCATGGACCCAGGATGCCCCTGCCGTGAGGGAAGGGGACGGTGTCGCGATACTGTCTCCAACGTGTCCTGAAAAAGCCTTGTTGACCTGAATGCGGCTGGTCAACGCTCCCAATGAGCGGGAATGTTCACCAAGAACTATCCAATTCGATCACCAACTCTCCTATAGTTGCCCCTCGTTCCCCGTGAACGGGAATGCGTCCTTCCCCCTCGCCCGACCCTCGACCCCGCCCCCTTCGCCCGCCATAAGCGCTGTAAGGCATTGATCAATGACGGCGTCGCCCTCTCCCACCCGCCCCTCCGCGCTGGCCCTGCTCATCACCGCGGTGGTCACCGGCGCGTTCTGCGTGGCGGCGGTGGTCTCGGCAGAGCCCGCCTCCCGCGCCCTGGTCGGCTGGAGCCTCGCCACCGCGGCCGTCCTGCTGAGCGCCGGCGCGTACGCCATGACGTACCTCGCGGTGCGCAACCGCGTCCTGCGCGACCGGCTCGCCGCGCTCAACGCCCAGATCGGCGCCCAGGAGGCCAACGCCGCCCGGCGCAGCGCCGACGCGGTACGCCTGGACGCGGCCAGGGCCGCCGAGCGCAAGGCGCTGGTCGCCGCGCACGCCGCCGAGCTGCGCCGCGCCGAGTCGGCCCGGGCCGCCGCCCTCGCCGCGACCGCCAACGCGGCGGGCCGCATGCAGGCGCTGGCCACCGGCATGCTCGCCGACCTGCGCGAGATGGAGCACCGGCACGCCGACGAGGATGTGCTCGGCGACCTGCTCCACCTGGACCACCGCACCGCGCAGGCGGGCCGGCTCGCGGACTCCATCGCCGTGCTGACCGGAGCGCGTTCGGGCCGGCGCTGGTCGCGGCCCATCGTCATGGAGTCCATTCTGCGCGGCGCCATGGGGCGCATCGGCGGCTACCAGCGGGTGCGGCTGCACTCCACCAGTGACGCGGCCGTCGCCGGTCACGCCGCCGAGGGCGTCATGCACGCGCTGGCCGAACTCCTCGACAACGCGGCCAACTTTTCGCCGCCGACCGCCGAGGTCCATGTGTACGTGGAGGAAGTGCCGGCCGGCGTCATCATCACCGTCGAGGACAGCGGTCTCGTCATGAGCGAGGTGCAGCAGCGCCGCGCCGAACAGGCCGTGTCCGGGCGGTCGTTGGACCTGGCGGGGCTCTCGGGCACCCGGCTCGGGCTCGCGGTCGTGGGGCGGCTGGCCCGCAAGCACGGGCTCACCGTGTCGTTCCGGCCCTCCGCGCGCGGCGGCACCGGCGCCCTGATGCTGCTGCCGCACGAGTTGATCTCGCACGTCACCGCCGCGCCGGCCCCGGCCCCGGTCGCGCCCGTCCTCGACGTACCGCACGACCTGGCGACGGCAGAGCGCGCGGCGCGGACCGGCTCCACCGAGCCGGAGGCCACGCACGAGACGGCCGCCGAGCCCGTCACGGCCGCGCCCCCGGCCAACGCCCCGGACGCCCCGGAGGCCGCGGAGACAGCAGCCGAATCCGAGTCCGGCTCGCGCTCGGGCTCCGGCTCGGGCTCCGGCTCGGGCTCCGGCTCCGGTTCCGAGACCAGCGGTGAGTTCCCGCAGTTCGGCGAGAGCGGGCTGCCCAAGCGCAAGCGCGGCCGCGCCCTCGCCGCGGCCCATCCCCAGGGACCCGGCGCCCCCGCCGCCCCGGCCCGCGCCACGCCGGCCCCGGCATCCGAGGCCGCCGCCCGCTTCAGCAGCTTCCGCCAGGCCGTACGCGCGAAGTCCCCCTCCCCGGAAGGCACCACAGAATGACCGGCACCACCACCGACGAGAAGCTCAACTGGCTGCTGGAGAACCTGCTCCAGCGCACCCCCGGCGCCCGCCACGCCCTCGTGCTCTCGCGCGACGGCCTCAAGCTGTGCCGCACCCCCGAGCTCTCCGTCGACCAGGCCGACCAGCTCGCCGCCATCTCCGCCGGCATTCAGAGCCTGTCGCACGGCGCGTCCATGGAGTTCGGCGACGGCAGCGGCGGGGTGCGCTCCGCGATGGCGGAGTTCTACGGCGGCATCCTGTTCATCGTCGAGGCCGGGGAGGGCGCCCATCTCGCGGTGGTCGCCGCCGAGGACGCGGACGCGGGGCTCGTCGGGCACAACATGTCCGAGCTGGTGGAACAGCTCGGCGAATACCTCAGCGCCGAGCCGCGGGCATGAGCCGGCCGGGCCGGGACGACTCGCCGGACCGGCTCTACACGCTCACCGGCGGACGCAGCCGCTCCGGTTCGGCCGCCTTCGACCTGGTCACGCTGGTGGTCACCGAGTCGGACCCGACGCCCGGCATGCAGTCCGAGCACGCGGCGATCCTGCGGATGTGCCGCTTCCCGACGGCGGTCGTGGAGATCGCCGCCGAGCTGCGCCTGCCCGTCACGGTGGTCCGCATCCTGCTCGCCGACCTGCACGACACCGGCCGGATCAGCGCCCGCCATCCGCGCGCCGGCCACCGCCTTCCCGATTCCGACATCCTGGAGCAGGTGCTCGTTGGCCTCCGAAATCTCTGAACGGCCCGCACGCTCCGAACGGCCCGCCCTCGCGGGGACCGCGGACAACGGCCTGAAAATCGTCGTCGTCGGTGGTTTCGGCGTCGGAAAGACGACCATGGTGCGCTCGGTCAGCGAGATCCGTCCGCTGAACACCGAGGAGACCATGACGAAGGCGGGCGAGGCCGTCGACGACCTCGACGCGGTGCGCACCAAGACGGCCACCACCGTCGCGTTCGACTTCGGGCGCATCACCCTGGACGCGCACAACGTCCTGTACCTGTTCGGCGCGCCCGGGCAGGAGCGGTTCTGGTTCCTGTGGGACCGGCTGTTCGCGGGCACGCTCGGCGCGGTCGTCCTCGTGGACACCCGGCGCCTGGCGGACTCCTGGTACGCCATCGACCGCCTGGAGCACCACGGCACGCCCTTCGTCGTGGCCTGCAACGACTTCGGCGGCCCCGCGCACACCGAGGCGCAGGTGCGCGAAGCGCTCGACCTGCCGCCCGAGGTGCCGCTGCTGCGCTGCGACGCCCGCTCGCGCGAGTCGAGCAAGACCGTCCTGATCACCCTCGTGGAACATCTCGCGCGCCTGCGACAAGCACCGGAGCTCATACCGTGACGTGCCCGATCCCCGCCCCCGTCCCGCTGAGCGGCCCCCGCTTCCAGACCGACCCGAACGCGCTCTACCGCGACCTGCGGCGCGACCACGGCGCCGTGGCGCCCGTCGTGCTCGACGGCGACGTACCGGCGTGGCTGGTGCTCGGCTACCGCGAGCTGCACCAGGTCACCAGCGACCCGATGCTCTTCTCGCGCGACTCCGACCTGTGGAACCAGTGGGACCGCATCCCCGCCGACTGGCCGCTGCTCCCGATGATCGGCCGCAAGCAGCCGTCGATCCTCTACACCGTCGGCGAGCGCCACCGCGAGCGGGCGGCGATGGTCTCCGAGGCCCTTGAGGCCGTCGACCCCTTCGAACTGCGCCGCCACGCCGAGCGGTTCGCGGACGAACTCATCGACGCGCTGTGCGGCGCGGGCAGCTGCGACATCGTCGGCCAGTACGCCATGCTCCTGCCGGTCCGGGTCCTGGCGCGCCTGTACGGGTTCGCCGACGAGCAGGGTCCCGGCCTGGTCACCGCGATGAACGACATGATCAACGGCCGGGAGGGCGCCCTCGAGGGCCAGCGCCACCTCGCGGAGTCGATGTACGCGCTGCTCACCGCCAAGCAGGTGGAGCCGGGTGACGACGTGGCGTCGCGGATGCTCGCCAACCCGTACGGCTTCACCGTCGAGGAGGTCGGCCAGGACCTCATGGTGATGATGGCCGCGGGCCACCAGCCCACCGCCGACTGGATCGGCAACTCGCTGCGTCTGATGCTCACCGACGACCGGTTCGCGGCCTCGCTCGCGGGCGGGCGGCACAGCGTCGGCGAGGCGATGAACGAGGTGCTGTGGGAGGACACCCCCACGCAGAACGTGGCGGGCCGCTGGGCCGCCCGCGACACCCGGCTCGGCGGCCAGCACATCCGCGCGGGCGACCTGCTGCTCCTTGGCCTCGCGGCGGCCAACGGCGACCCCCAGATACGCACCGACGCGGGCGCCCTGACCGGCGGCAACAGCGCGTTCTTCTCGTTCGGGCACGGGGAGCACCGCTGCCCCTTCCCCGCGCAGGAGGTCGCCGAGGTCATCGCGCGCACCGGGATCGAGGTGCTGCTCGACCGGCTGCCCGACGTCGATCTCGCCGTGCCCGAGGGGCAGTTGGCGCGTCGCCCGTCGCCGTGGCTGCGCGGCCTGTCCGAGCTTCCCGTCACGTTCACGCCCACTCCCGCCCTTGGAGCAGCCAGATGAGCAGACCGTCGCAGTGCCCCGTGGACCACAGCGGTGCCATCACCCTCGACCCGTTCGTCGGCGACCTGGACGCGGAGAGCGCGGCGCTGCGCGCGGCGGGTCCGCTGGTACGGGTCGTGCTGCCGGGCGGGGTGGGCTGCTACTCGGTGACGCACCACGCCGAGGCCCGGGCACTGCTGACCGATCCGCGCCTGGTGAAGGACATCAACAGCTGGGGTGCCTGGGGGCGCGGCGAGATCCCGCTGGACTGGCCCCTGATCGGGCTCGCCAACCCGGGCCGCTCGATGCTGACCGTCGACGGCGATGAGCACCGCCGGCTGCGCACCCTGGTCGCGCAGGCGCTGACCGTGCGGCGGGTGGAGCGGTTGCGGGCGGGCATCGAGGCGCTGACGACGTCGATGCTGGACCGCCTCGCGGCCCTCCCCGAGGGCGAAGTGGTGGACCTGAAGGCGGAGTTCGCCTATCCGCTCCCCATGAACGTGATCAGCGAGCTGATGGGTGTGGACGCGGCCGACCACCCGCGCCTGAAGGCCCTGTTCGAGAAGTTCTTCTCCACGCAGACGCCGCCGGAGGAGGTGCCGCAGATGATGGCGGATCTGAGCGAGCTGTTCGGGCGGATCGTGGAGTCCAAGCGGCGGGCGCCGGGCGACGACCTGACCAGCGCGCTGATCGCGGCGTCCGAGGACGGTGACCACCTCACCACGGAGGAGATCACCAACACGCTCCAGTTGATGATCGCGGCGGGTCACGAGACGACGATCAGCCTCATCGTGAACGCGGTGGTGGCCCTGGAGACGCATCCCGAGCAGCGCGCGCTGGTGCTGGCGGGGAAGGTGGCGTGGGAGAACGTCATCGAGGAGACCCTGCGCTGGTCGACGCCGACGTCGCACGTCCTGTTCCGCTTCGCGACGGAGGATGTGCCGGTGGGCGACCGGGTGCTGCCGGCGGGCGAGGCGCTGATCGTCTCCTTCGGGGCGATCGGGCGGGACGAGGCGCAGCACGGGCCGACGGCGGGCGACTTCGATGTGACCCGCACCCCGAACCGCCACATCTCCTTCGGCCACGGCCCGCACGTCTGCCCCGGGGCGGCCCTGTCCCGCCTGGAGGCCGGGGTGGCCCTGCCGGCCCTGTACGCCCGCTTCCCCTCTTTGCGGCTCGCGGTCCCCCCGTCGTCCCTGCGCAACAAGCCCATAGTCACCCAGAACGACCTCCACACCCTCCCAGTCCACCTGACCTGACCCGGGTCCCCGGCCCCCTGCGAGAACGGCCCTGGGGCGGAGCCCCAGGAGCCCCGGCTGCGGACCGTGCGTGGCCGCTCGCGCAGTTCCCCGCGCCCCTGGCAGGGCTCCTGCTGAGGCATACCCAGCCCGTCCGGCGTTTGAGGACGAGGCCCTTCAGGCCGAACGGGGTCTGGGGCGGAGCCCCAGGTACCCCGGCTGCGGGCCGTGGTCGCTCCTCGCGCAGTTCCCCGCGCCCCTGCCAGGGTCCGTGCTGGCCCACACCGGCATACCTCAGCCTGCCCGGCGTTTGAGGGCGAGCGCCCTTTGGGTGCGAACAGGGTTTGGGGCGGAGCCCCGGGGGGTGGGGGGCCGTCTCATCGGGCGGACCCGGGGGACCGGGGTCGGCAGGACCCGCTACGCTCGCGCACGTGGCTGAGATCCAGATTCCCGCTGACATGAAGCCCGCCGACGGCCGTTTCGGCGCGGGCCCCTCCAAGGTGCGTACGGAGGCGCTGGACGCCCTGGCCGCCACCGGCACCTCCCTCCTCGGCACCTCCCACCGCCAGGCCCCGGTCAAGAACCTGGTCGGCGAGGTGCGCCAGGGCATCCGGGACCTCTTCTCCCTCCCCGAGGGCTACGAGGTGATCCTGGGCAACGGCGGCTCCACCGCGTTCTGGGACGTCGCGACGCACGGCCTGATCGAGAACAAGTCCCAGCACCTGAACTTCGGCGAGTTCTCCTCCAAGTTCGCCAAGGCCGCCAAGGCCGCCCCCTGGCTGGCCGAGCCGACCGTCATCAGCAGCGACCCGGGCACTCACCCGGACCCGAAGGCCGAAGCGGGCGTGGACGTGTACGCGTTCACGCACAACGAGACCTCCACCGGTGTCGCCGCCCCCATCAAGCGCGTGGCCGGCGCCGACGAGGGCGCCCTGGTCCTGGTGGACGCGACCTCCGGCGCCGGCGGCCTGCCCGTCGACATCACCGAGACGGACGTCTACTACTTCGCCCCGCAGAAGTCGTTCGCATCGGACGGCGGCCTGTGGCTCGCCGCGTTCTCGCCGGCCGCACTGGACCGCGCCCAGCGCGTGCACGCGAGCGGCCGGCACGTGCCGGAGTTCTTCTCGCTGCCGACCGCGATCGACAACTCGCTGAAGAACCAGACGTACAACACCCCCGCCCTGTCCACCCTGTTCCTGCTCAACGAGCAGCTGAAGTGGATCAACGGCCAGGGCGGTCTCGACTGGGCGACGGGCCGCACCCGCGCGTCCTCCCAGGCCCTGTACGGCTGGGCCGAGGACTCCAAGCACGCCACCCCGTTCGTGACGGACCCGGCCAAGCGCTCGCAGGTCATCGGCACGATCGACTTCGCGGACGGCATCGACGCCGCCGCGGTCGCCAAGGTGCTGCGCGCCAACGGCATCGTGGACACCGAGCCGTACCGCAAGCTGGGCCGCAACCAGCTGCGTATCGCGATGTTCCCGGCGATCGACCCGTCGGACGTCGAGGCCCTGACGGCCTGCGTGGACTACGTCATCGAGCAGCTGTAGGCATCCCGGCGTACGCGAGGGACCGCCGCGAGCGGATCCGCGCGTGCGCCGCGCAGGGCCCGGCGCCACCACGGGAAGCGGAGTTGGCCAAGCAGCCGGCCGCAGTGCGGGCCGAGCTCGACGTCCTCGCAGTCGCCGAGCGTGTCCTCGAAGCGCAGACACGAACCTAGAGCATTCCTCCGGTGGCGGAGATGGTCTGTCCGGTGATCCAGCCGGAGTCGGGGCCGGCCAGGAAGGCGACGATGCCGGCGATGTCGCCTCCGGTGCCCAGGCGGCCCAGGACGGTGTTGCGGGCGGCGCGTTCGAGGAGTCTCGGGGGCAGGGACTGCCGCAGCATCGCGGTGTCGGTGGCGCCGGGGGCGACGCAGTTGACGGTGATGCGGCGGGGGCCGAATTCCTGGGCCGCCACTGCGGTGAACTGTTCGACGGCGGCTTTGCTGGCAGCGTAGACGGCGTTGCCGGGGGTGGGGCGGCGTACACCGATGGAGGACATCGTGATGACGCGGCCACCGTCGCGCAGGCGGGTGGCTGCGTGCTGGAGAGCGAGGAAGGTGCCTCTGGTGTTGACGGCCATCACGCGGTCGTAGGTTTCCTCGCTGGCTTCTTCGATGCGTGCGTCGGGAAGCCAGACCGCCGCGTTCGCGACGAGAATGTCGAGGCCGCCCGTGACGCGTTCCGCCTCGGCGAAGAGCCGGGCCACCTGGGCCGAATCGGCGAGGTCGGCGCGGACCGGGTACGCGCCGGTGGCGGCCGCCGCCTCTTTCGCGTCCTGTTCGGCCTGGTGGTAGCCGAAGGCCACGTGGGCGCCGTCGGTGGTGAGCCGTTCCACGATGGCCCGGCCGATTCCACGCGAGCCGCCCGTGACCAGGGCCGTGCGCCCTTGCAGGCTTCCCATGACACCCCACTCAACTACACTGCGTTGACTTAGAGTTGCATAGAGTAGCATTCGTGGGGTCGGGACAATTCACGGACGGGGAGCGCACGTTGAGCGATCGACGGATGAGCAGGACGGCGGTCCGGGCCGTTCTCGTGGACGCCGTGCGGGAGCTGAAGCCCGAGTTCGCCGGCCTCGCGCTCACCGGTGACGAGCACCTCAGCGCCGATTTGGGGCTGGACTCGGTGGCCCGGGTGGAACTGCTGGTGGTGCTGGAGGAGGAGTTCGGGATCGAGGACGAGGTGGACCCGAGGATCTTCATGACGCCGGCGACCATCAACGCCCTGGTCGAGCAGATCGTGGTCACCGAGGACGTCTGCCCGTGACGTCCGCGGCGGTGACCGTCCCCGCCGGGGGAGGCGAGGAACGGACCGGTCCCGGGGGAGGGTGCCCCCGCGGCGAGCGGCGGGTGTACCTGCGCGGAACCGAGCCGGCGGAGCCGTTCTTCGGCGCGGGGGACGACGAGCTGTCCCACGCGCAGGGCTGGGACGTGGTCTTCGGAGGAAGGTTTGGCCGGGGGGTTCTCAATCTCGACGGTGAACCTCACCGCGCCTACCGGCAGGCGCTCGTGCCGCTGCTGCGCCGCAACACGGTGACCTGCCATCAGGGAACCATCACGGAGCTGCTGGAGCGCTCGCTGCTGTCGCTGCCCCTGGGCACGCCGGTGGACCTGCACGCCTTCACCCAGTTGCTGGCCTTCAAGGTCGCCGCGCGTGTGTTCGCCGGGATGGACGAGCACGAGGCCCAGGAACTCCACGGCCTGTTCGGCCAGTTGCGTACACCGCCTGCGGGAGATCTCGGCACGCCCGGCGGGAACGCCGCGGCCCGCCGGGTGGGCCGTGCGCGGCGCCGGGTGCGCGAGCTGCTGCGCGGTGCCGTCGGCCGCCTGGAGCACACCGACGGGCCGGTGCGGCGGCTGCGCGCACTGCCCGATCCGCCGCCGGACGACGTGATCGGGGAGAACATCGCCATCCTGATCCTCGCGGGGTACGAGACCACGGGATACCTCAGCGCCCGGCTGCTGTGGCTGCTGGCCCGCCATCCGGGGGAGCAGGAGGCCATCCGTGCGGAGCCGGGCGACCCTTCGGCTGCGCCGAGGCTGGACGCGGCCTTCCAGGAGGCGGCCCGCCTGCACCCGCCGCTGGCCTGGCTGCCCCGCAGGGCCACCGCCGATCTCGTCCTGGGCGCCACGCGCATCCCGGCCGGCACCGAGGCCTTCTACTCCGTCACAGACACCCAGCGTGATCCGGACCTCTTCGCCGAACCGCATGCCTTCCGCCCCCAGCGCTTTGCCGACGGCGAGCGGCACGGCCGCTTCGCGCTCACGCCGTTCGGCGCCGGACGGCGGATCTGCGTCGGCATCCACCTCGGCACCCTGGAGACGAAACTGATCGTCTCCCGCACGGTCCGTGAGTTTCGGCTCAGTGCCACGCCCGGCCCCTACATCGGCGACCTCTCCTCCAACGGCTCCACTGTCACCCCCGCCGCGCCGCTCCTGGCCCGGCTCGACCGGATCTGCGGATGACCATGAACACGCTCGACCACCCCACCCTCTGCGACGCCTTGCGCGCCCTGGCCCCCCAGTCGTCGGTGGTCTACCCGCGCACCGGCGAACGGCTGGACGCCACCGGCCTCGACACCGCCTCGGCACATGTCGCACACCGCCTGGTGGCGGCCGGGGTACGCCCCGGGGACGTCGTGGGTCTGCTGTCCCCGACCGGCCCCCAGGTCCTCGCGGGTCTGCTGGGCATCATGCGCGCCGGGGCCGCGGCCAGCCTGTTCCCGACCACCGGGGCTGTGCCCGAGCGCGAGGCCCAGCGGCTGGCCCCCGCGGTCGACACCGCCCGGATGCGCCACCTCGTCGTGCACCCGGACTGCGCGGACACGGCGCGGGCCCTCGAGCACCTGCGCCCCGCGCTGACCGTGCTGGACACCGACACGCCCCGCGGGCCGGCACCCGCCGGGCCCCTGCCGCCCGTCGCACCCGATGATCTCGCGGTGGTCCAGTTCACCTCGGGCAGCACGTCGGCGCCCAAGGGGGTGATGCTCACGCACGCCACCGTGCTGGCCGGGCTGCGCGCGATCACCGCCTCCGCGCGGATGAACGCCGACGACGTGATGGTGACCTGGGTACCGCACTTCCACGACATGGGCCTCTTCGGCCCCTTGGCGGTCCTCGCCGCGGGCGGCAGCGTGTACGTGCTTTCGCCGCTGGAGTTCGTCCGTCGCCCGGGCAACGTCCTGCGGCTGCTGGCCCAGACCCGCGCCACCCTGCTGACCGGGCCGAACTTCTCCTACCAGCGCCTGGCCGCCGCGGCCACCCCCGAACTCGCCGCACAACTGGACCTGTCACGGTGGCGGCTGGCCTTCAACGGGGCCGAACCCGTCCGGGCCGACACCGTCGACGCCTTCACCACCCGCCTGGCACCGGCACACGTCGCCCCCTCGACGATGTACCCCGTGTACGGGATGGCCGAAGCCACCTTGGCCATCACCTTCCCGCCCCCCGGCACCGCCCCTCGTACCGTGCACCTGGACCGCCGTCATCTGGCCGACGACCAGCTCGCCGTAGCCGTGCCGGCGGACCACCCCCGGGCGAAGTCCCTGGTCAGCGTCGGCCGGCCGGTCCAGGGCATGCGGCTGCGGCTGGTGGACGCGGCCGGAACGGTGTGCGAGCCGGGCCGGCTGGGCGAAATCCAGATCGCCGGGCCCGCGGTCACCACCGGCTACTACGGGGACCCGGCCGCCACCGCCGAGGCCTTCGACGGCAGCTGGCTGCGCACCGGCGACCTCGGACTCCAGCTCGACGGCGACCTCTTCGTCACCGGACGCCGCAAGGAAATGATCATCGTGAACGGGCAGAACCACTTCCCCGAAGACGCCGAGAACCTGGCCCGCGAACAGCCAGGAGTACACCAGGGCCGGTGCGTCGCCTACGCGGACACGGCCGGTGAACACCTCACCCTCGCCGTCGAGATCACCCCGGGCGGCGATCCCGCCACCGTGACCGGACAGCTCCACCGCATGCTCTCCGACCGCCTGGGCCTGGCCGCCGTACGCGTCCACCCGCTGCGCCCCGGCCGCCTTCCCCGCACCACCAGCGGCAAATGGCAGCGCGACCTGGCCCGTGCACTCGTCGCCCGGGAAGCGGCCAAGGAGTGAGAACGCTGCTGCGCCTGCCGCATGAGCGACAGGCGCAGCACTACGGCACAGGGCGTCAGATCTTGCCGAAGAGGTGGTTGCCGCCGGCGTCCTCGTCCTCGCTCAGGAAGAACTCCTCGATGGCCTTCGCCAGTTCGGCCTCGCTGACGTATCCGTCGCCGTCGAGGTCGATGCGCGCCATCGCGGCCTTGTGGTCCTTGTCCCCCATGCCCAGACCGGTGTGCGCCTTGGCCAACTCCTCACTGTCGAGCTTGCCGTCGCCGTTGGTGTCGCACAGCCTGATGATCGCCTTGGCCACCGGCTCGATGAGCTGCCGGTAGCTCTCCCCCTTCGCGGCGTCCGAGCGCAGCCCGGCCACGTACTCCTCGCGGCTGACCGAACCGTCACCGTCGGCGTCGAGACTCTGCCTCATCCCCTCCCACAGCGCCCGGTAGGCGTCGCTGAGCGCGCGGTACTTCGGCGATTCCGGCGTCTGCGCGAACTCCTTCCCCATGCGGGTGACGATCAGGTCGAAGTCCTCCTGGCTGATCCTGCCGTCACCATTGGTGTCGATGAGGTCGAAGTGCCGGGAGATCTTGCGGGTCAAGACGTCAGCGGACATAGAACGCTCTCCTTGCTGCGATGTGCTGCGAATTGCTGCGGAAACAAACCAGGTCATCACGCAGAGTACATGCATGAACGCATAGCGTCAGCCGGGGAGTTCGCGAACCGCCGCCTGGAACCGGCCGCCCCGGCGCGGACACAACGGCCGCCCGAGGGCATCGACGTCATGGGTGGCGTGGCCGGTGCCGCACGGGCAGGCCACGTTCACCGCCGCGTGGATCGCGAGCTCCGCGTCGTGCACGTCGCACACCCGGCACCCGGCGCACCACCGCCGCACCCCGGCCCGCACCCGGCACCCGGTAAGCCGCCGCCGCACCCCCGCGCCGGGCCCCGCGTCACGGCCGATAACCGCTCTATTGCGTACGCCCCTTGGTCCCTACCATCCAAAGCGATCCGGCGCGCTCCGCACCACGGGCCGGACCGATCGACGGCGTTTGACATGTTCATGCCTCAACTGGACCACCAGGTCACAGCGGCGGCAGGGACATGCGGCTGGACCCCCCACCTGACGCACGGCCACCGACATCGACAACCGATCGGAGCATCATGCCCGGTGCACTTCTCGGGGGCGCCGCGACCGCGGCCTTCCTCGCGTCCTCGCTCTTCATCGCCACACCCGCCGCGTCCGGCATCACCGCACCGCCCGACAAGATCGTGATCGAGATCGCCACCGTCAACGGCTCGGGCTGTCCGCTCGGCACCGCCGCGGTCGCCGTCTCGCCGGACAACACGGCCTTCACCGTCACCTACAGCCAGTACCTCGCGCAGGTCGGCACCGGCTCCAAGCCGACCGACTTCCGCAAGAACTGCCAGCTCAACCTGATCGTGCACGTCCCATCGGGCTTCACCTACGCCGTCGCGAGCGCCGACTACCGCGGCTACGCCCACCTGGAGAGCGGGGCGAGTGCCACCCAGAAGGCCTCGTACTACTTCCAGGGCTCGCCGGACACGGCGAGCAGATCGCACCCCTTCACCGGCCCCTACGACGACAACTGGGAGGCCACCGACTCCACCGACTGGGGCCAGCTGGTCTGGGCCCCCTGCGGCGTGCAGCGCAACTTCAACATCAACACCGAGCTGCGCGCGAGCGCCGGCACCTCCGACCCGCACACCAACAGCTTCATCACCATGGACTCCACCGACGGCGACATCCAGACCATCTACCACCTGGCGTGGAAGGAGTGCCCCGGACAGCGCTGAGCGCACGAGGGGGGCCCGCGCCCCACGCGTGGGCCCCTCGGCGGCGTGCCCCAACGGGCCGCCCGTGTTTCAGACTTCCGGCACTCCCGGCACTCCCGGCCCTCAGGCGCCGCGCCCGCGCCGCCGCAGCACGCGCTTCGCGCCCAGGCAGAGCGCCGTGGCCAGCGCCAGAACCATCGCGCCGAGCGCGAAGTTCCCCGTCTTGCCACCATCACCCGATCCGGTGGAACTCGCGCCCGCCGAAGGCGACTTGGCGCCGCCCTCTCCAAGAGGGACGCGCGCCACCGGGCTGTTCTCGCCCTCCGAGCCGACCATGAGGGCGGCGCCGTCGGGGGTGTAGGTCACCGACTCGGACTGGCGCTGCACCGGCGTGCCCGGCACCGCGTGCCAGTCGCCCAGGGGGTCCCCGCTCCCGCCCTTCCAGGCGTATTCGGCCAGCGCGAAGTAGCCCCGCAGGGCGAGCTTGGTCCCGTCGGGCGAGAACGCGCCGTCGGTCACCCAGGGCACCTCACCGACCTTGCGGAAGACGTTCGTACCGGAGGCCGACAGCGTGGCCGGGCCCTCGTAGAGGTTGCCGCCGCTCTCGCGCTTGGAGGCGATGTAGACGCGGCCGGTCTTCGGATGCACCATCAGCGCCTCCGCGTTGCGCGGCCCGTCGGCGTACTGGACGACGTACTGCGTGGCCTTGACCGTCTGGTCCTGAAGGCGGGCCGGTTCGTGGAAGCGGTAGATCCAGACGTGGCTCCAGGCACCGTCCAGGTTGTCGCCGATGTCGCCCACATAGATGTCGCCGTCGGGCCCGATCGAGATCGCCTCCACATCGCGCGGCCGTCCCACCCCCTCCAGGGTGACCCGCGCGACGGTCCGCCCGGTCTTCGCGTCCACGGCGTACACATAGGGGCCGTCGCCGCTGTCGTTGTGCGTCCAGTAGACCCCCGGGTGGATGCGGCTCGCGGCAAGCCCGCTGGACTCCTTGATCCGGGGATCCTTGATGGTGAACCCACCGTCATCGGCCACCGCGGCCCCCGCCGCCCACACCAGGACGACCCCAGCCATCCCACACACCCTCAGAAGCGAACGCATCCCCCCAGTGTCCCCGGCGACGCCGCCACGCCGCGCCCGCACATCACGAAGGGCCCCCTCGTGCGGGAGGAGGCCCTGAAGACCCGGGGAGGCGATCACGCACCAGCACTCGAGCTGTAGATCGTGATCGGGCGCCGTGAGACGCTGCCCTTCATGATCGCCAAGCTGCAGTGTGTGGTGTTGGACTGTGCCGACGTCGTTGAACTGTCCCGGTTCTACCAGTCGCTTCTCGGCGGCGTAGTGAACCAGCCGGATCCGCGGTGGTCTCTCGACGACGGCTGGGCGACGCTGCACACCGACGGGCTCGTGCTGGCTTTCCAGCGGGTGGAAGACCATCAGCCGCCACGGTGGCCGGATCCCGCTCGGCCTCAGCAGTTCCATCTCGACCTGGGTGTCCAGGACCTGAACCGAGCCCAGGAGGACGTTCTCCATCTGGGCGCCTCGCTGCTCGATGAGGGGGACGAGAAGCGCAGTTGGCGCGTCTTCGCCGATCCGGCGGGTCACCCGTTCTGTCTCGTCCGGGACTGACAGGGACCGACACCTGGGTCGGGGTCGGGGCCTCGGGGTCAGTCACTTCCCGGCCCTGCACAACGTACGCCGAGGTCGGTGCCTGACGCTGTCGGGGATCTTGGCGATGACGGTCGGCCATGCCCTCGACATCCCAGCCCCCAAGGTCCCCGACCTCGTCACCCGCGATCAGCTCTGCGTCTCCTCGCGGCGTCCAGGAGCGGCTGCATCGGGTACGAGGAGCAGCTTGCCGGTGGTACGCCGAGCCTCCAGATCGCTGTGGGCCTGGGCGGCCTCGGACAATGCGTAGCGGCCCGTTATGGCGACCTCAAGCGCCATGGAGCGCACCCACTCGAACACATCGGCGGCCCGTCGGAGCAGTTCGGACCGATCGGCGATGAAGTCCCCGAGGCTGGGGCGGATCAGGGTCAGCGAACCGCCGTGGGCGAGCCGAATCGGATCAAACGGCGGCACGGCACCACTTGCCGCGCCGAAGAGCACGAGATGGCCGCGGGTTCGCAGGCTGGCGAGGCTCGCATCGAAGGTGTGCGCGCCGACGCCGTCGAAGACAACCGGCAGTCCCTGACCGCCGTTGAGCCGCCTCACCTCGGCTGCGAGATCGTCGACCGCAGAGGAAAGGATCACCTCAGCGGCCCCGGCACGCTTCGCCAGCTCGGCCTTCGCCGTGGTCGACGTCGTGCCGATCACCCTGCCGCCGAGATGGGTGATGAGCTGGGTCAAAAGCAGCCCCATGCCACCAGCAGCCGCATGCACGAGCACCGTGTCGCCCCCCTGAACCGGGTAGGCGTCCTTGACGAGATAGTGCGCGGTCATGCCTTGGAGGAGCACGGCGGCGGCTGTCTCGAAGCCGATGTCGTCGGGCAGCGGCACCAGCCGGGAGGAATCCACGACGGCCCGCTCGGCATATGTGCCGGGAATCTCCACCCAACCGACCCGGTCCCCGACTGCGACGTCAGCGACGCCGGGTCCCACTTCGACGACCGTGCCGGCGCCCTCAGCGCCTGGGGTGAAGGGCAGCGGGAGGCTGTACCGGCCTTCGCGGTGGTAGACGTCGAGGAAGTTGACCCCGGATGCGGCGACCTCCACGACCGCTTCGCCCGGACCCGGCCGCGGCTGGTCCACCTCGGCCTCCTGCAGCACCTCGGGGCCGCCCACTTCGTACACCTGAATTGCTCTCATGACCCCTCCAATAGCGGCTTTCCCCCTGCCAACCCCATTGATGGCGATCCGATTCCCGGCAAGCAGAGCAGCCCGTAGCCCCCGCCGAGAGCTCGCCTGTGGGCAAACGATCGAATGGCGACAGGCGCGGCGGACGTCCAATGAACCCGGGCTTTCCGGGGCCCGGCGTGTTCACCGTCACGTCGCCGCTCGGTGTACCGATCGGTAATGATGACCCCCATGCGTTTTCTCTTCGTCGGTGACTCCATGACCATCGGATGCCCCGGCGACTTCACCTGGCGCTACCGCATGTGGCGCCACCTGGAGACGTCCTTCCGCGGCCCGTACGAGATCGTCGGGCCGCGCTCCGCGCTGTACGATCCGGCGGCCGGGGCGGCCGTCTCGGATGCCTACGCCGATCCCGCCTTTCCGCCCGCTTCCCGCCGGCACCTCGCCGGGTGGGGCGAGGGGTGGCTGCACATGGCGCCGCTGATCGGCCCGGCGGTCGCGGAGAGCCGGGCCGACGTGCTGCTCGTCTCGCTCGGCCTGATAGACCTCGGGTTCTACACGGACGCCGACCAGACCGCCGCGAACGTCACCGCGTTCGTCGCCCATGCCCGCGCCGCCAATCCCCGGGTACGCATGGTCGCCCTGCCCGTCATCCCGAACATCAGGGCCCGCGACGACGCCGCGTTCGCCGCCGAGGTGGACCGCTTCAACGTCCTGCTCGCCAAGGCCGTCGCCGACCTCGACACGGCGGCCTCACCGCTGCTGCTGGCGACGGTCCCCGACACGTACGACATCCACGCGGACACCTACGACGGTACGCATCCGGGCCCCACCGGCGAGCACAAACTGGCGGCCGCCTTCGCCGGGGCGCTGCACGGCGCGTGGGAACTGGGCGGCCGCTACGCGCCGTAGGAGGTCCGCTCCCGGATTACGGGGCAGGCGTCTTCGCGCCGCGACGCGCACCCCTCGAACCCCAGCACGTCACGGCGCGAGGGCGAGCTTGCCCCGGACGTGCCCGCCCTCGCTGAGCTCCTGGGCCTTGGCGGCGTCGGCGAGCGGGAACGTCCCGGCGTGCCGGACCCGCAGCCGGCCCGCGGCGGCCAGCCGGGCGTGGGCGGTGAAGACGGGCCGGGGGTCGGGCGTGGCCTCGCCGCTGAAGACGACGCCGGACTCGGCGGCCCCCGGGTCGGCGATGGTGACGATGCGGGAGGTGGCGCCGCCGCGCAGCGCGATCGAGTCGGGCAGCGCGCCCTGGCCGGCCGCGTCGTAGACCGCGTCGACACCCCGTGGTGCCAGGGCGCGTACCCGCTCGGTGAGACCGGCACCGTACGCCACCGGGATCGCGCCCAGTTCGCGCAGGAAGGCGTGGTTGTCCGGGGACGCCGTCCCGATCACGGTGGCGCCCCTCGCCACCGCGAGCTGCGTGCCGACCGATCCGGTCACACCCGCCGCGCCGTGCACCAACAGCGTCTCGCCCGCCCCCAGTTCGAGCAGGTTCAGGACCCGCTCGGACGTCTCGCCCGCGATGGGCAGCGCGACGGCCTGCTCCCAGGTCAGTCCGGCGGGCTTGGGCACGACGTGGGTGGCCAGGGCGTACGCGGCGTACGCGCCGGTGTCGGCCTGTCCGAACACCTCGTCGCCGACCGCGAAGTCCGTGACGCCCGGCCCCAACTCGTCTACCACGCCCGCCAGTTCGAGACCCGGGATCGCGGGAAAGGCCACCGGGAAGAAGTGCCCCATCGTGCCGCCGCGAATCTTGTGGTCGACCGGGTTGACGCCCGCGAGGACCACCTTGACCCGCACCTGGCCCGGGCCCGGCCGGGGCTTGTCCACCGTGGTGAGCGTCAACACCTCGGGTCCGCCGAACCGTTCGTACACGATCGCTTCCATCGCCGCGCTCCTTCGCATCGTTCATCCGCCGTCCTCGGCGTCGTGGACCAAGCGTCCATCGGCCCGGAGCCCGAAGCGGCCCGTCCTATGGCCGGTTCGACCTGGCCGGAAGGCGGGGCGCCGGGGCCCGCCCGGGCCGTACGCTGAGGCGATGGAGCCCCGCACGATCCGCAGCACACCCGCCGACGCCGCCTCGTCGCCCCTCGCCTTCGCGCTCGGGCGGGCCGCCGAGCTGGTGCGCTCCCCCATGGACCGGATCCTGCCGCTCCTGTGCGAAGCCGTCGCCCCGCTGGTCGCGCACACGGTGGCCGCCGAGCTGTCGGGGCAGTGCGCGCACTCGCCGTTCAAGGTGCACGCTGTCACCGGTGCGGGCCCGCGGGTCGGCGTCACCGACCTCCAGACGCTCGGCCCGCTCGTCGAACCGGGCCGCCCGTGGCAGGGCACGGCCGTGGTCGGCGGCGAGGAGCACACCGTGGTCGCGGTCGCGAGCGAGGCCGCGCCGATGGCCGTGCGGCCCCCGCTGCTGGTCCTCGTCCGCGCCTCGCCGGGAGAGGTGCTGGCGCCTGCGGACGCGAGGACCGTCCAGGATCTGTGGGACCTGGTGACCGGCCACCGGGCGCGCATCTCGATCGAGGCGGTGCCCGGCGCGCTCGCCCAGTCCCGCTCGACCGCCGCCGAGCGGGCCCGGGTGATCGCCGAACTGGGTGAGGCCCACGAGGCCACGCTCCTCGCGCTGTTGGGCGTGCTGCGCGGCAAGGGCCTTGAGGACCGCGACGCACGGGCCCGCGCCGTCGACCTCGCGGGGTCCGCCCTGGTCGCGCTGCGCGCCGTGGCCGACCGCGACCAGGAACTCACGCGGGAGCCCGCCGCCGAGGCCTTCACCCGGCTCACCGAATCCCTGACCCCGCTGACGCGCCACTGCGAGGTGCGCCTGGAGTTCTCGCCGCCGGAGGCCGAGACCGCCGAGGTGTCCCTGCCCGCCGAGATCGCGCACCTGGCGCGCGCCGCGGTACGCACACTGGTGCTCGCGATGGCCGGGCAGCAGGGCGTGCGCCGCGTCCACGTCCGCTGGCGGCTCGACCACCGCCAGCTGGTCGTGTCGGTACGGGACGACGGGCCCGGCGAGGTGGGGCACGCCACGCTCGGCACGCTCGGCACGCACCAGGTGTCCGAGCGCCTGGCCGCGCTCGGCGGGGTCCTGGCCGTGGACGCGCTGCCCGGCTGGGGCACCACCGCCACCGTGACCCTGCCGCTGGACACCGCGCCGGCCCCGCGCGTCGACCCGCTGGCCGCGCTGCATCCGCGCGAGGCGGAGGTGCTGGGCCACCTCGCCCAGGGGCACCGCAACCGGACGATCGCGCAGGAGCTGCACATCAGCGAGTCGACGGTGAAGTTCCACGTCGCCAACATCCTGGCGAAACTGGGGGTGAGCTCACGGGGCGAGGCGGCGGCGGTGCTGCACGCGGTGGCGTGAGGCCGAAGGCGCCAGCGGGGTCGCGGGGCCACCCGGGTAGCGGGGCAACCCGGCTCATCGGGCCACCGGGGCCGCGGGGCCGCGCGGGTCGCGGGGCAACCCGGGTCGCTGGTCCGGTGGCGGGACGGGCCGCGTGGCCGGTCGCGGCGCGGTGCCGTTGTCAGTGGCGGGTGCCAGACTCGATCGCGTGAACGAACGGTGGGCCATCGAGGCGACCGAGGGCGGCGGCGCACGGCTCGCGGCCCTCGGGGACGACGGGCTGCCGCTGGGCGGCATCCACGAGGAGGCCGACCTGGTGGCGGCGGTCCGCGCGCGCCCCGGCGCCGCCCGCTGGGTGTGGCGCTCCAGCGCCGACATCTACCCCCGGCTGCTCGCCGGCGGCGTCCGCGTCGAGCGGTGCTACGACATCGAGGACGCCGAGCTGCTGCTGCTCGGCCACGAGGGCCGGCACGGCGAACCCCGCTCGGCGGCCGCCGCCTGGGCCCGCCTGCACCACCGTCCCGTGCCGCAGGACCCACCCGCGCGGGCGGCCGAGCCCGGCGCGCAGTCCTCGCTCTTCGAGCCGCACGGCGCCACGAACCTGCCCTTCGACGCGCTCCTTGAGGTGTACGCGGACCAGCAGCGCCGCCACGAGCGCGCCGAACACCCCGACCGGATGCGGCTGCTCACCGCGTCCCAGTCGGCCGGGATGCTGGTGGCCGCCGAGATGCGCCGGGCGGGGCTGCCGTGGCGGGCCGATGTGCACCGCGCGCTGCTGGAGACGCTGCTCGGCGCGCGGTACGCGAGCGGCTCGCCGCGCACCGGCGGCGGAGGTGAGCCGCGCCGCCTGGCCGAGCTCACCGAGCAGGTGTCGGCGGCGTTCGGCCGCCGGGTCAGGCCCGACCTGCCGGCCGACGTGGTGAAGGCGTTCGGCGAGGCCGGGCTGCGCCTGAAGTCCACCCGGCGCTGGGAGCTGGCCGAGCTCGACCATCCCGCGGTCGAGCCGCTGATCGAGTACAAGAAGCTGTACCGGATCTGGACGGCCCACGGCTGGAGCTGGCTCCAGGACTGGGTGCGCGAGGGCCGCTTCCGTCCCGAGTACACCCCGGGCGGCACGGTCAGCGGCCGCTGGACGACCAACGGCGGCGGCGCGTTGCAGATCCCCAAGGTGATACGGCAGGCGGTCGTCGCCGACGAGGGCTGGCGCCTGGTGGTGGCCGACGCCGACCAGATGGAGCCGAGGGTGCTCGCCGCGATCTCCCGCGACCCCGGCCTGATGGAGGTGGCGGGCCACGACGGCGACCTGTACACCTCGCTGTCCGACCGGGCCTTCTCCGGCGACCGCGACCACGCCAAGCTGGCGCTGCTCGGCGCCATCTACGGCCAGACCTCGGGCGACGGCCTGAAGAACCTGGCCGCGCTGCGCCGCCGGTTCCCCCTCGCGGTGGCGTACGTGGACGACGCGGCCAGGGCCGGCCAGGAGGGCCGCCTCGTGCGTACGTGGCTCGGCCGCACCAGCCCGCCCGCGACCGGCGCGGGCGAGACCGACGAGGCGGGCATCCCCCAGGAGCCGGATGCCCAACTTGGCGGCTCCGGGGGCGAGTTCACGTACGGATACTCTTCGAGCGACGCCCGTGCGCGCGGGCGGTTCACCCGTAACTTCGTGGTGCAGGGCAGCGCCGCGGACTGGGCGCTGCTGATGCTCGCGGCCCTGCGCCGGGCGATCGCGTCCGCCGGGCTCCGGGCCGAGCTGGTCTTCTTCCAGCACGACGAGGTGATCGTGCACTGCCCCGCCGACGAGGCCGCGACCGTGACGCGGGCGATCCGCGAGGCGGGCGAACTCGCCGGCCGCCTCACCTTCGGGGACACGCCGGTGCGGTTTCCGTTCACCACGGCGGTGGTGGAGCGCTACTCGGATGCGAAGTGACCCGGGTGCGGGTGCCGGGGGCCCGGGTGCGGGTGCCCGGGTGCGGGTGCGGGTGCCCGGGTGCGCGAGCCCGGGGCCTCACGTGCGGGCCGTGCGGGGCCGGGCGCGCGGGTCCGGAGTCTCACGTGCGGGCCGTGCGGGGCGGGCGCGCGGGTCCGGAGTCTCACGTGCGGGCCGTGCGTGGCCGGGCGCGCAGTTCCCCGCGCCCCTGGCAGGGTTGATGGCAGGCGCGTTTGCAAGGTCCCCCAGGACCCCAACGGCCCCCCACGAACCCCAGGACCCCACAAACCCCAACGGACCCCACGAACCCCAGGACCCCAACGGATCCCACACACCCCAACGGACCCCACGGACCCAACGCCCCCAACGCCCCCAACGCCCCCAACGCCCCCAACGCCCCCAGGGCCAGGCTGACCGCAAAACCTGAGACTTGTTCACTTTCCATTGACAGGGACCGCCCCCGGGCCCAAAGGTTCCCCCATGACGCCGCCGCCGCGCACGCCGCTGCCCGCCTTTCCGCCCGGGTTTCTGTGGGGGGTGTCCGCCTCCGCGTTCCAGATCGAGGGGGCGGTGGACGCCGAGGGGCGGGGGCCCTCGGTGTGGGACGCGTTCACCAAGGAGGCCGGGCGCGTCAAGGACGGTTCGCACGCGGACGTGGCCACCGACCACTACCACCGCTACCGCGAGGACGTCGCCCTGATGGCCGGGCTCGGCGTCGGCGCCTACCGCTTCTCCGTCTCCTGGCCCCGCGTCCAGCCCGCCGGCACCGGCTCCGCCCACCCCAAGGGCCTCGACTTCTACGACCGGCTCGTCGACGAACTGTGCGCCGCCAACATCGCGCCCGTGCCCACCCTGTTCCACTGGGACACCCCGCTCGCCCTGGAAGAGCGCGGCGGCTGGCTTCAGCGGGACACGGCGGAACGGTTCGCCGCGTACGCCGCGCTCGTCGGTGAGCGCCTGGCCGACCGGGTGCCGCGCTGGATCACCCTCAACGAGCCCGCCGAGGTCACCCTGCTCGGGTACGGGCTCGGCGAGCACGCGCCCGGCCGGCGTCTGGTCTTCGACGCGCTGCCCGCGGCCCACCACCAACTCCTCGCCCACGGCAGGGCGGTTGAGGCGCTGCGGGCGGCCGGGGCGCGTGAGATAGGCATCGCCGCCTCGCACAGTCCGGTCCGTACGGCGGGCGACACCGACGAGGACCGCGCGGCGGCCGCGCTCTACGACACCCTCATGAACCACCTCTTCGCCGACCCGGTCCTCACCGGCGCCTACCCCGACGACTGGGCCGCGCTGATGCCGGGCCCGGTGGCCGAGGACTTGAAGGTCATCTCCGCCCCGCTCGACTGGTACGGGATCAACTACTACAACCCGGCGCTCGTCGGGGCGCCGAGGCCGGACGCGGCCGCCAGCGTGGCCGGGATCGCGCTCCCGCCGGACCTGCCGTTCGGCGTGTACGAGATCGAGGGCCACGAACGGACCGATTTCGGCTGGCCGGTGGTGCCCGAGGGGCTGCGCGAGCTCCTGGTCGCCTTCCGCTCCCGTTACGGCGACGCCCTTCCCCCGCTGTACATCACCGAGAACGGCTGCTCCTACGGGGACGGGCCCGACCCGGCGCGCGGGGGCCGGATCGCCGACGCCCGGCGCATCGCCTACCACGACGGCCATCTGCGCGCCCTGCGCCGGGCGATGGCCGAGGGCGTCGACGTACGGGGCTACTTCATCTGGTCGATCCTGGACAACTTCGAGTGGGCGGAGGGCTATCGGCAGCGCTTCGGGCTCGTCCACGTCGACTACGAGACCCTGGCGCGCACCCCCAAGGACTCCTACGCCTGGTACCGGGACGTCATCGCGGGCGCGAATCCCGGCGCGGCCGGGGCCGGGCGGTGACGGTCGGGCCCGGGGCGAGAGCCCCGGGCGCCGCCGAGCGGGGCGGCAAGGGTGGCGAACCCTGGGCCGGTGGGCGCTGGGTGGGGGCGCTCGCGCTGGCCAATCTCGGGGTGTGGGTGGGCTGGTTCGGCCCGCTGCAACTGCTCTTGGCCCGCCAGGCGCAGCACTTCACCCCCGGCCACAAGGCCTCGACCCTCGCGCTGGTCACCGGGGTCGGCGCCGCCGTCTCCCTGGTGGCCAACCCGGTGTTCGGGGCCCTGTCCGACCGGACGACGGCGCGGGTGGGGCGGCGCGTCCCGTGGGTCGTGGCGGGCGCGGTGGGCGGGGCCGCGGGACTGCTCGTGCTGGCGTGGGCGCCGGACGTGGCCGTGATGACGGCGGGCTGGTGCCTGGTGCAGCTCGCCCTGAACGCCTCCTTCGCCGCGCTGACCGCCGCCGTCCCCGACCAGGTGCCCCACCGGCGACGCGGCATGGTGGGCGGCTGGCTCGGGGTGGCCCAGGTCGGCGGCGTCCTGGTGGGCACGGCGCTTGCGACGGCGGCGGGCGGCATCACCCTGGGATACGCGCTCTGCGCGGCGTTCTCGCTCCTCGCCGTCGTCCCGTATGTGGCGATGCGCCGGGACACCGCGCTGCCGCCCGGCGCACAAGTGCCGTTCTCCCTACGTGAGTTCGTGACCGGGTTCTGGATCGATCCCCGGCGCTTCCCCGACTTCGGGTGGGCGTGGCTGACCCGGTTCCTGATGAACCTCTCGTACTCCATCAGCACGATGTACCTGCTGTACTACCTGACGGACGCGGTGCACTACCGGGGCGACGCCGACACCGGGGTGCTCGTCCTGACCGCGCTGGACGCGGTGACGCTGCTGGCCACCGTCGTGATCGCCGGCGTCCGGTCGGACCGCACGGGCCGGCGCAAGGTCTTCGTCGTCCGGTCCGGGCTCCTCATCTCGGCGGCGACGCTGCTGCTCGCCCTCTGGCAGACATGGACCGGCGCGGTGGTGGCATCGCTGGTGCTCGGCGTCGGCTACGGGGTGTACACCGCCGTCGACTTCGCCCTGCTCACGGACGTCCTGCCGAGCGCCGCCGACCGGGGCCGCGACCTCGGCGTCATCAACATCGCCAACGCGCTCCCTCAGGTCCTGGCTCCCGCGATCGCCGCGCCGGTGGTGACCCGGCTCGGCGGATACGGCGTCCTGTACGCGCTCGCCGGGGCGATCGGGGTCGGCGGATCGCTGCTCGTGGGCCGCATCCGGTCGGTGCGCTGAGCCCACGCCGCCCCAGCGGGAGGCCTTTGGGGCAGCACGGGCGGACGCCCCGGACCACGGGGTCCGGGGCGTCCGTCGCTCTGCTGCCAGGGGATCAGGTGCAGCAGGAGCAGGGGCAGCAGCAGGAGGTGCCACCGGCGGCGACGTCGGCCAGGTCGCCCTCGGAGAGCTCCGCCATGTCGATCTGCGGGGTCTGGGGGATGTGGAACTCGAAGCGGCCCGAGGCGAGACCCGCCTCCCACAGCTGGACCTGGACCTCCAGGTCGCCGTCCGCCTGCCCCTCGGGGACGGTGCGGACGACCACGATCTCGGCGCCCTCCGGGACGGTGAGCCCCGCCTCGGCCAGCGCCGAACGGGGGTCGCTGCCCAGCTTCGCCGCGAACGTCTCGCTCGACCAGGCGGTGATCAGTGCCCGGGTGTAACCATTCACGAATTCAGCACGTGCACGGGGATCCAAAGCCACGGAATTCTCCTTCGCAGAGCGGATGAACAATGCGGGTGGGCGGTGCGGGTCGACAGTTGCCGAGACAATTGCCGAAGCGTTCCTGTCGGCCGGTCGAACTGTTTCCTTGGCGACGTCCATAAATCTGACACGCGTTCGCCTCGGCGCCAAGACCTAAAATGCGATGCGGACGCCTCCCGCCGCAGGTGTACGCATACGTACGGGTCGGGGCCCGGGCGGTCGCGCCGACGGCTCCGCAGCGGCGTCACCACCCCTCGACCCGCCCCCAATTGTTAAGCATTGAGCGGCATCAGGGGTTCCGGTACATTCTCGCAACGGAGCCATTTTGCATACGTAGTGCCGCCAGGCGAGCGGTACGGGGATACGTGTCGATCCGGTGGTGTACGCATTTCCGCAAAGGAGTTTCCGGTGAATCCCAACCTCAAGATCTTCATCACCATCTTCTGCTACATCAGCGGTGTGGCGGGCCTGGTCAGCGCGGTGACGGCGGCGATCCACAAGCCGGTGGAGTCGACCACGGCCATCGTGGCGGGCGTGATCGGCGTGGTGTTCCTGCTGGGCGGTGTGGCGCTCACCCGCAAGCCGCGCTACTGACCCCGGCCACGGGGCCCCCGGGCCCCGCTGCCGGACCCGGCCGCCCGGCCGGACTCGAGGACCACGGTGCGCTGCCCCGGCGCCGTGGTCCTCGGCGTTTCAGGGGGCCTTGGGCCGGGCGTCCTGCTCCGGTCCGCTCCCGCCCGCCCCGGCCGCCGTGCCCGTCGCGACGAAGCCCACCAGCATCACCCACGCCTCCGGGTCCTCCTGGAAACGCCGCCAGCGGTCGGCGGCCAGGGCGAGCGCGGCGAGCGGGAGGCGGCCGTCGGCGACCAGCGGTTCGAGGCGCTGGGGGCCGAGGTGGGGGGCGAAGTCGGCGACCGGGCGGTCGTCGCTGCTGGTGGCGAAGAGCCGCAGGGCCACCTCGTCGAATCCGGCCGCGCGCAGCATCCTGGTCATCCGGCGCCCGACGGTGCGGTCGCCGCCCGCGCCGCGCTGGGCAGCGGCCAACGCGGCGTGAATGGGCCCGAGTTCGGGATAGACGGGTTCGGCAAGTCCCCAGCAGCCGTTGTCCACCTCGATGGTGATGACCCTGCCACCCGGCTTGAGGACGCGGGCCACCTCGGCCAGGGCCGCTCCCGGTTCGGGCAGGTGCTGGAGCACGTACCGCAGCAGTACGGCGTCCACGCAGGCGTCCCGCAGCGGCAGCCGGCCCGCGTCCCCGACCACCCGGGCCGCGCCCCTCGCGGTGTTGTGTCCGAGCAGCGTCTCGTCGATGTCCAGGGCGACGACGTCGAGGGCGGGCAGCTCGGCCCTCAGCCGCCGGGTGACCGCGCCGGGCCCCGCGCCCAGTTCGAGCAGCACGCCGCGTTCGGACAGGCCCAACTGGCGCAGCACGCGCAGCTCTTCGGGGAAGGAGAGGCCGGCCTGGGCCTCCAGGCGGGCGAGTTCGCCGCCGAGGCCGCCACCGGTGGTGTGGGCGGGGTCGTAGGACCCGGCGGGGCGGGCGGGCGCGCTCATCGGGATCTCGCGATCATGCGCATGCCGTGCTTGGGGCGCAGGGTGACCAGGGCCTCCGGCTCCACCGGGAAGCCCTCGACCAGTTCGAGGCGGACCCGCTGGGCCAGCGTCGCGAGCACGAGGACCGCCTCCACCAGGGCGAAGTGCTGCCCGATGCACACCCGGTCGCCGCCGCCGAAGGGGAGGTAGAGGTGGCTGGGCCGCACGGGTCCCGCGAACCGGGCCGGGATGTACGCATCGGGCCGCTCCCAGTAGCGGGGGTCGCGGTGCAGCACCCACTGGCTGACGCAGACCAGGGTGCCGGGCGCGACGTCGTAGCCGTCGATCACATCGGCCGCGCGGGCCCGCCGGGTGGTGAGCCACACCGGCGGGTAGAGCCGCATGGCCTCCTGCACGGCCCGCTTGCAGTGCACGAGCCGGGGCAGGTCGGCGGCGGTCGGGGTGCGGCCGCCGAGCACCCGGTCGACCTCCTCGCGGACCAGGTCCGCCTCGGCGCGGTGCTGATCGAGCAGGTACAGGGTCCAGGTCAGCGACTTCGCGGTGGTCTCGTGCCCGGCCATGATCAGGGTCAGCACCTCGTCGCGCAGCTCCCGCTCGCTCAGCGGGTGCGGGCCGCCGAGCAGGGCGTCGAGCAGGGTGGCACCGCCGCCGCCCGCGACCCGGCGCGCGCCGATCAGGGTGGTGGTGACCAGGCCGAGGAAGGCGCGGGCGCGGGCGAAGTCGCGCTGCCTGCGGGCGGTGTCGTCCGGATCGGGGTCGTCGGGCGGTACGTAGTGGCCGATGCACCGGTTGACGGCGTCGACCGCTTCGCCGAAGCCCTCGCCGATGCCGGTGAGGTCGGCGCCGAGGATCGCCCGCGTCACGATGGTCAGGGTCAGCGCCGCCAGGTGGTGGTCGACGGCGAGCGGGGTGCCCGCCGCGATGGCCGGCTCCCACTGGTCGATCATGGTGCGGGCCGCGTCGGTGATCACGGTGTCGAAGGCCTTCACCGCGCCGGGGCGGAAAGCCGGCGCGCACTGGTGGCGCTGGCGGGCCCACTCCTCGCCGTCACTGGTCAGCAGGCCGTTGCCGAGCAGCGGGCGCAGCATGCGGTCGTCCGGGGTCCGCTCCTTGCTGTAGTTGGCGCCGTTGTCCTTGAGGACGTGGCGGACCAGGTCGGGCCGGTTGAGCAGGTACACGGTGTCCCCGTCGGCCCGATGGCACGTCACATCTCCATGGGTGCGGGCCAGTTCGGTGACGAAGTCGAGTGGAGCCTGCCGCATCCGCTCCAGGTCGACCTGGTCCGCCGGGCCGGGCGGCAGGGTCAGTTGCTCGGGCATGGGACGGACCGCCTGTCCTGGGTAGGGGTCGGTGATTTCCACGCGTACGCGGGAGGTGCCACGGGACGCCGATACGTACGCGCAAACATTTCGCGATACGTAAGAACAAGGGCCGCGCATACGTAAGGTCGCGGGCCCTGATACGTACGGCGCCGGGGCTCGATACGTACGGCGCACCTGCGTCCGGCGGGGCCGGGCGCCGCAATCTAGCGCGGCCGGGTCAACGGGTTCAATACGTCGGTACTGCCGCCCAGAAGTGAAGTATTGGCCTGGTACGGGCCCCGTGGCAGGCTGCCGGAGGGATCAGGATTCAGTGGAAGAGGAGCAGCCTGGTGATCGTCGACGAGGGCAACCCCATCACCGTACGAGGACTTCGAAAACAATACGGAGACCACGAAGCGGTGCGCGGCGTGGACCTTGATGTATTTCCCGGTGAGATCTTTTCACTGCTCGGTCCGAATGGCGCGGGAAAGAGCACCACGGTCGAAATTCTGGAGGGAATTCGCCACCGCAGCGGGGGCGAGGTGACCGTGCTCGGCGAGGATCCGAACCGCGACCGGCGCTCCTGGCGGGCCCGGATCGGCGTGGTGCCCCAAACGACCGGCAGCTACCCGGACTTGACGGTGCGTGAGGTGATCTCGCACTTCGCGGCGTTCTACCCGGCGCCGCTCCCCGTCGACCAGGTCATCGACATGGTCGGGCTCGCCAAGCACCAGCGCAAGCAGAGCCTGGCGCTCTCGGGCGGCCAGCAGCGGCGCCTGGACGTGGCCGTGGGGATCGTGGGCGATCCCGAACTGATCTTCCTGGACGAGCCGACCACGGGCCTTGACCCGGTCGCCCGCCGCGAGGCCTGGGACCTGGTGCGGTTCTTCGCCGACCGGGGCACCACCACCGTACTCACCACGCACTATCTGGACGAGGCGGAGGCGCTGTCCCAGCGGGCCGCCGTCATCGTGGAGGGCCGGGTCGTCGAGGTCGGGCCGCTGGACCAGCTCGGCGACCGCGCGCGGACCCCGGCCACCGTCTCCTTCCAGCGCCCGGCCGCCCTGGACGGCCTGGCGCTGCCGGGCCTGCCGCCGGGCGCGCGGGCCGAGGAGCACGGCAGCGCGGTGAGCGTGCTGACCGAGCAGCCCAGCCAGGTGCTGCGCACCCTGCTCGCCTGGGCGGACGCCGCGAACGTGCCGGAGCTGCCCGATCTGCGGGTGCACCGGCCCAGCCTCGAAGAGATCTACCTGGACCTGATCCGGCGCAACAGCGAACTGGGGGCGTCATGACCACCACCACCGAGCCGTCGGCGTCGGGCCGCCCGGCCACGGCCGCCCGCAGGGCCCCGGCGACCCAGCGCCCGATGCCGGGCATGTGGCGGACGGGGCTCGCCAGGAGCTCCGTCGAACTGAAGGCCTTCTTCCGCAACAAGCAGTCGCTGATCTTCACGCTGCTCTTCCCGGTCCTGCTGCTCCTGGTGTTCGGTTCGATCTTCTCCGGCACCGTCAAGGGCACAGGGACCGACGTCAAGCAGGTGTTCATGGCCGGGATCATCGCGGCCGGCGTGATGAGCACGGCGTTCTCGGGCCTGGCCATCAGCATCGCCATCGAGCGCGACACCGGCACGGTGCGGCGCCTGGGCATCACCCCGATGCCCAAGTCGGCCTACTTCATCGGCAAGTTGATCCGGGTGGTGGTCACCGCCGTCCTGGAGACCGTGCTGCTCGTCGGGATCGCGGTCCTGCTGTTCGGGCTGCCGCTGCCGAGCACCGCGACGCGCTGGGCGACGCTCGGCTGGGACCTCGGGCTCGGCACGGTCGCCTGCTCGCTGATCGCGGTGGCCTACAGCGCCCTGATCCCCAACAGCCGGTCGGCGGCGGCGATCGTGACGCCGGTGTTCATGGTCCTCCAGTTCATCTCCGGTGTCTTCTTCCCGTTCAACCAGCTGCCGTCGTGGATGCAGGGCGTGGCGGCGCTGTTCCCCGTCAAGTGGATGGCGCAGGGCTTCCGTTCGGTGTTCCTGCCGGACTCCTTCGCGGTGGTGGAACCGGCGGGCTCCTGGGAGCTGGGACGCATCGCCCTGGTCCTGGCCCTGTGGGCGCTGGGCGGGGCGGTGCTCTCGGCGCTGACGTTCCGCTGGCGCGGGCCCCGGGTGAACTGAGATGACCACGAGCCCCCAGACGGCCGGGGTGCGGCTGCCCGCCCACCTGCCGCACCCCTTCTCACCGGCGGGCCGCGCCGACCCGGGGCCTACCTACGGCTGGCTGCGGGCCCACGACCCGGTGCACTACGACCCGTTCTCCCGCATGTGGTGGCTCACCAGCCACGCCGACTGCGCGGCCGCGCTGCGCGCGGACGGGCTCTCGGCCGCCGCCGGGCAGCGGGAGCGGGCCAGGAGCGACACGCTGCCGCCGTCCATGCTGACCACCGACCCGCCCGAGCACCAACGCCTTCGCGCGCCGGGCCAGTTGCTGCTCGGGCCCGCCGTGATCCGCGCCCTGGCCGACGTCCTGGGCGCGGACGTGGACGCCCTGGTGGACGGGCTCGCGCCCCGGGCGGACGGCGTCGAGGATGTGGGGGCGCCGTTCGCCACGGCCGTGTTCGGGCGGCTCTTCCAGCTGCCCCGCGCCGACTGGGCGACCTTCGCCGCCCTGGCCCGCGCCGCGTCGGTCAACCTCGATCCGCTGGCCGGGCCCGCCGTGGCGATGGCGGGCCGGGCCGCGATGGGCGAGCTCAGCCGCTTCCTCACCGCGCACGCCCGTACCGTCACCGAAGGGCCGCTGGCCCGCCTTAAAGCGGACACCCGGCTCACCGAGCGCGAGTGGGCCGGCATACTCGGCCTGGCCGTCGTCGGCGGCTGGCAGCCCCTGGCCGAGGCGGTCGGCAACGCGCTGTACTGGCTGCTGCCCCGGCCCGACGCGGTCGCCCTGCTGCGCGAGGGCGACGCGGACGACGCCCGGCTGCTCGTCCAGGAGCTGCTGCGCCTCGAAGCGCCCATCCCCTTCACGGCCCGGGTCGCCCGTGCGCAGGTGGCGCTGCCCGGCGGGACCGTGCCCCAGGGCGGCCGCGTCCTGATCATCATCGGCGCGGCCAACCGCGACCCGGCCGTCTTCGAGCGCCCCGACGAGCTGGTGCCCGGCCGGGCCGCCAACCCCCAGCTCGCGTTCGGCGCCGGAACCCACTTCTGCCTTGCGGCCCAACTGGTGCGCGTGTCCCTGGAGTTGCTGCTCACCCGGCTGGTACGCCGCCACCCCTCGCTCGCCCTGGCGCAGCCGTCCGGTGAGCTCGCCTGGGACCCACGACCCCTACCTCGGCGGCTGCTCGGCTGCCCCGTCACGACAGGGAGCGCCGATGCCCGCTGAGCAGAACGCCGAACAAGCCGCCGAGCTGGCCACCGGGCGGAAAGCGGCCGGACAGATACCGCACGCGGTGATCGTGGCGGGGGCGGGGGCCGCCGGGCTGATGTGCGCCAGGACGCTGGCCGACGCCGGGGTTGCCGTACTGGTCCTTGAGGCCCGGCGCCGCATCGGCGGCCGCATCCGCACCTTCCGCCCCGACGACGGCGGCCCCCCGCTGGAACTCGGCGCCCAGGTCGTGCACGGCGCCGCGAGCCCCGTGCACGCGCTGGCCGGACCGCTGGACGCCGTGCCCCGCACCGCCGACGCCCGCGCCGTCACCGAAGGACGCCTCGCCCAACTCGCCGCGCTCGGGCGCTACGGGCGGGCCCCCTGGGCGCTCCAGCACCGCCTCGCCACGGCCTCCGGCGCCCTTGAGGGCTCGGTCGCCGACTGGCTCGCCACGCACCGCCTGAGCCGCGCCGAGACGCGGGCGGCGAGGGAGTGGTTCGCCCAGCACTGGGCCGTGGACCCCGCGCGCCTGGACGCCCGCGCGGTGGCGGCGGCCCATCGGGGCGACGGCGTGGGGGACGGCGAGTACGCGCTGCCGGGCGGCCTCGACCGGCTCCCGGCCCGCCTCGCCGCCGGGCTCGACGTGCGGCTCGGGATGCCGGTGCGCTCGGTGGAGTGGGCACCCGGACGCGTTCACGTACGTACGGACCAGGGGGAGTTGACGGCGCGCGCGCTCGTCGTGACGGCGCCGCCCGCCGTCGTCGCCACGGGCCACCTGAAGATCGCCGTCCTGCCCGCCGCGAAGAGCGACGCGGCGGCCCGGCTGCCGGCGGGCGACGCCTGCTGCCTCGCGGTCACCTACTCCCGGCCGGCTCCCGTCACCCGCGCCACGCCGACGGTGGTCTTCGACGCGGACGGCGCACGCGGCTTCGTGACCAGCCACCCCGGCCGGCGCCAAGTGCTCGTGGTGGCCAAGGCGGGGGCGGCGGACGCGGTCCGCGCCGCCGCCGCCGACTCCCCCGACAGCGTGGGCAGGCTGCTCGCGCCCGCCCTGCCGTGGACCGCGCGGGCCGAGGTGCGGGGGGTGACGGTGGCGGACTGGGGGGCCTCGCCCTGGAGCCTCGGCGCCTTCACCCACGCGGGGCCGGGCGCCGAGGCCGCCGCCGCCTCCTGGTCCGCGCCGCTGGGCGACACCCTCTTCTTCGCGGGCGAGGCCACGGCGGCCGGTCGCCGCCTTCCCTGGCTGCACAGCGCCCTGGACAGCGGCCTGCGCACGGCCCACGACATCCTCGCGGCGGTACGCCCATGACACACCAGGACCGTGCCGCGGCGACCGCCCCTTCCACCGCCGCCAGCGCCCCTCGCGCCGTGGCGTCCGCCCCGCACACCGGATGGCACCTGTTCGCCTTCCTGTCCGAGCTGACCGGCGGCCTCACCCCGCTCGCCATCGGCCCGCGCCGGCTCATCGCCGTCGAACAGGACGAGCGGGTGCGGCTCTTCGACGCCAACTGCCCGCACCGGGGCGCCCACTTGGGAATCGGCGGCACCCTCGAAGGGGACTGCGTGATCTGCCCCTTCCACGGCAAACGCATCGCCCTGGGCGACCGCGCCAACAGGCGCTGGGCCGTGCGGGAGTATCCCGTACTCCGCTGGGGCCAGGCGCTGTTCACCCGGTTCGGGTCCGACGACGCCGACGAGCGGGGGTTCCCCGAGGCCCTGGCGCGTTTCGCCGCCACCCATCCGCTCGTGCCCGCGCTCACCCGGGCCATCGCCGCGCCCGCCGACCTGATCGTCGAGAACGCCTTCGACGGCGATCACTTCACCGCCCTGCACAAGGTGCCCAAGGTGACCGGGATGCAGGCGCGGACCGGCGAGGCGGGCGAGCTGGTGATCGAGGGCGAATTCCTCATGCAGACCTCGCCCTGGCAGGACGACCGGGCCAAGGAGGAGGTCCGCTGGCAGGCGGTGCGCACCGGCGTGGTCCGCTGGGACTACCGGCCCCGGTTCCTGGCCCGCGCCTTCAGCCCCGGGGTGGTGGTCACGGAATTCGGGCCGCCCGGGCGCACCCATGTCATCGTCACCGCCGCGTCGGCGACGGCTACGGGATGTGTGGCGCGGGTCGCGATCGGCGTGTCGGCGGGCCACGAGGGGGAGCTGGGGATGCTGATCGAGGGCAGCCACAAGGCGATCGG
Organism: Streptomyces sp. NPDC006711; assembly: GCF_042869775.1. Classification (NCBI taxonomy): domain Bacteria; kingdom Bacillati; phylum Actinomycetota; class Actinomycetes; order Kitasatosporales; family Streptomycetaceae; genus Streptomyces; species Streptomyces sp. NPDC006711. The sequence continues at coordinate 215,255 of NZ_JBIAGO010000001.1, forward strand.
CGAGGACATCTCCATCTGGGAGAACCTGGACCACACCGCCGAGCCCCACTACGACGCGGGCGATGACCCGGTACTGGCGTTCCGCGCGTTCTGCGCCGGCTTCGGGAGGACCCAATGAACCCGGGCCGGCTCCCGGAGGGCCGGATAAACCCGGGCCCACTTCGGCAGGACCGGACGAACCCGGGCCGGCTTGGGGAGGACCGGATGAACGCAGGACCGCTTCGGGAGGCCCCGATGAACCCGGGCCGATCCTCGAAGGACCCGACGAACCCGGACCCGCTTCCGGAGGACCGAATGAACCCGGGCCCACTTCGACAGGACCCACTGACCCCGGGCCCACCTGCGAAGGACCCGACGAACCCGGGCCGACTCCCGAAGGACCCGACGAACCCGGGCCCGTCTGCCTCCGTGCGCCCCGCCGCCCCCGCACCCGCACCTGGCGGCAGGTGTCCAGCCCTGGCCACCACCGCGTACGGCAGCGGCCCCACCGTGCTGTGGATCCACGGCTACACCATGGACTCCAGCACCTGGAGCCCGCTGTGGGAGCTGCTTCCCGGCTTTCGGCATGTCGGCGTCGACCTGCCGGGACACGGCCGCTCGGGGCCCATCCCCGCCGGGCTCGGCCTGGCCGAACTCGCGGCGGAACTGGGCGAGTTGGCGCGCCGCGAGGGCGCGACGCGGATGGTCGCCCTCTCCTTCGGCTCGCTCGCCGCCACCCAGCTGGCGATCGACGAACCCGCCCTGCTCACCCGGCTCGTGCTGGCCGCGCCGACGCTGGGCGGGGCGCCCGCCGAACCGCACGCCAAGCGGCGCTACCAGGAACTGGTGATGCTCAGACGGCTCGCCGGGAGCGCCGCGCCGCTCGCCGACCTGTGGATGACCTCGCCCCCCGACATCTTCCGGGGCGCCTCCCGCCACCCCGAGCTCCACGCCCGGCTCCGTCAGGTGATCGGCCGCCACTCGTGGCAAGAGCTCGACGACGGCGCGATGAGCGGGCTCACCACCCAGGTCCACTCCCCCGCGCACCTCGCCCGGATCGCGGCCCGCACCCTGGTCGTCGTCGGGGACGAGGACATGCCGACGTTCACCGCCAACGCCCGGCTGCTCGGCGCCACCGTGCCGCACTGCGCGGTACGCACCGTCACGGGCGCCGGTCACCTTCCGCTGCTCGAACGCCCCGACGCGGTCGCCACCGCCCTCGCGGCCCATCTGGCCTGAACCCTGAACCGCCGCTCCCGTAACCGCGCCCCCGGCGCTCCCGGCGCCCCGCCTCACCCCGCGTCACCGAGGATCCTAAGGAGAAGACATGACAGGCACGGTGCTCGTCATCGGAGGCGGGCCGGCCGGCTCGACCAGCGCGGCCCTGCTCGCCCGGGCCGGCCACCGCGTGACACTCCTGGAGCGCGACCGGTTCCCGCGCTACCACGTGGGCGAGTCCATCGCCCCGTCCTGCCGCGCCATCATGGAGTACTCCGGGGTCGCCGAGAAGGTCGAGGCGCGCGGCTACCCCGTCAAGCGGGGCGTACTGCTGCGCTGGGGCGCGGAGAAGGACTGGTCGGTGGACTGGCGCGACATGTTCGGCGAGGACATCCGCTCCTGGCAGGTCGACCGCGCCGACTTCGACCAGGTCCTGCTCGACCACGCCGCGGAACAGGGCGCGCGGGTGGTGCAGGAGGCGACGGTCAAGCAGATCCACTTCGAGGGCGGGCGCGCGGTCGCGGCGGGCTGGGAGCACCAAGGGCGCCTGAACCGGATGGAGTTCGACCACGTCGTGGACGCCTCGGGGCGCGCCGGTCTGCTCTCGGCGCGCCAGTTCAAGAACCGCGAGCGCCACGACGTCTTCCGCAACGTCGCCATCTGGGGCTACTACCGGGGCGCGAAGCTGCTGCCGGACACGCCGTCGGGCGGCATCGACGTGATCTCCTCGCCGCAGGGCTGGTACTGGGTGATCCCGCTGAAGGACGACGAGTACAGCGTCGGATTCGTCACGCACCAGACCCAGTTCGCCCAGCGCCGCCCGAAGTTCGCCTCCCTGGAGGAGATGTTCCGGGCGCTGGTGGCCGAGTCGCCGACGGTACGCGAGCTGGTGGCGGGCGCCGCCCACGAGGGGCGGGTCCGGGTCGAGCAGGACTTCAGTTACGTCGCCGACCGGTTCTGCGGTCCCGGCTACTTCATGGCGGGCGACGCGGCCTGCTTCCTCGACCCGCTGCTGTCCACCGGCGTCCATCTGGCCATGTACAGCGGCATGTTGTCGGCGGCCGCCATCAACGCGATCGAGTACCGCGACGTCGGCGAGGCGGAGGCGCTGGGTTTCTACGAGACGCTGTACCGCGACTCCTACGCGCGGATGCTGGCGCTCGTGTCGGGGATGTACCGCAAGTACCAGGGCCGCAAGCACTACTTCTGGCTGGCCCAGACCCTGCTGCGGGACGCCGGCGACGAGGAGCCGGACAGCGCGTTCGGCGCGATCGTGGCCGGGCTCACCGATCTGCGGGACGCCACCACGACGGGCGGCGTGGCCCCCGCGCTCGGCCTGATCGAGGCGGCGGGACTCGCCAAGGGGCGCGCCGCCGAGGGACAGCGCGCCTCGGGGGTGACCAGCGCCCCGATGAAGCTGGACCCGGGCGATCTGTACGACGCCGCCTCCGGACTCCATCTGAGGACACAGGGCCGCCTCGGCATCCACCGGGCCTGACCCGGCGCGGCGGAGGCCGAGCGCCCGGCCCCCGCCGCGCTCACCCCTCTCACCCCGCCCGCCCCACTCACCCTGCCCCGCTCTCAAGAGGGCGCGGCATGCCGCGCCCCCCATCGGCACGTCAACACACCCAATTCCAGGGGGACATCATGCCTGTGCGTACCACCTATGCGGCCGGGGACCCGTGCTGGATCGACCGGATCTCGGCCAGGCCCGAGGCGGCGGAGGCCTTCTACGCCGCCCTGTTCGGCTGGACGTACGCCGAGGAGGGCGGCTACCGCACGGCCCGGCTGGCCGGGGAGCTGGTCGCGGGCTTCGGCTCGGCGCCCGGGCCCCTGGAGTCGTGGACGGTGTATCTGGCCGCGAAGGACGTGGACGCCACCGCGGCGGTGATCGCGGAGCTAGGCGGCCGCGTGGTGCTGGGCCCGGTGGACGCCGGGCCGAACGGCCGGCTGCTGCTCGCCACCGACCCGGCGGGCACCCTGACGGGCTGCTGGCAGGGGGCGCGGGCGCGGGGCGTGGTCCTGGCCGACGAGGCGGGCGCGGCCTGCGGGTACGAACTGCGGGTGCCCGACCCCTCGGCGGTGGCCGGTTTCTACCGGGGGCTCGGCGCGCACCCGACAGCCGGGGACGGGCCCGGCGGCTCCTTCCGGATCGTCCAGGACCGCTCGGCCCCGCCGCACTGGCTGGTGTACTTCGGCGTGGACTCCCCGGTCGCGTCGGCGGGCGCCGCTCTGCTGGCCGGGGCGCGTCCGGTCGGTCCCGCAGCCGGGGGCCGGGTGGTGCTGCGCGACGCGGGCGGCGCCCGGTTCGGCCTGAGCGCCGCCGCGCCCCGCCCGGCGGGCCCCGATACGTACGCGGGGCCGCCCCGGAACATACGCATCCCGGCCAAAAACTGAAGTATGTTCGAGCGCATTCCCCCCATGCTTGACTGATCCCGCATTCGAATTCGGGGTCATTCTCCTGGGGGGCTGAATTTTGGAACGTCCTCGTCTCAAAGCACACTTCGGCGCGGAAATCGTCGATGGCGACCGGGTATTCCTGGTCGCCGACGATCAGCATTATCTGCTCAAAGGCCGGGGCGCGGTTGCGGTACTGCCCCATCTGGACGGCCGCAAGACGGTCGGCGAGATCGTCCAGGCGCTGCACGGCGAGCTCTCGCTCCCCCAGACCCTGACCGCGCTGCGGCGCTACGAGGCCGCGGGCCACCTCGCGGAGGGCCGGCCCGGCCTCGACGAGCGCGCCCTCGCGTTCTGGGACGCGCAGGGCATCGACCCGTACGCCGTGGTCGAGGCGGGCGCCCGCGGTGTGTGCCTGACCGTGCTGGGCGGCGCCGACCCGGCGCCGGTCACCGAGGCGCTGCGTTCGAGCGGGATACGGGTCGGCGAGGACGGCGCCCTCCAGGTGGTCCTGGTGGCGGACTACCTGGATCCGGAGCTGGAGTCGGTCAACCGCGAACGGCTCGCCGACGGGCGGCCCTGGCTGCTGGCCAGGCCCGCCGGCGTCACCGCCTGGCTCGGCCCGCTCCTCCTGCCGGGGCAGAGCGGCTGCTGGTCCTGTCTGGCCCAGCGGCTCTTCGAGAACCGGCAGGTCGAGCGCTATCTGAGCGGCAAGCGCGGCGACCGCGTACCACGCGGCACCACCATCGCCGCGCACCCCGGCGGCCACCAGGCGCTCGCCGGGCTGCTCGCGACGGAGGCCGCGCGTTTCCTGGCCACGGGTGAGTCTCAGGCCCTGGCGGGGCGGATGGTGACGCTGGATCTGGCCGGGCTCGCCACCACCGGCCACACCCTGGTGCGCCGCCCGCAGTGCCCCTCCTGCGGGGACCCGGGCCTGACCGCGCACCGGAGCCCCAAGGTCGTCCTCACCCCCGGCGCCGCCCGGCACACCACCGACGGCGGCTACCGCACGCTGCCCCCGCAGCTGACCTACGAGCGCCTGAAGCACCACGTCAGCGCGCACCTGGGCGCGATCACCAAACTCGGCGCGCACGACGACATCGGAAACGGAATCACCTACGCCTTCACGGCCGGCCACAACTTCGCCATGGTCAACGACAACATGGATCTTTTGCGCCGCAATATGCGCGGGCAGAGCGGAGGAAAAGGAAGGTCGGAGATACAGGCGAAAGTCAGCGCGCTCTGCGAGGCGATCGAGCGTTATTCGGCGGTGTGGCGCGGCGGTGAGCCGGTGCGGCGCGCCGCGTACGCGGACCTCGATCCCGCCGTGGCCCTGCACATGGACCAGCTGCTGCTTTTCTCGCCCGCGCAGTTCGCCGGGCGCGATGCCTGGAACGCCGATCCCGAGCACCGCATCCACCTCGTGCCGGAACGTTTCCGCACCGATCTGCCGCTCGACTGGTCCACCGCCTGGTCCCTGACCCACGCCACCGAACGCCTGGTGCCGACCGGTTACGCCTACTACGGACACCCGGATCTGGCCCGGCACTTCTACTGCGTGGGCGACTCCAACGGCGGCGCGAGCGGCAACACCCTCGAAGAGGCGGTCCTCCAGGGCTTCTGCGAGGTCGTCGAGCGCGACGCGGTGGCCCTGTGGTGGTACAACCGGCTGCGCAGGCCCGCCTTCGACCTGGACTCGCTCGAAGACCCCTACATCGACTCGCTGCGCCGCTTCTACGCCGGCATGGACCGCGACCTGTGGGTCCTCGACCTCACCAGCGACCTCGGCATCCCGACGTTCGCCGCGCTCTCGCACCGGCGCCACGAGGTCGAGGACATCATGGTCGGCTTCGGCGCCCACCCCGACCCCGCGATCGCCGCGATGCGCGCCCTGACCGAGGTCAACCAGTTCCTGCCGTTCGTGGAGCGCAGGGACGCCGACGGCAACACCGAGTACCGCACCGACGACGTCGAGACCCTGAAGTGGTGCCGCACGGCCAGGCTCGCCGACGAGCCCTGGCTGCTGCCCGACCCCGCGCTGCCCCCCACCACCCTCGCGAGCCACCAGAACTTCGCCGGGCACGACCTGGCCGGCCACATCGAGGAGTGCGTGGCCCGCGCGAACCGGGCCGGCATCGAGGTGATCGTGCTCGACCAGACCCAGCCCGATCTGGATCTGCACGTGGTCAAGGTGATCGCCCCCGGCATGCGCCACTTCTGGCGCCGGCTCGGCCCGGGCCGCCTCTACGACGTACCCGTACAGCTCGGTCTCCTGGCGGAGCCGACGCGCGAGGAAGAGGTGAATCCGTGGAACGTGTTCTTCTGACCGCCCCGGCGCCGGCCCCCGCCGCGCCCTTGGCTGCCGCCCCGGTCACGACCTCCTCGCGGCTGCGCCCCGACGCGCGGCTCACCACGCCCGGCGACGGCGAACTGCGGATCACCGGACCGCGATCCACTCTGACGCTGCGTCAACTTCCGCTCGGCGTACGGTCGGAGCTTGCCCTGCTCGCCACCGGGTGGCAGGATCTGGACGCGCTCGGGGCCCGGGTCGTCGCCGCCGACGGCATGCGGGCGCTGCTGCGGCTGCGGCTCGCGGTGGGCCGGCTCGACGAGGAGGGGCTGCTCGAACACGCCGTCCTCAGCGGCGAGTCGGAGCTGGCGCGGCTGTCACCGGTCGGTCGTGGACGCACGGTGCTCGGCCCCGCGCCGCTGGCCGGCCGGCCCGTCAAGCTCTCCCGTTTCGCCCTGGCCCAGGTCGGCGGCGGACGGCTGACCCTGGCCGCGCCGGGCAGCCACCTCACGGTCACGCTCTGCCCCGAGGCGTCCGCGCTGCTCGGCGTGCTCGCCGACTGGACGACGCCCGAGGCGGCCGGGGAACGGCTCGCGCTGGCGGGCACGGACGCGACGCTGCGGCTGCTGCACGCCGCCGGACTGCTCGCCCCCGGCGCGCCCGGCCAGGACCTTGAGGACACCGCGCTGCCCGCCGCCCAGTGGGCGCCGGCCGAGCTGTGGCTGCACGCCCGCAGCCGCAACCCGCGCACGGTCGCCGGCTACGGCGGCACCTACCCGGGCCGCGACCACTTCGCGCCGCTGCCCGCCGCGCCGCCCGCGCGCGGCACCCGGCGCGTGGCCCTGCCCGTCCCGGACCTGGCGGCCATCGCCCGCACCGACCCCTCGCTGACCGAGGTCCTGGAGAGCCGGCGTTCGGTCCGCGAGCACGACGCCGCCGCGCCCCTCACCGACGTACAGCTCGGTGAACTCCTCTACCGCACGGCCCGCTGCCGCCAGACGTTCACCGGCGGGGACGGGCAGGAGCTGGCCGACCGGCCCTATCCCAGCGGTGGCGCAGTGCACGAGCTGGAGGTCTATCCGCTCGTCACCGCCTGCGCGGGCATCGAGCCGGGCCTGTGGCACTACCGCACCGACCGGCACGAGCTCGAACACGTGGCGCAGCCCGGCCCGGCCACCGCCGCGCTGGTGCACGGCGCCCGCGAGGGGGCCCTGATGACGGACGACCCCCAGGTCGTGCTGCTGGTGGCGGCGCGGTTCGGGCGCGTCATGTGGAAGTACGAGACGGTCGCCTATCCGCTGCTGCTCAAGCACGTCGGGGTGTTCTACCAGACCGTGTATCTGGTCGGCGCCGCGATGGGGCTCGCGGTGTGCGGGCTCGGCGGCGGCGACGCGGCCGACTTCGCGGCGGCCACCGGGCTCGACCCGCTGGCCGAGGGCGGCGTCGGGGAACTGGTCGTCGGCAGCAGGCCCGCGCGCCTGCGCCACCCCTTCGCCGTGCCACCCCTGGCCGCCGGCGCCCCTTCGGCCGGCGCCCCTTCGGCCGGCCCCGGCGCGGCGCCCCACGCGGGGGCCTTCGCCGCCGAGGAGAGACCATGAACTTCCGCTACAAGGCGCTGCAACGCATGCGGGAGCCCGACGAGTTGGACTCCCCCACCCTGCTCGCCGCGCCCCGGGGCTGGATCGCCGTCTTCGTCGTCATGATCATCATGGCCGGTGCCTCGCTCTGGGCGTTCCGGGGCAGCCTGCCCATCAGCGTCTCCGCGCCCGGCCTGCTGACCCGGCCGCTCGGCAGCGCCCAGGTGCAGAGCCCGGTGCCGGGCACGGTCACCCAGCTGCTCGTGCGCGCCACCGACAGCGTCGCCGCTGGGCAGCCCGTCGCGCGGGTGCGGTCGGCCGACGGCACGTCCTCGCCGGTCACCAGCCCCTTCGCCGGGCATGTGGTGGGCCTGGGGGTGAGCGAGGGGCAGGTCATACCGGCCGGCTCCACCCTCGCCACCGTCGAGCGCACCGACGCCGCCGACGACCGGATCGTGGCCATGGTCTTCGTGCCGGCCGCCCGCGCGGTCGGCCTGGTCCCTGGCCGGCCCGTGGACCTGTCGGTGTCGAGCGCCCCGGCCGGCGTCTTCGGGCTGCTGCGCGGCAGGATCACCTCGGTGAGCCCCTACCCGCTCACCTCGGGCGAACTGACCGGCCTGGTGGGCGGCGACCTCGCCGCCAGGAGTTACGCCGCGACGAGCGCGCCCCGCCTGGTCGTCGTCGACCTGGTCCGCTCCTCCGCCACCCGGTCGGGATACGCCTGGTCGACCACGGACGGCCCGCCGCACGCGCTGGACACGCAGGTCTCCGTCCAGGCGACGATCAACCTCGGCAGCCAGACACCGTTCAGCCTGATTCTCGGACGCTGAGGTGGAGCGATGACGCAGACAGTCGACACCCCGCCGCGCCCCGCGCCCGACCCCGTCGAGCGGCCCGCGGCGCTCACCCCGGGCAGACGCTCGGCGCGCTGGCGGCACAAGGTGCCCACCGTGATCCAGATGGAGTCGGTGGAGTGCGGCGCCGCGAGCCTGGCCATGATCCTCGGCTACTACGGCCGCTTCGTGCCCCTGGAGGAGCTGCGCGGCCTGTGCGGGGTCTCCCGCGACGGCGCGAAGGCCTCCACGGTGCTCGCCGCCGCCCGCGCCCACGGCCTGACCGCCAAGGGCCACCAGGCCGAGGCGGAGACCCTGAAGGACCTCTCCGCGCCCGTCATCATCTTCTGGGCCTTCCAGCACTTCATGGTGGTGGAGGGCGTACGGACCCGGCTGGGCAGGACGGTCGTCGCGGTCAACGACCCGGCCGCAGGGCCCCGGTTGATGGACTGGGAGGAATTCGACTCCGGATTCACCGGGATCGTCCTGTCCTTCGAGAAGGGGCCCGGCTTCCGGCCCGGCGGCAAGGAGACGAAGGTCGGCGCGGCGCTCCTGCAACGCCGGCTGCCCTCGGGCCGGGCGCTGCCGCTGGTGCTCCTGGCCAGCGCCCTGCTCGTCCTTCCCGGCATCGCGGCGCCCGCCTTCAGCCGGGTCTTCATCGACCGGGTGCTCGCCGGCGGACAGCGGGGCTATCTGCTGCCCCTGGTCCTCGCGATGACGGCGACCGCGCTCGGCATCCTGATCCTCACCTCCGTACAGCGGCACTATCTGCTGCGCCTGGAGATACGCCTCGGGCTCGCGAGCTCGGCCCGCTTCTTCCGGCATCTGCTGCGGCTGCCCGTGGACTTCTTCCTCCAGCGCAGGCCCGCCGAGGTCGCCAAGCGGGTGTCCGGCAACGACGTGGTCGCCGAAATCCTCTCCCGCGACCTCGCCCTTTCCGTCATCAACCTGGTCCTCGTCACCTTCTACGCGGCCGTCCTCATCCGCTACGACGTGCTGCTCGGCGTCATCGGGATCGGCATGGCGCTGCTCAACATCGCGGTGCTCCGCTGGGTCTCGCGGGCCCGCACCGACGCGGTGGTCGCCCTGCGCGCCGACCGGGGCAACCTGACCGCCACCACCTTCACCACGCTCAGCCTGATCGAGACGGTCAAGGCGACCGGCTCCGAACCGGACGCGTTCACCCGCTGGGCCGGCTTCCTGGCCAAGGTGATCACCGCCAAGCAGCGCCTCGGGCCGCCGACGGCCGTCCTGACCGTGGTGCCCGCGATGCTCGCGGCCCTCAACAGCGGGCTCATCCTGCTCGTCGGCGGCGAACGGGTGGTGGACGGCGTGATCAGCGTCGGCATGCTGGTCTCCTTCCAGACGCTGCTCGCCGCGCTCAGCCGCCCCGTCACCCAGCTCACCAACCTCGGAAGCCGCCTCCAGGAGGTCACCGCCGACATCAAGCGCCTGTACGACGTGGAGCGCTACCCGGCGGCGACCGTGTTCGACCTGCCCGACGAGGGGGAGGTCAGCCGGCTCGACGGCTATCTGGAGTTCAAGGACGTGCGGTTCGGCTACAGCCCGCTGGCCGAGCCCGTGATCAAGGACCTCAGCCTGAGCCTGGTGCCGGGGCGGCGGGTGGCGGTCGTGGGGAGCTCGGGCAGCGGCAAATCCACCCTGGGGCGCCTGGTCACCGGCCTGCACCAGCCGTGGTCGGGGCAGATCCTGCTCGACGGGCAGCCGCGCGAGGAGGTCTCCCGCAGCCGTCTCGCCTTCTCGGTCGCCTATGTCGACCAGGACATCTCCCTGTTCGAGGGCACGGTCAGGGACAACCTGACGCTCTGGAACACCGACATCCCCGACGACGACGTGATCGCGGCCCTGCGCGACGCCGCGCTCTTCGACACGGTCGCCGCCCGGCCCGGCGGCATCAACAGCCTCGTCGACGAGGACGGCCGCAACTACAGCGGCGGCCAGCGCCAGCGCCTCGAACTGGCCCGCGCGCTCGCCCTGCAACCCACCCTTTTGATCCTGGACGAGGCCACCAGCGCCCTGGACCCGGAGACCGAACGGCTCATCATGGACAACCTGCGCCGGCGCGGCTGCGCCTGCCTGACCATCGCGCACCGCCTCTCCACGGTCCGCGACGCCGACGAGATCATCGTGCTCGACGCCGGCCGCATCGCCGAACGCGGCACCCACGAGGAGCTGTTGGCGCTCGGCGGCCAGTACGCGGCCCTCATCGAGTCGAGCCGCCGCACGAAGGACGCCGCATGAGACCCGCGTCCTTCGTCCGCCGCCCCAAGGAGGCAGCATGACCATCGCCCCGCCGCCGGCCGGCGCCGAGCTCATGCCGTTCCTCACCGAGCGGGCCACTCCCGTCGAGCTGACGGCCGACCGCTTCCTGCGCTTCGACGACATCCGCCGGGTGGTCGTGGTGGAGTCGGGCGCGGTCGACCTGTTCGCGGTCGAGATGCGCGACGGCGTGCCGCGGGGGCGCTGGACCTATCTGAACCGGGTCGAGCGCGGCGCCATCCTGATCGGCACGCCCTATGGTCCCCACCACCGCATCGTGGGCCGCCCCGTGCTCGGCTCGCGCCTGTCCCACCTGCCGTTCTCGCACGTCGAGTCGTTGTCGGGACCGGCCGGGCAGGCCCTGCCCGAAGCCGAGTTCCGGGCCACCGTCGAGCAGTTCGTACGCGGCGTCGAGCAGGGCATCGTGGCCCTCGCCGAGGCGCTGCGCGGGGTGCTGCCGCCGCGTGAGTTCGTACCGCTGGCGACCGGCGCCGCCACCGAGGCCGCCGACGGCGAGGCGATCCGGTCGGTCGACGGGGTGCGCTGGGTCCTCATCGAGGAGGGCCACGTCGAGATGGTGGAGGGGGTGGCGGGCGAGATCGGCCCCGGCACCGACATCTGCGTCACCGAACGCGACTGGCTCATCGCCCACGGCCCCACCCGGCTGCGCTCGCGCTCCGTGCAGGAGCTGCTGTCCAACGGGGAGCTGTGGGGCCGCTGGGTGACCCACGCGGCCCGGCTCCTGTATGTGATCGACCGCCGGGTGGAGCGCGGGCGGCTCGCCGAGCGCGAGGCGCTTGAGCGCCGGCGCGCGCGGGACAAGTCCACCCTGGCGCGCGCCGCTCTCGGCTTCGAGTCCGTCATCCGCGACACCGAGGCCCGTATCAAACTGGCCGAGGTGGCCACCGACCCCGCCACGCTGGCCGCCGCCCGCCTGGTCGCGTCCCACCAGGGCTTCACCGTCAAGGCGCCGGTCGCGGGCAGCGGACACGGCCGGGACACCACCGAGCTCCAGGCCATCGCGCTCGCCTCGGGTGTGCGCACCCGCACGGTCCGTCTGGACGGGACCTGGTGGAAGCAGGACCTCGGCCCGATGATCGGCTACCGCAAGATCGGCGACGCCCCGGTGGCGCTGCTGCCGATCGGCCGGGGCTACGTCGTCGCCGAGGGCGCCCGGGTCACCCCGCTCACCCGCGAGGTGGCCGGCGAACTCACCAACCAGGCGACGGTGTTGTACCGGCCGCTGCCCGCGACGGTGAAGACGATCGGCGCTCTGCTGCGCTTCGGCTTCCGCAACAACCGCCGCGACCTGTGGACCTTCGCCGTGATGGGCGTCGCCGTCTCCGTGATCGGTCTGCTCGTGCCCATCATGACGGGCGCGGTGCTCGGCACGTTCGTCGCCGAGGCCCGGCGCGACCTGATCGTCCAGGGCGCCTGTGTGGTGATCGCCTCCGCCCTGGTGGTGGCCGCCCTGTCCATCCTCCAGAACATCGCCGTCCTGCGGATCGAGAGCCGGTCGACGGCCGCGATGCAGGTCGGCATGTGGACCCGGCTGCTCTCGCTGCCCGCGTCGTTCTTCTCGCGCTACTCCACGGGCGAGCTCGGCACCACCGTCCTCGGCATCAGCACCGCCCAGGAGATGCTGTCCGGGATGACCACCACGGCGGCCCTCGGGCTGCTCACGGGCCTGGCCAACCTGGCCCTCGTGTACTTCTACAGCGTGTGGCTCGCGCTCCTCGCGACCGCTCTCGTCCTGGCCGGCGGGGCGTTCGCCATGGTCGCCGGGTACTTCGAGGTGCGCTGGCAGCGCCGCCTCTACCAGCACGAGCAGCGGATGTCCTCGCGCGTGTTCCAACTGCTCACCGCCATACCGAAGTTGCGGGTGACTGCGGCCGAGGAGCGGGTGTTCGGGGTGTGGGCGGAGCAGTTCGGCAAGGGCCGCTCCCAAGCGGCGTCGGCCCGCCGGGTGCAGAACATGGTGACCACCTTCAACGCCGCCTATCCGGTGCTGTGTTCGGCGATCCTGTTCGCCGTGGTCGGCGGCCCGCTCGGCGGCAGCGTGCCGGTCGCCGCCTTCCTGTCCTTCTTCGCCGCGTTCAACCTGCTGCTCGCCGCCTCCCTGCAATTCACCGCCGCCGCCGTCATCGCGATGGGCGTGGTGCCGATGCTGGAGGAGCTGCGGCCCATCCTGGAGGCCGAGCCCGAGGTCAACGACGTCCAGGCCGACCCCGGCGACCTGTCGGGCCGGGTCGCGCTCTCGCATGTGACGTTCCGCTACAAGGAGGACGGGCCGCTGGTCCTCGACGACGTCGACCTGAGCGTGGAACCGGGTGAGTTCGTGGCCCTGGTCGGGCCCTCGGGCAGCGGGAAGTCGACGGTGCTCAGGCTGCTGCTCGGCTTCGAGCAGCCGAGCGCGGGCTCGGTCCTGTACGACGGCCAGAACCTCGCGGAGCTCGACGTCTCGGCGGTGCGGCGCCAGTGCGGGGTGGTGCTCCAGCACGGCGCGCTGCTCGCGGGCAGCATCAAGACCAACATCGTCGGCAGCGGCGGCTACACCGTCGAGGACGCGTGGGCGGCCGCCGAGATGGCCGGGATCTCCGCCGACATCGAGGCGATGCCGATGGGCATGAACACCGTGCTCTCCGAGGGCACCAGCACCCTGTCCGGCGGCCAGCGCCAGCGCCTGATGATCGCCCGCGCGCTGGTGGCGAGGCCCCGCATCGTCTTCTTCGACGAGGCGACCAGCGCGCTCGACAACCCCACCCAGAAGATGGTCGCCGAGTCCACCCGCCGGCTCAACGCGAGCCGGGTCGTCATCGCCCACCGCCTCTCCACCGTCGCGGACGCCGACAAGATCGTCGTCATGGACGGCGGCCGGGTGGTCCAGCAGGGCCGGTACGAGGAACTGCTCGCCGACTCCGCCGGCCTCTTCGCCCGGCTCGCCCAGCGCCAGATGTCCTGAACGACCCCGCCCCGCCCACTGGTTGACCTGAGGAGATCCCGTGGAATTCGCGCTGCTCATCTTCGGCGAGGAGAAGAGCTGGGACCGGATGCCGGAGCAGGAGCGCGCGGAGCGGTTCGCCGCCAACCGCGCGTTCGGCCGGGCGCTGGCCGAGGCCGGGGTGAGCGTGCGCTACGGCGCCCGGCTCGCCCGCCCCGACGTCCTTGAGGGCGAGGCCAGGTCCGGTGAGGGCGTCCTGGAGCTCGGCGGCCTGTGGCTGATCGAGGTGGCCACCGAGGAGGAGGCCCTGGAGTGGGGCGCCAAGGTGCCGGCCGGGCCCGGCAACCGGGTCGAGGTGCGCCGCTGCGACCGGCCGGGCCCGTCCGGCCCCTGACCGCGCCCGATGACCCGCCCGATGACCCGCACGGCACCAACCTACCTGCGCAGCAAGCGAGTTGAAGGGAACGCACCATGGCTGAACACCCCGCGACCCACTACCTGTCCTGCTATCTGACCCCGCCGGGCCCGGGCGCCGTCTTCTCCGTCCGGCACGACCAGAACGTGGCCCTGTGGCGCCGCCGCGGGACGACGGTGGAGCTCGTACGGGTCTGGGAGCTGGAGCGCGTCAGCGGGCAGAAGCACCACTTCTGGCCGCTGTACACGGCCGCGCGCGCCGAGGCGTTCCTGGGCGCCCTCCTCGCCGAGGAGGGCCTGACCCTCGCCGACATCTCCGTCAGCTGGGGCACCCCCGGCCTGCCGGCCGCGCGGCCCGTGCCGGTGCCGCCCGGCGCCGGTGACTTCCCCGTGCACAGCCTCGCGCACCTGTTCAGCGGCCTGATGACGGACACCGCGCTGTTCAAGCGGGAGAAGATCGTCGCGATGGCGATCGACGCGCTGCCCGACTACGTCCAGGACGGCGGCCCGACCCGCTACTGGTACGCGGGCGCCGTCGCCGACCGGGGCGCCCTCACCTTCGCCCCCGTCGAGTCCCCGGCCCCGCTCTACACCGCCGCCGAGACCCTGTTCGGGCAGGAACCCGGCACCCTGATGGCGCTCGCGTCGGCCAGCACCACCGAGATCCGCTTCGACGCCGAGGCCGCGGTCGCCCGGATCGCCCTCTACGGCGGCCAGGTGCAGCCGTGGAAGGAGGCCTTCGCCCTGGTGCGGTCCGTCGTGGAGGCGGCCGAGGCCCAGCTCGGCTCGGTACGGCTCGACCCCGCGTTCTCGCGCGAGGAGAACCTGCGCAGCGCCGCCATGAAGGTGGTGCAGCGCTGCTCGGAGCTGGTCGCCGTACGCAACGTGGAGCACCTGCTCGCCCTCGGCGGCCTGCGCGCCGAGGAGTGCTATCTGTCCACCAGTGGCGGCTACGCCCTCAACTGCCCCACCAACACGCTCCTGATGGACCGCTTCGGCTTCCGCGGCCTGCTCACCCCGCCCTGCGCCAACGACTCGGGCCAGGGCATCGGGCTCGGCCTGCTCGGGCTGCACGGCACCGGCGTCCTGGACGAGGCGGACCTGCGGGTGGAGTCGGCGTACGTGGGGCGCGAGGTGGGCGGCGTGCGGGACGCGCTCGCCGAGTTCGCGCCCTGGATCGTCTCGGACGAACCCTTCGACGACGACCGCTTCGTGGCCGACGTGTCCGGCTCGGTGCTCGCCTGGGTCGACGGGCGCGCCGAGATCGGGCCGCGCGCGCTGGGCCACCGCAGCCTCATCGGCGACCCGCGCTCCACCGAGGTCAAGGACCTGCTCAACGGCCACAAGCAGCGCCAGTGGTGGCGGCCGGTGGCGCCGGTGGTGCTGGCCGAGCACGTGGGCGAGTGGTTCTCGAGCGACCGCGACTCGCCGTACATGCTGGAGGCGGTCCAGGTACGCCCCGACGTCGCGGGGCGCGTCCCGGCGATCCTGCACCTGGACGGCTCCGCCCGCCACCAGGTCGTGCACCGGGAGACCAACCCCCTGCTGCACCGGGCCCTTTCGGCCTTCCGGGACGCGACGGGGGTGCCGATCCTGTGCAACACCTCGCTCAACGACCGGGGCGAGGCGATCGTGGACACCGCCGCCGAAGCGCTCACCTTCTGCGTACGCAAGGGCATCAAGGTCCTGTACTTGTGCGGGCGCCGCATCGAACTGCGCGTCGGGGATCGGGAGTTGGACGCTCTGGTGCCGGAAGGGCCGCGTCCGCGCGCGGTGGAGTTCTTCACCGGCCAGGAGGAGGACCGGGACGCGATCTGGCAGGAGTGGCTGGACCGGGGTTACACCGTGCCCGGCATGTTCCTGCTCGCCCGCTCCCCCGAACTGCGCGCCGAGGGGGAGCTCGCCACACCCGAACGCGTCAACCTGCTCGCCGGATACCGCGCCACCGTCGACCCGTCGTTCGCCGGGCTCGCCGAGAACTTCCGGCGCACCCACGGCCCCGGCGCCTCGTTCACCGACCCCTCGACGCTGACCGGCGCCTTCGGTGTCATCAACACCCTGCGAAAAGGCGGAAGTTCCGCATAATTGGACTCATTGTTGACCTCACTGACGGGGGCGGACGTGGTAGCAGTCGACGGGGGAGCCAGAGGCGGGCCGCGCAGACCGGCGGGACTGCTGCACCGGGACGAGGAGCTGGACCTGCTCGATGGGACCATGGCCGAACTCGCCGAAGGGCGCTCGTCGGTGGTGGCCATCCACGGCCCGCGCGGCATCGGCAAGACCGCGCTGCTGCGGGCCGCGCTCGCCCGGGTGCCCGGGCAGGCCGTCGTCCTGCGGGCCCGCTGCCACGAGAGCGAGCGGGGCTTCCCCTACGGCGTGGTGCGCCAGCTCTTCGACCGGCTGCTCACCCGGCCCGGGCGCACCGGGCCCGGCGGCCTCGAACTGCGCCCGGCCGCCCGCGCGGGAGCCGGCGGCGCCGAGGTGCACGAACAGCTCCAGGACCTCTTCCAGGCGGCCCGCTCGCTGTCCGACGGCAAGCCCGTGGTGATCGCGGTGGACGATCTGGGCTTCGCCGACCAGGAGTCGCTGGCCTGGCTCTCCTACATCGTGCGCCGCCTCGACGGGCTCCCGCTGGCCCTGGTCTTCACGGCCGACCCGGACGCGCACGAGGTGCCGCCCGCCGAGTCCGGCGCGCCCGCGCACACCCGGCTGCTGCGGCCGGGGCCGCTGTGCGAGAGCTGCGCCGCGCAGTGGATGGCGGGGGCCTTCGGCGCGCCCCTCGACACCGAGCTCGCCGCCGCCTGTCACACCCTCTCGCTCGGCAATCCGCTGGTCCTTCGGGAGCTCACCGACCGGCTGCTCGCGGCCGGTGTCTCGGCCGGCTCCCCCGACCAGAGCGCCGTCCTGGAGATCGGCGCCGCCACGCTGTCCGACACCACGGTGGAGTGGCTGAGCCGGCGCCACCCCGCGGCCGTCGACCTGCTCGCCAACCTGGCCGTCCTGGGGCCGGGCGCCGACATCGCGACGGCGGCGGCCCTCGCCGACCAGGGCGAGTTCGAGTCGGCGCTGGCCGGCGAGGAGTTGCGCCGCAGCGGGCTCATCGACCCGGGGCCGCCGCAGCGCTTCCGGCACGAGCTGGTGCGCACCGCGATCCTCTCCCGCATCGACCCGAAGACCCGGCTCGACCTGCACGCCCGCGCGGCGGCCCTGCTGCTGCGGCTCGGCGCCCCGGCCGCGCAGACCGCCGAGCACCTGATGTCGGTGGGCGCGAGCGGCCGGGCCTGGGCGCTGCCCATCCTGCGCACCGCCGCGCGCGAGGCCGCCGCCGGCTCCGACTGGGCCAATGCCGCCCGCTATCTGCGCCGGGCGCTGGCGGAGTCCGTCGATCCCGAGGTCGTCCTCGCCGTCACCGGCCAGCTCGGCGCGGTCGAACTGCACCGCGACGTGGCCGCCTGCGCGCGTTACGCCGCGACCGTGGCCGCCTCGATCCGCCCCCCGGCCGAACGGGCCCGCGCCCTGCTGCCGTTCGCGGGCCCGGTCCTCACCCTGGACTCCTCGATGGCCGCCCACTCCTTCGTCGAGGCCGCCACCGCTCTGGAGGCCGGTCACGGCGGGGAGGCACCGCTCGCCCTGCGGCTGCCGCTCGCCACCCAGGCCCTGCTGGCCGGCCACCGGGGCACCGCGCACCACACGCTGGCCGCGCTGCGCCGCTCACCGGAGGCGCACACCGCCGCGCCCGCGTTCCTCGGCGCGCTCGCCGCGCTCACGGCGGCCGGCGGCCGCTTCCCGCGCCGGGCCCAGCGGCTCGCCGAGCGGTGCGCGGACGCGGCCGCGCTCATCGGCGTCGACACCGGCGCGCCGGGCGCCGCCCTCGCGCTCGCCTGGACCGGCCGCGCCCCGGACGCCGCCGCGCTGGCCGACCGGACCGTCCTGACCGCGCGGGGCGCCGCCCGCCCCGGGGAACTCGCGCTCGCCCTGATCGTGCGCGCCGACATCGCGCTGCGCCTTGACCGTACGGCGGCGGCTCTCGGCGACGCCAGGGAAGCGCTGCGGCTCGCCGAATCCGTACGGGCGGCGGGTCTCGCGGCCGCGGCCGCCGCCTGCGCCGCCCGCGCCCTGGTGCGCAGGGACCAGCACGAGGCGGCGGCCACGGTGCTGGCCGGGTCGCCGCTCCCGGCCGGCGCGCATCCGCTGATCCGGGCCCAGTTCCTCCAGGCGCGGGGCCTGGTGGCGGCCGGCCGGGGCGCGCACGGGGAGGCGTTGCAGCTCTTCCTGGAGTGCGGCCACGCGCTGGCCGCGCGCGGCATGGCCAACCCGGAGTGCGTACGGTGGCGGGCCGACGCCCGGCGCGCGTACGAGGAACTGGGCGAACCGGAGGCCGCGCTGGCGATCGCGGAGGCGGAGCCGGTGGGGGTACGGGCGGGGGGTGTGGGTGCGGGCTCAGGTGTGGCCAAGTGGTCCGACGGGGCCGGGCCTGGAGGGGCTGGGCTCGCGGGCGCGCCCGGGTCGGCCGAGGGGGGGCCGGGTGAGCCGCCCGAGGACGGCCGGGACGGCCCCGGCGGCGCAGCTTCCGCCCACGCGCCGGACCTACGGACCGGCACGAAACGCCGGGCGGGCCTGACCACGAGCGAGCGGCGCGTCACGGATCTGGTGCTCACCGGGCTCAGCAACCTGGAGGTGGCCGAACGCCTCTTCCTCAGCAAGCGGACGGTCGACACCCACCTGGGCCGGATCTACCGCAAACTGGAAATCCGCGGCCGAGCCGAACTGGCCGAAGCCCTGCGGGAGTTGAACGCCCCCACACCCCCCGCCTGAAGACGCCCGGCCGCCACAAACCCCGTCCAGGCGCGCGAGGAACTACGCGCCCAGCCACGCACGTCCCGTTCAGGGGGGTCACGCGGACCGCCACAAACCCCGCCAGGGGCGCGAGGAACTGCGCGCCCAGCCACCCACCACCCGCACACGGAGATCACCCGGACCACCACAAGCCCCGTCCAGGGGCGCGGGGAACTGCGCGCCCAGCCACCCACCACCCGCACATGAAGGCGGCCCGCAGACAGGCTGGGCATACGGGCCGGGGCGAGGGGCCCCTCAGATGCGGAGGGGGTCCATCGCCCGCACCCGGCCCACGGCACCCGCACCGGCACCGGCAGCCGCACCCGCACCCGCACCCGCACCCGCACCCGCACCCGCACCCGCGTCGAACCCGGCGGACGCCGAAGCCGTCACCTGGTCGTCGATCAACCAGGCCGCCTCCTCGGCCCCACCCGAGCCCGGCATGTCGACGCGGAAAGAGGTGAGCGCGGCCGTCTCGGCGGCGGCCTCCGGTGGCCAGACGGCGGGCCCCCCGTGCGCGGGCGCCACCCGGACCGTCTCACCCGGCGCCCGGCACAGCCGCACCAGGGCCGGCGGCCCGAGCCTGGCCCGCACGGGCACCACCGCGCCCAGACGCTCGGGCCGCACCTGGAGCACCCCGTCGCTGATGGCCGACGCGCGCCGGTGCCAGGTCCCCTCGGGCAGCGCGTCCGTGTTCACCGCGGCCGCCGAAGCACCGTAGAACTCCAGCGGCACCAGGTACGGCATCGTGTGCCCCACCATCCGGTCCACCACGAGGAGTTGACCCGAGACGAACTGCCAGGAACGCTGGGCGAGCGCGAGGGCCACCTCGGCGCGCGGCGCGTAGGGACTGCCGAGCAGCGCGACGCTGGCCGGCCCCTTCGCCAGGACCACGGCCGGGGCGATCCAGAACCGCCGGGCCAGCGCGGCGAAGGGCGGCACCGGCGGCGGCACGTTGGTCCAGGCCCGGAAGGTGCGGCGCAGCATGGGCGTACCGTTCGCGCCGGAGACCACGAACTGGGCCGCGCCGTCCGGCCGTTCGGGCCCGAGGTCGACGTGGAGCCGGTCGGCGCCGCGCGGTTCGGGGATCAGATGCGGGGCGAAGCGGAAGCGCAGGGCGGCGAGCTGGGAAGCGGCGGTGACCGTGATCCCGATGCCGAAGAACTCGGCGCACAGCGATTCCCCACCGGTGGTTTTCATGCCGCTCTCCTGTCCGGTCCGGCATCCGGCGTCCGGCTCCGGGTATGCGTGCCCCGGCCCGGTGCCTGGCGGGTGACCAGGTCCGGTACCGGGTACGGCCGGGGTGGTGTTCAGGGCTTGGGCCACAGCAGGCGCACGATCGCCTCGGCCGGGTAGGGATCGACGCCGTCGCCCGCGCCCTTGGAGTCCGTGGGGTCGGCCGGCTCCACGACGTGCAGCTCGACGCGGCTGGCGGGCGGCAGCCGCACGCCGGGCCGGACGGCGCCCGCCGCGCCGGGGCCCCCGAGGAGCACGACGCGGCCGGGCCGCCCGGTGGCCCGCATGGACTGGGCGACGGCCCAGGTCAGCCGGAGCGAAGTGGGCACGCCGGGCCACGGGGCGTCCGGGTCGGCCGGTAACGCGGCGAGTTCGGCCGCGTCGACGGGCGAGAGGTCGACCAGCGCGTCCAGCGGCCCCACGTCGGTGGCGAGGTCCACCAGGAGCCTCGCGATGTCCTCGATGTCGCCCGGCCTGCTGTGGAAGGGCAGGGCGAGCACCCCGGACGCCGTGAGGTCGCGGCACAGATAGGCGGCGCTCACCGGTTCGGGCGCGCAGACCGCCACCGTCGCGCCCAGGTTGCCCAGGCTCGCCGTGACGTCCCGCGCGGTCCTGGTCGCCGCGCTGGCGACCAGGACCGACGGGGAGATGGAGAAGGGGTGCGGCACTGGTGCTTCCCTCGGGTAGGCGGAGCGGATCAGTCGCGTACGGCGGTGGGCTTGCCGTCCCAGCGGAAGTCCACGTCGACGACGGTGGACCGGCCGGACTGCCCGGCGGTCGCGGCGTCGACGGTCCGTCTCGCGGTGGTGTCACGGCCTGTGGGGCCGGCATCGTGGTGGCCGCCGCCGAACAGCGACGACGCACCGAGCACGAGGCCCAGCAACAGGACGGCCGCCGTGCAGGCGACGGCGGTGAGCTGGGCAGCGGCGTGGCGTGCGGTGGACCGGTTACGCATGTGAATCCCCCTGGTTCCTCGCGGGTGCGGTGGCGGTCGCCGGCCCCCTGCCGGTGCTTCGCCTCGGATCGTGTCGCCCCGCGCGCCGGCCGGAACTCAACGGCCCGGCGTCTGGCGACACCCAATAGAAAACACCGGAGCCGGTTATTCAGGCCCGGCTCCGGCGAGCCAGGAAGCTGCCGGGCATGAAGCTGCCGGACGAGAGGGCAGCGGGGCGCGTGTGGTCCGGGGTGGCTCGGCGGGGAGGCGGCAACCGCGCCAACTCGGGCTCGTATCAGCGGATTTCGTACTAGCATTGCCCGACCTCGAGGTCGGGCACGGCCGTCGATCCTGCGGCCGCCCGGGACCGGGGCGTCCTGCGCGGCCGGGGAACGTCCCGCGGCGGGCGGGACGCGACGGTCCGCGAACGCGCAGATGGGTGGTGCCGCGGACGGGCGGGACCAGGGGGCGGGTCCGTCGGGTCGACGGCCGGGGACAGGGGTTGCACTATGGGGATGCCTGCTGAGCTGGATCAGGATTCGCTGGCGGTCTACCGCGCGATCCTGCTCCATCAGGAACAAGCGGTGCCCGAGCTCGCCAAGTACCTGGCGATGCCCGAGGAGCGGGTCACGAACGCGGTGGACCGGCTGATCGCCCTGACGCTCCTCAAACCTTCCTGGGACCGGCCCGGCAGCCTGCGCGCGGTGAGCCCGGCGCTCGGCCTGGAGGTCCTGGTCCAGGCGGAACAGCGCGAACTGGCCGCCCGGCAGTGGCGCATCGAGCAGCACCGCTCGGCGCTCGCCGCGCTGGCCGCGGAGTACTCGGCGCAGGGCGCGTCCGGCGGCCTGACCGGCACCGAACGCCTGGTGGGGATGGACCAGATCCGTACCCGTCTGGAGATGCTGTCGCAGGAGTGCCGCACCGAAGCGCTCGCCTTCCATCCCAGCAATGTGCTCTCCGTCGAGGGCACGGAGGCGGCGCAGCCGCTCAACCAGCGCGCCCTCGACCGCGGCGTCACCTTCCGCAGCATCTACCTGGACAGCATCAGCAAGGAGCGGGCCACCCTGGAGTACGTCCGCTGGGTGAAGGAGCGGGGCGGGGAGATCCGTACCGCGCCGTCCCTGCCGATGCGGCTTCTGATCGTGGACGGTGCCTCGGCGGTGGTCGGCGAGGGGTTCGAGGGGGGCCGCCCGACGGCGCTGGTGCTGACCAACCGGGCGATCGTGGCGGCGATGACGGCGCTGTTCGAGTCGTACTGGGAACACGCCACCCGGCTCGGCACACCCGCCCCGCCCCGCAACGGCGGCCTGACCCCGCAGGAGCACGAGCTGGTACGCCTGCTGGCATCGGGCGCGAAGGACGACGCGATCGCCCGCACCCTGGGCATCGGCCTGCGCACGGAACGCCGCATGGTGGCCGAACTGGCCGACCGCATCGGCGCGTCGAGCCGCTTCGAGTTCGGCGCGAAGGCGGCGCGAGCGGGCTGGATCTGAGGGACGCGGGGCGTACGTGGCGGGGGGCCGGCGCGGTTACCGCCCCAGCCCCGGAGCGCGGGGTGCGCGCGGGGTCCTCGGGCCGGTACCGGACGCGGCGACGGCGTCACCCTGGGCCGGCACCGCGGCGTCCTCCTCGAATTCGAGGCACCGCCCGTCGAGCGTGGTGAAGCCGTGCACATGACGCCAGCGGGTGGTGCCGTCGCTGCCATTGCTGGAGTACCGGCGGACACAGCGCCCCTCCACGGCGACGATCGCCTCGGTCACGGAGTCCTGGAGGACGGGCCCTCCGGGGGGCCGGCGCCCGGGCCCGGGGGCCGTGCGGCAGGGCTCTGAGGCAAGCTCGGGAACCTCACACGAGACGGAACGGTTGCGTCTCGGCTAGATGAGGGCTACCGTCCTTCTCGAAGCGAGACGGAACGGACCCGTCTCGGCTGCACGACACTGAGGTGGCATCATGCGATTCCTGTACGAGGACGAGTCCTTCTCCTACGAGGCACTGCGCGCTGCCGGGTTCGCCAACTCCGGCGGCGCGGACCTCGGCGAGGTCCTGGCCACCGCCCACAACATCCCCGAAGGCGACGAGGACGCCTGGCTGCGCGAGTGGACGAAGACCGCCGAGCGCGTCCACGCGATCGCCATCCACGCCCTGACCGGCAGGCACCGGGTCAGCGCCCGCGAAGCCCTGCTGCGCGCC
The DNA here is from genome assembly GCF_042869775.1 of Streptomyces sp. NPDC006711. Classification (NCBI taxonomy): domain Bacteria; kingdom Bacillati; phylum Actinomycetota; class Actinomycetes; order Kitasatosporales; family Streptomycetaceae; genus Streptomyces; species Streptomyces sp. NPDC006711. The sequence goes on from NZ_JBIAGO010000001.1 coordinate 238,380, forward strand.
TCCAGCTACTACCGCACCGCCGAGTTCTACCGCCGCGACGACCCCGCCAACGACCCCGAGGCCAAGCGCCTGTCCACGCTCTCCCGCGAAACCTTCGCCACCGCCGCGTCCCTGATGGACACCCCCGTCGAAGCCGTCCGGATCCCCTACGAGGACACCACCCTGCCCGGCTACCTCTTCCTCGTCGACGACTCGGGCACCCCCCGCCCCACCGTCATCTTCACCAGCGGCTTCGACTCCACCCTGGAAGAGGTCTACTTCGTCGTCGGCGCGGCCGCGCTGCGCCGCGGCTACAACGTGCTCGCCTACGACGGCCCCGGGCAAGGTGCGGCGCTGCGCGAGCAGGGTCTTTTCTTCCGCCCGGACTGGGAGGCGGTGGTCTCGCCGGTGGTCGACTACGCGCTGACCCGCCCCGAGATCGCCCCCGACCGGCTCGCCCTGATGGGCTACAGCCTCGGCGGCTACCTGACCGCCCGCGCCGCCGCCCACGAGCACCGCCTGGCCGCCCTGGTCCTGGACGACGGCCTGTACGACTACTACGACGCCCACACCCGGATGATGCCGCCGTTCCTGACCGAGTGGGTCGAGACCGGACGCGACGAGCTGGCCAACCCCGTCGTCGGCCTGATGATGAAGAACAACACCCAGCTGCGCTGGGCCCTGCGCAACGGTGTGTGGGCGTTCGGCGCCGCCTCGCCCGCGGACTACATCCGCCGCACCACCGACTACACCCTCAAGGGCGTCGCCCAGCTCATCCAGTGCCCCACCCTCGTCCTGGACGCCGAGAACGACCAGTTCTTCCGCGGCCAGCCCCAGCTTGTCAGCGACGCCCTGACCTGCCCCCACACCCTGATCACCCTTCCCGAGGACGAAGGCGCGGGCGAGCACTGCCACATGGGAGCCATGTCCCGCTTCAACCAGATCACCTTCGACTGGCTCGACACCACCCTCACCCCGGCGAAGTAACCGAACTCCCCGCCATACCCCGCGGGGCCCCGGAACAGCGAACCCCGGGGCCCCGCGCCTCCCTGTCCAACCCGGGCCCCGACCACAGCCGGACGCGTCGAACGGACGCCCCGCAGCATCAGACCAGATCCGCAGAGGCGAGATCCCGGACCGACGAAGGGCCCCGAAGATGACCGGCTACGCCACCGAAGGCTGGACCGACCTGTTCCTGTGCGCGGGAGGCGCCGCGGCAGCGCTCTGCGGCCTCATCTTCGTCGGCCTGAGCGTCAACCTCCGCACCGTCCTGGAAATGGAGAAACGCGAAGGCCACAACTCCCTGACAGGCCGCGCACTCGAAGCCCTTGTCGCGCTGCTCATCGTCCTGGTCGTCAGTCTGGTCACGCTGACCCCGGCCCTCAACCGGACCGCACTGGCCGCCTTCGTCCTCATCAACGCCATGTGCAGCGCGATCTCCCCCTGCCGAGCCGTGCGATCCGGTCGAGGCAAGGGCGCACCGACCACCGCGACGCTGCTCAGGCTGTCCGTCGCCGCCGCGCTGACCCTCACCCTGCTGGCGGCCGGTATATCCCTCGCCGTCGGCCAGGGGGGCGGCCTGTACTGGCTGCCCGCCGCGTTCGTCCTGGCCATCACAGTCGCAGCCGTCAACGCCTGGGTCATCCTCGTCGAAGTCCTGCGCTGAGCCTAGGGGGTGTCTGCCGCGCTCAGCGCTCCGCGCCCAGCGCGCCCGTCACCCGCGCTGCCAGTTTCTTCGCGGTCGCGAGGCCGTTGTCGTGGCCGGCCGTCGACAGGACCGTCACCACAGCCGTGCCCCGGCGCACCGCGATCAATGTCGAACCGTTCTGCCAGGCCGGGTCGGTGAGCGTCACGGTGTACGCCTCGTCGCCGAGGCCGGTGGTCGCCGCGCCCTTGACCTTGACCATCGTCTTCGTGTCGGCGTCCTTGAAGGTCGGGCAGGCAGCGGTCGCCTTCTCCAGGTGCTGGAGAACGGTCGCGGCGTCCGTTCCCCTGAACACGTCGATCTCCTGGGCCATTTGGGCGGAAGTGTTCTTGTTCGCGTAGTCGTTCTGCGCGAAGGAGACACCGCCGTCTCCGGTGACCGTTATCCAGCTGGTACCGGAGAACTTGGTGCAGTCCGGCTTGCCCGGAGAGACCGGCGAGTTGCTCGGCTCCTGGTACATGGGCCCCGAGTCGCGCACCCCGGCATCGTCCACCGCGTATCCGGCACCGAAGAACGAAGCGGGGGCCAGGGCCTTCTTCAGCTGACTGCCGGTCGCCAGGCCCGCATTGGGGTCCTCGGCGGCCTTGGGGGTCCCAGGAGGGGTGGCCGGCTTCGCGGCACCCGCGGACGCCGAGCTGCCCGACGAACAGGCGGTCAGGGACAGCGGAAGCGCCGCGACGGCGAGGAGGGCAGCGGTGGTGGGTATCCGACGCATGGAGAACCTTCTGAGGCTATGAGAGATGTGCCCGGCCGGAGAGGCTGGAGGACGAACCGCGACCATGAGGGCACAGAGGGATCCATTGCGCACCGCCGCGTCCTGCCCAGGAACGGCATGACGGTGCAGCGCCGTCCCGAACGGCGTGACGCTCAGAACGGGAGCAGTGTTCCCCTCGCTTGTCGAGCGGATAGTACTGGAGGGCCTACGGTCTTGTTGCGGCGGAGGTGTGCAGCATGTCCACGCCCCGTTCCAGCCGCCTGCGACCACCCACCCGGCATCGGTTTCCACCACACCCCGCCCCCTGAGGGCGCAGCGTCACCACCGCCGACCACGGAACGGATCCGTCAGGTCGACGCACCCGGGCCTGGACCACTTCCGGTGCTGAGCAGGCGGTCGACGAGGAGTTCGGAGTAGCCGGTGGCGGGCAGGTCGATGCCGAAGATCGCCCGGATGTAGAAGGGCGCGATCAGCTGGTCGAGGATCTGCTCCAGGGGCGGCGGGTTCTCGCCTCGGGCCGTGGCGCGCCGGCGGATCTGCTCGATGGAGTGCATGCGGCGCTGGAAGTGCTGCGCACGCTCGGCCTGGGCCTGGGTGCTGTTCGGCATGGACAGGATGACGGCGCGCACGAGGGCGCGTCCTTCGGGCGTGCGGATGCTCGCGGCGCTGGCTTCGGCCCATACGAGAAGGTCGCCGCGCAGGGTGCCGGTGTCGGTCAGCGGTGAGTCGCGCTCCAGGCGGGTGGTGACCACGTCGGCCAGGAGCGCGTCGAGGCTGCCCCAACGCCGGTAGACGCTGCTGTGGTTGACGCCGGCGCGTTGGGCGATCGCGGGGATGTTGAGGTCCTCGCCCGCCGGGTCGCAGAGCAGGTCGATGACCGCCTGGTGGACGGCCGCGCGGACCTGCGCGGGGCTCTTGCGGATGCGTTCGACGGGTGGTTTCGCAGTCACCCTCCCATCATAAGCGTTAAGCACAGATGTTTGCTTCATAGCCCCTGATGGGTCTACAGTCCTCGCCGTAAGCACAGATCAGTGCTTGCGACGAGCGGAGTGTGCGCGATGAAGCAGCTGCTGTTTCCGAACAACATCCAGTTCTGGTACGAGACCCTGCGGTCGATGAGCCACATCGCCTATGGCGGCGCGGACGTCGGCGAGGTCGTCTCGACCGGTGAGCGGATCACCGAGGGCGACTACGACAGCTGGTACACCGAGTGGTCGGCCACCGCGGACCGGGTGTCCGCCGAGGCCGAGAAGGCGCTGGCGGCCGGCCACGAGGTCAGCGCCCGGGACGGGTTCCTGCGGGCGTCGAACTACTACCGCTCGGCGGAGTTCTTTCTGCACGGCAACCCGTGCGACCCCCGCCACGACGACGCCTACGACCGCAGCGTGGCCTGCTACCGGGCGGCGGCGGCGCTGTTCACCCCGGCCATCGAGCCGGTCTCCATCCCGTACGAGGACACCACCCTGCCGGGTTACCTCTACCGCGCCGACGACTCCGGGACACCGCGGCCGACGCTGATCATGCACAACGGCTTCGACGGCACCGCCGAGGAGTTGCACTTCTTCGGGGCGATGGCCGGTGTCGAGCGCGGCTACACCGTGCTGGTCTTCGACGGCCCCGGCATGCCCGGGCCGCGCCACCACCAGGGTCTGGTCTTCCGCCCCGACTGGGAGAACGTCATCACCCCCGTCGTGGACTTCGCCGAAACCCTCCCGGAAGTCGACAACAGCCGTATCGCGCTCCTCGGGATCAGCATGGGCGGGGTCCTCGCGCCCAGGGCCGCCGCGTTCGAGCACCGTCTGGCCGCGCTGGTCGCCGTCGACGGCCTCTACGACCTCGGCGAGACCTCCGCGCGCAACATCCCCGGCACCCGCGAGGAGGCCGAGCGGCTCCTGCGCGCGCGGTCCGCTCCCGAACTCGACGCCGCCATGGCGCGGCTCATGACCACGGACCCGATCGCACGCTGGGCGATCAACCACGGCATGTACGTCATGGGCGTCGACACCCCCCGGGCCTTCAACGCCTCCTACCTCGACTACACCCTCGCCGACGGCATCGCCGAACAGATCCAGTGCCCCACCCTCGTCTGTGACGCCGAGGAGGACATGTTCTTCAAGGGCCAGCCCGAACAGCTCTACGCCCACCTCACCTGCCCCAAGACCCTCATGGTGTTCACCGCAGAGGAGGGGTCCGGCGCCCACTGTCACCCCGGCGCCATGCGCCTGTCCCAGGCCCGCATCTACGACTGGCTCGACACCACCCTCAGGGCGACCGCCTGACAGCGGACGACCCGGCGCCGTGACGGCCCCGGCTCCGTACGACGGGGCCCTGGCTCCGTACGGGGAGTCCGGCTCCTTCAGGAACTGGGGCGCCATCCCGATGTGCAGACGCACCTGGTGCTGACGCGCTGGGCGCGGGCCACCGTCGAGCTGGAGACCGGGATGAGTGATGAGTACCCGCGACGTCGCGGCTCCGGCCGACGTCGTCCATTCCCCCGACGACCAGGGGGCGTCCATCGCCTCCGGCTCGTTCCCCGCCGACGGGATGGTGGTCGTCCCGTGCAGCATGAAGACGCTCGCCGGGATACGCACGGGGTACGCCGACGGTCTGGTGGCCCGCGCCGCGGACGTCACCCTCAAGGAGCGCCGGAAGCTGGTCCTCGTCCCCCGCGAGACCCCGCTGAGCGAGATCCACCTGGACAACATGCTCAGCCTGGCCCGCATGGGCGCCGCCATCGTGCCGCCCATGCCCGCCTTCTACAACCACCCCGCCACCGTGGACGACATCGTCGACCACATCGTGGCGAGGATCTGCGACCAGTTCGCCATCGCCTCGACACGGGCCCGGCGCTGGGAGGGCATGTCAGCGGGGCCGATCCCGGCTTCCGCCTGATGGCGCACCCGCCTCGCTGAGTTCCGCGCCCGGCACACCGCTCGCCCGTGTCGCGCTCTCCCTTGGGCTTCCTCCGGATCTGACGGCCGCGCAGCTCGTGGACACGCCGGCGACGACCCGGGACATGCCTCCGGTGCCGCCCAAGCCCGTGTCCCGCGACGAGGCCCCCTGCAAGCAGAACATCCTCCTCGGCGAGGACGCGACGCTGGATCGCTTGCCGATACCCCGCGTCCATGAGCAGGACGGCGGCCTGCCTGGCCGCCCTGCGAGCGCTTAGCAACACGCGGCGCCCAGAGCCAGTGCCCCGCGCCCGCACCCCACGCCCTACTCGAGGCCGGCGTCTACCTCATCGTCGAATTCCTCAGCCACTGCGGCACCAGTCGACATGAAGATGTGATGCTTGTCATCACTCGCGAGATAGTTCACGAAATTCTCCCGCAACCGCTGCGTGCCCAGGTAGTACTCCCGAAACGCCTTGGACACATCGTCCGCTACCTCACGGCTCGGTGGAACCGGGATGCGAATTTCCACATACCGTCGCCCGACATCCTCGCGATTGGTCTGCATGAAAACGATTCGGTCCCACTGCCGCCGAACTGCCTTCAGTGTCATCGCCCACAAGAGGTAGAAGTTGTCGAACGGAGCAGATTCTGATGCCCGCAGCACCAGAACCTCCTTCGTCAGAACCACACGCTCCTGCCCGGGCATGATTACAGCAAAGTCCCCGATGTTCTTGCTGGTTCGGATCGGGGTAATGAGGTCGTACTCTTCGAGCCCAGACACGCTCCCCTTCCAAAACTTCTCGGCGACTACATCCGGGACACGATTCGTGGGGTTGATATTCACCTGGCCGGCACGAATATCCGAGACCTTGATGTACGGAACGAGCCCGGTTCGGAAGTCGGCCGAGGGACTGCCGTGCCCACTCATCCCGATCAGGATTTCGCCCTCGATCAGCTCGCCAATCGACGCACTTGTAAATCCTTCCATCTCAGGGGAATCCATGAGTGTGAAGAACTCACGCTGCGGACGCTCGTCAAAATAATTGGGGACTGCGGTAAACTGGCTGGTGAGGTCACTCACCCCTACCCAGCGACTGCTTTCCGTAGTATCGAGATCATCCATCAGCGCCGTGACATCGGCAGCGATCTGGTCGTCGATTACATTCGTTCGATTTCCCGTGACCGGATCAACAACGAAGAGATCTTCACCGTCCTTGTTGATGCCGACAGTCGCGGCGTAGGAAACGAATACTTCCCCATCTCGGAACCAAGCAGGCTTATGTACCATGGAAATCACTTCTTCTCAAAGACGTAGAAGTTCGTCTTCGCTCGACAGAACCCCTGAAACGCTTCCATCGGAATATTCAGAACACCCCGCAAAATGAAGCGTTCACTCAACCATTCCGGCAACCACTTGTACGTTGGAGAAAAGAAGTACGTCTCGGGCAGGATGATACCGAGTCGTCCGCCCTTCGTCAGCAACCTGTAAGAGCGCTCGAGGAAGACGAGGCCGATCTCGAGATCCGCGTACTCGCCCTTCCTTCGACTAGCCGCAGCCGCGATGTCGTATCCATTTCGACGTGCGTCTACCTTGCTGACCTTGAGGTTCTTTCCGAATGGGGGGTTCGTGATGACGACCGTAAAGGATCCGTCGCTCAGGCTTCGCTCAAGTTGGGGGTAATCCTTGGCCCAACGGTCTTCCCTTATGGAGTCACCGATGTGGATATTGACAGATCCGACACCGAGGCCAACCATGATCGCTCGGGTCAACTTCACGTTGATGGAGTCTTTGTCGACGCCATAGACATTCCGGTGCGCCCAAGTCCGCGCCGCTGCAGCAGAATCCCCGGAAGGAATCTTGTCGATCAGAGAGAGGAATGCCTCGGTGAGGAACCCTCCGGTTCCGCAGGCCGGATCGATAATCCGGTCCTCGAGGCGGATATCCATCATCTTCACCGCAGCAGCGATAACTCGTTGCGGAGTGAAGTACTGCCCCTCTCCTGCCTTTAGATTTGCTCTTCGGAAGACCTGGAAGGCGGAAGAAATTGCTTCAGGTCCTACGTCCTTCAGGTTCAGATTGGAGAGCTCGTAAACTGCTTCCTGAATGGTGTGATCATCGAGCTCAAGTGCCCCTTCTCGATGCTCAGCGAATACCTCTGGACGGAACCTCTTAAGGGCTTCGAACTGCTCCCGCATCGCCTTCGCCGTGACAGCCTCTCCTGCACGGGAGAGCTGGAATTTGACCGGCCTGTCGGGGTCATAGGAGGAGTTCTCGTCCGACTCGAGCTTGAGCAATAGGAGATTGCAGAGCTCGTTGAGCTGAGACTCCGAGCGAGTTGAGCGGCTGTCTCGCGCAACCACCACATCTAGGAGACGACTAAAAATGGAACGCAGCTGGCCGTTTTTCGGCGTGCCCAAGTCGCTGAAAGTCAGCGGTTTCTCGGACGGACGCGTGAATTCTTCGTCAGGCTGCGGCAAACCATGATTGCGGACGTACTGGAACCTGCCATCGGCCAGTTTATAGACCCTGACATCCTCGGTGCCGTTGGTCCAATAACCCATTCGCGCACGCGGTTCGCGATTGAGATAAATCTCGAGCTGCGATACGCCTGAATCAAGCGTGGGCTGCTTGAATTCGCAGATGACGAGAATATGCTCCCAGTCGCCAGCGTGACGCACGTCATCAAAGAGGGCGAGGTCTACGGGCCATCCCGCGAAAGACTTTCCCTCTTCCCTCTTCGCGGCATCGTGAGGCGACTGCGGTACCCGCCATTCCGGCTTCCATTGCAGCTGGGCCGAATCCCAGCCCGCCTCCACGAGGCGCTTGATCGTCGGCACCCGCACCAGCTGATGCTCGGGGCCGCTCCGGGTGCGGGTGGGAGTAGCGTCGTCAGTCACCCTGCGACTCTAGCGGCACGCCGCCAGTCGCTACCCCATGCCTCACCCCTGGAACTATGTGTGGAAGACCTGGGCAGGTGACCGAAGGGGGCTTGCGTGCTGCCGCTACCGAGTGATGTGGACCAGGTGAAGCCGGAAGCGGATGAGGGACGCGGGAAGCGCTGCTGAAAATAGTGCGGCCCAGCGCATATGCACTGGGCCGCATCTCGTAGCGGGGACAGGATTTGAACCTGCGACCTCTGGGTTATGAGCCCAGCGAGCTACCGAGCTGCTCCACCCCGCGTCGGTAGACACCACCCTACGCCATGATCGAGCACGATCAGGAGCCTTGTTCCGATGAGGCCGCTTGTGGGGCGCGTATGACTGACGCCGAGTGCGTGGGCCGACTACGTCCTGGGCAGAGAGCCAGGCATGGGTGATTTGATCAAGGAGTGGGCGACGCAGGTCGCGGAAGCTGAGCTCACAGCGCGCTTCCACGCAGGTGAGCGCATACGCAGGGAGTGGCCAAACACGCGGTCGAAGTAGATCAGGTTCTCGGCCAGGACGCCGGCCTCCTCGTCGTCGCCGCCACGCTGCACGACGTCGGATACGCGCCGCGCTTGGCCACGACTGGGTTCCACCCGCTGCATGGGGCCCGGTTCCTCGCGACGAGCACAGTGCCGACGAGCGGTTGGTGCGGCTGGTGGCCAACCACTCGTTCGCGCTCCTGGAAGCCGAGCGGGAGCTGCGGGACGAACTCGCGAGCGAGTTTCCGCTGCTGGAGGAACCTCTGCTGGTGGACGCGCTCGTGTACTGCGACATGACGACCATGCCCGACGACGGTCGGACCACCGCCGAGGACCGGGTCGCGGAGATCCTGGGCCGCTGCGGGGACGACAGCGTGGTCGGGCGGTTCATCCGTCGGGCGGCGCCAGATCTTCGCCGCCATGGGACGGGTGGAGGCGGTGCTGGCGGCTCACCCGAGGTAGGGGTAGGTGCCGGCGAGGTAGTCGCCGATCTGCAGGCGCATGCTGGGGTGGATGTCGTACTGGTCGAGGTCGGCCGGCTGGACGAAGCGGACGCCGGAATCGGCGCCCAAGCCCGCGACTGAGACTAGAACTGAGACTGGGGACCGCCGCGCGGCCCGTGCCCGGCGCCGCCGACGTATCCAATAAAAGCAAAAGCCCCAGGTCACGGCGAGTGAGTCCTGGGGCTTCTACAGAGCCGCCTTCGGGATTCGAACCCGAGACCTACGCATTACGAGTGCGTTGCTCTGGCCAACTGAGCTAAGGCGGCACCGCTCTGCGCACCATGGTGCGAGCAGCAGCGTCGCCAAGTCTACACAGTTTCTGGAGTGGTCCTGACCATGGCCGGAGCGGGGGCGGCACCGGCTACGAGCAGCGCTTTCCCTTGGCGGGCGGGGTGCCGTCCAGGAGGTAGGTGTTGATCGCGGTGTCGATGCAGTCGCTGCCCCGGCCGTACGCGGTGTGGCCGTCGCCCTCGTAGGTGAGCAGGGTGGCGGAGGAGAGCTGGCCCGCCAGGGACTCGGCCCACTTGTACGGGGTGGCCGGGTCGCGGGTGGTGCCGACGACCAGGATCGGGGCGGCGCCCTTCGCCTCGATGCGGTGGGCCGACCCGGTGGCCTTGACCGGCCAGTACGCGCAGTTCAGGCTCGACCACGCGAAGCCCGCGCCGAAGACCGGCGAGGCCTGTTCGAAGGAGCGCAGGGACGCCGTCACCTCGGCCGGGCCTGCGAAGGACGGCGGCAGGTCCAGGCAGTTCACGGCCGCGTTGGCGAACATGAGGTTGGCGTACTTGCCCTTCGCGTCGCGCTCGTAGTAGGAATCCGCCAGCGCCAGCAGGCCCGCGCCGTCGTGGTTCATGGCGTGGGCCAGGGCGGTCCGCAGCTCGGGCCACGCCGCCTGGTCGTACATCGCGGCGATCACGCCCGTGGTGGCCAGGGCTTCACCGAGCTGTCGGCTCTGGCCGGTGGGGACCGGCTTGGCATCCACGGACTTGAAGAACGTCCGCAGCCGGTCCGACGCGTCCTCCACGGACTCGGTGCCCAGCGGGCACTCCTTCTGCTTGACGCAGTCAGCGGCGAACGACTTGAAGGCCGTCTCGAAGCCCGCGGTCTGGTCGCGGTTCATCTCCAGGGACGAGATCGACGGGTCCATCGCGCCGTCCAGGACGAGCCGGCCGACGCGGGCCGGGTAGAGCTCGGCGTAGGTGGCACCGAGGAAGGTGCCGTACGAGGCGCCCACGTAGTGGAGCTTCTGATCCCCGAGCACCTGCCGCAGGATGTCCATGTCGCGGGCCGCCTCGACCGTGGACACGTGCGGCAGAATCGTGCCGGACTTGGTCTGGCAGCCGTGCGCGAAGTCCTTGAACGCCTTGGTCAGGGCGGCCTGTTCGGCCGCGTCGTCGGGGGTCTGGTCGACCTCCGTGTACGCGTCCATCTGCGGGCCCGTGAGGCATTCGACGGGCTCGCTGCGCGCCACGCCGCGCGGGTCCATGGCCACCATGTCGTACTGGGCCCGTACCGGCGCGGGGTAGCCGAGGCCCGCGTACGACTGGAGATAGCCGATGGCGGAGCCGCCCGGGCCGCCCGGGTTGACCATGAGCGATCCGATGCGATTGCCCGGGCCGGTCGCCTTCACGCGGGCCACCGCGAGCTTGATGGAGGCACCCGCCGGCTTGGCGTAGTCCAGCGGCGCCTTCATCGTGGCGCACTCGAACGTGGCGACCCCGCACGCCCGCCACGTCAGCTTCTGCGTGGTGTAGGCGGCGAGGTCTTCGGCCGACGGCGCGTCGGCCGGGCCCGCCTTGATGGCGGCGTGCCCCGAGGCATTCGCCGACGTGGACGAACTGCCCGACGAGCAGCCGGAGATGAGCAGCCCGGCGGTCGCGACGGCGATGGCTGAAGTACGGAGCAGGCGCCTGGAGTCCATCTCCGGAGCGTAGCCGTCCAGTGACGCGTTGCACGCCGCGCGCGGCTCGTACGGGTGAACCCGCCGACCCGGGCCCGTTGTCGCGTCGCCGAAGCGACAGCGGGCCGTCGGGGCGGGGCGGAGGCTGCGGCCGTCGGGCAGGGCGGCGGCTGCCGTCGTCGGGCCTGCGCGCGTTGGGTGCACCGGGCCGGCCCGGCCGACCGGGGCACTCGCCAGCCCACCAGCGGCGCTCGGCGGCCAACCGGGGCGCTCGGCGGCAACCGGGGCGCTCGGTCAGCTGCTCGGCCAACCGCGTCGGTCAGCTCCCCCGGTTGACCCGCCGGGTCGGCCCGCCCCGCTCGGCCCGTCCGGTCGGCCCATCCCGGTCGGCCCGCTCGGCCCGCTCGGCCCGGCCCGCCCCGGTCGCTCAACCCCGCTCGGTCAACCCGTTCTGAGGGACAAGGTCATCGCCTCCATCGCCAGGAGAGGGGCCACATTGCGGTCGAGCGCGTCGCGGCAGGCCAGGATCGACTCGATGCGGCGCAGGGTGCGCTCGGGGCCCGAGGCGCGGGCCACCCGGTCGACCGCGTCCCGTACGTCCTCGTTGGCGATCGCCACCCCCGTGCCCAGTTGCAGCGCGAGAACGTCGCGGTAGAAGCCGGTCAGCTCGGTGAGCGCGAGGTCCAGGCTGTCGCGCTGGGTGCGGGTCTTGCGGCGCTTCTGCTTGTCCTCCAGCTCCTTCATCACGCCGGCCGTGCCCCGTGGCATGCGGCCGCCGGCGACTTGGCCCATCGCCGCCTTGAGCTCCTCGGTCTCCTTGACGTCGACCTCCTCAGCCATCTGCTTGGCGTCCTCCGACGCGGTGTCCACCAGCTCCTGCGCGGCCTTGAGGCAGCCGCCCACGTCGTCGACCCGCAGCGGCACCTTCAAGACCGCGGCCCGCCGGGCCCGGGCCGAGGCGTCGGTGGCCAGGCGGCGGGCCCGGCCGATGTGCCCCTGGGTGGCACGGGCCGCCGCGTACGCGGCCTCCGGCTCGATGCCGTCGCGCCGGATCAGCACATCGGCGACCGCCTCGACCGGCGGTGTGCGCAGGGTGAGATGACGGCAGCGGGACTTGATGGTGGGCAGCACGTCCTCAAGGGAGGGCGCGCAGAGCAGCCACACCGTGCGGGGGGCGGGCTCCTCCACGGCCTTGAGGACCGCGTTGGCCGCCTGCTCGGTGAACCGGTCGGCGTCCTCGACGATGATCACCTGCCAGCGGCCGCCGGACGGCGACATCTGGGCGCCGCGCACCAGCTCACGGGTCTGCTTGACGCCGATGGTGAGGCCTTCGGTGGTGACGACCGTGACATCGGCGTGGGTGGCGATCAGAGCCGTATGACAGCCGTCGCAGAATCCGCAGCCCGGTACGCCGCCGAGCGCGCGGTCCGGGCTGACGCACTGGAGGGCGGCCGCGAAGGCGCGGGCGGCGGTGGGACCGCCGGAGCCGGGCGGACCGGTGAACAGCCAGGCGTGCGTCATCTTCGACGCCTCGGGGCGTGGCTGGCCGGAACGCTCGGCGGTGATGAGCGCGTCGGCGTCCCGGGCGGCGGCACCCAGCTGCTCCTGCACGCGTTCCTGGCCCACCAGGTCGTCCCACACGGTCATCCGCTGCCCCTCCGTCCCTCCGTCACTGCTGCGCCCATTGTGCGCCACCCCACTGACAGCGGGCGCCAGAGCGCGGAACGCCGCAGGTCGGACGGGCGATGGGCCGGCCGCCTTGGCGCGGCACTGAAAACTGTAGAAAATCCGGGGGCCCAAAACGATCGTGCTGGCACGCAATGTGGTCTGCGTGCCAGCACGAATGCCCGGGGTACGGGCAGCCTCACTGGGCGAGGCCCGGCCCGGTCAGGGGCGCCGCCCGCTCAGCGGCGCCGCCCACCCCGCGGGTTGTCCTCGTCGCCCTCGTGCGGGCCCAGGAGCTCGTCCGCCAGCGAGGGCAGGTCGTCCAGCGGGGTCTCCTCCGCCCAGTCCGGACGGGGGCGCGGGCGCTCCTTGCCGGTGGCCGGATCGATCTGGGGCAGCTCGCGGGTGCGCTCGTTGCCTCCGTCATCGTGGTGGCCCGCGCCGTGCTCGTCGCGGAACAGGCCCGGTGGCACCCGGTCCGCCGGATCGCCGCCGCGCACCGCGGGCAGTACCGCCGTCTCCTCGGCGTCGCGCACCGGAGGCAGCACCGCCGTCTCCTCGGCGTCGCGCGGGGCCCGGCGCCCGGCGTTCCGGTCCGTGTTCCGGCCGGTGCCGCGCGCCCCGCCCGCTGCCGGGTCCTGCACCGACGGCAGCACGGTGGTCTCCTCGGCGTCACTGCCGCGCGCGGCCGGGGCCCCGGCGGTGCCCGTCGCGTCGCGCGGCTCCGGCTCGGCCACCGGCACGGGCTGGGTGACCTCGCCGGGTTCGGCGACCGGTACCGGCTGGGTCACCTCGTTGGGGCTGATGACGGGAGTGGTCACGGTGACCTCGGACTCCGATTCGGACGCCGGGGCGGACGGGCCGGCGGCGCCGGTCCCGTCGGCCGGACCCCGCGAACCCGAGCCGGCCGGGCCCGTCGAACGGGACGCCGTCGTCGTGCCGGCCCCGGTCTCCCTGGCGGCCGCCTTGGCCGCCGCCGCCGCGGCGGACTCCGCCAGGCGACGGGCCTCCTCGGCACGCAGCAGCGCCGCCTCGGCCTTGCGCTGCTTCTCCAGGCGGCGCGCCTCCGCCTCGGCCCGCAGCTTCGCCTCTTCCTCCGCCTGCTTGCGCAGGCGTTCCTGCTCGGCCTCGCGCGCCTTCTCCTCGGCCTCGCGCCTGACCCGCTCCTCCTCGGCGAGCCGCCTGGCCTCCTCGGCCCGTCGGCGGGCCTCCTCCGCCTTGCGCTCCTCCTCCAGGCGGCGCGCCTCCTCCAGCTCGCGCCGCTTGCGCTCCTCTTCCTCGGCGCGCAGCTTGGCGAGCTGGGCCTGGCGCTCGCGCTCCAGACGCTCTTCCTCCGCCTTGCGCGCGGCCTCTTCCTCGGCGCGCTTCCTGGCCTCTTCCTCGGCCTTCTTGCGCGCCTCCTCCTGGGCCCTGATCTCGGCCTCGGAGAGTGGCAGCATCCGGTCGAGCCGGTGGCGTACGACCGTGGTGACGGCCTCGGGCTCCTGGCCCGCGTCGACCACCAGATAGCGGGAGGGGTCGGCGGCGGCGAGGGTGAGGAATCCCGACCTGACCCGGCCGTGGAACTCCGGCGGCTCCGACTCGAGCCGGTCGGGTGCCTCGGTGAAGCGCTCGCGAGCCGCTTCGGGCGAAACATCGAGCAGAACGGTCAGATTCGGTACGAGACCGCCAGTTGCCCACCGGTTGATCCGGGCGATTTCGGTCGGAGACAGATCACGACCGGCCCCCTGGTAGGCGACGGAGGAGTCGATGTAGCGGTCCGAGATGACGATGGCGCCACGCTCAAGGGCGGGGCGCACCAGCGAATCGACGTGCTCCGCGCGGTCGGCCGCGTACAGCAGCGCCTCGGCGCGGTTGGACAGGCCCGCCGACGACACGTCGAGCAGGATCGAGCGCAGCCGCTTGCCCACCGGCGTGGCGCCGGGCTCGCGGGTCACCACGACCTCGTGGCCCTTGGCACGGATCCACTCGGCGAGCGCTTCGGCCTGCGTGGACTTGCCCGCGCCGTCGCCGCCCTCGATGGCGATGAAGAATCCGGTCGCGGCCGGACGCTGCTCGGGGTCGGCGCCGCGCAGCGCGTCCAGCAGATCGCGCCGCAGCGGCACGCCCTGGCGGTCGTCCGCCTTGGCGAGCACGACGGCGGCCAGCGGCAACAGCAGCGCGCCGACCAGCATGAGCGTGAACCCGGCGCCGCCGTGCGCGAAGACGAATGAGCCCGACTCGACCCGGTGGCTGCCGATGGCCGCGGCGAGCAGCGGCGCGACGATGGCGCCGAGTCCGACCGAGACCCGTACGACCGCCTGGAGGTGGTCGCCGACGCGGGCCCTGCGGTACTCCTCGGTCTCCTGGTCGATCAGTACGTGCCCGGTGTTGGCGGCGACACCGGCGGCGACGCCCGCGGTCAGCGCGATGAACAAAACCGTCGCGAGGTCGGGCACCAGGCCCATGGCCAGCAGCGCGACCCCGGTGATCGTGACGGCGAACGACAGCAGCCGTCGGCGCGAGAGCACCGGAAGGATCTTGGCGGCGCCACGGATGCCGAGCACCGTGCCGCCGGTCAGGGCGAGGACGAGCAGGGCGAACGCGGCCGGGCCGCCGCCCAGGTCCACGGCGTGCAGTACGGCCACGGACGCGGCCGCGGCGATGGCGCCGGCGACCGAGGCGCACGCGAGCACCAGAAGCGGCACCGCGCCGGTGCGTCCCTTGTCGGGGCCGTTGCCGGTGCTGGGCCTGCGCAGCCCCTCCAGGGGTGAACGGGCGCGCGGCGTCTGGGTGTCCGGGAGTTCGAGCAGGGCGACGACGGAGATCGACGCGGCGAAGAGTCCGGCGGCGAGGTAGGAGGCGAGCGCGGCCTGGTGCAGCTTGAACCAGTCGACGCCCGTGCCCAGCAGGTTGCTGATGAGGGCCGCGACGAGCAGGGCCGCCGCGCCCAGGGGGATCGCCACGAAGGTCGTACGCAGTGACAGGCGCCGCAGCGCGCCGAGATGGTCGGGCAACGGCCGGACGGCGGCGCCTTCCAGGGGCGGCGCGGGCAGCAGCGCGGGCGCCGCGCTCTCCTTGGCGACCGTCCAGAGCCGTTCGGCGACGCCGACGAGGAAGGCGGTGACAAGGATGAGGAGCAGGGCGTGGGACGGCGTCCAGTCGATCCACAGCGGGGCGACGATCAGGAGCGCGGCCCGGACGCCGTCGGCGCCGACCATGGTCCAGCGCCGGTCGAGCGGGCCGTTCGGCGCGGTGAGCGCGGAGACCGGGCCGAGCAGCACGGCGCCGAAGAGCACCGTCGCGAGCGCCCTGGCTCCGAGCACCGCGGCGACGGCGAACGCCGCCCCCCGGTAACCACCCCCGAAGGACTGCTGGGCCAGCGCGGCCTGCAACCCGAGCAGCAGCGAGACGAGCACGGCGAGCACGTCGCCGATCCCGCCCACGAGCTGCGCGCTCCACAATCGCCGCAGCGTGGGGATGCGCAAGAGGGCGCGTACCGCCCGTTCGCGTGAATCCGCTGCCAGGGCTTCGGAGATGGGACTCACTCCCCCTGATCCTTCAGAGCTTGGGTGCTGCTCGGCTCCTCGCGTCATCCGCCCAGCCTATCCGGAGCGCCCCGGTCCCGGCGGGGGCGCCCGAACATATGGGCGGGCGCCCGCGGGCGCCGCGGCCCGGGCCACCCTGGGCTCGAAGCGGAACGGGGGGCCGGGGCGCCTGCCCCGACCCCCCGTCAACAGCCCGGTCTCCCGCGCCTACTCCGACGGCGCGGCCTTCTTGGCGACCGCCTTCTTGGCCGGGGCCTTCTTCGCGGCGGCCCTCTTGGCCGTGGTCGTCTTCTTCGCGGCCGCCGTCTTCTTGGCCGGGGCCTTCTTGGCCGTGGTGGCCTTCTTGGCGGCGGTCTTCTTGGCCGGAGCCTTCTTCGCCGTCTTCTTGGCCGGGCCCTTGGCCCGCTTCTCGGCCAGCAGCTCGAAACCGCGCTCGGGCGTGATCTCCTCGACGCTGTCGGCGGTCCTGAGCGTCGCGTTGGTCTCGCCGTCGGTGACGTACGGGCCGAAGCGGCCGTCCTTCACCACGACCGGCTTCTCGCTGACCGGGTCGACGCCGAGCTCCTTGAGCGGGGGCTTGGCGGCCGCGCGCCCACGCTGCTTGGGCTGGGCGTAGATCGCGAGGGCTTCATCGAGCGTGATGGAGAAGAGCTGGTCCTCGCTCTCCAGGGAGCGCGAGTCGGTGCCCTTCTTCAGATACGGGCCGTAGCGCCCGTTCTGTGCGGTGATCTCGACGCCCTCGGCGTCCACACCGACGACGCGCGGCAGCGACATGAGCTTGAGGGCGTCGTCGAGGGTCACCGTGTCCAGGGACATCGACTTGAAGAGCGAGGCGGTGCGCGGCTTGACCGCGTTCTTGCCCGTCTTCGGCGTGCCCTCCGGCAGGATCTCGGTGACGTACGGGCCGTAGCGCCCGTCCTTGGCGACGATCTGGTGGCCGCTCAGCGGGTCCACGCCCAGCTCGAAGTCGCCGCTCGGCTTGGCGAGCAGCTCCTCCGCGTACGCGACGGTCAGCTCGTCGGGCGCCAGGTCCTCGGGGACGTCGGCGCGCTGGTGGCCCTCGGCGTCCTTCTCGCCGCGCTCGACATAGGGGCCGTAGCGCCCGACGCGAAGCACGATCCCCTCGCCGACGGGGAAGGAGGAGATCTCACGGGCGTCGATGGCGCCGAGGTCGGTGACGAGCTCCTTGAGCCCGCCCAGGTGGTCGCCGTCGCCGTTGCCCGCGGAGGAGGCGGCGCCGGCCGTGGCCGCGTCGCCCTCGCCGAAGTAGAAACGCTTCAGCCACGGCACGGCCTGGGCCTCACCGCGCGCGATGCGGTCGAGGTCGTCCTCCATCTTGGCGGTGAAGTCGTAGTCGACGAGCCGCCCGAAGTGCTTCTCCAGGAGGTTGACCACGGCGAAGCTCAGGAACGACGGGACGAGCGCCGTGCCCTTCTTGAAGACATAGCCGCGGTCCAGGATCGTGCCGATGATCGAGGCGTACGTCGAAGGACGCCCGATCTCGCGCTCTTCCAGCTCCTTGACCAGCGAGGCCTCGGTGTAGCGGGCCGGCGGCTTGGTCGCGTGGCCGTCCACCGAGATCTCCTGGGACGACAGGGCGTCGCCCTCGGCCACCTGCGGCAGCCGGCGCTCGCGGTCGTCGAGCTCGGCGTTCGGGTCGTCCGCGCCTTCGACGTACGCCTTCATGAAGCCGTGGAAGGTGATCGTCTTGCCGGACGCGCTGAACTCGGCCTGCCGGCCGTCGCTCGCCCGGCCCGCGATCTTCACGGTCACCGAGTTGCCGACCGCGTCCTTCATCTGGGAGGCGACGGTCCGCTTCCAGATCAGCTCGTAGAGGCGGAACTGGTCGCCGGTCAGACCGGTCTCGGCCGGGGTGCGGAAACGATCACCCGAAGGACGGATCGCCTCGTGCGCCTCCTGCGCGTTCTTGACCTTCCCGGCGTACGTACGCGGCTTGTCCGGCAGGTAGTCGGCGCCGTACAGCTGCGTCACCTGGGCCCGGGCGGCCGTGATGGCCGTGTCCGACAGCGTCGTGGAGTCCGTACGCATATAGGTGATGAAGCCGTTCTCGTACAGCTTCTGGGCGACCTGCATGGTCGCCTTCGCACCGAAGCCCAGCTTGCGCGAGGCCTCCTGCTGGAGCGTCGTCGTACGGAACGGGGCGTACGGCGAGCGGCGGTAGGGCTTGGACTCCACCGAGCGCACGGCGAAGGAGGAGTCGGCGAGCGCGGCGGCCAGGGCCCGCGCATTGGCCTCGTCCAGGTGCAGGACATCGCTCTTGAGTTGTCCGTCGGGACCGAAGTCGCGGCCCTGCGCGACGCGCCGGCCGTCGACCGTGTTGAGCCGTGCCACCAGCGTGGACGGGTCGGAGGCGTCGCCCGTCCTGCCGGTCGCGAACGTCCCGGTCAGGTCCCAGTACTCAGCAGAACGAAACGCGATGCGCTCGCGTTCCCGCTCCACGACGAGTCGGGTGGCCACCGACTGGACGCGCCCGGCGGACAGCCGCGGCATGACCTTCTTCCACAGGACCGGCGAGACCTCGTAGCCGTAGAGGCGGTCGAGGATGCGGCGGGTCTCCTGGGCGTCGACCATGCGCTGGTTGAGCTCGCGCGGGTTGGCGACGGCGTCCCGGATGGCGTCCTTGGTGATCTCGTGGAAGACCATCCGGTGGACGGGGACCTTGGGCTTCAGGACTTCCTGGAGGTGCCACGCGATGGCTTCGCCCTCGCGGTCCTCATCGGTGGCGAGGAACAGTTCGTCGGACTCGGCCAGGAGCTCCTTGAGCTTCCTGACCTGCGCCTTCTTGTCGGCGTTGACGACATAGATCGGCTGGAAGTCGTGTTCGACGTCCACGCCGAGCCGACGCACTTCGCCGGTGTACTTCTCGGGCACCTCGGCGGCGCCGTTCGGCAGGTCGCGGATGTGCCCGACGCTCGCCTCGACGACATAACCGGGGCCGAGGTAGCCCTTGATCGTCTTCGCCTTGGCAGGAGACTCGACGATGACGAGTCGGCGGCCGCCCTTTGCGGTCTCGCTGGTCGGGGACAACTTCGCTCTTCTCTCCGGTCGGCACTCGGGTTTCAACACGTTTCAGTACGTGACGCTGCGGAGTGTGACGGTACAACCCGCCCCCGTGTCAAACAGCAAAAGCCCGCAGCGGCCACTCGAACGGTAACCCGACTTACCGCGATCCTGCCGCCCGGACCGTTCGGAAGCCTTCCGAACGGCGTTTCATCCCGTTTCGGGCTAGGACGTTCCCTGGATGCGAGTGAAGCACCAGACGCCAAGCAGGAGAAATCCGACACCGAAGGCGAGTGCAAGCACGGCGGAGGCGACCGGCGGGGTGCCGTCTGCGACCGGCTCGCGGCGGCGCGCGCGGAACGCGGTCCACAGCAGCAGAGCGCCCCCGAACAGCACGAACACCGTTCCCGCGAAGACGGCCGGCCCCGTCTCGGTCCCTCCCAGTGCGTTCATGGGCGCGATCCTGGTCACCGTGCGACGCCCGGGGGCAGAGCGGGGACCGCATCGCGGCGAACGCCGGGTGAACGGTCACCCGACCATGCGCATTTCAGCCACATCTCCCCCGCCGGAGGCTGCCGGACGGGGCCGGAGGCGGTCGGACAACGCGTCGAGCGTCACACCCAAACCCGCCCATGCAGTGGCGAGCCGGACACGGCCTGGGCACGGAGCCCAGGCATCGGACCAGACGCCGGCCCGGACGCCGGCCCGGAGGCCCGGGCGCCGGCCCGGGCACCGGCCTGGGCACCTGCCCGGATGCCGGCCCGGGCGCCCAGGCACCGGCCCGGACGGCGAACCCGGACGCGGGGTTCAGGAGAGGGAGGGGGTGCGCCGCCCCCGCCCCCGCCCCCGTCCCAGCCCGCGCGCTTCCCCTGCCGCTACTCCCCCACCGGCTCCAGGAACCCCTGCTCCACCAGGGTCCGGATGGAGTCCGGCGTACGATCGCGCAGCAGTACCGGGTCCTCCTCGATCAGCTGGGCGATCGCGTCCAGAATCCGCCCGGCCGGCAGCTCCCCGTCGCAGACGCCCGCGAATCCGGCGCCGACCGTGTCCACCTTCGTGGCCCGGCGCATGCCGCGGTTCTGCCGCAGCACCACATGCTCCGGGTCCTCGGCGCCCGGAAGACCCACCTGCTCCTGCACCACCTCATCGGCCAGGCGGAACCGGTCGGCCAGCAGCGCCGCGTCGTCGTGCCGGCGCAGATAGTCGTGCCGTTCGAAGTGGGCCCGTACGGTCTCGCCCAGTGGCTGCTCCACCGGATGCGGCCACTCCTCGGCCACGATGGACGGCTGCTCGCTGTCGGTGCGGCGCAGGGTGATCCAGCCGAAGCCGACCGCCCTGGTCTTGCGTGCCTCGAACTCGTCGAGCCACGCCTCGTACCGCTCCGCGTAGCGCGCCGGGTCGCTGTGGTGGTCCCCCGCGTCGCGCAGCCACAACTCGGCGTACTGGGTGATGTCCTGGACCTCGCGCTGCACGATCCAGGCGTCGCACCCGCTCGGAACCCACGAGCGCAGGCGGTCCTGCCACTCCTCGCCCTCGACGTGCTGCCAGTTGGCCAGGAACTGGGCGTACCCGCCGGGGTTGAGCCGTTCCCCCGCCTGCTGAACGAGGGTGCGGCACAGATCGTCCCCGCCCATGCCGCCGTCGCGGTAAGTGAGCCGGGCGCCGGGGGAGATGACGAACGGCGGGTTGGAGACGATCAGGTCGTACCGCTGCTCACCCACCGGCTCGTACAGCGAACCCGTCAGCAGCTCGGCCTCCGGCGCGCCGGACAGGGCGAGGGTGAGCCGGGTGAAGCCGAGGGCGCGCGGGTTCAGGTCGGTCGCGGTGACCCGGGTGGCGTGCTGGGCGGCGTGCAGCGCCTGGATGCCGGAGCCGGTGCCCAGGTCGAGGGCCGAGCCCACGGGTCGGCGGACCGTGATGCCGGCCAGCGTCGTGGAGGCGCCGCCGACACCGAGCACCATGGCCTCGTCGCGCCCGCTCGCCCCGCCGGCGCCGCCGACCGCGCAGCCCAGGTCGGAGACGATGAACCAGTCCTGCCCCTCGGGGCCGCCGTAGGGCCGGACATCGACCGTGGCCCGCACCTCGTCGCCCGACCGGACCACCCAGCCGTCCGCCAGCGCCTCGTCCAGCGGCAGGGCGGCGCGGGCGCTCTGGGCCGCGACGGGCCGCTGGAGCAGGAAGAGCCGCACCAGCGTGTCGAGCGGCGCCCCGCCGCGGGTGGCGCGCAGGGCGGGGACGGTCTCGCTGCGGGCCAGCGCGGCGTACGCGGGCGCGCCGAGCAGGTCGAGCAGGCCGTCGGCGGTGAAGGCGGCGGCGAGCAGGGCGTCGCGCAGGCGGGCTGCGTGACCGGACGCGGGAAGGCTGGTCGTACTCACCCGGCCATTGTCGCCGCTGGCTCTGACAATCACCCCCGCAACGGCCGTGGCCCGGCCCCCGCTGGGGGGCCGGGCCACGGCGGAAGGCGCCAGAGGACTACGACTTGGCGCTCTGCGACGCCGAAGGCGAGGCGGAACCGGCCGGGGAGGCGGAACCGGCCGGCGACGCGGAACCCGAGGGGGACGCCGGCTGGGAGGGCGCGGCGGACTTGTCGGCGGGCGCTCCCGCGCCCGAACCGGAGGGCGCCGGGGAGGACGGCGTCTGCTTCTGGCAGGAAGGCTGCTTGCGCATGGCCTTGCCGACGTCGCCGGCCTCCAGCTTCTTCAGGGACTCATCACCCGTCGAGCTGGTCTTGCCGAACTCGGTCGCGATGTCCTGGAGGCCCTTGGCGAACCCGGCCTGGTCCCCGGCGTCGAGCGCGTCGACCTTCTTCTTGAGGTTCGCGTACGCCACGGATGAGGCATTCAGGTCCTTGACGGCCTGCTGCTGGGTGGTGGCGCCGTCCTTGACCGGCGGAGCGCCGGCCTTGTCGACGGCCTCGCCCAGCGCCTTGTAGGCGTCCGAGATCTGCTGGAAGGCGGTCGAGTCGGTCTTCTGCACGTCGGCGGGCTTGCTGTCGTCGCGCGTCTGCGCCTGAATGGCCGCGTTGGCGTCAGTGATCTTCTTGAACTGGGGCTGGGCCGTGTCGCAGAAGGTCTTCGCCCAGTTGTCGACCTTCTTGCTGGAGTCGTCGCTGCAACCCGACAACGTCAGCATCAGTACCGCACCGCCGGACAGTGCGGCCGCAAGCTTCTTGTTCACCGGTTTGGTCCCTTCCAAGGCTCTCGGCCCCGGAACATACACGCCAAGTGGGCGACAATCGCTTGCCGCCCGTGCGATGTGACTTGCATTGCGGCTATTTGCAGCCATTTGCACCAAGCGAAACGGGCGGACGGTGTGTCAAACCCCACCGTCCGCCCGCCCTTTGATGCGCGTACGGCTACGAAACCACCGCCGGATCAGCCGACTTCGCGACCCGTTCGCTGGTTCCGTCGTCGCCCACAGCCACGCTGCGCCGCTTGGACACGTACACCGCGCCGATGATGACGAGGATGGCGAGCGCCGCCACGATCCCTCGAACGAGCGGGTTTGCGTCGTCGCCGTAACTGAACTTGACGATGGCCGGCGCGATCAGGAGCGCGACCAGGTTCATCACCTTCAGCAGCGGGTTGATCGCGGGCCCCGCGGTGTCCTTGAAGGGGTCACCCACGGTGTCGCCGATGACGGTCGCGGCGTGGGCGTCGCTGCCCTTGCCGCCGAAGTGGCCGTCCTCGACCAACTTCTTGGCGTTGTCCCACGCGCCGCCCGAGTTCGCGAGGAACACCGCCATCAGGGTGCCGGTTCCGATCGCGCCCGCCAGATACGAGCCGAGCGCGCCGACGCCGAGCGTGAAGCCGACCGCGATGGGGGCGAGCACCGCGAGCAGGCCGGGGGTGGCCAGTTCGCGCAGCGCGTCCTTGGTGCAGATGTCGACGACGCGTCCGTACTCCGGCTGCTCGCTGTAGTCCATGATCCCGGGGTGCTCGCGGAACTGCCGCCGCACCTCGAAGACCACGGCTCCGGCCGACCGGGACACGGCGTTGATCGCGAGCCCCGAGAAGAGGAAGACGACCGCCGCGCCCAGCATCAGGCCGACCAGATTGTTGGGCTGTGAGATGTCCATGCTCAAGGTCAGTTCGTTCGCCTTGGCGTGGACGTCGCCCACGGCCGTGGCGATCGCGTCCTTGAAGGAACCGTAGAGCGCCGCCGCGGCCAGCACGGCCGTGGCGATGGCGATGCCCTTGGTGATGGCCTTGGTGGTGTTGCCCACGGCGTCCAGGTCGGTGAGCACCTGGGCGCCCGCGCCCTGGACGTCGCCGGACATCTCCGCGATGCCCTGGGCGTTGTCGGACACCGGGCCGAAGGTGTCCATGGCGACGATCACGCCGACCGTGGTGAGCAGGCCGGTACCGGCGAGCGCCACCGCGAACAGCGCGAGCATGACCGAGGTGCCGCCGAGCAGGAAGGCCCCGTACACGCCGAGGCCGATCAACAGGGCGGTGTAGACGGCCGATTCGAGGCCGATGGAGATGCCGGCCAATACGACGGTGGCGGGGCCGGTCAGCGAGGACTTGCCGATGTCCTTGACGGGACGCCGGGTGGTCTCGGTGAAGTAACCCGTCAACTGCTGGATGAGCGCCGCCAGGACGATGCCGATGGCGACGGCGACGAGCGCGAGGATCCGCGGATCGCCGTCGTGTGACTTGATCACCTGGTCGGTGACGCCGTTCAACTTGGCGTACGAGGACGGCAGATA
Source organism: Streptomyces sp. NPDC006711 (assembly GCF_042869775.1). Taxonomy (NCBI): domain Bacteria; kingdom Bacillati; phylum Actinomycetota; class Actinomycetes; order Kitasatosporales; family Streptomycetaceae; genus Streptomyces; species Streptomyces sp. NPDC006711. The sequence continues at coordinate 262,404 of NZ_JBIAGO010000001.1, forward strand.
GGTGTAGACCGCGATGGCCACCAGGGCGAGCGAGATCACCGCCGAGATGAAGAAGCCCCGGTTGATCGCCGACATTCCGCTGCGGTCGGCGCGCCGCGGGGCGACCGCGAAGATCCCGATCATCGCGGTGACCACGCCGATCGCCGGGACGATCAGCGGGAAGGCGAGGCCCGAGTCGCCGAACGCCGCCTTGCCGAGGATGAGCGCCGCCACCAGGGTCACGGCGTACGACTCGAACAGGTCGGCCGCCATGCCGGCGCAGTCGCCGACGTTGTCGCCCACGTTGTCCGCGATGGTGGCGGCGTTGCGCGGGTCGTCCTCGGGGATGCCCTGCTCGACCTTGCCGACCAGGTCGGCGCCGACGTCGGCGGCCTTGGTGAAGATGCCGCCGCCGACCCTCATGAACATCGCGATCAGCGCGGCGCCGAGCCCGAAGCCCTCCAGGACCTTGGGCGCGTCGGCCGCGTACACGAGCACGACGACGGAGGCCCCGAGCAGGCCGAGGCCCACCGTGAACATGCCGACGACGCCGCCCGTACGGAAAGCGATCTTCATGGCCTTGTGGGAAACCGAGGTGAGATCCCTTTCGGGTTCGCCTTCCGCGGGAGTCGCCTCCCGGGCGGCCGCCGCGACGCGCACATTCGCGCGCACGGCCAGACGCATCCCGATGTATCCCGTCGTCGCCGAGAAGACGGCGCCGATCAGGAAGAACACGGAGCGGCCCGCACGCTGCGACCAGTTGTCGGCCGGCAGCAGGAACAACAGGAAGAACACCACGACGGCGAAGACGCCGAGGGTGCGCAACTGCCGGGTCAGATAGGCATTCGCGCCTTCCTGCACGGCTGCCGCGATCTTCTTCATCGCTTGGGTGCCCTCGCCGGCCGCGAGGACCTGGCGTACGAGCAATTGCGCGACGATCAGGGCCGCAAGCGCGACCGCCGCGATGACGATCACGATCGTCCGGTTGCCGTCGGTCAGTACCGCCGCGGCCAGGGATGTGGGGTGGTCGAGTTCCGTTGGGTTGAAGAGCCCCGCCATTCGTCCTCCTTGACGCTCAGAGCTCAAGATGTGGACGGATTGTAGGTAGCGGAACACGATCAAAACAGGGCGCCGCAAATGGAATTGACCTTCTTCGGCCCACCAGAGAGAGATCCGGTCACGAAAGTGCCCCCGAAAGCGGTAATGGGGCAAAAGCATTGACGCCTGATCGGTGATCTAGGAAACGCCCGGCGGACAGGCCGGAAATCTGGCTCAAGACATGAAAAAGGCCCTGCTCAGCAGGGCCAGTCCCGTCGCATAAAAAGCTAATCAGGGAAGCACCTCGGACGGCGTGGTGGGCCAGCTCATGCGAATGACACCCCCCGCGTCGCCGGAGACGACTTCCACGTCGTCCACAAGCCCACTGATGACAGCGAGGCCCATTTCGTCCTCCGCGCCGTCGTCGAGTTCGTCGTCGGGCGCCGGACCGCGCACGCCCGGCACCGCCGCCGCGCCGCCGCCCGAGCCCGGCACGCCGTCGCCGACCTCGATGGAGAACAGCTTCTCCTCCTCGATCAGGACGACGTGGACGGGGGCGTCGATGCCGTGCGCGCGGTGCAGCCCGACAGCACGGCTGCACGCCTCGCCCACGGCGAGTCTGACCTCGTCGAGCACTGCCTCATCGACTCCGGCCCGGCGCGCCACGGCGGCCGCCACCAGACGGGCCGTCCTGACGTGTTCGGGCTGGGCACTGAAACGGAGTTCAACGGTGGCCATGGTGATCCCCCTCGAACGTACGGGCATACCTCTCAGGGGCCCCGGGCCACATCGCCGCCCGGCGCCCCTGTCCTTCCTCCGGAGCCGTCCAGGGACGGCTGCCGTCAGTCGGTCGCGTTGACGGCCTCGTCGACCGAGCCGTGGATCGGGAACACCTTGGTGAGCCCCGTGATCCGGAAGATCTTCAAAATGCGCTCCTGGTTGCAGACCAGGCGCAGCGAGCCCTCATGCGCGCGCACGCGCTTGAGCCCACCCACCAGGACACCCAGGCCCGTGGAGTCGAGGAAGTCCACGCCCTCCATGTCGACGACCAGGTGGTAGCTGCCGTCGTTCACCAACTCGACCAACTGCTCGCGCAGCTTGGGCGCGGTATACACATCAATCTCGCCACCGACCTCGACGACCGTACGGTCGCCACCAGGTCCGGACACATTGCGAGTCGACAGGGACAGGTCCACGGATCCTCCAGCACCTTGCTATCGAGCGGCCGCCCCCTGTGTCTCCCCGGCGGAGCCAGAGAACGGATCGCCAGCCGCGATGGCATTCAATCACTTACCGGCAGCCATGCACGACGCCTTGGGACCATTGTCCGCTACGCCAGTGACACACTCGGTGCCGATGGCCAGGAATCACCGCCCCAGAACACCCGCCGACAGCACGGGTGGACGACCCGACCCCGGCACGGTCCTCGACCGGCTCGCCACCGGGGCAGGCCGGGCTGCGCGCATCACTCATACGGAGCACCTGCCCCCGCGAGCGGGACGTCATGCAGTGTGGCCGCACCTGATCCGCCCGGAGGTGATCAGCGCCATCCAGGACGCCGGCATCGCGCACCCCTGGGCCCACCAGGCCGCCGCCGCCGAGCACGCCCTGAACGGCGAGTCGGTGGTGATCGCCACCGGCACCGCGTCCGGCAAGTCGCTCGCCTATCTGGCCCCTGTCCTCAGCACGCTCCTGGACGGCTCCGAGGCTCCGAACGGCCGCGGCGCGACCGCGCTCTACCTCGCCCCCACCAAGGCCCTCGCGGCCGATCAGCGCCGCTCGGTGAAGGCCCTCGCGGCTCCCCTGGGCAACGCGATCCGGCCCGCCGTGTACGACGGGGACACCCCGGTCGAGGAACGCGAGTGGGTGCGCCAGTACGCCAACTACGTCCTCACCAATCCGGACATGCTGCACCTGGGCATCCTGCCGTCCCACCCCAGATGGGCCTCCTTCCTGCGCGCCTTGCGCTATGTCGTCATCGACGAGTGCCACACCTATCGCGGCGTCTTCGGCTCCCACGTCGCCCAGGTACTTCGCCGTCTGCGCCGTCTGTGCGCCCGCTACGGCTCCGAGCCCGTCTTCCTGCTCGCCTCGGCCACGGCGGCCGAGCCCGCCGTCACCGCGGGCCGCCTGACCGGGCTGCCCGTCGTGGAGGTCGCCGACGACGCCTCGCCGCGCGGCGAGCTGGTCTTCGCCCTGTGGGAGCCGCCGCTCACCGAGCTGCCCGGCGAAAAGGGCGCGCCGGTGCGCCGCACGGCCATCGCCGAGACCGCCGACCTCCTCACCGGCCTCGCCGTGCAGGGGGTGCGCACGGTCGCCTTCGTCCGCTCCCGGCGCGGCGCGGAACTCATCTCGGTCATCGCCCAGGAGCGCCTGTACGAGGTGGACCGCACCCTCGCCCGGCGTGTCGCCGCCTACCGGGGCGGCTACCTGCCCGAGGAACGCCGCGCCCTGGAACAGGCCCTGCACTCCGGCGAGCTCCTTGGCCTGGCCGCCACCACCGCCCTGGAACTCGGCATCGACGTCTCGGGCCTCGACGCCGTCCTGATCGCTGGCTACCCGGGCACCCGGGCCTCCCTGTGGCAGCAGGCGGGCCGGGCTGGTCGCTCCGGTCAGGGTGCGCTCGCCGTCCTGATCGCCCGTGACGACCCGCTGGACACCTACCTCGTCCACCACCCCGAGGCGCTGTTCCAGCAGCCGGTCGAGGCCACCGTGCTGGACCCCGACAACCCCTATGTGCTGGCCCCCCACCTGTGCGCCGCGGCGGCCGAGATCCCGCTCACCGAGGCCGATCTGGAGCTCTTCGGCCCGGCGAGTCCGGAGCTCATGCCGCAGCTGGAACGGGCCGGGCTGCTGCGGCGCCGCAGCAGCGGATGGTTCTGGACCCGCCGCGAGCGGGCCGCCGACCTCACCGACATCCGGGGCGGCGGCGGCCGCCCGGTCCAGGTCGTCGAGGCCTCGACGGGACGGCTGCTCGGCACGGTCGACGCGTCCGCCGCCCACACCGCCGTCCACGACGGCGCCGTCCACCTGCACCAGGGCCGTACGTACCTGGTGCTGCACCTGGACCTGGAGGACTCCGCCGCCCTCGTCGAGGAGGCGAGCCCGCCCTATTCGACCGTCGCCAGGGACACCACCTCCATCTCCGTCCTCACCACCGACACCGAGATCCCCTGGGGAGCCGGCCGCCTCTGCTACGGCTCCGTCGAGGTCACCAACCAGGTCGTCTCCTTTCTGCGCCGCAAACTCATCACCGGCGAGGTGCTCGGCGAGACCAAGCTCGACCTGCCGCCCCGCACCCTGCGCACCCGGGCCGTGTGGTGGACGGTCACCGAGGACCAGCTCGACGCCGCCCGCGTCGGCCCGGAGATCCTTGGCGGCGCCCTGCACGCCGCCGAGCACGCCTCCATCGGGATGCTCCCGCTCTTCGCCACCTGCGACCGCTGGGACATCGGCGGCGTCTCCATCCCGCTGCACCCGGACACCCTGCTGCCGACGGTCTTCGTGTACGACGGCAACCCCGGCGGCGCCGGATTCGCCGAACGTGCCTTCCACACCGCCGCGCGCTGGCTGACCGCGACCCGCGAGGCGATCGCGTCCTGCGAGTGCGAGACCGGCTGCCCGTCCTGCATCCAGTCGCCCAAGTGCGGCAACGGCAACGATCCCCTGCACAAGCGCGGTGCGGTACGCCTCCTCACGGAGCTGCTACGGGGAGCCCCGGCGGACCCGGACCCGGATCCCGGTCCGGGTCCGACCGCGGCTGCGATACGGCCCCCGGCCCCGCCGGCATCCGAGGACCCGGCTCGGCCGGGGGCGGCCCGGCCCGGGACCTGACGCTTGGCGCGTACGGCCCGAACCTCGCCCGCACCCGTACGTCCGCGATGTCCCCGAGGATCGTGCAGCGCACCAGCTCCGTGCCCTGGGCCCTGGCCACCTCGACGGCCTTGGCGCACGCGTCCGGTGACCCCCACCGGGCCTGGTCGGCCGCCGCGAGCGCGGCCAGGTCGGCGGCCCCGCCGGCCCGGTGCCGCGCGGCCACGGCCTGGCCCAGGCACAGCACGGCCGCGAACACAGCGCCCATCGTGGCGGCCGTGAGCGCCACCCACACGGTGGCGGAACCCCGGTCGCCCCCATTACGGCGCGGCGTGCGCCAGACGACGTAGGACCGCATCCGGCGCCCCCACGCGGGCCACGCCCCGGACCACTCCCGTCGCACCACGAAGTCCCGCACCCGTTCGTTCATGGCGTCACCCCCGCCGCGTCCTCGGCCAGCGCGGCCGCCTCAGCGCTCAGCGTCAGGGCCAGGCGGCGCGGCCCGGGCGTGGCGGACTCCACCCGGACCCGCCACATGTCCCCGGTGCGCCGCACGGTGACCGTGGCCCCCTTGGGCGCGGCCTCCCGAGCCGCCGCCACCGCGACGGCCTCCGGTTCGGAGCGGGCCACCGAGCGGGCTCCGGCCCGGGCCGCGTCCACGCAGCGGATCTCGGACGAGGCCGCGGTCAGCGCCCACAGCAGGGCCAGGGCGAACCCCACGAGGGCCGGAATCGCCACGGCCGTCTCGGCCGTCACGAACCCCCGGTCACCCCGAGGGCACGCACCGGTCGTGCCACTCGGCTCAGAACTGCACATCGAGGGCCTTGGTGATCAGCTGGGTGAGCGCCGTCACGACCCCGTCGCTCGTGACGATCTTGTAGAGGATCGCCGCGAAGGCGCACGCCGCGATGGTGCCCACGGCGTACTCGGAGGTCGTCATCCCGCTGTCGTCGCGCATCCGGCGCCGCAGCGCGAGCACCAGCGCCGACCGCCGGCACCGCGCGGGGCGCTCCGAGGGGTTCATGAGGTTCGCCTGGTCCGCGTGGTTCACGTGGTTCACGTGGTTCACGTGGTTCACGTGGTTCACGTGGTTCACGTGGTTCACGTGGTTCACGTGGTTCACGTGGTTCACGTGGTTCGCGTGGCGGTTCAAGATGGCGTTCATGGTGTCCAACTCCAGTTCTGTGTATGGCTGTTGAGTGCTCTTGAGTGATGGCTGTTGCGTGACAGATGGGCAAGCGACGCAGTCGCGGGTCGACGTTGACGTGGTTGGTGAATTCATTGCGTGGCTCGGCCGGGCCCGGGCCGGTGGCGCGTCCGGGGGCTCACCGCCTGAGCAGGCCGCCCGCGAGGCCGATCACGACCGGTGCGACGCCCGCCGCGAGGAAGGCCGGCAGGAAGCAGAGGCCGAGTGGGCCGGTGATGAGTACGCCCGCGCGTCGGGCCCGCGCCGAGGCGTCCCTCATCCGCTCGGCCCGGCAGCGCTCCGCGACCCGTGCGACGGGGCCTGCCGCGGGCGCCCCCGAGGAGGCCGCCCGCTCCAGACAGCGGGCCAGTTCGGCCGCGCCCGGTATCGCGCCGAGCCTTCCCCATGCCTCGCCGGGCTCACCGCCCATCCGCAGTTCGGCGGCGACCTGGCCGAGCCGGGTTCCGACGGGTCCCTCCAGGCACGCTCCGACCGCCCCCGCCGCCTCACGCGGACCACCCCCGGCGGCCAGACACGCGGCCAACAGGTCGGCTGCGAGCGGCAGTTCACGGGCCACCACGGAAGCGGACGCCTCGGTCCCCGTGCCGCGCACCCGGCGCCGACGCCCCCACACCCAGGCCCCGTACGCCGCCGCCAGGCCGACCGGTAACCCCGCAACCCCGCCGACCAGCACATAGCCCGCCGCGAGCGCCCCCAGTGGCGCTCCCGCGCGCTTGGCGCACGTCGTCCACGCCGGCTTCCAGATCCTTCGGGGAGGCGGCGTCAGCGCCTCCAGGGCCAGGAGTGCCGCCACTCGCCGTCGCATCCCGCGCTCCTGCCGGCGCCCGGCCACCGCCAGGGCCGTCCACAGCGCGAGGGCGACCACCCCCAGCACTGCCCCCAGCCTGTGGAAAACCTCCGCTCCCACCGGGCTCACCGGCCTTCCCCCGCCCGCACGATCCGCGCCGCCCACCACACGCCGGCCACCTCGAGGGCCCCGGCCACCACCAGGCACCCGAACCCCGCCGGGCTGTGCAGCAACACCCGCAACGGACTCGCCCCCATCGCCGTACCGAGCACGATGCCGAGCGCCGGCAGGACCGCGAGGAGCAGCACGGTGGTGCGGGCACCGGCCAACTCGGCTCGCAGCGACTCCTGTTGTTCTCGTTCCGAGCGCAGCGCGCTTTCCAGGCGCTCAAGCCCGGACGCGAGACCGGCCCCGCCGTCCACCGCGACCTGCCAGCACGCCGCGACCCCGGCCAGGCCTTCCGCGCCCGGTTCCCGCGCCGCCGCGCGCAACGCCGCCGGCACGTCTCCGCCGAACCGCGCGGCCGCCACCACCGGAGCCGCCGCCGCGCCCAGCGCCGCCGTGGCCCGCGCCGCGACGGCCAGCGCCTGCCCGGGCTGCCGGCCCGCCCGCAGCTCTCCCGCGACGGCGGCGCACCAGGTGATCACCTCGTCCGCCCGCCGAGCACAGGCCCGCTCGCGCTCCCTGGCCCGCAGCCGCTTCCCCACGAAGGGCATCGCGAGCGCGGCCACCACCAGCGGCAGCACCGAGCCGCCCAGGAGGGCGATCACGAGCCCCAGCGGCAGGCACAGCCACTCCAGGCGCCAGCGCTCCCCCTCCCGCGCCTTCTCCAGCCGGCGCCGCAAGGGTGACGCCCGGAAAGCCGCACCCGCCCCGCCATCGCCCGCACCGCCGGTTCCCGCCGCCGCTCCTGCCGTCACCGCGTCTCCCACGCCCGCGCCCGCGAACATCAGCCGGGCCCGTCGCATCCCCTGGTCCCGGCCCGCCCACATCCACGCGGCCGCTCCGGCGCACATCGCCGCCCACGCGGGCAGACCCATCCGAAGATCCGTCATGACTCACCCCCGAGCAGCGCCCGGAGCCGTTCCCAGCCCGATTCGCGCACACATCCCGTCTCGCTCCACCGCACCGCGGGCACCGCCACGACCACACCGGACGCGTTCCGTTCCAGGACGCGCACCTCCGCGATCCGGCGCCGGCCCGCCCGGTCGCGTACGAGATGGACCACCACCGACAGAGCGGCCGCCAACTGGCTGTGCAGCGCGGCACGGTCGAGCCCGGCCGCAGTGCCCAGCGCTTCGAGACGGGCCGGAACATCGGCCGCGGAATTGGCATGGACTGTCCCGATCCCCCCTTCGTGTCCTGTGTTCAAGGCGCTCAGCAGGTCGGTCACCTCGGCGCCGCGCACCTCCCCCACGACCAGCCGGTCCGGGCGCATCCGCAGGGCCTGGCGCACGAGGTCCCGCAGCGTCACCAGGCCCGCGCCCTCCTGATTGGCGGGGCGCGCTTCGAGGCGTACGACATGGGGGTGGTCGGGGCGCAGTTCGGCGGAGTCCTCCGCCAGGACGATCCGCTCCCCCGGGCCGACCAGGCCGAGCAGGGTCGACAGGAGGGTGGTCTTGCCGGTGCCGGTACCGCCGCTGATCAGGAAGGACACCCGGGCCTCGATGAGCGCCCGCAGCAACTGATCGCCGTCCGGCGTCACCGTGCCCGCCGCCGTGAGTTCGGCCAGCGAGAACGCCTTCAGCCGCACCACCCGCAGCGAGAGACAGGCCGAGCCGACGGCCACCGGCTCCAGGACGGCGTGCATCCGCGTGCCGTCCGGCAGTCGCGCGTCCACCCAGGGCCTGGCGTCGTCGAGGCGGCGGCCCGCCACGGCGGCGAGGCGCTGTGCGAGGCGCCGTACGGCCGTCGCGTCGACGAAACGGATCCCGGTCAGTTCGAGACCACCGCCCCGGTCCACCCACACCCGGTCGGGCGCGGAGACCAGGACGTCGGTGACGTCAGGGTCGGCGAGCAGCGGTTCGAGCGGGCCCGTGCCCACCAGCTCGGACCTCAACTCCTCGGCGCCGCCCAGCACTTCGGCGTCCCCCAGCAGCCGCCCCTGGGCGCGCAGCGCGGCCGCGACCCTGGCGGGGGTTGGTTCGGCGCCGCTCTGCGCGAGCCTTTGCCGTACGGCGTCGAGCAGTGGCGGCCCGGCGCTCCACGCGTGCGTACCCGAGGGCCGCGCCCCGGCGGTGGGGCCGGGTGTTGTCGGAGTCGGCCGGCCCCTGTCCGGCAGGCCGTTCACGAGAGCGCTTCCCCGGCGAGGCCGCCGGCCAGCGCCTGGTCCCAGAAGGCCGCGCAGAATCGGGCCAGCGGTCCGCGCGCCGCGCTTCCCGGTGGCGCCCCGCCCTCCTGCGCCTCCAAAAGGCCTGGCTCCAACGGTAGTTCACCGGCAAGGGGCAGGCCGAGGGCGGTCGCCACCCATTGCTCGTCAAGCCCGGCCGCGCAGGGGCCCCGTACCACCGCGCGCAGGTCGCGCAGCACCATGCCGACCGATGAGGCGACCCGGTTCGCCGCCGCGACCGCGCGCAGCTCGGCCGGGACCACGAGCAGTCCGAGGTCCAGCTGTGCCAGCGCTTCGACCACCGCGTCGTCGATGCGGCGCGGCAGGTCGACGACGACCACCCCGCCCCGTCGGCGGGCCGCCGCGAGCACCGCGCGCATCGCCTCCCCCGGGATCACCACGGTGTCCCCCCGGTCCCAGCTGAGGACTCTCAACTGATGCAGGCGTGGCAGCGACTCCTCCAGGGCACCCCCCGCGACGCGTCCGCGTGAAGCGGCGAAATCCGGCCACCGCCGGCCGTCGGCGTGCTCCCCGCCGAGCAGTACGTCGAGGCCGCCGCCGAGGGGATCGCCGTCGATGAGCATGGTGCGCCGCCCGGAGCGCGCGGCGGTCACCGCGAGGGCGCACGCCAGCGTCGAGGCGCCGGCACCGCCCCGGCCGCCGATCACCCCGACGGTCAGAGCGGGCCGCCCCACCCCTTCCGCGGCGTCCGCGATCCGGTCCACCAGCCATGGCTCGGCGTCGGGCAACCGCAGCACATGGTCAGCCCCGAGCTCCACCGCCGCCTGCCACACGCCCGGGTCGTCCTGGTCCCGGCCCACCAGGAGCACCCCGCGTCTGCGGGAGACACCACGCAGCCGGCGCGCCGCGTCGTCGCCGACCAGGATCAGCGGCGCGCTCTCCCAGCCGCCCTCGCGGCCGGGCACCCCGTGGCACACCTCGGGCTCGGTGCCCGCTGCGGCGCACAGGCGCAGCAGATCATCGAGCAGGTCCTCGTCCTCGGTCACGATCAGCGGCCCGCCACGGCGCCCCTCCGCGCCCTGCGGCCTCTCGGAAGCCATGGATCCGTCCATGATTTCCGCCCCCTCTCCCTGCGATTCCCGTGTTCGCGTACTTCGCGATCTGGAATCACGGTGCGGGGCGGCCCGAAATAATGTGGATCTTGGTCGAAATCTGTGGACAACTACTCGCGTTGTGAATATCCCGTTCACCTATACCGGTGACTTTCCCCAGCGCAGCACAACCACTACACACAGTTACCGAGACGGGGGGCGACGGAACGTGCGCGGCGGAGCCGAGGAGAGGGGCGAGGAAGGCGTCCGAGGCCGAAAACGCGTCTGGACATGCGACGACCCCCGCCGGGGGGGAGAGCGGGGGTCGTCCCCACGGTCGACTCGGGGGGGGGAGGAGTCGGACCGGGTTAGCACGGTCGCGAACGATCCGTGACTTCCATGGTGTACCCGAGAGCCTTCTCAGGCAAACCCACGCGCCCCAGCTTACGCCGAATGGTGGGCGCCTATGCTCGGTCTCGTGGAAAACCACTCGTTGCCGCGTACCGCCGCCTTCTTCGACTTGGACAAGACTGTCATTGCCAAGTCGTCGACGTTGACCTTCAGCAAGTCCTTCTATCAAGGAGGGCTGATCAACCGCCGCGCCGTACTGCGCACCGCGTACGCGCAGTTCGTATTCCTCGCCGGCGGGGCCGACCACGATCAGATGGAAGGGATGCGGGAGTATCTGTCCGCCCTGTGCAAGGGCTGGAACGTCCAGCAGGTCAAGGAGATCGTCGCCGAGACGCTGCACGACCTGATCGACCCGATCATCTATGACGAGGCCGCCTCGCTCATCGAGGAGCACCACGCGGCCGGCCGGGACGTGGTGATCGTGTCCACCTCGGGCGCCGAGGTCGTCGAGCCGATCGGTGAACTGCTCGGGGCGGACCGGGTGGTGGCCACCAGGATGGTGGTCGGCGAGGACGGCTGCTTCACGGGGGATGTGGAGTACTACGCCTATGGGCCCACCAAGGCCGAGGCCGTCAAGGAACTGGCCGCGTCCGAGGGTTACGACCTGACGCGGTGCTACGCCTACAGCGATTCGGCGACCGACGTCCCGATGCTGGAGTCGGTCGGTCACCCCTACGCGGTCAATCCGGACCGGGCGCTGCGCCGCGAGGCCGCCGCCAGAAATTGGCCGGTTCTCGTCTTCAACCGACCCGTCAGGCTCAAGCAACGGTTGCCCGTCATCCCGATGCCGCCCCGGTCCGCCCTGCTGGCGGCAGCCGTCGGCGCGGCCGCCGCCACGGCCGGCATCGTCTGGTACACGGCCCGCAAGCGCGGCTCCGTCTCCGCCTGAGGCGCGGCCGGGAAAGGCCGGCCTAACAGGGCGCCCCCCAAGGGTTGGTGGACGCCCGCCGACATGGCATGGCGGACGCCCGCCGAAAACGGTCGCCCGATTTAGTCCTATTTGAACCTAAAAGTAAAGAACTGTGAGTAGGGGTTTCGCTTCTCGCCGTACCGGAGTAGAAAGGACTCAACGGCCCGCGAGACCTGGGACATCCGAGAGGATCACCTTCTACGCAGCAAGGCCCCACGGACCGCGCATGGACATCGAGCACCCACGCGACGTCGACCCGTCGATTACGGGCCAGCCGCACCAGGTGAACGGGCAGAGAATCCCGGCCTGATGGGCAACTTTCGAGGACGCTTGGTAACACGGTGGACATGCCAGCGGCGGTATCGGTCTCCGATACCGCCGCAACCCTTGTCCGGCCGGGAGTTCCCGCCAGAACGCCGCGCTACGCCGCGCCGCGCTGAAGCGCCTCGCACACCGCCGTCGACTCGCGCACCCCGAGCCCGACCGCGTCGGCGCAGTGGGTGATCCAGGCCGCCATCCCCTGCGGGGTGCCGGACAGATAACCCTCGAAGGCCGCCGCGTAGGCCGCGCGCCCCAGCTCGGCGTGGCCCACCTCGGCCGGGCAGATCGCCTTCGGGTCAAGGCCGCTGCCGATGAGCACGATCCGCTCGGCGGTGCGGGCGACCAGCCCGTTGCATGAGGTGAAGGGCCGCAGCGCGAGCAGTTCACCGTGCACGATGGCGGCGGTGACCAGGGCGGGCGCCTCGCCGCCCGCGATGATCAGCCGGGACAGCCCGTCGAGGCGGCCGGCCACCTCGTCCGCGCCCGGCAGCACGCTCTCGATCAGGGGCTCGTCGACGCTCTCGCCGCCCTGGCGGGGGCGCCCCACCGTCTCGCCCGCGTCCGCCGCCGCCACCAGATGCAGCCGGGCGAGCACCCGCAACGGCGACTGCCGCCAGATGGACAGGAGTTGACCCGCCTCGGCGGTCAGCCGCAGCGCCGCACCCACCGTGCGCGCCTCGGGATCGGCGGCGAAGTCCGTACGCCGCCGCACCTCTTCCAGCGCCCAGTCCGCACCGGACAGGGCGGCGCTGCCGCGCGCTCCGCGCAGCGCCGCCTCCGAGGTGATCTCGTTGCTGCGGCGCCGCATCACACGGTGCCCGTAGACCCGGTCCACAGCCTTGCGCACCCGGTCCACGGCGTCCGGGACGCCCGGCAGCCCGCCGAGGGCGACAAGAGGGTCAGCGGCGTTCGTACTCATAGGTAAGGAGGCTACGCGTCCGCAAGCCACACCCCACCTTCGAGTGGTTTTCTTCACTCGCCTCGCACACTTACCGCCACCATACGATTACCGTTGGTGAACATGAAGATCGCTTTCGTGGGCAAGGGCGGCAGCGGCAAAACGACGCTGTCCTCGCTCTTCATCCGTCATCTCACCGCCAACGAGGCCGCCGTCGTCGCGGTCGACGCCGACATCAACCAGCACCTCGGGGCCGCGCTCGGGCTCGACGAGGCGGAGGCCGCCGCGCTGCCCGCCATGGGCGCCCATCTGCCGCTCATCAAGGAGTACCTGCGGGGCACCAATCCGCGCATCGCCTCCACCGAGTCGATGATCAAGACAACGCCGCCCGGCCACGGCTCCCGCCTGCTGCGGGTGCGCGAGGCGAACCCGGTGTACGAGGCGTGCGCCCGGCGGGTGGCGCTCGACGACGGGGACATCCGCCTGATGGCGACCGGCCCCTTCACCGAGTCCGACCTGGGCGTGGCCTGCTACCACTCGAAGGTCGGCGCGGTGGAGCTGTGCCTGAACCACCTGGTGGACGGCATGGACGAGTACGTCGTCGTCGACATGACGGCGGGCTCCGACTCGTTCGCCTCCGGCATGTTCACGCGCTTCGACATGACCTTCCTGGTGGCCGAGCCGACCCGTAAGGGCGTCTCCGTATACCGCCAGTACAAGGAGTACGCCCGGGACTACGGGGTCGCGCTCAAGGTCGTCGGCAACAAGGTGCAGGGCCAGGACGACGTGGACTTCCTGCGCGCCGAGGTGGGCGACGACCTCTTGGTCACGGTGGGCCACTCCGACTGGGTGCGCGCCATGGAGAAGGGCCGCCCCTCGCGTTTCGAGCTCCTTGAGGCCGACAACCGGCTCGCCCTCCAGACGTTGCAGAACGCGGCGGACGACTCCTACGGGAACCGCGACTGGGACCGCTACACGCGCCAGATGGTGCACTTCCACCTGAAGAACGCGCAGAGCTGGGGCAACGCGAAGACCGGGGCCGACCTGGCGGCGCAGGTGGACCCCGGTTTCGTCCTGAGCGAGCGGCTGATCGCGGAGGTCAGCGAGCCGCAGCCTGCCTGACGGCGGGCTGGGGCGCCGCGGGCCGCAGCGGGGTGACGGGCTTCGCCGGGGCGGCCGGCTGGGCGGCCTCGAGCGCCGCCCAGCCGCCCTTCGGCGCCTCGCCCACCTTCAGCGAGTGGAACTTGGCGAGCACGGCCGGGTCCTGGGCGTCGAGCCAGTCGGCGAGCTGGCGGAAGGAGACACAGTGGACGTCGCGCTTGACGCACACCGTCCTGACCGTCTCCTCGACGGCCTTCATGTAGACGCCGCCGTTCCACGACTCGAAGTGGTTGCCGATGATCAACGGCGCGCGGTTGCCGTCGTAGGAGCGGTCGAAGGCCTGGAGGAGGCCGTCGCGCATCTGGTTGCCCCAGTACTCGTGCTGATCGGCGTCACCGGTCATCGCGTTGGACTGGTTCATGTAGAAGTTGTAGTCCATGGACAGGGTCTGGAAGTCCCGGCCGGGGACCGGCACCAGCTGCATCGACAGGTCCCAGACGCCGTTGGGGTTGCGCTTGGGCCACACCTGGTCGTTGACACCGCTGGTGTCGTAGCGCCAGCCGAGCTCACCCGCCGTCTTGACGAAGTTCTTCTGGCCCTCGAGGCAAGGGGTGCGCCCGCCCACGAGCTCCTTGTCGTAGTCGAAGGGAAGCGGCGCCTCGGCCTTGAGGCCCGAGTTCGTCTTCCAGTTCTTGACGAAGGACTTGGCCTGGGCGATCTCGCTCTTCCACTCGGCCACCGACCAGGTGCCGACGCCGCCGTCGGGCCCGCAGTAGTGGCCGTTGAAGTGGGTGCCGATCTCGTTGCCCTCCTTCCAGGCCGCGCGCACCTGGGTGGCAGTGTCCTTGATCCCCTTGAGGTCGTTGAAGCCGATGTCGGATTGCCCAGGGGCGTGCTTGGGCGCGGTGTAGAGGTTCGCCTTCGCGTCGGGGAGCATGTACACGCCGCTCAGGAAGTACGTCATGGTCGCGTTGGACTCCTTGGCGACCTCGCGGAAGTGCGAGAAGAGCTTCTGGCTGTCCTCACCCGCGCCGTCCCAGGAGAACACCACGAACTGCGGCGGACGCTGACCCGGCTTCAGCTTCTGCGCCTTGAGCAGGTGCGGCTGGGGCCCGGTGTACGCGGTCGAGCCGTCCCCGATGAGATGCGGCGCGGTATTGGGGGCGGCGCCCTGGCGGCCGACGGGCGCGGGCTTGTCCGGGCCGGAGCCGGCGGAGCAGCCCGCGGCTCCCACGGCCAGCGCCGCGGCGATGACGCCGGCAGCGATCCTCTTCGTGGCGTGCGTGGCGGCGATCATCCGCCCACCTCTTCCTTGCGGTCCTGTGCGTTGAATGCCGTCACGGCGCCGCAAAAGTCGCACGCGGGAGGAAGGACAACCGGACGACAAGCCGAACGAAAAGCTGCCTATTCACCCTAGAGAGTGAATCATTGCCCTATTTGCCTTAAATGCGAAGTAAGAGGCTTTACCCTGCATTACCATTCGTTTACCGAGAGTTGAGATCCCGCCGCTGCACTGCCGTGACCCACGGCCGCGACCCCACGTTCCGCGACCGCGCTGCCCCGGAGGAGACGGGAACCATGCCTGCTTGCGCACCCACTCACGCCACGACTCCAGCTCACCCGCCCCGCCTCCGCCGGCCCCGTCGGCCGTCCTCCCCGGGCGAGGGGCCCCGCCGTTTGCGGATCTGCGGCGCCGACCTGTCGGCGTCCATCACCGTCTTCCTGCTCGCCGTCCCGATGTCGCTCGGCCTCGCCGTCGCCATCGACGCGCCCCTGGAGGCCAGCCTCATCGCCGCCGGTGTCGGCGGCATCGTTGCCGGGCTGCTCGGCGGTTCGCCCCTGCTGGTCAGCGGGCCGTCCGCCGGGCTGACCGTGGTGTCCGCCGAGATCATCCAGACCTACGGCTGGCGCACCAGCTGCGTCATCACCGTGGGCGCCGGCCTGCTCCAGGTCGTCCTCGGCTCCCTGAAGGCGGCGCGCTCCGCGCTCGCGGTCAGCCCCGCCATCGTGCACGGCACCCTCGCCGGCATCGGCGCCGCCATCGCGCTGGCCCAGCTCCACATCGTCCTCGGTGGCTCTCCGCAGAGCTCCGCCGTGGCCAACGCCCTCGCCCTGCCCGGCCAGTTGACCCACGTCGGCCCGGCGGCACCACTCATCGGCGCCCTCACGCTCGCCGTACTACTGCTGTGGCCACGCATGCCGGGGCGGGCCGGGAAGGCCCTGCGCCGCGTCCCCGCCGCGCTCGTCTGCGTAGTGGTGGCCACCGGCGTCGCGGCGGTCACGGCGCCCCGCATCGCCCGGGTCCAACTGCCGTCCTGGGACGCGCATGTGCTGCCCGGGATGCCGCACGGCCCGGCGCTCGGGATCGCCGCCGCGGTGCTCACGGTGACGCTGGTCGCGAGCCTGGAGTCGCTGCTGTCCGCCGTCGCCGTCGACCGGCTGGCATCCGAGCGGCCCGGCAGCCCCGTCCCGCGCGTCGACCTCGACCGCGAACTGCGCGGCCAGGGCATCGCCAATGCCGTGTGCGGACTGCTCGGCGGCATGCCCGTGTCCGGCGGCGCGGTGCGCGGCAGCGCCAACGTCCGCGCCGGCGCGACCGGCCGCGCCTCGACCGTGCTGCACGGCGTGTGGGTGCTGCTCGCGGCCGGGCTGCTCGTCTCCGTACTGGAGTGGATCCCGCTGGCCGCGCTCGCCGCCCTCGTCATGATGGTCGGCATCCAGATGGTCAACCTGGCGCACATCCGTAACGTCCACAAGCATCGCGAGTTCCTGGTTTATGTGGCGTCCGTCGGCGGAGTGCTCGTCCTGGGCGTCCTGCAAGGAGTGGTCCTGGGGATCGCGGTGGCGGTCGCGGTCGCGCTGCACCGGCTGTCGCGCACCCGGATCACCGCCCAGCAGGAGGCGGACGGCACCTGTCTGGTGCGCGTCCGTGGGCAGTTGACGTTCCTCGCCGTGCCCCGGCTGACCCGGACGCTCGGCCATGTACCTCAAGGAGCTGACACCATCGTGGAGTTGGACGGATCGTTCATGGATCACGCCGCCTTCGAGGCGTTGCAGGGCTGGCAGGACGCGCATCGCGCGCGGGGCGGGACCGTGCGGGTCACCTCGCGCACCGGGGCAAGGCCCCCCGAGCCCGCCTCCCCCGCGGGCACCTGCTGCCGGCCGTGGACGCCGTGGCGCAACCACCACTGCCAGGACCAGCCGCCCCAGCGCTCCCACGGGCACCACCTGGTGAGCGGGCTCAGTTCGTTCCAGCGCAACACCGCGCCCTTGGTGCGCGACGAGCTGGCCCGGCTCGCTCGCGAGGGGCAGCGCCCCCAGCAGCTCTTCATCACCTGCGCCGACTCCCGCCTGGTCACCAGCATGATCACCTCAAGCGGCCCGGGTGATCTGTTCACCGTGCGCAACATCGGCAACCTGGTGCCGCCGCCGGGCGAGGAGGGGGGCGACGAGTCGGTGGCGGCCGCCATCGAGTACGCGGTGGACATCCTCAAAATCCAGTCGATCACGGTGTGCGGGCACTCCGGCTGCGGCGCGATGACGGCGCTGCTCGCCACCAAGCCCGGCGCGCCGATGACGCCGCTGCGCCGCTGGCTGCGTCATGGCGGCCCGAGCCTCCAGCGGATGGCCAGCCGCAGCCACGCCTGGACCCGGATCGCCGGACGGCTGCCGGCGGACGCCGTGGAACAGCTGTGCCTGACCAATGTCGTCCAGCAGCTGGAGCATCTGCGCCGGCACGAGTCGGTGGCCCGCGCGCTCGCCGAGGGCACCCTCGCCCTGCACGGCATGTACTTCCACGTCGGTGAGGCGCAGGCCTATCTGCTCTGCGCGAACGACCACGAAGAGGTCTTCGAGAGCGTCGGCGTCAACATCCTGGAGGACACGCCCGCCTGATCCACCTCCCCGCACGGTCCGCCAACGGCCTCTCCTCCCAAGGGAGAGGCCGTTCGCGCGCCACGCCGGTGACCAGGAAACCTTTACAGGTCTAAACCAATTTCCTTGCGCCCCTTGTCACCCGACGCCCGGCCTGATGAGCTATGGCCGGGACACATACGCACTGAGGACGCCCTGGGAAAGGGAGATGTCGTGAGCAACGAGCTGGCCAATCTGCTGAAAGAGGAGCGTCGCTTCGCGCCGCCCTCCGAACTGGCCGCGCACGCCAACGTGACGGCGGAGGCGTACAAGCGGGCCGATGCGGACAGGCTGGAGTTCTGGGCCGAGCAGGCCCGGCGCCTGACCTGGGCCACCGAGCCGACCGAGACCCTTGACTGGTCGAATCCGCCCTTCGCCAAGTGGTTCGCCGACGGCAAGCTCAACGTCGCGTACAACTGCGTCGACCGCCATGTCGAGGCCGGCCACGGCGACCGGGTAGCGATCCACTTCGAGGGCGAGCCCGGCGACAGCCGCGCGATCACCTATGCCGAGCTCAAGGACGAGGTGTCAAGGGCCGCCAACGCCCTGACGGAGCTGGGTGTCCAGGCCGGTGACCGCGTCGCGGTGTACCTGCCGATGATTCCGGAGGCGGCCGTCGCGATGCTCGCCTGCGCCCGGATCGGCGCGGCGCACTCGGTGGTCTTCGGCGGCTTCTCGGCCGACGCCGTCGCCTCGCGCATCCAGGACGCCGACGCCAAGCTCGTCATCACTGCCGACGGCGGCTACCGGCGCGGCAAGCCGTCCGCCCTGAAGCCCGCCATCGACGACGCCGTCGCGCGCTGCCCGCAGGTCGAGCACGTCCTGGTGGTGCGCCGCACGGGCCAGGACACCGCGTTCACCGAGGGCCGCGACGTGTGGTGGGACGACATCGTCGCCCGCCAGCCGGCCGAGCACACGCCCGCCGCCTTCGACGCCGAGCACCCGCTGTTCATCCTGTACACGTCGGGTACGACGGGTAAGCCCAAGGGCATCCTGCACACCTCCGGCGGCTACCTCACCCAGGCCGCGTACACCCACCACGCGGTGTTCGACCTGAAGCCGGAGAGCGACGTCTACTGGTGCACCGCCGACATCGGCTGGGTCACCGGGCACTCGTACATCGTCTACGGCCCGCTCGCCAACGGCGCGACCCAGGTCATGTACGAGGGCACCCCCGACACCCCGCACCAGGGGCGGTTCTGGGAGATCGTGCAGAAGTACGGCGTGAGCATCCTCTACACCGCGCCGACCGCGATCCGTACGTTCATGAAGTGGGGCGACGACATCCCCGCCAAGTTCGACCTGAGCAGCCTGCGGGTTCTCGGATCGGTCGGCGAGCCGATCAACCCCGAGGCGTGGATGTGGTACCGCAAGCACATCGGCGCCGACACATGCCCCATCGTGGACACCTGGTGGCAGACCGAGACCGGCGCGATGATGATCTCGCCGCTGCCGGGCGTCACCGCGACCAAGCCGGGTTCGGCGCAGCGCGCGCTGCCCGGCATCAGCGCGACCGTCGTCGACGACGAGGCCCACGAGGTCCCGGACGGCGGGGGCGGCTACCTCGTCCTGACCGAGCCGTGGCCCTCCATGCTGCGCACCATCTGGGGCGACGACCAGCGCTTCATCGACACCTACTGGTCGCGCTTCGAGGGCAAGTACTTCGCGGGTGACGGCGCCAAGAAGGACGACGACGGCGACATCTGGCTGCTCGGCCGCGTGGACGACGTCATGCTCGTCTCCGGTCACAACATCTCCACGACCGAGGTCGAGTCCGCCCTCGTCTCGCACCCATCGGTCGCCGAGGCCGCCGTGGTCGGCGCCGCCGACGAGACGACCGGGCAGGCCATCGTGGCGTTCGTGATCCTGCGCGGCACCGCGTCCGAGACCGAGACCCTGGTCGAGGAGTTGCGGGCGCACGTCGGCTCCGCGCTCGGCCCGATCGCCAAGCCCAAGCGCGTCCTGCCGGTGGCGGAGCTGCCCAAGACCCGCTCGGGCAAGATCATGCGCCGTCTCCTGCGCGATGTCGCCGAGAACCGCGAGCTGGGCGACGTCACGACGCTGACCGACTCCTCGGTCATGGCGCTGATCCAGACGAAGCTGCCGAGCTCCGCCAGCGAGGACTGAGCGGGCGATCCGTCATCCAGGGGCCCGGCCGCGGGTGCGGCCGGGCCCTTTCGCGCGCCACATGCCCGGTATGCACCTAAAGTGATGATCACTGGACGCACCCCGCCGCATGCGCCGCTCCGTAAAGTTAGGTAAAGTAAGAAAAGCGTCAACGACGTGACAAGAAAGTCAGGTGCGCCGGGAAGTCTGGTCGGCAACGTGCTCAGTCATGCCCGCCGCACCGACCGGAGGTCGCCCTCGTGGCCACGCCCACCCCCACCAAGCAGAAGTTCCTCGGCCGGCTCTCGCTGCCCGAACGCAACTTCGTCGCCGAGGCGCTGCGCGCCGAGACGGTCGGCGGTGTGCTGCTGCTCGTGGCCGCGATCGCCGCCCTGGTGTGGGCGAACACGCTGGGCGCGAGCTATGAGGCGGTGCGCGGCTTCCATCTGGGCATCGGCTCGCTCGGGCTCGACCTCTCCATCCAGCACTGGGCGGCCGACGGTCTGCTCGCCGTCTTCTTCTTTGTCGCCGGTATCGAGCTCAAACGTGAACTTGTGGCCGGAGAGCTGCGCGACCCGAAGGCCGCCGCGCTGCCCGTGATCGCGGCGCTGTGCGGCATGGCCGTCCCCGCGCTCGTCTACGCGCTGGTCAACCTTCTCGGCAACGGCTCCCTCGACGGCTGGGCCGTACCGACCGCTACGGACATCGCGTTCGCGCTCGCCGTGCTCGCGGTCATCGGCACCTCACTGCCCTCGGCGCTGCGCGCCTTCCTGCTCACGCTGGCCGTCGTGGACGACCTCTTCGCCATCCTGATCATCGCCGTCTTCTTCACCAGCGGCCTCAACTTCCTCGCGCTCGGCGGCGCCTTCGCCGGGCTGGTCCTGTTCTGGTGGCTGCTCAGGAAGGGCGTACGGGGCTGGTACGTCTACCTTCCGCTCGCGCTCGTCATCTGGGGCCTGATGTACAACAGCGGCGTCCACGCGACCATCGCGGGCGTCGCCATGGGCCTCATGCTCCGCTGCCACCGCACCGAGGGCGAGGAGCACTCCCCGGGCGAACACATCGAGCACCTGGTGCGCCCGCTCTCGGCCGGACTCGCGGTGCCGCTCTTCGCGCTGTTCTCCGCCGGCGTCGCCATCAGCGGCTCCACCCTGGCCGATGTCTTCACCCGGCCCGAAACGCTCGGCGTCGTCCTCGGTCTGATCGTCGGCAAGGCCGTCGGCATCTTCGGCGGCACCTGGTTCGCCGCCCGCTTCACCAAGGCCGAGCTCAACGACGACCTCGCCTGGCCCGACGTTTTCGCCGTCGCCTCGCTCGCAGGCATCGGCTTCACGGTGTCGCTGCTCATCGGCGAGCTCGCCTTCGACGGCCAGGGCCGGCTGACCGACGAGGTCAAGGCCGCCGTCCTGGTGGGCTCCCTGACCGCCGCCGTGCTGTCCTCCGTCCTGCTCAAGATGCGCGTACGCAAGTACAAGCAGCTCGTCGAGGACGAGGAGCGCGACGAGGACCATGACGGCATCCCCGACGTGTACGAACTGGGCAAGCCGGAATACCACCTGCGGATGGCCGAGATCTACGACACCAAGGCGGCCGAGCACCGCAGACTGGCTCAACTGGCGGGGGCGGAGCGCGACGACGCCGACCGTCCGGCATGATCTGACCACGGACGTGTTAGACGTGTGCGACGTGTTGGACCCCCTGGGCCCGCCGGACCTGCCGGACCTGTTGGCCCAGCCGGACCTGCTGGACCCGCGGGGCCTGTTCGACCCGTCGGCAACCGAGAAGAGATGAGGGAGTCAGCGATGAGCGACCCCAGCCACAACGCCGGCAGCGCCGAGCGCAGCCTCGGCCAGCTGGTCGCCTCCGCGACCGCCGAGATGTCCGCGCTTGTCCACGACGAGATCGCGCTGGCCAAGGCCGAACTGCGGCAGGACGTCAAGCGCGGGGCGATCGGTGGCCTCGCCATCAGTACCGCCGGCGTGCTCGCGGTCTTCGCGCTGCCCGTGCTGAGCTTCGCGGCGGCGTACGGCATCCACAACCTGGGGCTCGGGCTCGCCTGGTCGTTCCTCATCGTCGGCGGCGCGTTCCTGGTGCTCGCCGGCCTGCTCGCGGTGCTCGCCGTGACCAAGTTCAAGAAGGTCAAGCCGCCGGAGAAGTCCATCGCGTCGGCCAAGGCGACGGCGGCGGCCCTGCAAGGCGTCAAGCCCCACCCGCGTCCGGCCACGGTCGAGGTGACGGTCACGGACACCGGCGCCACTGTGGCACGCTCGTCTGCATGACCGCACCCGATCCCGGTACCGGAAGCCCCGGAGGCACCGGCAGCCCCGTCCGCATCGATGGTCCCTGGGTCCACAGGGACGTGGCGGCCAACGGGGCGCGCTTCCACATCGCCGAACTCGGCGACGGTCCCCTGGTGTTGCTGCTCCACGGCTTCCCGCAGTTCTGGTGGACCTGGCGCCACCAGCTGACCGCGCTGGCCGACGCCGGCTACCGCGCGGTCGCGATGGACCTGCGCGGCGTGGGCGGCAGCGACCGCACCCCGCGCGGCTACGACCCGGCCAACCTCGCGCTGGACATCACAGGCGTCGTACGCTCCCTGGGCGAGCCCGACGCGGCGCTGGTCGGGCACGACCTGGGCGGCTATCTGGCGTGGACGGCGGCCGTGATGCGCCCCAAGGTGGTGCGCCGCCTCGTGGTGTCGTCGATGCCGCATCCGCGCCGCTGGCGCTCGGCGATGCTCGCGGACTACAAGCAGACCGCGGCCGGCTCCTACGTCTGGGGCTTCCAGCGCCCCTGGCTGCCGGAGCGTCAGCTGGTCGCGGACGAGAGCGCGTTGGTCGGCCGGCTCGTACGGGACTGGTCGGGCCCGCGCCGGCCCGAGGACGAGGCCGTGGAGACCTATCGGCGCGCCATGTGCATTCCCTCCACCGCGCACTGCTCGATCGAGCCCTACCGGTGGATGGTGCGCTCGATGGCGCGGCCCGACGGCATCCAGTTCAACCGGCGGATGAAGCGGCCGGTCCGGGTGCCCACCCTCCATCTGCACGGCTCGCTCGACCCGGTGATGCGCACCCGCAGCGCCGCGGGCTCCGGTGAGTACGTCGAAGCGCCCTACCGCTGGCGGCTGTTCGACGGTCTCGGCCACTTCCCGCACGAGGAGGACCCGGTGGCCTTCTCCACCGAACTCGTGAACTGGCTGAAGGATCCCGAACCGGACCGTTGAGTTCCACCCGGCCGGGCGAACGCTTGTCCTACGAACAGCCAAATGCCCGGCGCATAGGCCAATTGGCCCCCTCCGAGGCGGTTACCGACCATGGGCCCCGGGCACACGTCGGGGTATGGGCTGGACGCACGACTACGGTGACGCAGCACGCAACCGCCGAACGGCCGCAGGGCCGGTCACATACGAGAGGGGCGGCCCGCAGGGGCAAGGGCCGCAACACCCCTCCCCCGACCCGCGGGACGTGGGCATTCCGCGCATCCTGCGCCGCCGGGCCCGCTGGGTCTCGGCCCGGCTGCGGCATGCGCGGACCTAGGGGGTGTCTGGTGGATCAGGGTCGGTCAGGGCGCGGCGTCTGGTGCGGTGCATCGCAAGGCGCCGGAGCGTCTCGATAGCGGAGCTATCGGGGCGATTCGGCAACGCCGCGAGGTGCCGTGCCAGACGCCGCGCCCCCGGCCATGGTCCACCAGACACCCCCTAGTCGGCCCTGAGGTAGCCGAGTCCGGGATGGGCGCCGCGGTAGCCGTCCAGGAGCCGTCGGGCGACCTGGACGGAGTCGACCAGCGGATGCAGGGCGAACGCCTTGACGGCCGCCCGCGCCGACCCGCTCGCGGCCGCCTCCAGGACACAGCGCTCGACCGCCTTCACCGAGCTGACCAGGCCGGCCTCATGGCCCGTCAGCTGCGAGACGGGCAGCGGGTGCGGGCCTCCCGCGTCGACGAAGCACGGGACCTCGATGACGGCCCGCTCGTCCAGCACGCGCAGCGCGTCGCCGTTGCGCACGTTCAGGACGAGCGTGGCCGCCTCGTCGCGCGCGATGGCCCGCATCAGGGCGAGCGCCACCTGCTCGTACCCGCCCGACTCCATGTCGTCGGCGTGGCGTTCGCCCGCCCCTGAGACGTCACGGTTCGCCGCCATGTACGTGGCCTCGCGCTCGGCCCGTGTGCCGTCCCAGGCCGCCCACACCGAGGCGTCCGGCACCGTCTCCGCGCTGGCGTAGAAACGTGCCTGCTGATCCCTGAGGAAGGCGCCCCGGGTCCGCTCGGCGCCTCGGTAGGCGGCCACCGACTCGCGGTTGAAGTAGTAGTAGTGCAGATACTCATTGGGCACGGAGCCCAGCGAACGGAGCCAGTCGGCGCCGAACAGCTTGCCCTCCTCGAAGGAGGTCAGCAGCTCGTCGCCCTGCTCGAACAGGCGGGGCAGGATGTTGCGCTCGCCCTCGTACAGGCCGTGCAGCCACCCCAGGTGGTTGAGGCCCACGTAGTCGAGGCGCACGTCCTGCGGGTCGGCGCCGAGCGTCCGGGCCACCCGGCGGGCCAGGCCCACGGGCGAGTCGCAGATGCCGATCACCCGGTTACCCAGGTGCTCGGCCATGGCTTCGGTGACGAGCCCCGCCGGGTTGGTGAAGTTGATGACCCAGGCCTCGGGGGCGAGCACCTTGACCCGGCGGGCGATCTCGACGGCGACCGGCACGGTGCGCAGGCCGTACGCGATGCCGCCCGCGCCGACCGTCTCCTGGCCCAGGACCCCCTCCGCGAGCGCGATCCGCTCGTCGGCGGCCCGGCCTTCCAGGCCGCCGACCCGGATCGCGGAGAACACGAAGTCCGCGCCGCGCAGCGCCTCGTCCAGGTCGGTGGTGGTACGCACCCGGGGGGCGTCCTCGATTCCGTACGCCCGGTCGGCGAGCACGCGGCCGATGGCGTGCAGCCGCGCCGCGTCCAGGTCGTGCAGGACCACCTCGGTGACACGCCCGGGTGCGTGGTCGCGCAGCAGAGCGCCGTACACGAGCGGGACCCGGAAGCCGCCACCGCCGAGGATCGTCAGTCGCATCGCAGCCTTCTCGTCAGGAGGTCACAGGTGCCGGGCCGGGGGCCGGCCCTTCGGAAGCCGGTCACGGGGGTCGGCGTCGGCGTCGGGCCGGATCATAGGGCGCACTGCTGGCTGTCCACCTGCTGATCGGCCGCCCGGCCCTGCTGGATGTCGGACTGGATCTCGTCGGCGGTCAGCGCGTACCCGGTCTCCGCGTCGTCGCGCGACTTGGCGAAGACGACGCCGTACACCTTGCCCTCGGGGGTCAGGAGCGGCCCGCCCGAGTTGCCGGGACGCACCGTGGTGAACAGTGAGTACACATCGCGGCGGACCGTGTCACGGCGGTAGATGTCCGGGCCCTTGGCGCTGATCCGGCCGCGGATGCGAGCGGAACGCACGTCATAGGGATGGTCCTCGGGGAAGCCGGCCACGATCGCACTGTTGCCGGTGCGGGCGTCGGTGGGGGTGAACTGGAGCGCGGGCGCCTTGAGATCCGGCACGTCCAGGACCGCGATATCACGCCGCCAGTCGTAGAGCACGACCTTCGCGTCGTACGTACGCCCCTGACCGCCTATCTGGATGGTCGGCTCCTCCACCCCGCCCACCACGTGCGCGTTGGTCATGACCCGGCGGTCCGCGAAGACGAAGCCGGTCCCTTCCAGACGCTTGCCGCAACTCGGCGCCATGCCGACGACCTTGACGATCGACTTCTTGGCGGCGGCCGCGACCGGACTGCCCGCGAGCTTGGGGTCGGGAGCCTGGACCTCGGTGATCGACTCGTTCGAGAACGGCGTGAAGACCTGCGGGAAGCCGTTCTGCGCGAGGGTCGAGGAGAAGTCGCCGAACCAGGTCGGCGCCTGGGAGGGCAGCACCTTCGAGACGCCGAGCAGGATCTTGGAGTTGCGGACCTCCTTGCCCAGGGTCGGCAGGGCGGTGCCGGCCAGTGCCGAGCCGATCAGCCACGCCACGAGCAGCATCGCCACCACGTTGACGAGGGCGCCGCCGGTGGCGTCGAGGGCGCGCGCCGGCGACCACGTGATGTACCGGCGCAGCTTGTTGCCGAGATGGGTGGTGAGGGCCTGGCCCACGGAGGCGCAGACGATCACGACGATGACGGCGATGACGGCAGCCGTCGTCGAGACCTGGGGTTCGTCGGTCACCTGATCCCAGATGATGGGAAGCAGGTACACGGCGACGAGACCACCGCCGAGGAACCCGATCACCGACAGGATGCCGACGACGAAGCCCTGGCGGTAGCCGACGATCGCGAACCATACGGCGGCGACCAGCAACAGGATGTCCAGCACGTTCACGGGCCCCAGCCTGTCACGCGTGCCAGTCGAGCGGCACCCGCTTGGCTCGGTCCCATGGGCGCTCCCAGCCGGCGTAGTGCACGATCCGGTCGATCACGCCCGCCGTGAAGCCCCACACCAGCGCCGATTCGACCAGGAATGCCGGGCCTGCGTGGCCCCGGGGGTGGACGGCGGTCGCTCGGTTGGCCGGGTCCGTGAGATCCGCCACGGGCACCGTGAAGACACGCGCCGTCTCGCCGCTGTCGACCGCCCGCACCGGCGTCGGCTCGCGCCACCAGCCGAGGACCGGTGTCACGACGAACCCGCTCACGGGGATGTAGAGCCGGGGCAGCACGCCGAAGATCTGGACGCCGGCCGGATCGAGCCCGGTCTCCTCCTCCGCCTCGCGCAGGGCGGCCCGCAGCGGGCCGGTGGTGGCCGGATCGCCGTCCTCGGGGTCGAGGGCGCCACCGGGGAAGGACGGCTGGCCCCCGTGCGAACGCAGCTGGCTCGCCCGCTCCATGAGCAGCAGCTCGGGCCCGCGCGGGCCGTCACCGAAGAGCACGAGCACGGCGGACTGCCGCCCGTCGCCGCTCTCCGGCGGCAGGAACCGGCTCATCTGCTGGGGCTCGACGTCGCGGGCCGCCCGCGCGACCGGCTCCAGCCAGCTGGGCAGGCCGTCCGTCGTCACGGCGAGGCCGTGCCCGACGCCGACCGCTTGGCGATGGTCGGCACGGTGGTGCTCGGCACGGCGGTGCACCGTGTCCACGCGGCTCGCCGGGTCGGCGTCTCGGTCGGTGTCCACGCCACCCGCGCGGCCGCCGCTGGGATCGCGCACGGCGTCGACGCGGCTCGCCCGGCCGCCGACGCGGTCGGTGTCCACGCTGCCTGCCCGGCCGCCGGTGCGGCCCCGCCCGCCGATGTCGCTCAGATCATCGTCGTACGTCTCGCTCGTGTGCGTCATCTGCACCCCCGTCGTTCATCGTCCACAACGCCTGGCCCCGTCGTATTCGTTCCAGCCGGCCCCAGCGTCCGTCTTCCGGGTGACGTCAGGCGCCCCCCAGCGGCGGCGCGGGAAGGCCCGGATAGTCCGGCGGCGGGCTCAGCCGCTGGCCGGGGAAGCCGCCCTTCTCGTACTTGAGGAGCTTGCGCGCCTTCTCGGGATCGGTCTCGCCCTCGCCGTACGAGGGGCACAGCGGCGCGATCGGGCAGGCACCGCAGGCGGGCTTGCGGGAGTGGCAGATGCGGCGGCCGTGGAAGACGACGCGGTGCGAGAGCATCGTCCACTCGCTCTTGGGGAAGATCGCGCAGATCTCCGCCTCGACCTTCACCGGGTCTTCCTGCTCGGTCCATTTGAAACGCCGCACCAGCCTGCCGAAGTGGGTGTCCACGGTGATTCCCGGGACACCAAAAGCATTGCCCAGTACGACATTTGCCGTCTTCCGCCCCACACCGGGCAATTTCACCAGATCCTCCAGCCGACCCGGGACCTCGCCGCCGAACTCGTCCCTGAGGGCGACGGCGATCCCCATGATCGACTTGGCCTTGGCCCGGAAGAACCCGGTCGGCCGGATGATCGCCTCGACCTCCTCGGGGTTGGCCGCCGCGAGGTCTTCCGGAGTCGGATACGCGGCGAAGAGACCGGGCGTCGTCTGGTTGACCCGCAGGTCCGTGGTCTGCGCCGACAGGACGGTCGCCAGCAGCAGCTCGTAGGGGTTGCGGAAGTCGAGCTCGGGATGGGCGTACGGATAGACCTCGGCGAGCTCCCGGTTTATCCGCCGCGCCCGGCGCACCATCGCGGCCCGGGACTCGGGCTTGCCCCCAGCCCCACGCCCCACCTTGGGCGCGGCGGCCGACTTGGCGGGGGCGGCCTCGCGAGGCTTGGCGGCGCGCTTGGGGGCGGCGGCGTCGGACTTCGCGGCCCGCTTGGCCCGGACGGCGCTCTCGGAGGCCGCCTGCTCCTTCGCGGGGGCCGGCTGTTCCTTCCCGGCGGCCGACTTCTTGGGCGCGGCGGACTTCTTGGCGGCAGCAGCCCCCTTGGCGGCGGCTCGCTTCTTGGGAGCGGCCGCCGCTGGAGCCGACGCGGAAACGGCCTCGGAGCCGCCCTGCGGCGCGTTCTCGGCCGTGGCGGCGCCTTCGGCCTCGGGTGCGCGCCGGGTCTTGGCCGCGCGCGTGGCCTTGGGTGCGCTCTGGGACTCGGGCACAGTGTTGTCCTTGCTTTCTTGACCGACGCTTCTTCGATCGACGCTTCCCGGACGGACGCTTCCCGGACCGACCGAGGGTCCTTCGTCAGCACCGGGCTTCACGGAGGCGGGCTTTGTACAGAGGCGGGCCTCACGGATGGCGGGCTTGGCTTCATGACGCCGGGCTCACGGAGGCGGGCTCACCGGGGCGGGCTTCACGGGCCGGACACCGCCACCCCCGACCGCGCCGCTCCGGACGCCGCCGCCGAGCGCGCGCCGCCCCGCTCCGGGCCCGCACCACCCCGCGCCGATGAGAGCGCTCGTACGCCCCGCACGGCCTTCTTCGCGGTGCCTTTCGGCTCGGACGCGGGCTGTTCGCCCACGGCTGAATCGCTCTGCGCGGACACTCCTTCAGCCCCCCTGGCCTGCGCTCTCACCGGCGAATTGGACACCCGGCCAGCCTAAGGCCCGGCACCGACATCCGCCCCGAGCACAGCGAATCAGCGCCCCAATCGGCCCCCTGACTCACGGTCCGGCACTCCAGTACGTCATCCTGTGATTGATCGCACTGTTTATACCGTCCGGCAAAATGGGGAGCTGGATCCCCTGAAACCGGTCACAAGGAGAGATTCGTGGACGACGTTCTGCGGCGCGCCCCGCTCTTCGCGGCGCTCGATGACGAGCAGGCCGCGGAGCTGCGCGCCTCGATGAGTGAGGTGACGCTCGCCCGAGGCGACGCGCTCTTCCACGAGGGCGACCCGGGTGACCGCCTGTACGTGGTCACCGAGGGCAAGGTGAAGCTGCACCGCACCTCGCCCGACGGCCGCGAGAACATGCTGGCCGTGCTCGGCCCCGGCGAGCTGATCGGCGAGCTGTCCCTGTTCGACCCGGGTCCGCGCACCGCCACGGCGACCGCGCTGACCGAGGTCAAGCTGCTCGGCCTGGGCCACGGCGACCTCCAGCCGTGGCTCAACGCCCGCCCGGAGGTGGCCACGGCCCTGCTGCGTGCCGTCGCCCGGCGCCTTCGCAAGACCAACGACCAGATGTCCGACCTGGTCTTCTCCGACGTGCCGGGCCGGGTCGCCCGCGCGCTCCTCGACCTGTCGCGCCGCTTCGGCGTGCAGTCCGAGGAGGGCATCCACGTCGTGCACGACCTGACGCAGGAAGAGCTGGCCCAGCTGGTCGGCGCCTCCCGCGAGACGGTCAACAAGGCCCTCGCGGACTTCGCCCAGCGCGGCTGGCTGCGCCTTGAGGCCCGCGCGGTCATCCTGCTCGACGTGGAGCGGCTGGCGAAGCGCTCGCGCTGATCCACCCGGCTCTCGAACGCCGCGCCCGTCGCCGGGAGCCGCGTTCGCCGGGTCTGGCTCGCCGTGGCCGTCGGTTCGTACGCCTGAGGGGCCGGTCCGTTGGGACCGGCCCCTTTCGCGTGCGCGCACCCGTACGCGTACCCGTACGCGCGGGCGCGGGCGCGTACGCGCGGACGCGGGCGCGGGCGCGTACGCGGGCAAGGCCTCGGACCGGGCCGGGCCGGGCCGGGCCGGAGAGTTGAGAGAAAATTTTCTTGGCCGGCCGGGAACCCGGGCGCGGAGCGGGACGTTTTCACGATGTACACCGCAGGAGCCAGAAGATCTCGGACCGTGCCCCGCCGCCGAACGCCGCGCGGTCCCACCTGACGCGTCAACGCGCCGCGCCCGTACGAGAGTTGAGAGCCGTCCCTTCCAACTCTCCTCTGCGGGACGCCGCTTCACCCCGCCATGGAAAGCCGGTCACGGCCGGCAACGCGGACGCGCCCGGGCCGGCCCGGGCAGACAAGCCCGGACCACGCCGGCCCCGGCCGGAGACGATCGCTCCGGCCGGACCGGCCGCGTCAGATCAGGCCGTGCTCGCGCAGATACTCGAGCTGCGCGCGCACCGAAAGCTCGGCCGCCGGCCACAACGACGGGTCGACGTCCGAGTAGACCAGGGCCACCACTTCGGCCGCCGTGAGGTGCCCGTTCTCCACCGCCGTCTCCATCTGGGCCAGCCGGTGCGCGCGGTGGGCCAGATAGAACTCGACGGCACCCTGCGCGTCGTCGAGCACCGGACCGTGCCCCGGCAACACCGTGTGCACGCCGTCGTCGACAGTCAGCGAACGCAACCTGCGAAGGGAGTCCAGATAGTCGCCCAGACGCCCGTCGGGATGGGCCACGACGGTCGTACCGCGCCCGAGGACCGTG
The DNA here is from genome assembly GCF_042869775.1 of Streptomyces sp. NPDC006711. NCBI lineage: Bacteria > Bacillati > Actinomycetota > Actinomycetes > Kitasatosporales > Streptomycetaceae > Streptomyces > Streptomyces sp. NPDC006711. The sequence goes on from NZ_JBIAGO010000001.1 coordinate 292,988, forward strand.
TCGCCCGTCAGGACGGCCCGGTCGGCGGGCAGATGGAAGCAGAGCGAGTCCGCCGTGTGGCCCGGGGTGGGTACCACCCTCATCTCCAGGCCGCCGGTGGTGATGACGTCGCCCGCCGCAAGGCCCTCGTCACCCAGGCGCAGGGCCGGATCCAGGGCACGCACGGGGGTACGGGTCAGCTCCGCGAAGCGGGCCGCGCCCTCCGCGTGATCGGGGTGGCCGTGGGTGAGCAGAGTCAGTGCGACTCGTTTGCCGGCCTTCTCGGCCATCGCGACGACCCGGCCGAGATGGCCGTCGTCGAGGGGTCCGGGGTCGATGACGACGGCCAGGTCGGAATCGGGCTCGGAGACGATCCAGGTGTTCGTGCCGTCCAGCGTCATCGCGGAGGCGTTGGGCGCGAGCACATTGGTCGCGCGGTCGGTGGCAGGGCCCGTGAGGACCCCGCCGCGCGGCTGCCCGGGAAGTGCGGCGGCGTCAGTCACAGGGCACCTCCGGAGGCCCGGTCCCCTGCGGGGACGTGCTTGGTGAACTCGTCGTGGCCCGGCCAGCTCAGGACGAGTTCGCCGGCGCCGGTCAGGCGGGCCTGCGCGAGCACCGGGCTCAGATCACGTTCGGCCGCGGCCGCGAGGGCTTCGGCGACAGTCGCGTACGGAAGGAGGTCACGCAGGGTGGAGATGGTCGGCGGCATCATCAGGAGCTCGCCCCCGTCGTAGCCGGCGGTGGCTTCGGCGGGCCGGATCCAGACGGTCCGGTCGGCCTCGGTCGAGGCGTTACGGGTGACCTGGCCCTCAGGCAGCATCGCGACGAAGAACCACGTGTCGTAGCGGCGGGGCTCGAACTCGGGGGTGATCCAGCGTGCCCAGGCGCCGAGCAGATCGGAGCGGAGCACCAGGCCGCGCCGGTCGAGGAAGTCGGCGAAGCTGAGGTCGCGGGTCACCAGGGCCTGGCGGTCGGCCTCCCAGTCGCCGCCGGTGGTGTCGCCGACGACGGTGGTGGCGTCGGGCCCGGCGAGGAGTACGCCTGCCTCCTCGTAGGTCTCGCGGACCGCGGCGCAGACGATGGCCTGGGCGGATGCGGGGTTCGTACCGAGGCGCGCGGCCCAGGCGTCGCGGGTGGGGCCGGCCCAGCCCAGCCGCGCGTCCTCGGCATCGCGCGGGTCCACGCCGCCACCCGGGTACGCGTACGCGCCCCCGGCGAACGCCATGGAGGTCCGTCTGCGCAGCATGTGCACGCGGGGGCCGCTGTCCGTGCCGGCCTCGGCGTCCCGTAGCAGCATCACCGTCGCGGCGCGCCGCGGCTCGACCGCGGTGAGCTCGCCTGCGGCTAGGGCACGGATGCGGTCCGGCCACTCGGGCGGGTACCACTGACCATTGGGCATGGGCGGATGCTACGGGGTGGCGTGCGGATGTTCGAGGGGGTGCGTGTAGGTGACATCCCTTCGACACACGACGGCACGTCCGCGCGGCCCGGACGGCCGACAGCTGAGCCCACCTGCCCCACGCCGGGCGCCGCCGGTGACTGGCATCGGCAAAGGGCCGGCCCCTTGAGGCCGGCCCTCGACGAGAGGAGGTTTGTCCTGGAGGGATCAGTCCTCGACGAGTTCCACCTGGATCTCGACCTCGACGGGCGCGTCCAGGGGCAGGACCGTGACGCCGACCGCGCTGCGCGCGTGAACGCCCTTGTCGCCGAGGACGGCGCCGAGGAGTTCGCTGGCACCGTTGATGACGCCGGGCTGGCCGGTGAAGTCGGGGGCCGAGGCCACGAAGCCGACGACCTTCACGACGCGCGCGATGCGGTCGAGGTCGCCCGCGACGGACTTGACCGCGGCGAGCGCGTTCAGGGCGCAGGTGGCGGCCAGTTCCTTGGCCTCCTGGGGGGTGACCTCGCCGCCGACCTTGCCGGTGACGGGCAGCTTGCCGTCCACCATCGGCAGCTGGCCGGCCGTGTACACGTACACCCCGGAGCGCACGGCGGGCTGGTACGCGGCGAGCGGCGGGACGACCGACGGAAGGGTCAGGCCGAGTTCGGCGAGCTTGGCTTCCACGGCGCTCATGCCTGCTTCTCCCGCTTCAGGTAGGCCACCAGCTGCTCGGGGTTGTTCGGACCCGGGACGACCTGGACCAGCTCCCAGCCGTCCTCGCCCCAGGTGTCCAGAATCTGCTTGGTCGCGTGCACGAGAAGGGGCACGGTCGCGTATTCCCACTTGGTCATGGGCCCGACTGTAGTCGCTGGCCGCCACCCGCTGACGCGGGCGCCCGGGGTGGGCGCCTGGTGCGGGCGCCGGACGCGGGCGCCTTACGCGGACCACATGCGTACACCGCGGGCGGACTGGTTAGGCTCGAAGGTGTGAGCAGGCTCCAGGTCGTCAGCGGCAAGGGCGGTACCGGCAAGACCACGGTCGCCGCAGCACTCGCGCTCGCCCTCGCGACAGAGGGCAAGCGCACGCTCCTCGTCGAGGTCGAGGGCAGACAGGGCATCGCGCAGCTTTTCGAGACGGAAGCCCTTCCGTACGAGGAGCGCAAGATCGCCGTCGCGCCCGGTGGCGGGGAGGTGTACGCCCTGGCCATCGACGCGGAACGGGCGCTCCTGGACTACCTCCAGATGTTCTACAAGCTGGGCGGTGCGGGCCGCGCCCTCAAGAAGCTCGGCGCGATCGACTTCGCGACCACCATCGCGCCGGGCGTCAGAGACGTGCTCCTGACCGGCAAGGCGTGCGAGGCGGTGCGCCGCAAGAACAAGCAGGGCGGGTTCGCGTATGACCACGTGGTCATGGACGCGCCGCCCACCGGGCGCATCACCCGCTTCCTGAACGTGAACGACGAGGTGGCCGGGCTCGCGAAGATCGGACCCATACACAACCAGGCACAGGCGGTCATGCGGGTCCTCAAGTCGCCGGAGACGGCGGTGCACTTGGTGACGCTGCTCGAGGAGATGCCCGTACAGGAGACGGTGGACGGCATCGGCGAGCTGCGCGGCGCCGAGTTGCCGACGGGCAAGGTCATCGTGAACATGGTCCGCCCGCACATCCTGGACGAGGCAGCCGTGCGCGGAGTCACGGGAGACCGGCGCAAGGAGGTCGCCAAGGCGCTGACGCGGGCCGGTCTCACCGGTTCGGCCAAGCTGGTGACGCCGCTTCTGGAACAGGCCGCCGAGCACGCGGAGCGGGTGGAGCTCGAACGTGAACAGCGGTCGGCGCTGGGCGAGTTGGGGCTCCCGACGTACGAACTCCCGCTGATCGGCGGGGGAATGGACCTGGCCGGGCTCTACCGCCTGGCCGGCGAACTGCGCAAGCTCGGGGTGGGTGAGTGACTTTGGACGCGGTCGAGCCGCTGGCGATCGATCCCCTGCTGGACGATCCGGGCACCCGGATCATCGTGTGCTGCGGCTCGGGCGGCGTGGGCAAGACAACTACCGCCGCCGCCTTGGGAGTTCGGGCCGCCGAGCGGGGCCGCAAGGTCGTGGTGCTCACCATCGACCCGGCCCGCAGGCTAGCCCAGTCGATGGGCATCGACTCGCTCGACAACACCCCGCGCCGGGTCAAGGACGTCCAGGGCGAGGGCGAGCTGCACGCGATGATGCTCGACATGAAGCGGACCTTCGACGAGATCGTCGAGGCGCACGCGGATCCGGCCCGGGCCAAGGCGATCCTGACCAACCCGTTCTACCAGTCCCTGTCGGCCGGCTTCGCGGGCACGCAGGAGTACATGGCGATGGAGAAGCTGGGCCAGCTGCGGGCCAAGGACGAGTGGGACCTGATCGTGGTCGACACCCCGCCCTCGCGCTCGGCACTCGACTTCCTCGACGCGCCGAAGCGGCTCGGCTCGTTCCTCGACGGCAAGTTCATCAAGCTGCTCATGGCGCCGGCGAAGATGGGCGGCCGGGCCGGGATGAAGTTCCTGAACGTCGGCATGTCGATGATGACCGGCACGCTCGGCAAGCTCCTCGGCGGACCGTTCCTGAACGATGTGCAGACCTTCGTGGCGGCCATGGACACGATGTTCGGCGGGTTCAGGACCCGGGCGGACGCCACCTACCGGCTCCTCCAGGCGCCGGGCACCGCGTTCCTCGTGGTCGCGGCGCCCGAGCGGGACGCGCTGCGCGAGGCGGCGTACTTCGTGGAGCGCCTGGCCGCCGATCACATGCCACTGGCCGGGCTCGTGCTCAACCGCGTACATGGCAGCGCCGCCGCCCAGCTCTCGGCCGAACGCGCCCTGGCGGCAGCGGAAAGCCTTGCGGAAAGCCCGGTTGAGGACCCGGTTGACGACCCGGTCGAGGACGAGGACACCGTTGGCGACTTCGTCGGTCACTCGGTCGGTCACTCCGTCGGCGACTCCGATGGTGACTCCGTTGAAATCGCCACGGGAATTCGTGTGAAAAATCTTGACGGCCGTCGCATTGTGGATCAGGAGGCCGGGAAGGCTGGAGATCGTGGCCCCAGCGTTTCCTCTCCCGACGCTGACGAGGCCGCCAACACCGCCGAGGCCGACCCCGCCGAGGCAGTCCACCCCGGTGACTCTGCCGACCCCGCCAAGAACGATGTCGACCGGCTGACCGCAGGATTGCTGCGGCTGCATGCCGAGCGTATGCGCGTGCTCGCGCGTGAACAGCGGACGCGCGACCGTTTCGCCGCGCTCCACCCCGAGGTCGCTGTCACCGAAGTGGCCGCCCTGCCGGGCGACGTTCACGACCTCGCGGGACTGCGGGCCATCGGGGACCGGCTCGCGGCCGGCGCTTCCCCAGCCGGAGCTGCCTGACCCTCCGACCCTGGCCTGCGCCCCTGGCCCTGGACCTACGTGCCGAATCTGCGACGTGCAGAGCTCAGCCGACCACCCATGCTCGGGGCGACCGCCTCAGCCCGCCGCCGCGTACGCCTCGTCTCCGAAGGAATGCCGGTAGTCGTAGCCCGACTCCGACTCCTCCTCCACGCACACGCCGTCCACGCACACGTCCTCCGCGCACACGGGCAGAATTCCCGTGCTGCGCTCGTACTCGGTGCGCGCGGTCTCCAGGAGGCGGTGCCAAGAGGTGACGGTGGGGCGCCTGCGCAAAAGTGCGCGCCGCTCCCTCTCCGTCATTCCGCCCCACACGCCGAATTCGACGCGATTGTCGAGCGCGTCGGCCAGGCACTCGGTCCGCACCGGGCAACCGGTGCACACCGCCTTGGCCCTGTTCTGCGCTGCGCCTTGTACGAATAGTTCGTCCGGATCGGTAGTGCGGCAGGCTGCCTGCGCACTCCAGTCGGTTACCCAGCCCATGCCGGCGCCGTCCTCTCCCGAATCGAGGCTCCCCCACGGCGGCAGCGGCATATTCACCGCTGCCAGTTGAGGACGTTACGGAAGGTGGGCACACCGCAACACCCCCGTCGGGCCCAATCTTGAATGGTCCGAACGGACTATGCGTACGCGGCAGATCACCCAACGGAGTGACCGGAGGACATGCGTGCCGAATCCGATATACCGGGATGTATGGGGCGAGCCAGAACGGATACGGGGTGACACATGAGGTGCAACCGGACACCGTACGGAGGCCCGATCGAACGCCTGCGAGACGTCAACCGGGTCGATTCCATCCGGATTCGGGGGCGGCGGAACCTGGTACGAGTACGGCGGAAAAACGCTCCCCGTACGGCCGAGAACGGCGCGCGCGGCCACAACCGCTGTGACGGGTAGGACCAGCTTAGGCCAGAGCCTTCCCTCATGTCCGGCGATTGAGAACCTGGGCACCCCGCGCCGCCATGCCGAAGGCGCCCTCGCCAGGCCCGCCGAGTCCGGAGCCAAGTCCCCCTCCACGGCACATACCGGCTCGCCATTCCCCGGATGCCGGGATGCCGGGATGCCGACTGCCCGCACGCCCGGATGTCACGATCACGTACGCGTACACCCCACGACTGATCCGCTTACGGGGAGCGCCCCTGACTAGGGATTAGGCTGCCTCTCATGGCAATGAAGCGATCGGGCGGAGGCCTGACCGGGACTCAGCAGGCGGCCAAGTTTCTGGGCGTGAGTGCGCTGGCGGGTGCGGTGCTCGCGGGAATCGCCCTTCCCGCCGCCGGCGCGCTGGGGCTCGCGGCCAGGGGCACGGTCGAGGGGTTCGACGACATCCCGGCCAACCTGAAGACCCCGCCGCTGAGCCAGCGGACCACCATCCTGGACAGCAAGGGCGGCACGATCGCCCAGGTCTACTCGCGCGACCGCACCGTGGTGCCGCTCGCCGACATCTCCCCGTACATGCAGAAGGCGATCGTCGCCATCGAGGACTCGCGCTTCTACGAGCACGGCGCGATCGACCTCAAGGGCGTCCTGCGCGCGATGAACAAGAACGCGACCAGCGGCGGTGTCGCCCAGGGCGCGTCCACTCTCACGCAGCAGTACGTGAAGAACGTCTTCGTCGAGGAGGCGGGCGACGACCCCGACAAGGTCGCCGAGGCCACCCAGCAGACGATCGGCCGCAAGGTCAAGGAGCTCAAGTACGCGATCCAGGTCGAGGAAGAGCTCGGCAAGAAGAAGATCCTGGAGAACTATCTCAACATCACGTTCTTCGGGCAGCAGGCGTACGGCATCGAGGCCGCGGCCAAGCGGTACTTCTCCAAGCCGGCCAAGGATCTGACCCTGGACGAGTCGGCGATGCTGGCCGGGATCGTGCAGTCGCCCACCCGGTACGACCCCGTCAATGACGCGACGGAGGCGAAGAAGCGCCGCAACACGGTGCTTCAGCGGATGGTCGACATGAAGGACATCTCGCGGGGTGAGGCCGACAAGGCCAAGGAGGCGCCGATCACGCTGCACGTGAGCAAGCCGAAGAACGGCTGCATCACGGCGGTCGACGGCGCCGGGTTCTTCTGCGACTACGTACGCGAGGTGTTCCTGTCCGACCCGGTCTTCGGCAAGACCAAGGAGGAGCGGGCCAAGCTCTGGAACCAGGGCGGGCTCACCGTCCAGACCACGCTCGACCCGCAGAGCCAGAAGGCCGCGCAGGCGTCGATCAAGGAGCACGTCTACCAGAAGGACTCGGTCGCCACCGCGGTGACCATGGTCCAGCCGGGCAGCGGCAAGATCCTGGCGATGGGCCAGTCCAAGCCGTACGGCTTCGGGGACAACGAGACGCAGATCAACTTCTCGGTGAACCGGCAGATGGGCGGCTCCAACTTCGGCTTCCCGGTCGGCTCGACGTTCAAGCCGTTCCTGGCCGCGGCCGCGATCGAGGGCGGCAAACCGCCGACCCAGCAGTACCCCTCGCCGTACGAGATGGACTATCCCGCCTCCGTCCAGACGTGTGGCGGCAAGCCGTGGGTGAACGATCCCAAGCACCCGGCGCACCTGGAGAACGAGAACGAGAACGAGATCGGCCCCTTCGCGCTGAAGGAAGCGATGGCCAAGTCGGTCAACACGTACTTCGTGCAGATGCTCGGCGACATCGGCATGTGCCCCGTCTCGCAGATGACGGACAAGCTGAATGTCCGTCAGGGCAACGGTGAGAAGCTGCCCATGGTGCCGTCGGCGCTGACCCTCGGCTCCACCGGCATCTCGCCCCTGACGATGGCCACCGCGTACGCGGCCTTCGCCAACCGGGGCACGTACTGCACCCCGATCGCCATCGAGTCCGTCAAGAAGACCGACGGTTCGTCGGTGCCGGTTCCGAAGACCGCCTGCTCGAAGGCGATGTCGCAGAGCACGGCCGACAGCATCAACTCCCTGCTGCGCGGCGTGGTCGACTCGGGTACCGGTGCCGAGGCCGGGCTGAAGGACCGCGACAACGCGGGCAAGACGGGTACCACCGACGCCCGCAAGAACGCCTGGTTCGTCGGGTACACCTCGAACCTGTCGGGCGCGGTCTGGGTCGGCAGCCCCTCGCAGCGCGTCGAGATGAACAACATCACCATCGGCGGCCAGTTCCAGGAGCAGGTGTACGGCGGTCAGGTCCCCGGTCCCATCTGGCGCGACGCCATGACGGGTGCGCTCCAGGGGCAGCCGTCGGCGCCGTTCACCAGCGTCAACGTGGGCGACGCGGGCCAGAAGACGGAGGACGCGACGGCCGGGGCGCCCGCCGGCGGCAACAACGACAGCAACAAGAGCAAGAACAAGGGCAACGGGAACGGACCCGGGAGCGGGAACGCCAACGGGAACGGCCGGGGCAACAAGCACAAGCCGAAGCCGGGCGGCGACAACAAGCCCCCGGGCCAGGGCGGCGACCCGTCGATCCCCGGCATCCCGCTCCCCCCGGGAGTGGTGGGCGGCGACACGGGCGGCTGGCCGCAGTAGTCACGCGCGCCGCGAGCCGGACGGGCGCGGGCGGACGGGCAGCACCACGCGAAGGGGCGCCCCGGGATCACTCCTGGGGCGCCTTTTCGTACGGGCGTACGGCTGCGCAGGCGTACGGGACGGCGGGACCTTCCCGTACGGGACGGCGGGTCCGGAATCGCACCCTCCGCCTGTGCGTCACGAGCCCAGCCCCACGGGACGAGGCCACGGGACGAGATCCCGTACGCGACCGCCCCCCGAGGGAACCCGAGGCGCGCCGAAACGGGAAACGGGTGCGGGTCGGGTCAGCCCGCGAGCTGCTGCTTCACCGCGGCGGCGACGCGGCCCCCGTCGGCCAGACCCGCCACCTTCGGGTTCACGATCTTCATGACGGCGCCCATGGCGCGCGGCCCCTCCGCACCTGCGGCCTTCGCCTCGGCGACGGCGTCGGCGACGATGGCCGCGAGCTCGTCGTCGGACAGCTGCTTGGGCAGGTACGCGTCGAGGATCTTGCCCTCGGCCAGCTCACGCGCGGCGGACTCGGCCCGGCCACCCTTGTCGAAGGCCTCGGCGGCCTCGCGGCGCTTCTTCGCCTCCTTGGCGATCACCTTGACGACCTCGTCGTCGGAGAGCTCACGCGCGGCCGTGCCGGCGACCTCTTCCTTGGCGACGGCGGTGAGGGTCAGCCGGAGCGTGGACGAGCGCAGTTCGTCGCGCGCCTTCATGGCGGTGGTGAGGTCGTCCTTGAGTCGGGCCTTGAGCGTGGTCATGGGTCCAGTGTGTCAGGTGCACAGCGGTCCCCGCCCGCCGATTTCGGCCCCGTGGCCCGGCGCGGCCGGCGTCTGCGACGATGGGCGTATGCGCGCGCGATACGGAATTCCCTTGGGTATCACGGCGGTCGGGGCCGCCGGTCTCGCCTATGCGGCCGGGTTCGAGGTGAGGTCGTTCCGGCTGCGCCGGGTGACGGTACCGGTCCTGCCGCCGGGGGCGCGCCCCATGCGCGTACTCCAGGTCTCGGACATCCACATGGTGAGCGGCCAGCGCAAGAAGCGGGCGTGGCTGCAATCGCTCGCAGGCCTGCGGCCGGACTTCGTGGTGAACACCGGGGACAACCTGTCGGACCCGGAGGGCGTCCCGGAGGCACTGGACGCGCTGGGCCCGCTGATGGAGTTCCCCGGGGTGTACGTCTTCGGCTCCAACGACTACTACGGACCGAAACTGCGCAACCCCGCCCGGTACCTGTTCGAAAAGGCGCAGGGCAAGCACGGTCTGAACGGCAACGCGCCGGCGGTGGGTGCCGTGCACAACCCGTGGGAGGACCTGCGGGACGCGTTCGACGCGGCGGGCTGGGTGAACCTGAGCAACACCCGGGGCCGCCTGAAGCTGGACGGGATGGAGCTGGCGTTCACGGGCCTGGACGACCCGCACATCAAGCGCGACCGGTACGAGCGGGTGGCCGGCGGTCCCGAGGCGGACGCCGACCTGTCGATCGGGGTGGTCCACGCCCCGTACCTGCGCTCCCTGGACGCCTTCACGGCGGACGGCTACCCCCTGATCCTGGCCGGCCACACGCACGGGGGGCAGCTGTGCGTTCCGTTCTACGGGGCGCTGGTCACGAACTGCGACCTGGACACGGACCGGGTGAAGGGCCTGTCCACCCACACGGCCGAGGGAAACCGCGCCTACCTGCACGTCTCAGCAGGCTGCGGCACCAACCGCTACACCCCCATCCGCTTCGCCTGCCCCCCGGAGGCGACGCTGCTGACGCTGGTGGGGCGGCAGGGGTAGAGCCGCGAGCCGGGCCCGGGGGCGGGGCGGCGGTCCGGCCCCGCCTCGCCCCGGGCTGTCACCTGCGGCGGGCCGCGGCAGACCCGGCTGAACGCCGCCGAGGAGGCCGAGCCAGGCCGGGCTGTAGCCCCCTCCACCCCTCCCCGAGCACCCCCGAAAACCGGATTTCGTCTCCAGCCGCCAGTGGGCTAAAGTAAACGACGTCGCCGCGACAAGCGGAGACAATCGGGGTGTAGCGCAGCTTGGCAGCGCGCTTCGTTCGGGACGAAGAGGTCGTGGGTTCAAATCCCGCCACCCCGACAGCTGAAACACCAGGTCAGGCCCGGTACTGAGAGATCAGTGCCGGGCCTGATTTGCGTTGTGGGGCCATTTTGGGAGCCATTTGGGAGCCGACTGGGTGTGATCTTCGGGATCCGGCTCCCGATGGCTCCCAGCGAGTGGCTCTCCGCCTTTGAGCAAGCCGTGCGCCGCGTGCGCCCCGGAAGGGTCACCCCACGGCTTGTGCCGAGGAGACCGCAGACGGTACGACGATCGCCATGCATCCATGGTCTCCGTTAAACGACCGGCAGCTCGCGCTCCTCACCCGCATCCGGGCCGGAACCGACCCAGTCACGTCGGACAGCCCCGAGCTCGCCCTTACTGCCCGCGCGCTCAAGGAGCGGCGCCTGATCACCATGCCCAAGCAGGATGGGAAATGGCAGGCGGAGATCACCAACGCGGGACGCTTCTACCTGGAACACGGCCACCACCCGGACCGGCCGGAACCAGCTCAGCGCAAGCAGCGGTCAAGAGGTTCCGACCAACCGGCACGACCAGCCCCTCCAGCACAGAGGCAAGACACAGCCCCGTCCACGACGAAGCCGGCGTCGAAGCGCGCCCCCAAGGCCCCCCAGCCGTCGCCGGCGGAAGTCGGAGCCGCCTTGATCGCGGAGGTACAGCAAGCTGGGCGGTTCCTCCGGATCCCGAACCCCAGCGACGAGGAGCGAGCCCGCTACCGCAGGGCGTTCGACGCGGCCCGGCAGTGTGCCCCCGTGGGATACAACCTGAAGTACAGCGGGCGGGCGAAGGGGGGACTTCTTTCTCGGCCTGCTCCGGGTGACCGGCGAGGACGAGACCGAGTGGAACCGTATCCGGCTGGCGCGCAGCCGTGTGATCACCGATGTCGAGGACGTGATCGCCGCAGTCAGCGCGGACCACAGCGCCTTCGAGATCTCGGAGGAGGTCCTCCCCCGGGTACTCTCGCTGCTCCGACTCCTCGCCGAGGAAGCCCTCACACGCCACGGCGAGATTGCGGTGTCCAAGAAGCGCAGACAGCCGAGGCCGCTGCTCACCGTCCACGGCAGGGCGTACGAGATCAGCTTCCGCGAACGGCAGAAGCCGGTCCGGTACGTGCCCAAGCAGGCCGGTCGGCGTACGTACGACTGGCAGCGCGTCACCCCTGCCCAGAAGTTCGAGCCGTCCGGCGAACTGGAGTTGCTGGTCAGCCAGCAATCGGGCTACAGCTACGGCTGGAAGAAGGAGTGGGCCGACACAGCGAAAAAGCCGTTGGAGGAGCAGATCGGTTCCGTCTTCCGGGCGTTGAAGGCACGTGCGGAGGAGCAGGAGCGGGCTCGACTGGAGCGTGAGGCGGAGCAGCAGCGCCTGCGCGAGGAGCGGGAGCGACAGGAGGCGGAGCGACAGCGCCTGGAAGCGGAGCGGGAGGAGCGCGAGCGGCGGGAGTGGGAGGCCGCCGTCAGCGTGGCTTCGATCAAGGCGATGCACGCGGTACGGGCCGATGGCTTCGGAACTGCGCTTGATCAGTGGCGGGCCGCAGGGGAGATCCGGGCCTTCTGCGCCGCTCTGGATGAAGCCGCCGCAACATCGGAGGCTGCCCTCGAAGCCGAGAGGTTGCGCAAGTGGTCGGCTTGGGGAAAGGCGGAGGCCAACCGGCTCGATCCCACCCTCAGTGGCAGGGGCCTGGCTTCCCTCAACTTCCATGCGGAGCCGACGGGAGATCAACTGCGGCCGTTCCTCGACGGCTGGCACCCGCACCGGCCGGAGAAGGAGAAGCCTCCGGCACAGCCCGCGCCGCCCAAGCCGGATCCGGATCCGTGGCGCGGCGTCAGCAACGCACGTGAGGATCAAGGGTGGCGATATGGACGCCAAGGTCGCGCTCAATGGTGGAGGCGATGACGCCGTGACCACGGTCGCGTAGGGCTTTGACCGCCTTCTCGACGAGTTCCCCGAGCCTGATGACCTCGGCGCGCAGGGCAACCAACTCGTCATAGCGCTCAGCCTTGTCCTGGCCGCACCACTCACGGACGGTCCGCAGGACTGCCGCCTCCGCGTCCAGTTTGCGGTCGTCACGCCGACCGTAGGAGTACCAGGAGGACTGGGCACGTTCCTGCTCGATGGCCTGCTGCTTGCGGTCCACCTCAGCAAGGATCTCCTCGGCGAGCCGTCCGGCCACGATGCGGGCGACGCGCTCCGTGACCGGCCACCCGGCCACGCACATTCCGTGGCGATTCTCGAACACCATGGTGTCGCCGCGCAGTTCGGCGGCGTCCATGCCAATGAGTGGGGCGGTGTCGTCGAGGCAGCCCAGCTCCAGGACACCCGCGTCCGCCACCGTTCGGCGCAGTCGCAGCCTGTTCTTCGGGCGAACGAATCCTAGGATCATCCGAGCGGCCTCAAACTCCTCGCTGCCCCGGACATGGCGAGAGGACTCCACCAGTGCCAACTCCGCCGCGTCGTCCGCGCGGAACGAATCGACATCCGCCCATAGCGCTACGAGAGAGCCGGGGCCAACCCACTCCTGCAGACCTGCGGCATCGCCTTCGAGGAACCGCACGTGGATCCAGCCAGACCTGCCAGAGCCGCCCACTCGAACGACCTCTACCTGGCGAAGCGCACTACCAAGATCCTTCGGCCTCGCGCGGTATGCCCAGTGCTCGCCAATCTCCATACGCCTATTGAGCCAGGTCTGTTGGTCCCAACACTGGCCATTCGACTAACTGCCAGAGCACGCTGACCGCATTGGGTTGACGACGCCGTCGCTCTAGTGAGGCATCAGTGCTCTACCGGCTCACACCGGCTCTCCGCGCGCACAGGAGTTGGCTGAGTACGCGCTCGTGAGGTCCAACTCATCGGAAAGCGGCTGCCGAGTGCTGACTCCCGCTGTTCGGTCAGGCCGAACACGAGGAGCCCGCGTGTGCCGGAAGTGCGGTAGGCGCGACGTCCCGAAATGCCGGTGCGGCAGTCAGCGTCGATGTCTATCCCGTGCATCAGGACGATGTTCTTAGCCCCCTCCAGGCCCGGAACGCCCTCATCAGCCGGCTTGCCCTGACCTTGCCCTCGTCTCTGCCCTTCGCGACGAACGGTGAACCCGAACTGGCTGGTCATGGTGGTTGCGTGGCTTACCCCCAGGTCTGCATGCGAGAGTCACGGACGTGCACGAGGCAGCGGTATGCCGCCGACGGCTGTAACAGCACGATCGGGCTGACTCAAGCAGCTGCGAAAAGTTCGGCTCGTAGCGACGCCACCCGACCGGTTCGGCGTCGGCACTCGCAAAGGGGCAGGTCAGAAGCTCCGGACGGGGCAGCGAGCAGCACATGCTGGAGGACCACCTCAGCGGCTGTCCGCAAATTCGCGAGAACTCGAATCGGCTCCCCGCGCGGTGCAGTCTCCTCCATGTCCGGGGGCGCCACCGGACACGACGGCCGGACTTGCGCGGCTAACTCGCCGCCGGTCCAAGGTCCCTTCACCCATTCACCGCGTGCTGCCGCATGCTCGAAAAACGAAGGCTTGCCATGCCCACTACAAACGGCCATCCGGATGACCCGCAGCCGAACGGAACGCCGCCGACCGAGCCGCACACGCCGGACGAGACCCCTGCGGAGCATCCGCACTCACGGAACGCCCTCGCGTGGGCCGTAGTCGGGCTGTCCGCGGCCTGCTGGACCACCGGCGTGTTCCTCTCCCTGACCGGCCACGAGGAAGCAGGCATCACCCTCATCTCCTCCCCCGGACCCTTGGTACGGGGCGTCAGCCCCCGGAAGTAAGGCCGGGTCGTGGCGCGGGCCCCTGCCTGCCGGACTCGCCCCGTCCGGCAGCCAGGGGCCCAACTGCGTCTAGGTAACGCCGTGGAGAACGATCCTGCTCGATTGCAGAAGCACGTTGAGCACGCACCGGCGACGCGGAGCACATCGCGAACCGGGCGTCGAGCGCTTCTTCCCACCGCTCGGTCAGACCGAGCAAGAGGCGCTGGCGCATCGAGCCGTTGGCGGGTGCCTAGTGGTTTTCATGGCGTCGTGTCAGCGGGGTCGGCCGAGGGCCCCGCTCCGACGTCTTGCAGGACGTCCTTCGGGTGCCGGCCCGGCGGGAGGAGGAGGACGCTGTCGACCACCATCGCCTGCGTCAGCAGATGCCTGTTGGGGCCGTCGGCGCGGAGCAGTCGAAGCCCTCGCTGCTCGGCGAAGACGTAGAGCTCAGCCGCCGCCCGGAGCCAGGCGTACTCGGCCGCCGGGACGACGCGGTCGCGCTGCTCCTTGCTGTCCGGCTGGGCGGCGGCAGAGCCAGGCATCCGCTGGTTGGAGTTGCCGCTATTCGTGCCGGTCTCGGTCGTCATCTGAAGCCCTCCAAAAATACGGAGACGGTGCGGTCTGGTAAACGCCTTGGGCGTCGCCAACCTCGGCACACACGACGCTCTACGCACCCATGCCGGTTCTCGTCCTGGCCAGGCCTCACTCCTGAGGGTGACCCGGGCGGGTCGCCCGGCCCCGTGCGCCTGGCACGACCGGCGTTGTCAGCGGCGTGGTCTGGCCTTGCGCCGTCACCGCGCGGTCGTCGACCCCCACCCAAGGGCCGAACCCCACGGCCCCTTGCAGGGACCCGCCAAGACGCTGAACGAATAACGGCTTCCGCTGCGTGAGCACCCGAAGGGCAAGTAGCCTGTCGCGGAACGAAGGTGGTGAAACGGTTGCCGATCAGCCATGGGCGTGCTAAACGCTGGCCGGGAGCCGGGAGCCGGGAGCCGGGAGCCGGGAGCCGGGAGCCGGGAGCCGGGAGCCGGGAGCCGGGAGCCGGGAGCCGGGAGCCGGGAGCCGGA
>NZ_JBIAGO010000001.1:308194-530382 GCF_042869775.1 Streptomyces sp. NPDC006711
GTGCCGGGAGCCGGGAGCCGGGAGCCGGGAGCCGGGAGCCGGGAGCCGGGAGCCGGGAGCCGGGAGCCGGGAGCCGGGAGCCGGGAGCCGGGAGCCGAAAGGCCGTCTGACCTGGTTGTGTGCGATCCTGCCCTCGGGCGGAGGTACGCGATGGAGTCCGACGAGCGCATTCTCGTCCCGGTGGGACGCGACGCCGCACGCTGGCGGACCTTCGGTGGCGAACGCACGATCGTGGTCGCCGCCCGGACGGTGACGTCGCTGGTACGCGTACTCGACGTGGTGCCCGAGATCGTCCACGACGACCCGCGGATCGCCGTCGTCTTCGCATACGACCCCACCTCCGCCTTCAACGACGGCGTTCTCGACCTGCTCCGGACGCTGGGCTGTCGCACTCTCCCGTGGCCCCAGCTCGCCGAGATCGAGCCCGACCTGCTCGTCTCCGCCTCCGAGAACATCAAGGTCCCGCCCGGCGACTACCCGGTCCTGGTGCTCCCGCACGGGGTCGGCTTCCACAAGCAGGTCCCCGATTCCGCCGGCCCGGGCACCCGCCTGTCCGGACTGGTCCACGACGACCTGCTGGCGGCGGGGCGGGCCCGGCTCGCCATCTCCCACCCCGACCAGGAGTCCCAGCTGGCCGCCGCCCATCCCGGCACCGCCGGCAGCACGGTGCTGGTCGGCGATCCGTGTCTCGACCGGCTACAGGCGAGCGTGCGGTGGCGGGGGCGCTACCGCTCCGCCCTGGGCGTGCGGCCCTGCCAGCGGCTGGTCCTGGTGACGTCGACCTGGGGCGAGGAGTCGCTTGCCGGGACGTGGCCGGGCCTTCCGGCCGACCTGCTGTCCCAGCTGCCGGCGGACGAGTTCCGGGTGGCACTGGTGCTGCACCCGAACGTCTGGGCGGGCCACGGTGCCTGGCAGATCCGGGTCGTGCAGCAGAGCGCCCTGGAGGCCGGCCTGATCGTCGCCGATCCCACGGACGGCTGGCAGCAAGCCCTGGTGGCCTCGGACGTAGTCATCGGGGACCACGGGTCCGTGACCCTGTACGGGGCGGCGCTCGAACGCCCCGTACTGCTCGGCGCGTTCGGGTCGGAGGCCGTTCCGGGCACGGCCGGGAGCGCGCTGCGCACGGCAGCGGGACGGCTGGACGCGGACCGGCCGCTGCTCGCGCAGGTGGCGACGGCGGTGGCCGACCACCGACCTGACCGGTACGCCGCGGTGACCGCAGCGGCCTTCGCCGAGCCCGGCCAGGCGCTGCCGAAGCTCCGTGAGCTGGTCTACGACCTCCTCGAACTCCCGCACCCGAAGCCGCCGACGCAGCCCAACCAGCCGCACCAGCCCGGCCGCGGTCCGCGTGCCTTCCCGATCCCGGCCCCGGACGCCGGACGGGCCCGGTCCCTGATGGTGAACACTTCCGTCGGGCGCGACACCGGGGGCGAACTCCTGGTGGACATACGCCGCTTCCCCGCCGCGCTGGCAGAGGGCACGGCTGAGACCGACACCGCCTTCTGGCACCTGGCCTGCGAGGTCGACGAGCCGGATACCCGTCTCATCGAGAGCGCCACGGTCATCTGCTCATCCTCGGAGGTCTTTGCCACGGAGGTCCATGCCACGGAGGCCCTTGCCTTGGAGGCGGGGCGGCAGCGCGTCGTTGCCCTTCTGAACGACTTCCCCGGAGCCCGCATCGCGGCGCTGCCCGGCGTGGCCGGCTGCACCGTCGGGATGCGCGACGGGCGGCTGATCCACGTCCGTACCGCCGAGGGGGCGGGCACCGACCCCGGCACCGCCGCCGCAGTGGTCTACGCGTGCCTTCGGCTCGATCTCCCCCTCGACGCCACCACTGTGCTCGTGGCTCACGGCGCGCGACGGCAGCGGCTGCTGCTCCGTTCGGTGCCGCCGGCGACGGATCAGCCGGCAGCCGCGAGCCGGGCCAGGACCGCCGTCGCGCGGGGGCTGCCGCCCTCTTCGTAGACCGCCAGCGCTCGGCGCAGGCAGCTCTTGACCCGCACCGGATCGGCCAGTAGGTCCGCCAGGTCCTCCAGGGCAAGGGCCTCATAGTGCGAGGCCCCGGCGGCGCGCAGGTCGTCGGCGGCCCGGGACAGGGCACCGGCTGCCTCCGCGCGCGCACCGGTACGGGCCAGGACCCGGCCGGTGTCGGCCAGCGACCGCGCCGCCATCCGGCCGTCGCCCAGGGCCAGGAATGCCTCCCGAGCCCGGCCGAGAGCGGTCAGGGCCGCCGCGTGATCACCGGTCGCGCTCTGCGCGCAGCCCAGGAAATGGCGGGCAAGAGCCTCCCCGCGCTGCTCCCCGGCCTCGGCGTTGAGGGCGAGCGACATCCGGTACGCGTCCACCGCCCGGGCCGGGTCGTGCACGTCCCAGTAGCGGCCCAGGAACTCCTGAACCGAGGCCTGGAGCACCAGGTGTCCCGACTCCACGGCGCGCTGCTCGGCCAGGTCGAGCTGTGCCTTGGCCTCTTCGTCCCGCCCCAGGTCGAGCAGCGGCCGGGACAGCAGGCTGCGCAGCCGGGCCTCGGCTGCCGCGTTGCCGTCCCGCCGGGCCGCTTCGGCGCCCAGGTCAAGGGACTCCCGCCAGTCCGCGAGGTGCCGGTGGTGGAGGAAGAGCACGGTGAACGCCTCGGCCGTCTGCCAGACGGTGCGGTCCAGCCCGAAGGCGGCTGCCGCCCGCAGCACGGCGAGGACGTTGGCGCGTTCGGCTTCCAGCCAGCTGATGGCGTCACGGCCGGGGTCGGTCCCCCCGGCGAACGGCCCGTCGGTGCCGGGGCCTGACGTACCCGCGTCACGGGCGAGTTGGACGATCCGGAGACGATCGGCCCGGACCGCGAGATCCGCAGCGACGGTCAGCGCGAGGTAGTGACCGGCCACCCGCCGGACCGTGTCGCGTTCCGCGTCGGCCGGGTCGAGGGCGCGGGCGGCGGCCCGGGCGTGCAGCCGGACCAGGCCGTGCAGGGTGTACCTGCCGTCGTCCGTCACCGCGAGCATGCTCGCGGCCTCCAGTACGTCCAGGGCTTCCTGGACCCGGTCCCCGGTGTCCGGCCCGGCGGCCGCCGCGGCGACGGCGGTGTCGAAGCTCAGGCCGGGCAGCAGGCCGAGGACCCGGTACACGCGGGCGGCGGACTCGGGGAGGTCCCGGTAAGCGAGTTCGAGGGCTGCGGACACGGTGCGCTCCTCGTGGGGTGAGGACACGGCGATGCGACTGAGGCGGCTCTGCTCGTCGAAGAGTTCGGTGACCAGCGCGCCGATCGTGAGGCGGCGCTGTGTGAGCAGCCGCGCACCGCAGATGCGCAGGGCGAGCGGCAGCCCGCCGCAGAGGTCGGCCAGCCGGGCCGCGGCCTCGGCTTCGTCGGCGATCCGCTGGGGACCGCAGAGGACCGACAGCAGCTCCAGTGAGCTGTCGGTCCCGAGGACTTCGAGCTGGAACAGGGATGCGCCGTCGAGCACGAGCTCACCGAGGCGCCAGGTGCTGGTCGCCAGTACGGCGCTGCCGGGCCCTTGCGGGACGAGGGCCTTCACTTGCGCCGGATGCGTCACGTCGTCCAGCACCACCAGCATCTGGTGCCTGGCGGACAGGTCCCGGTAGAGAGCCGTACGGTCGGCGAGTCCCGCGGGGAGGTACGGGTCGCCCACGCCGAGGGCGCGCAAGCAGATGGCAAGGGCTTCGGAGACGTCCCCGCCGGTGCCGCCGCGCAGGCCCGCGAAGTCGATGAAGATCTGTCCGCTCGGGAAGCGCGGTTTGTTGTTGTGGGCCCACTGGCAGGCAGCGGCTGTCTTGCCGATCCCGGGGAGCCCGCTGAAGACGCCGATCGGGCAGTCGGCGGAGCCGCCGTACGCGAGTAAGCCGTCGAGCTCGGCCAGCGGCTCCTGGCGGTTGACGAAGCCACGCGGCGGCCGGGGGACCTGGTCGGGACGCCGGTCGGGTGGCGCCGTCTCCTGCCCCGTGTGGTGGTAGTTGAAGGTGATGCCGCCGTGGACGACGCCGGCCTGGGCCAGCTGCCCCCGCACACTGCCGGAGAGGTCATTCCTGATCCCTGGTTGCCCCGGGCGTTCCGGACCGTCCTGCACGCTCACGAACCACCGCCTCCCGGGATCTCCAGCCCGTAGTCACGGTACTGGACCCGGGGCGAGGAGGGAGGGGTTCCGAGCCCGCCACGATCAGGAATCCGGTCTTCGAGGGCGACCAACGGCCCCGCGACGGAGTCCCGTGCTGTCGTGGTCGCTGATCCGGCACTGGGCCCGGATCCTCGTCTCCTCGCCGCATCGGACGGCGTACGGAGAACACAGCGGCGCACCATGCCCCAACAGCGGTGGCGCACACGGGACATGACGACGCGTACGATCCGGACACGGTAGGGGGCTGAGACCGGAGCCGGCGTAGCGGAACTGCTCCCTCTGCGGGACGTTCGGCCTAAGGTTGAGGGGATCCGTCGCCCGACACAGCCAACGAGGGAGCCCAGTATGGACCCGATCACCGCAGCGGCCCTCGCCGCGCTGGCCGGCGGAGTCGGCGGCGAAGCGGGACGCCACGCATGGCAAGGACTCATCGCGCTGGTGCGGCGGCCGTTCGGACGCGCCGCGACGCAGGGGGCGGACGACGCCGCAGCACCCCTGATCAGCTCCGGCGAACTCGAAGTCGCCGCGCTGGAGGGAGAGCCGGCCGACCCACTGCGCGCCCAGGCGCTGGCCACTGCCCTCGGCGTACGCGCCGCCCTGGACAGCGAGTTCCGCACGCTGCTGGACGAGTGGTGGCAACGGGCGCAGGCCGGCTCTTCGGGCGGTGACGTGCACAACAGCATCGGGGGCAACGTCGAAAGCGGCGCCACCGTGGTCCAGAGCCGGGACGTCTCCGCCCTCACCTTCAACATGTCGGGCCCCGCCGCCTCCCACGAGAGGACTGATCGCTAGCGGCTCTCCGAAGCCCTGGCCGGGCTTCGCGGGGCCAGGGCGGCTCGGTACAACACTACGCTCGCAGCGAGCTGTCCGGCGATCCGGAAGAGGTTCCCCGTCAGCCCGGCGATCGATGAGGGCAGTGGCCGAGGCACACCGCGCGGCTGGAGCGAGGGGACGGCATGGGGTCGGTTGAGTTGCTTGTCGTGTTGCGGCGGGGCTCCCGCACGCCGCTCCAGCAGCAGATCACCGAGCAGATCACCGCTCTCGTTCGGGCCGGGCGGCTTCGGCCCGGGGACGTGGTGCCTGCCTCTCGTGAGCTCGCCCGGCAGCTCGACGTGTCGCGGACCGTCGTCACCCGGGCCTATGAGCTGCTGCGTGCCAACAACGTCCTCGTCGCCCGGCGCGGCTCCCGCACCCGCGTCGCACCGGGCCCCGCCCCGGGACCAGGCCCCGGCCAACGCGTGGCCCGCACGGCCAGACACCAACCCCCGCCCCCCGCACCCGAGTTGGCGCCCCTCCCGCCCCGCCCCACCGACGGCAGCAGCGCGCTCTGGCAGCCCTGGGACACCACGCCGAGCCTCCGTCCCGACGGTGCGGTCGACTTCCGGCACGGTACGCCCGCGCTCGCCGAGTTCCCCATGGCCCGCTGGCGCCAGTCCCTGCACAGCGCCTACGGCCGCGCGGACGCCGCCGCGCTCGGGTACGGGCCCGCCGAGGGCTCCTTCGCGCTGCGTACCGAGATCGCCACGCTGGTCCGCCAGAGCCGGGCCCTGGACGCGTCGCCCGAGCACATCATGGTCACCGGCGGCGCCACCCAGGCCCTGGACATCCTGGCCCGCACCCTGGCCGGGCCGGGTGACGTGGTCGTCATCGAGGATCCCAGCCACACCGTTCTGCGCCAGATCTTCGGCTGCTCGGGGGCCGCCGTCGTCCCCGTACCCGTCGACCCGCAGGGCCTGCGGGTCGACGACATCGACGCCCGCGTACGCGCCCACGGGCACGATCCCGGCCGCGTGAAGCTGGTGTATGTGACCCCCTCGCACCAGTTCCCCACGGGGTTCATCCTCTCCGCCGCCCGGCGGCGCGCGCTCCTGGGCTGGGCGTACGAACACGGCGCGATCATCCTGGAGGACGACTACCACAACGAGTTCACCTTCACCGGCGACCGCCTCCCCGCGCTCGCCGCCGAGCGCCACCGCGACACCGTCGTCTACGTCGGCAGCTTCAGCAAGACCCTCTTCCCCGCCCTGCGCGTCGGCTACGCCATCCTGCCGCCGCACCTCGTCCAGCCGTTCCTCGGCATCAAGTGGATCACCGACCGGCTCTCCCCCACGGTCACCCAGGACGCGCTCGCCGACTTCATCACCACCGGCGCCTACGCCCGCCACATCGGCCGCATGTCCCGCCTCTACCGCCAGCGCCGCAGCCGGCTCCTTCAGGCGCTGTACGACCACTTCGGCGCCGGGGTCCGCGTCTCCGGCGAGGCGGCGGGGCTGCACGTCCTGGTCACGCTGACCGGGGCGCGCGGAGTTTCGGAGGACCGGCTCGCCGAGGCCGCGGCCCGCCACGGGGTGCGGATCTACCCCGCGTCCGGCTACTTCGTCCAGGACCCGCCCGCCGAGCCCTCCTTCCTCATGGGGTACGCCGCCCTGCCCGCGCCCCGGATCACTCAGGGCGTCGCGGTGCTCGCCGGCGCCGTACGCGAGGCGCTGGGCCCGCCCCGGACCGGCTCATCCTCGGCCGGCTCATCCCGCTTCCCCGCCGACGCGCCCCACCTCCCGGCCTCCGCCGCCCGGCGACGCTCCTCCAGCGGCCTCGACTGATGATCCGTCAGTACGCCCTTCTAGATCACCAGGCGCGCGTACGCCCTGCGGCGCGACGGGCCGCGTCCTCACCAGGGCGAACCCGGCCATGCCCACGAGCGGGGCGCACAGCAGGACCAGGAAGACGGCGCGGTGTCCCTCGGCCGTCCACAGCGCGCCCAGGCCCGCCGGCACGGCCAGCCGCGCGAGCCCCAGGACGGATCCGCCCAGCGCCATGAGGCGGCCCACCCGGCGCTCCTCCACCTGGTCGGCCACGTACGTGGGCACCACGACGGACGCGATGATCTCGCCGAGCGTCCACACCACCGTGGAGAGCAGCAGCGCGGGCAGCGAGAACCCGAGGACGATCACGCAGAGCCCGAGCGTCCACAGCAGCCCCGCGACCAGCAGCGGCCGCTTGACGCCGTGGCCGCGCAGGCGCTTCTCGATCGGCAGACCGAGGCCGACCACGACGACACTGTTGATCGTGTAGACCACCCCGACCAGGCCCGCCGAACCGTGCAGGACCGTGGTGACGGTGAGGGGCAGCGCATATTCGAGGCCGATGAGCGGGACGACGTAGAAGAAGGAGAGCAGGACCAGGAGGCGGACGTGGCGGTGGTGCCGGTCGTGGCGGGGGTGCCGGTCGCGGCGGGGGCGGTCCCGTTGTGGCGTGACTGCCGAAACCCCGCGTCGCGTACGGGAGTTGGCCGTCGTCGCCACGCTCGTACGCCCGTCGTGCGGTATCCAGCGCCTGATCAATTCGGCGCACAGCAGGCTCGCGAGGATGTCGCCCGCGAACATGACACGGTAGGAGTACGCGGCGGCCAGGCCGCCGAGGAGTGGGCCCACCCCCATGCCCAGGTTGGTGGCGATGTAGCCCACCGTGTACGCGAACGGGCGCTGCTCGCGGGTGGTCAGGGCGGCCACCAGGGTGTTGGAGGCGGGGCCGAACATGCCCGTGCCGGTGAGGGCGACGAACAGCGGCGTCGCGTACGTCCAGGGCGGGCCGTCCAGCACCGCGAGGCCGAGGTTTCCGGCGGCGTTGAGGACCAGTGCGGTCAGGAGGGCGGCGCGCCGGCCCCCGCGCTCGCACACCGGCCCGCTCAGCAGGCTGCCGGCCAGGAGTCCCGTGCCGGCGACGCTGATGAGCAGGCCCGCGGCGCCGGGATCGAGGCCCTTTCCCCGGACCAGGTACACGGTGAGGAGCGGGAAGACGAACATGCCGGCCCGGTTGACGAAGGTGGCGACGAACAACGCCTGGAGCGGGAGCGGCAGTTGGCGCAGGCGGCTCGGCCCGCTCATGGCTGCGGGGCCGGGGCCGTCTCCACGCGGAAGCTGTCCCGTACCGCCTTGAAGCGGGTGCATACGTCGTCGAAGTCGGCGCCCTCGCAGACGTACCAGCCCAGGACGTCGTTGGAGGCGGTCGGCGGGGTGAGGACGTCGCCGACGCGTTTCCACACGTCCGCGTCCACCACGCCGTCCAGCGCGGTCAGTTCGGCTGCCGAGGTGATCGCGGTGATCGTCCCGTACTGGCTCGACGACAGGTACTCGGTGCCGGTCTCCGGGCCGAGGCGGGCGGCGGGGCGGTGGCCGGGGTCGAGTTCCAGGCGGCACCATTCGCCGGCCAGGTTGATGCCGCGCCCGGCCTCGATGGCCGGCACGATCGAGCCGCCGCCGGCCCGGGCCCCGGCCTCGCCGAAGACGATGTCGCCGTCGTCCAGGAGGAAGAACTCGGCGTGCGCGACGCCCGTGCCGAGGCCGAAGCCGCCCACCACGACGGTGTTCAGGTCCAAGACGCGCCGCTCACCGGGGGTCAGGCCGTACTTGCGGGAGATGGTGCCGCCGGGTTCGTCGAGGTAGTCCAGGACGGAGTACGTGTACTGGGACAGCTGCGCGAAGACGGGCTCGCCGCCCTGGAAGAGGGAGTCGACGTGGTACTCGGTGCCGCAGATGAACTCCTCGACCCGGTACTCGTGCCGGTCGTCGCCCATCTTCGCCCAGGCGAGGTCGAGTTCGGCCCGGTCGTCCACGCGGTAGGTGTTGCCGCAGGCCCAGCCCGCGTGCGGTTTGACGACGACGGGGTAGCCGGCCCGCTCGGCGAACTCCGCGACCGCCGTGAGGGTGTCGGGGCGGCAGGAGTGGGCCACGCGCACGCCCAGTTCCTCGGCCCTGCGGTGCATGACGTTCTTGTCCCGGAAGTTGAGGGCCTGCTCCGGGGTGAGGCCGGGTATCCCGTGCTCCTTGCGGGCCCGGCTCACGGGCAGGACGTCGCCCTCGAAGAGGGGAAAGATCCTCTCGATGCGGTGCTCGGTGACGATGCGGGCGACGGCGGCGCGCAGGGCCGCCGGGTCGTCGAGGTCGGCGTGGTACCGCGCGAGCCCGTCCGCCTCGGGCGCCCGTGAGCCGGCCGGCAGCAGCGCCACCGTGGCCACGCCGAGCTCGGCGGCGGCCGCGACGACGCCGCGGAACTGGGTGGTGTAGCGCCCGGCGGCGGGGCGGTGGACCACGAGGATCGAGGGGTTCATGGGGTGCTCCTCAGCGACTGCGGGACGATCCGCCACGCGCCGGGCCCCGGCGCACGGAAGGCGCCCCCGGGGACGAGCCCCGCCCCCGAGGACCCCGCCGACAGTACGGAGCACACCCGGCCCCGGATGTGACCAATTCCCGGCAATTCCTGTAGTCCACTTGCCCGCCACCACCCCGGCCGGCCAGGCACCCCGCGACCAGGACGTATCGCGACGGCGGTGTGTTCCCCGGCAGGGTCGAGGTGGCGGCTCCTTTCGCCGTGGGGATCGGCCTCGGGCAGGTCTGATGCCGGGACCCGGGCGACGGGCGACGGGCGACGGGCGACGCAGGGCGTCGGCTTCGGATTGGGCTCAGGGGCTGGGGCGGTGGGTCCAGGCGGTCAGGGGTGGGGTGGGGGTGGGCTGGGGGGAACGGGTCCAGCCCCAGGACGTGAAGGCCGCCGCGGCCGCCGTGTTCGTGGGGGTGATCAGGGCCGTGAGCAGGTCGGCCTCCTGGCGTTCCAGGAGTCTTTCCTTCAGGCGGGTGGCGACGCCCGCGCGGCGGCGGGCGGGCAGCACCATGAGTTCGGCGAGCGCGAACACCCGGTCGGACGCGGCCAGTTCCTCGTCGCCGTCGGTCGCCGCCCCGCGAAAACCGTGCCACCACTCGCCTTCGCGGCCCGGCGGGTAGCCGTACGCGCAGCCGAGCAGGAACGGGTCCCCCGCGATGATCATGTCGAAGCCGGGCCGCTGCACATCCTGCGCGAAGCGGCGCAGGAAGCCGTCCCGGCCCAGGAACCCGCCCGGCACGCCGGGTGCGCCGGGCGCGGCGGGCACGTTCTCGTAGGCCGCCACGTACAGATCCGCGACGGATTCCCGCTGCTGCTCGGCCTGCCATCGCGACAGCCGCCGCAAGAACACCTCTGTCATCGCAACAGCGTGGCAGGTCACGGCGGTTCGCGGAACAGGCCGGAGCGATGGGTGCGGCGGGTGGGATGCCCGTTCCCCCCGTGCCGCCGCCGCGCGTTGACCCGATCTCCCGTGCCCCGCACACTGGCCGGACCATGAACGACGAACCGATCGTGACCCTCCACGGCGAGCGCGCGCTCATCGACCGGGCCGGGCATCTGTTCGCGGGGGCACGGCGGGAGTTCCTTGTGGCCGCGGCCGACCCGGTGACCTGGTCGGTCGGGGTGCGCACCGCGTTCGCCGCCGGGCTGCGCCCCACCACCGAGCCGGGCGGCGTGGCCCTGCGCAAGCTCTACACCCCGCGGGCGCTTGCCGACGCGCGCGCCGAGCTGCGGCTGACCAGGATGGCCGCCAAGGGCGCGCAGATCCGGATCTCCCCGGCGCCGCTGGTCCAGGAGACCATCGTGCTCGACCGGCGCGTCGCCATCCTGGCGGGTGTCCCCACCCGGGGCGCCCGCACGTACACGGTGATCCGTTCGCCCGATGTCGTCGCGGGTCTCAGGACGCTCGTCCACGCCGCGTGGGAGACCTCCCTCGACCTCGACGACCATCTGCGCCGGCCTCCCGCCGCGCTGGGCTCGGAGGGGCGGCGGATCCTGCGGATGCTCGGGTCGGGGCACACCGACGAGGCGGCGGCCCGGCACCTCGGCATGTCGCTGCGTACGTACCGGCGGCGGGTCGCCGATGTGATGGACGCGCTCGGCGCCACCTCCCGGTTCCAGGCGGGACTCCGCGCGCGCGAGCTGGTGGACGACCAGGTGTGAGGCGCGACGAGGACTTCGGTGACTCGCCGGCCCTGCTCGCACCGTGCTGGGCGGCGCCCAACTCGACGGTGCGGGCGCCCAGTTGGTGGTGCCTTCGGACCGCTGCGGGGCGCGCTGCGTCAGCGGCATCACCCGGGCGCGCCTCGGTACGTACGCCCGGCCGGAGGGGCTCGTCCGCTGAACCAGGGTTCGCACGCACGGGCCGGGAAGGGACGCGCCGCTCGGCCGTACGGAGCTGCCGCGCTCACCCCGGACACCATCACCTCACCGGCCGAGCCGGCACTATGGGGCCTCGCAGCCCACGTAACACGGCGCGCGCGGGCGCGCCCGGTGACGGTACGCGCGCCGGGCGGCTCTCCCTCTAATCGGTTAATTAGGTTCTTCACGGACATGCCCATGACGGCGTCCGGGGATACACGGCTGGTGACCCGCCCAGCCTGTCCCTGACACCCCGGAGTTCGCCTCGTGGAGACCACAGACACCGTGTGGAGCTGCCCCTTCGACTACGCCGACGCACTCGAATTCGACCCCCAGCTCCAGCGGATGCTGACCGAGGAGCCGGTCGCCCGGATCCGGATGGCGTACGGGGAGGGCGAGGCGTGGCTCGTCACCCGCTACGAGGACGTGCGCACGGTGACCACCGACCGCCGCTTCAGCCGCAGCGCCGTCATCGGCCGGGACTTTCCGCGCATGACGCCCGAGCCCATCGTGCAGGACGAGTCGATCAACCTCATGGACCCGCCGGCCAGCAGCCGGCTGCGCAGCCTGGTCGCCAAGAGCTTCGCCCCCAAGCACGTGGCGCGGATGCGCGAGCGCACCCAGCGCGTGGTCGACGGACTCCTCGACGCGATGGCAGCGCACGGCTCACCCGCCGATTACGTCGAGCACATCGCCGCGCCGCTCCCCCTCGTCACCATCTGCGAGGTCCTGGCCATCCCGGACGGCGAACGGGACTGGCTGCGCGCCCACGCGCTGACCATGATGAACATCGGGGCCGCCGGGCGGGAGGCCGCCGTGCGGGCCAAGGCGGAGCTGCGCGCCTACTTCACCGACCTCACCGCCGCCCGCCGCCGCGCCCCCGGCGACGATCTGATCTCCACCCTCGCCACCGCCCGCGACGGCGATGAACTCTTGGACGACCAAGAGCTCGCCGTGATGGCGATGGTCCTGCTCATCACCGGCCAGGACACCACCACCTACCAGCTCGGCAACATCGCGTACACGCTCCTGACCAGGCCGGACATCCTCGACGGCCTGCGCACGCACCCGGAGCGCTTCCCCTCGGTCCTCGACGAACTGCTCCGCTTCATCCCGTTCCGCAAGGGCGTCGGCATCCCCCGGGTCGCCACCGAGGACGTCGAGCTGAGCGGGGTGCTCATCCGGGCCGGGGACATCGTCCACGTCTCCTATCTCACCGCCAACCGCGACTCCGGCAAGTTCGACCGGGCCCACGAGGTCGACCTGGAACGGGGCACGGTCCCGCACATGACGTTCGGCTGGGGCGCGCACCACTGCCTCGGCGCCCCGCTCGCCCAGATGGAGCTGGAGGTGGCGTTCACCTCCCTGCTCACCCGCTTCCCCGGCCTCCGCCTGGCCGGCGCCCCCACCGACGTGCCGTGGAACACCCACTCCATCTGGCGCCACCCGCTCAGCCTTCCGGTCGCCTGGTGACCGACCCCCACCAACTGAAGGGCAGTTAGATGGCCACCCTGTGCCGACCGGCGGTCGCCGTACCCGACCATGTCATCACCCAGGAACAGACCCTGGCGATCGCCCGCGAGACCCACGCCGACCACCCCCAACTCGGCCTGGTCCTGCGCCTGATCGAGAACACCGGCGTCCTGACCCGCCACCTCGTCCAGCCGGTCGAGGAGACGCTGGCCCACCCCGGCTTCGAGATCCGCAACCGGATGTACGAGGCCGAGGCCAAGCGGCGGGTGCCCGACGTGGTGCGCCGGGCGCTCGCCCACGCCGAGGTCGAGGCCGCCGACATCGACCTGCTCGTCTACGTGTCGTGCACGGGCTTCATGATGCCCTCACTGACCGCCTGGATGATCAACACGATGGGCTTCCGCTCCGACACCCGCCAGCTGCCCATCGCCCAGCTCGGCTGCGCGGCGGGCGGCGCGGCGATCAACCGGGCGCACGACTTCATCACGGCCTACCCGGGCTCCAACGTGCTGATCGTGTCGTGCGAGTTCTGCTCGCTGCTCTACCAGCCCACCGACATCGGGGTCGGCTCGCTGCTCTCCAACGGCCTGTTCGGGGACGCCCTTTCGGCCGCCGTGGTACGCGGTGAGGGCGGCGTCGGCATGCGGATCGAGCGCAACGGCTCCCATCTGGTGCCGGACACCGAGGACTGGATCTCCTACGCGGTGCGCGAGACGGGTTTCCACTTCCAGCTCGACAAGCGGGTGCCCGGCACCATGGAGATGCTGGCCCCCGCCCTCAAAACCCTTGTGTCGCAGCACAGTTGGGAGGTCGGCGCGCTGGACTTCTACATCGTGCACGCGGGTGGTCCGCGCATCCTGGACGACCTGTGCCACTTCCTCGACCTCGGCCCTGAGATGTTCCGCTTCAGCCGCAGCACCCTCACCGAGCGCGGCAACATCGCGAGCTCGGTCGTCTTCGACGCGCTGGCCCGGCTCTTCGACGAGGGCGGCATGGACGACGGCGCCCGGGGTCTGATCGCGGGCTTCGGGCCCGGCATCACCGCGGAGATCGGCGTGGGCAGCTGGAACGCGGGCCCGCAGCTGGACGAAGAGCTCAGCGCGATGGCCGCCCGGGTCTGAGGCCAGGGCGGCCCAGCGGCAGTTGGGCTGCGCCTACTCGTTGACCAGTACGGGAAGGGAGAGCACCGCGCCGGCCGGCGTGGCGCCCAGGGACGCGGG
This sequence comes from Streptomyces sp. NPDC006711, assembly GCF_042869775.1. Lineage (NCBI taxonomy): Bacteria > Bacillati > Actinomycetota > Actinomycetes > Kitasatosporales > Streptomycetaceae > Streptomyces > Streptomyces sp. NPDC006711. The sequence goes on from NZ_JBIAGO010000001.1 coordinate 322,026, forward strand.
CACGATCTCGAAGTCGATGCCCGCGCCCTCGGCGGGCGGCACCTGGCCGGCCCCGTGCGCCCCCTGCCCCTGGCGCCCCTCCTGCCCCTCGTGGCCCTCTTCGGCGTAGTGGTAGGAGCCGGTGCCCAGGAGCTTGCCGTCGGCGTCGTAGTAGGCGGCGCGCAGCTCAAGGGCGATCAGCTCGCTGACGTCCGAGGTGACGGCGAGGTGCCCGGTCACCGCCGACCGCGCGCCGATCGCGGCCCCCGTGACCTTCACGCGGTCGCTGAACGGCCCCTGTTCCAGGCGTACTTCACCCCGCGCGAGCTTCTGGTACGCGGCGGGAGCTGCGGCCTGGCGCGGCGCGGTGAAGCTCACCGAGGGGACGGGGCCGGGCTCCGCCGCCCCCTCGGTCCGCCCGCCGCCGGACCCGCCGCCGCAGCCGGTCACCAGGGCGAGGGCGAGGACGGCCAGGACGGCGGGGGCCGTGATGCGGCTCGGACTCATGACGTACGACTCCTGTGCGGTGCTCGGACGGGGCGTTCGGGACGCGGCGGGCGGGGTGCGGCGGACGGGGTGCGCGGGCCGGGTGCGGCGGGCGGGACGGGGGCGGTCAGGCGCGCGGCGCGCGGCCGAACAGCGAGCCGTACATCTTCCCGTACAGGTCGGTGTTGAGCTGGCTCGCCGCGAACCGGGCGGCGCCGGGGCCGTAGGCGAAGATCGGCACGTCCGCGCCGGTGTGGTTCCCGGAGAGATAGGTCAGCCACAGGCTGGCCTCAAGGCTGCCGTCCTTGACGCCCTTGGGGTCGTCGGGGGTGCGGAAGGTGGCCGGGGCGAAGTTCTTCGCGTCGCCCGCGCCCGCGCCGTTGACGGGACCGGTGGAGCGGGACCGGTCCTTGTCGCCCGAAGTGGCGCGCGAGGGAAGGGAGTTGTTGGCCGGGTTGCCGGAGTCCGTGTTGGACGGGGGCGCCGCCGCCTCGGCGTTGGTGTAGGTGCCCTTCTCGACGATGTTGAAGCCCGCGCACTCGTGGTCGGCGGTGACGACGACCAGGGTGTGGCCGTCCCGCTTCGCGAAGTCGGTGGCCGCCTTGACCGCGTCGTCGAACGCCTTGACCTCGGCGAGCGTCTGCGCGGCGTCGTTGGCGTGGCTGCGCTTGTCGATCTGGGCGCCCTCGATCTGGAGGAAGAAGCCCTTCCGGGAGCGGCCGTCGAGCAGGTCGATCGACTTCTTCGCCATCTCGGCGAGGGTGGGTTCCTGCTGCTGCGGGGCGTTCGCGGGCAGCGCCGCCTTCGCCGCCTCGACGGTGAGGTTGCCCCGGTTGAAGAGGCCGACGACCTTCCTTCCGTGCGCCTTGTCGAGGTCGGCCCGGGTCGCCACCCGCTGCGTACCGGCGTTCTGCGTGGGCGACTTGGGGTCGCCGAAGGAGCCGAGCACCTGGTAGCCCTGCTGGACCAGCGCCTGCTGGTCGTCGGGCTCGAAGCGGGCGAGGCCGCCGCCGAACACCACGTCGGCGGTGCCGTTGCGGGCGATCTGCTCGGCGATCGGGGTGATCAGCGTCTTGTCGGCGGGCGCCTTCTCGTAGCCGCCGTCGGCGTTCTTGGGCAGGCACGCCGCGTCGGAGTACGTGGGGCCCTGGCAGCCGCGCAGCAGCGCGTGGCTGAACTGGGCGGCGGGCGTGGCGTCGGTGATCTCGGCGGTCGAGACGTTGCCGGTGGCGAAGCCGGCCGCCTTGGCCTGCTCCATGAGCGTGGCGCGCTTCTTCTCGTAACTGTCCACGCCGATCGCGGCGTTGTACGTCTTGACGCCCGAGGCCCAGGCGGTCGCGGCACTCGCCGAGTCCGTCACCAGGGCGGGACGGTCGCTGCCCTTCTCGACGGCGTAGGTGGCGACCGCGCCGGTGTAGGGCAGCTTCTCCATGTTCAGCTTGCCCTGGGCGCCGTAGTAGCGCTCGCGGCCGGCGGTGACGTGGGTGCGGCCCATGCCGTCGCCGAGCAGGTAGATGACGTTGTGGATCTCGCGGCCGCCGTCGCCGCCGTGCCCGTGCCGGGGCGTGGAGCTGGCGGTGACGGCCGTGGAGGCGGCGACCGCGGAGGCCGCCGCGAACACCGCGAGCACCTTCAAGGTGGTGTGTCTCATGGCCGCGAAGCTATGAGCCGTAAGTGAACGGACCACAAGGACCGGGCGACGCCGACGCGAACGCCTTTGCCTTCCTTATAACGTTTCCGCCCCCGCGCTTTACCTCCCGTTGCCTCCCGCCCCGGCGCACGCGCGGGCGCGGCCTCAGTGCCGTCTCAGTGCCGCCTCACCCGTAGGAGAGGTTGGAGCAGATGTTGTCGTCGGCCGAGCGGGCGGCGTCCACGACGGAGGAGGGGACCTCGGCGGGAGCGCCGGTACTGGGTGAGGCACCCCCGGCGCTCTCCTTGTACTGCGTGCCCAGGATCACGCTCAGGCCCGGCTTCTTGCCCTGGCGAAGCAGCGCGCCGGGGAAGTGCGTCTCCAGCGTCTTGGCCTTGGCGTCCTCGCCCGGGCCGTACTGGATGACGGTGTGCGTGTAGTCCTGCGTGGCGGCGGTGGTGGCGCCGGTCACCGTGAAGCCCGCGCTCTTCAGCGACTCGGCGGCGGTGCTCGCCAGGCCCTTGGCGGTGGTGCCGTTGTAGACGGCGACCGCGATGCCCTTGCCGGACTCGGGCGCCGCCTGCGACGCGGAGGCGGCGGGCGTGGGGCTCGCGCCCTTGGCGCCGGCGTCCTGGCCGTCCACGGTCTTGTCCGCGCGCAGCGCCGCGAACAGCGCGTCCGCCTCCGGCTTCACGACGGCCACGCGCGGGCCCTCGTACCGCCAGGGCAGGGTGACGAACTTGGTGTTGTGCAGGTCGATGCCCTTCATCGACATCGCGAACGAGATCAGCTTGCTGGCGGAGCCGAGGCTGGAGTCGACGGTCATCGACTTGGTGGCCGCGTTGGCGAGCGGGAGCAGCGAGGTCGGGTCGAGGCCGTTGCCCTTGACCTGCTTGATCAGGCTGCCGATGAACGCCTGCTGACGCTTGATGCGGCCGATGTCGGAGCCGTCGCCGATGCCGTGCCGGATGCGCACGTAGTCCAGTGCCTTCGCGCCGGAGACCTTCTGCGGGCCCTTGGCGAACACCAGGGTGCCCTTGCGGTGGAGGTTCGGGTTGAGGTCACCCTGGTAGACGTTGTTGGGGACGCAGACCTCGACGCCGCCGACGGCCTCGGTCATCTTCGCGAAGCCCTCGAAGTCCATCACCATCGTGTGGTCCACGCGGAGCCCGGTGAGCTTTTCGACGGTGTTCTGGGTGCACGCGGGGTTGCCCTCGACCGTCTCGCCCACCTCGAACGCCGAGTTGAACATCTCGTTGTGCTTCTCCTTGGTCCAGCTGCCGTTCGGGAGCTTGCACGGGGGTATGTCGACCAGGGAGTCGCGGGGTATGGAGACCGCGACGGCGTGCTTCTGGTCCGCGTACACATGCAGCAGGAGCGCGGTGTCCGAGCGGCCGATGTCGCCCTTGCCGTGGCCGTACTGGGCGTTGTCGCCCGAGCGGGTGTCGGAGCCGAGGATCAGGACGTTCGAGCCCGCGCTTGAGGCGGCGGGCCGGTTGGCGGAGACGCCGCCGTCGTCGAACGTCTTGATGTTGCCGTTCAGCTGGAAGTAGATCCAGCCGCCGCCCGCGACGGCCAGGACGACCACGGAGAGACTGGTGATGCCGATGAGGCGCGCGCGGCTGCGCTTCTTGCCGCGCCTCGGCGCGGCCGGTTCCTCACCCTCGCGCCTGCTTGCCGCTCCCGCTTTGTGGCTCCCGGCCATCGGACCCCTCATCCCTCATTCGCGCCTCTTCTGTAGAGGAGACGGTGAGTCGTACGGTCTGGTTGTACAGTTGCGCAATGTAGCAAGTCTCATTAAGAGCCATCAGCCCCAGCCGGGCGAGAATCCGGCCGGACGACAACGGCTGTAGGACGCGAACGAGAGAGGACCGCGGGATGTTCCTGCGCAACGGGCTCGAACCCTGGCACCTGCTGATCGTGGCCGTAGTACTGATCCTGCTGTTCGGCTCGAAGAAGCTGCCCGACACGGCACGCGCGCTCGGCAAGTCCCTGCGCATCCTCAAGAGCGAGACCAAGGCGATGCGCGAGGACGGTTCGGCTCCGGCCACCGCCGCCGCGCCGGTCGCCCACGTCACCCCGGCCCCGGCCCCCGCGGAGACCCCGGCGCACCCGGCCCCGTAACCTGCCCCTCAACTCGCTCACCGTACGCTCGGCGGCCATGGAACAGCTGCCGACGTACGACGACGTGGTCCGCGCGCACGAGCGGATCACCCCGCACGCCCACCGCACTCCGGTCCTGACCTCCCGGCTCACCGACGCGGAGCTCGGCCTGAGCGCGTACTTCAAGTGCGAGAACCTCCAGCGCATGGGGGCCTTCAAGTTCCGTGGCGCGTTCAACGCGCTGTCGCGGTTCGACGCGGGACAGCGGCGGGCCGGCGTGGTCGCCTACTCCTCCGGCAACCACGCGCAGGCCATCGCGCTCAGTGCCGCCCTGCTCGACATCCCGGCGACCATCGTCATGCCGCACGACGCGCCCGCCGCCAAGCTGGCCGCGACCCGGGGGTACGGGGCGGAGGTCGTGATCTACGACCGGTGGAGCGAGGACCGCGAGGAGATCGGCGCGGCGCTCGCGAAGGAGCGCGGCCTCACCCTCGTACCGCCCTACGACCACCCCGATGTCATGGCCGGCCAGGGCACCGCCGCCAAGGAACTCTTCGAGGAGACCGGCCCGCTCGACGCGCTGTTCGTGCCGCTCGGCGGCGGCGGCCTCCTTTCGGGCACCCTGCTCGCCGCCGGCGCCCTCGCGCCCGACTGCGCGGTGTACGGGGTCGAGCCCGAGGCCGGCGACGACGGCCGCCAGTCGCTGCGGGCGGGCCGCATCGTGCACATCGACACCCCCGACACCCTCGCCGACGGCGCCCAGACCCAGCACCTGGGCACCCGGCCCTTCCCCCTGATCCGCGACCACGTGAGCGACATCCTCACCGCCTCCGACGCCCAACTCGTCGACGGCATGCGGCTGTTCGCGTCCCGCCTGAAGATGGTCGTCGAGCCGACGGGCTGCCTCGGACTCGCCGGCGCCCGGGCCCTGGCCGAGCGCTACCGGGGCAAGCGGGTGGGCGTCATCATCAGCGGCGGCAACGTGGACCTGGACCGTTTCGCTCGGCTGGTGGGCGGGTGAGCGGGGGCGGCCGGGTCCGTGGCGCCGGCAGGGCCGGACCCGTCACCGGCGCAGCCGCTCGCCCCGAGGGTGGATGCCTGAGGCATGCATTCGGCCGCAACGCCGGGCGCCGTAGGCGTTGCGGCCTCGGAGCACGGCCCCGGGCCGGGCATGGCCGCACCAAGCGAAGACCCGGCCGGTGAACCGCCGGCCGGATTCACGCTCGCACGGCGCCGGAATCGGGCAGCCGTATCCGGACAGGTCACCCGTCCCCATGTCGCGTACGGACCCCGCCCGACGTACCGGCTGACCAGCACGAACCCGCAGGACCAGCACCGACCGTATTGAGCCGCCCCAAGATCCGGCCCAGGCGTTCCGGGCTCGCGGTGCGCGCCTGACCACAGATACTCGGTCCCAAATCTGAGCGATCGCACGGACGTGCCATATACGCCACGACATGGCGTGTAGATCAGCTCGCGAGCCCATGACTGAACGGGGGAACCGTGAGAGATGCCGGAGGATCAGCCGGTTCTGTCGGCACGCGTCTGAACCAGATCCCGGCCGATGGGGGCGGGGGCCAACCCGCTTTCGGCCAGCCGGATTTGGCGTCGTCGCCCACGCAGAAGCGTGCTGCGGCCCAAGCCATTCAAGATCACATCGAGCCCGACACCACGGACGCGGGGAATTCGGCCGACTCCGATAGCCAAGGAGTCGTGAAGGCATTCGGACCCAAGGACGGGCATGGATGGCTCACGTCCAAAGGTATGGCGAAGGTCCAGTCAGTCTGGGGTGACCAGGTGCGGAACCTCACGCGCCGGCTCTCATCGGAGAAGGCCGCGTTGCTCAGCACTAACACCACATTGGCAGGCACGGATGCTTCGGTCAGATCCGGGGTCCGCGCTTCGTCTTCGCTCGACTCATTCTGATCCCTGCCCTTTCGACGAACAGTGCCGCAGCATCCAACGGGGACCTCATGCCGACCTACTACGAACTCCTGACGACCGACCTGTCCACGCTCACCACGGCTGCCGAGCAGTGGGAGCACATGGCGACCAAGAGATTCCACGATCTGGAAGGCGTGTACCGCCGTGACGTGCACGGCATATCGATGGGCAGTACATGGACCGGGCTCAGCGCGCAAGCAGCCAGCAAGCGGTTCGACATCACGCTCACGGAATTCCAGAAGGCCCAGACCGAGGCGAAGGCCGTCGCCTCACTGCTGCGCGAAGCGCACTCAGGGTTCACGAGCCTGCGGAGGCAGCTTGAGCACGCCCGTGAGGATGCCATCAAGGCGGGCATGAAGGTCTCCGACCAGGGCGAGGTCTCCTTCGACATCTCCAAGCTGACCGAGGCCGACCACATGGCCATGGTTCACGACCCCGATTACCGCAACGGCATCCATGAGGCCGTCGCTTCCTGGCAACTAGTCATCAATCAGTGCCTCAAGGACGGGGACAAAGCTGACGAGGACGTGCAGATCGCGCTGCAGAACGTGGTGATGGACGGCGATATCTCGGACGGCACCGTGACCGGATTCAACGGGCAGGCGCACGGCCACATTGACCAGAACCAGGGCAAGGACGCGGACACCAAGACAGACGGGTGGCCGAAGATGGGCTTCACCGTCTCGGGAGCCAAGTACGGCAAGGAAGGCTCTCTCAAGGCGTACATCGACATGTTCCACGACACCGGCAAAGCGACGGTCACCGATGGCGACATGAAGCTTGCGTGGGTCGGCGACGTCTACGGCGGAGGCCGAGCCACCGCGAATTACGGGTTCACCGAGCAGGGCATCGCCGGCAAGGCCGAAGTGTCCTTGGGCGTGCGCGGTCTGACCGAGGGCCGTGCCGAGTACGGCCCTTGGATCGGCGGATACGTACGGGGTGACGGCTTCGTGGGCGGTGAAATGGGCGCCACCGGCAAGGTGACCAAAAAAGAGGTCCTGGTGAAGGCGAAGGCGTTCGCCGGGGGCAAGATCGGCGGCGCTACGGGCTTCGAGGTCGCCGGCATCGGGATCGGCGGAACAGCCGAGGGATGGGCCGGCCCCGGGTTCGAGGCCTGGGGTGGTTGGAAGAAGGACGACAACGGCGTCTACCGTCTTGACGCGGATGCCGGTGCTTCTCCCATCGTCGGCGGATCGCTCGGGTTAGAGATCACGGTCGACCCGCACAAGCTGAGCGAATGTGCCGGTGATTTAGCCGATGCAGTCGGCGACGGCACGAAGGTGATCGGACACGGAGCCACCTCTCTCAGGGACACCATCACTGGCTGGTTCGACTGACCAACCCTTCAGAAAGGAGAGCAGGAGGTGCCGACACCATTGCCGATCCCCATCGAATTCCGATTGCCGGAGGGCTGGGTTCCCGCCCGCCCCGAGCTGGCCGAGGATGTGGCCTTCGCAGCAGTGCACCCGCAGCCGGATGCTGGGTTCGCCGCGAACATCACCATCGCCGGCGAGGTGCTCGCCGAGCCATCGACGACGCTCGTCGACATTGCCGACGAGTCGGTCGGGCGGCTGCGTGATGCCGTCGCCGGCGTGGAGGTGGAGCAGCGCAGTGAAGCGGGCGCCGCGGGCGCACCGGCCCTGACTCAGCGCCTGGCCTTCTCCGCCACCGTCAACGGCATCCACCGCGAGCTCGTCCAGACGCAGGCGTACATGTCACTGCCGGGCATCGAGGATCCAGCGAGCCGCGTGCTGATCCGCCTGGCTCTGACCGCCACCGCGGTTCAACACGATGAGGTCCTGGGAGACTTCCAGGACCTCATCCGCTCAGTTCACTCCGACACCGGGACGCGAGCACAGCCATGGGCCTTTTGAGCAAGTGGACCGGCACGAGGGTCCCCGGCAGCCACGTCACCAAGAAACCGGCGACAGCGGTTCGTGAGGTGTTGCTCGCACTGAACCATCCCGACGCGCTCTACACCGTCCGCGAGGGTGGAGACGGAGAGAAGCCCGACTTGGTGGCGGAGTGCGACCTGAAGCGGGTAGGGCTGCGCATGAAGATCAGCATGCGGCTGGTCCCGGAGAAGCACGAGGTGCGGGTCGTCCACGAGCGGTGGGTGAGCCCTGCCGCCGGTCACGCCAAGGTGGAGTACGGACGCGGCCATGCCCCCTCGGTGTTCACGGAGAAGAGGACCGTGCTGGGGAACGACGGCCGTAAGCGACGCGACGTGGTGTTCCGGTTCGACACCCGGCAGGTCACGACCCCTCTTGAGGTCGCGGTGCTGCGCGCCGGGTGGAAGTGGCGGGGTGTGATCAAGCTCTGAACTCGGAGAACGCTTTGGCGACGGCACTGCCACCCGGCCGCCCGAATGTTCAGGTTGGATGGGGGCATGACGACTGACGCAGCCATGCCCGACTGGGAGAAGCGGTTCAGGGCGCCGAGGGTGGGGCTTCCCGACTGGGCGGAGGACGCTCCGGACCGCTCTCTGTTCGTGTCGAACGCGACGGGGACGTACGAGCTCTACGCGTGGGACCGCGCCACCGGGGAGCAGCGCCGGGCCACCGACCGACCCAACGGCACGACGGACGGCGTCCTGACGCCCGACGGCGCGTGGATCTGGTGGTTCGACGACACCGACGGCGACGAGTTCGGCGTGTGGCGGCGCCAGCCCTTCGGCGGTGGCCCGGACGAGCCGGGCGTGCCCGGGCTCGCCCCGTCCTACCCGGCGGGCCTGGCCCTGGGCCGCGACGGCACCGCGGTGGTGGGCCGCTCCACCGACGACGACGGCTCCACGATCCACGTCGTACGCCCCGGGTCGGCGCCGGTCGAGATCTACCGGCACCGCGAGTCGGCGGGGGTCGGCGACCTCTCGCACGACGGGACGCTGATCGCGCTCGAGCACACCGAGCACGGCGACGCGATGCACTCGGCGCTGCGGGTGACGCGCCTGGACGGCACGCCGGTCGCCGAACTCGACGACACCAAGGGCGGCACGGAGGAGCTGGGGCTCGAAGTGCTCGGGTTCGCGCCGCTCGCGGGCGACTCCCGGCTGCTCGTCGCGCACCAGCGGCGCGGCCGCTGGGAGCCGATGATCTGGGACGTGGCGTCCGGCGAGCAGACCGATCTCGCGCTGGATCTGCCCGGCGACGTCTCGGCGGAGTGGTACCCGGACGGTTCGGGGCTGCTCGTCGTCCACAGCTTCGAGGCCCGCAGCGGGCTCTTCCGCTTCGACCTCGCCACGCGTCAGCTCATCGAGATCGACACCCCGGCGGGGACGGTGTCCGGGGCGACGGCGCGGCCCGACGGCACGGTGGAGTACCTGTGGTCGTCGGCGGCCCGGCCCTCCGAGGTGCGCTCCACGACGGGCGAGGTCGTCCTGGACCCGCCCGGTTTCAAGGCGCCCGGGTCCGTGCCGGTGCGGGACGTGTGGGTGGAGGGACCCGGCGGACGCGTCCACGCGCTGGTGCAGCGGCCCGAGGGCGAGGGGCCCTTCCCGACCCTGTTCGAGATCCACGGCGGGCCGACCTGGCACGACAGCGACGCGTTCGCGGCGGGGCCGGCGGCCTGGGTCGATCACGGGTACGCGGTGGTGCGGGTCAACTACCGGGGTTCCACCGGGTACGGGCGTCAGTGGACCGACGCGCTCAAGCACCGGGTCGGGCTCATCGAGCTTGAGGACATCGCGGCGGTCCGCGAGTGGGCCGTCTCCTCGGGTCTGGCCGACCCGGCGCGGCTCGTCCTCGCGGGCGGCTCCTGGGGCGGCTATCTCACCCTGCTCGGGCTCGGCACCCAGCCCGACGCGTGGGCGCTCGGGCTCGCGGCGGTGCCGGTCGCGGACTACGTCACGGCGTACCACGACGAGATGGAGGCGCTGAAGGCGATGGACCGGACGTTGCTGGGCGGCACGCCCGAGGAGGTCCCGGACCGGTTCCGGGCGTCCTCGCCGCTGACGTACGTCGACGCGGTGACGGCGCCGGTCTACATCTCGGCCGGGGTCAATGATCCGCGCTGTCCGATTCGGCAGGTGGAGAACTATGTGAAGCGGTTGGCTGCGCGGGGGGCGGTGTATGAGGTGTACCGGTATGACGCGGGGCACGGGTCGTTGGTGGTGGAGGAACGGGTGAAGCAGGTGCGGCAGGAGCTCGACTTCGCCGCGCGGCACCTCACTCGCCGGGCGGGCTGAGGTTGCCGGTGCGGTCTGTGCGGGCCGGTGTGGGCCGGCGCCGGATGCCTCCGGGGGGCGCGGGGGCCTGGGGCTTCGCCCCGGCCCCGGAGGATCCCCCACCCCGCCCCTTCCCGAAACCCTCCGGGGGTCAAAAACCCCGGGGCTCCGCCCCGGACCCCGTTCGGCCTGAACGGCCTCGTCCTCAATCTCCCCCAAGGCCTTAAGGGCCAGGGGGGACCCCCACGACGGGCTGAGGGGTTGGGGGCGCGAGGAACTGCGCGACCGGCCACCCACGGCCCGCAGCCGAGGTCCCAGGGGCTCCGCCCCAGACGCCGGACGGGCTGAAGATACCCGCGTGGGCCAGCATCAGCCCCGCCAGGGGCGCGAGGAACTGCGCGACCGGCCACCCACGGCCCGCAGCCGGGATCCCAGGGGCTCCGCCCCAGACGCCGGACGGGCTGAAGATACCCGCGTGGGCCAGCATCAGCCCCGCCAGGGGCGCGGGGAACTGCGCGACCGGCCACTCACGGCCCGCAGCCGGGGTCCCAGGGGCTCCGCCCCGGGCGTGGCCGGGCACCCGCGGGCCGGGGCCCGAAAGCTGACCCCCCGCCCAAACCCCCGGCGGGATTCCGTACCGTGGGGGTGTGTACCGGTTCCTGCTCACACCCCGCTGGTGGGGAATCCACGCCTTCGTCCTGCTCGCCATCCCCGTCTGCGTCTTCATGGGCTCCTGGCAGCTGGGCCGCTTCGAGGACCGCGTGCAGTCCCACGACGCCGCCGAGAAGGCCCCCGACCCCGCCACCCGCGAGGCCGAGCCGCTTGATTCGCTGCTGCCGGTGGACCAGCGCACCTCGGGCCGGCCCGCGCGAGCCCGGGGGCACTACGCCGAGCAGTTCCTGGTGCCGGGCCGTGAGGTCGACGGCAAGTCGGGCAGCTATGTGCTGACCCTGCTGCGCACCGACGGCGGCAAGGCGCTGCCCGTCGTACGGGGCTGGATCCCCAAGGGCGCCACCGCCCCGGCCGCGCCGGCCGGTGACGTGACCGTGACCGGCGCGCTCCAGGCGTCCGAGACCGCCGGGTCGGACGGTGTGCGGGCCCAGGGCGGACTGCCGCGCGGCCAGGTCGGCGTGATCAGCGCGGCGGCCCTCGTCAACCTGGTGCCGTATCCGGTGTACGACGCGTGGGTGACACTGCCCCACGCGGACGCCGGTCTGACCCCGGTCCCGGCCAGCGCGCCGCAGAACAGCGGGCTCGACCTGAAGGCGTTCCAGAACCTCGGCTACACCGGCGAGTGGTTCGTCTTCGCCGGGTTCGTGGTCTTCATGTGGTTCCGCCTGGTGCGCCGCGAGGCAGAGGCCCTGGAGGACGCCGAGCTGGGGCTCGCCCCGGAGGGCTCGGGCGGGACGGAGGTCGCGAAGGACGCCGGGCCGGAGCCCGCCCCGGTTCAGCCCGCCGACGGCGTGGCCGAGCCCGCGTCCAGGACGCCCGTCTTGTAGATCGTCCCTGCGCACGCGTTCGGGATCTTCGCCTCCGCCGTCGGCGCGCCCGGCTCCGCGACGTGCGTGACGGCGACCGCGCCGTTCTCCGTCGTGGCCTGGGGCCCGCCGTCCGCCGTGTGCTGCGGGCTCTCGGCGCCACCGGACTTGGCGGGCGCGGTGATGCCGCTGCTGCTCGCCGGGTTGTTGGACGGGCTCGGGTCGGGTGAGGGCGTCGCCTTGGGACAGGTGTCCGAGGGCACCCAGGCGAACCGCACCTCGTAGGCGGCGGCCGGCTTGAGGACGAGGTGGGTTGCGTCCTTGGCGGGGTCGGGAAGACCCGGCGCGGGATCGCCCACCGCGTGCTCGACGACGGTGATCTTCGCGGGGTCGGCCGCGCCCTGCGCGTGGACGTCGAACGTGCCGACCCCGCCGATCGCGCACTGCTTGTCCGACGCGTTGACGACGCGGAAGGCCCCGTAGACCTTGCCCGTCGCGTCCGGCTTGCCCACGCTCGCCGACTTCACGCTCAGCTCGCCCGCCGCGCACGCCGGCGAGTTGGCCTGGACGGGACCGCCGCCGGGCACGCTCACGACGCTCCCTGCGGTACCGGTGGCCTGCTTGGTGGGCTCCTTCGTCGCGCCCTTGCCGTCGGGCGTCGCACCGGCCTGGGGGCCCGCCCCGGTGGCGCGGCCGCCGTCGGGCACCCCCTCGGGCGTGCCCGAGGTCCCGCCCGACGTGCCGTACGTCCGCCGGCCGTGCCCGGCGACGGCCGGCTGCTCGTCGGTGCTGCTCGCGCTGTTGGCGACGTGGAGGAAGGCGGGTACGGCGGTCGCCACCAGGAGGGCGGCCGCGACCGAACCCACGACGGCCTGCCGCTTGCGGGCGCGCCGCAGGGGCACCGCCGCCCGCAGGTGTTCGAGCGCCCCCTCGGACGGCTTCAGCTCGTCGACCGCGCCGTGCAGCAGCTCGCGCAGCGCACGTTCGCCGTCCGCGTCGAGGCCGCCCGGGGCGGGCGAGAGGCCGAAGGGAGGGGTGCCGGTGCTGTTCTTTTCCGGCGTTGTGTCCACGAATCCGTATCCAGTCAGGTCGTTCAGGTCATGGCCGGGCCGCTGGTCCGGCCCGTACTTCCCGTAGTCCCCGTAACTCCCGTGCTTCTGGTTCCTCTGGTTCCTCTGGTTCCTCTGGGTCCTCTGGGTCCTCTGGGTCCTCTGGTGCTTGCCGTTCTCCGCGCTCTCCGCGCTCTCCGCGTTCTCGGCGTTTTCGGCGTTCTCTCTCCGCTTGCCCGGCCATCTGTCGTTGCCGTCGGGCGCTTTCATGCCGTCGCCTCCATGGCGACACGCAGGGCGGCTATGCCTCGGGACCCGTACGCCTTGACCGACCCCAGGGACACGCCCAGCGTCTCGGCGACCTGCGCCTCGGTCATGTCGGCGAAGTACCGCAGCACAAGGACCTCGCGCTGGCGGCGCTGGAGCCCGCGCATCGCCTTGATCAAAGCGTCGCGCTCCAGCTGGTCGTACGCGCCCTCCTCGGCGCTCGCCATGTCGGGCATCGGCTTGGAGAGCAGCTTGAGCCCGAGGATGCGCCGGCGCAGCGCGGAACGCGACAGGTTCACGACCGTCTGGCGCAGATAGGCGAGGGTCTTCTCCGGCTCGCGCACCCGGCCGCGCGCCGAGTGGACGCGGATGAACGCCTCCTGCACCACGTCCTCGCAGGAGGCGGTGTCGTCCAGGAGCAGTGCGGCGAGGCCGAGCAGGGAGCGGTAGTGCGCCCGGTAGGTCTCGGTGAGGTGATCGACGGTGGTGCCGGCCGCCATGGCCTCGTCAGCGCTCTCGCACGACGTCGTCTGGGACGGTACGCGGGCCGGACGGGTGGCGGGCATCGGCGCGATCACCGGCATGCCACCGGGCACACCGGACCGCCGGCGCGGGCGGACTGCCATGCCACGCGCCGGTACCGCTCTGAAGTCGAGTACCTCTGCCACGCCTGTTGGACACGTTCCTCCCCGTCAGGGTTGTACGCGTACGACACTGTTTTTGGCGGTGCGACACATGCCCTCATCCGTACCCGCTCTTCCCCAATGCCCCGATTTATACGGCACCTTGAGGGGCGACCGCATAGACGCTCCATGCCGGACTGCGGTTGCAGGGACACGGAAATGAATCGTGTAACAAGCCGTTGGGGCAGTTCAAGTGGTACAGACCAGCGACTTGCTCACAGAGCGTTCACAAATCCTACAAACGGGAAGGCTCAGCGTCCGGTGAATTCGCGGGCCGCCAGTTCGGCGATGTGGGCCACGTTCAGGGCCGTGCCCTTGCGGAGGTTGTCGCCGCAGACGAAAAGTTCCAGTACGTGCGGATCGTCCGGCGATCTGCGCACCCGGCCGACCCAAGTGGGGTCGGTTCCGACCACGTCCGCGGGGGTGGGGAAGTCCCCGGCGGCGGGGTTGTCGAAGAGCACCACGCCGGGCGCGGTCGCCAGGATCTCGTGGGCCCGCGCCACCTCCACCTCGTTCTCGAAGCGGGCGTGCACCGACGCGGAGTGCGTGGTCACCACCGGGACCCGCACACAGGTGGCCGCCACCGGAAGGCGCGGCAGGTCCAGCAGTTTGCGCAGTTCGTCGCGGATCCCCAGCTCCTGCGAGGACCAGCCGTCGGCGGCGAGTTCGCCGGTCCAGGGCACCACGTTCAGGGCGACGGGCGCGGCGAACGGGCCGAGGCCTTCGCCGACGGCCCTGCGCACATCGCCGGGGCTCGTGCCCAGTTCGGTGCCGGCCACCATCGCGATCTGCCGGCGCAGCGCCTCGACACCGGCCTGCCCCTCGCCGCTGACGGCCTGGTAGGTGGAGACCACCAGCTCGCTCAGGCAGAACTCGGCGTGCAGCGCGCCGAGCGACACGCTCATGGCCAGCGTGGTGGCGTGCGGGCTCGCCACGATGCCGCGCGGACGCATCCGCACGGCATGGGGATTGAGCTCGGGCACCACGAGCGGTACGTCGTCGGCCATGCGGAAGGCGGCCGAACTGTCCACCACCACCGCGCCCTTGGCGGCCGCGACCGGCGCCCACCGGGCGGCGACGTCGGCGGGTACGAGGAAGACGGCGACGTCGGCCCCCTCAAGGGCCTCCTCGCTCAGGGGCAGGACCTCGCACTCCTCGCCCCGTACGAGCAGCTTGCGCCCGGCCGAGCGCGCGGACGCGACGAGGCGGACCTCGCCCCACACGTCGGCGTGCTGGGACAGGATCTGGAGCATGACCGCACCGGCGCCCCCGGTCGCTCCGACGACCGTGAGCGCCGGTCTGCCGGTCATCGCCCGGTGCCCCCGTAGACGACGGCCTCGTCGCTGTCGGAGTCGAGACCGAAGGCGGAGTGCACCGCGCGCACGGCCTCGTTGACGTCGTCGGCGCGGGTGACGACCGAGATGCGGATCTCGGAGGTCGAGATGAGCTCGATGTTCACGCCCGCGTCGGACAGCGCCTCGAAGAAGCCGGCCGTGACGCCCGGGTTGGTCTTCATGCCGGCGCCGACGAGCGAGATCTTGGCGATCTGGTCGTCGTAGCGCAGCGACTCGAAGCCGATGGTGGGCTTCATCCGCTCCAGGGCGTCGATGGCCTTGCGGCCCTCCGCCTTGGGCAGCGTGAACGAGATGTCGGTGAGCCCCGTCGACGCGGCGGAGACGTTCTGCACCACCATGTCGATGTTGATCTCGGCGTTGGCGATGGCGCGGAAGATCGCCGCGGCCTCACCGGGCTTGTCGGGCACTCCGACGACCGTGACCTTCGCCTCGGAGACGTCGTGGGCGACTCCGGAGATGATGGCGTGCTCCACCTTCTGGCCTTCCGACTGGGAACGTGGTTCGTTGCTGACCCAGGTGCCCTGGAGTCCGCTGAAGGACGACCGCACATGGATCGGGATGTTGTAGCGCCGGGCGTACTCGACGCACCGGTGCAGGAGCACCTTGGAGCCGGACGCGGCCAGCTCCAGCATGTCCTCGAAGGAGATCCAATCGATCTTCTTCGCCTTCTTCACGACGCGGGGGTCGGCCGTGAAGACGCCGTCGACGTCCGTGTAGATCTCACACGCCTCGGCGTCCAGGGCCGCGGCCAGCGCGACGGCCGTGGTGTCCGAGCCACCGCGCCCGAGCGTGGTGATGTTCTTGCCCTCTTGGCTGACACCCTGGAACCCGGCGACGATGGCGATGTTGCCCTCGTCGATCGAGGTCCTGATGCGGCCGGGGGTGACGTCGATGATCCGCGCCTTGTTGTGGACCGAGTCGGTGATGACACCGGCCTGGCTGCCCGTGAAGGACTGGGCCTTGTGGCCCATGCTTTTGATCGCCATGGCGAGCAGCGCCATGGAGATCCGCTCTCCGGCGGTCAGCAGCATGTCGAACTCCCGCCCGGCGGGCATCGGAGACACCTGCTCCGCGAGCTCGATCAACTCATCCGTCGTGTCGCCCATCGCGGAAACCACGACGACCACCTGGTGGCCGTTCTTCTTGGCTTCCACGATCCGCTTGGCGACGCGCTTGATGCCTTCGGCATCGGCAACGGAGGAGCCTCCGTACTTCTGCACGACAAGGCCCACGTGCGCTCCTAGCTCATTCCATTACTGCGGTCGGCTCAGTTTAACGAGCGGGCCGGATTCGCCCGCCCCGTATCACTTCGTGAGATGTCCCGCTCACTGCATGACACCGGGCGGCCACCGGCACCGCTCGCACGGACTGCCTGCCCGGGGCCCCGCCGGATACGCGGCATGTGTCCGGGCTCACAGGGGCCGCACGCCGCCAGGGCGTCCCGGCGCGCCGATCGTAGCCCGCGCCACGAAGGGGCCCGGGGACGCCGCCCCGGACCCCTTCGCGACGGTGTCGCCCGCGCGGCCTACTGGCCCACGAACTGCTGGTAGTTGAGCCCGTTGCAGGCGAAGGACCGCAGACCGTAGGCGCCGCTGTCATCCATGCAGCGGCCGGTGTTCTCGTTCTGGAAGGTCAGCGTGCCGTTGCCGTTGTAGTAGATCGCCCAGCGCTGGTAGTTGAGCCCGTTGCAGCCGAAGGACCGCAGGCCGTAGGCGCCGCTGTCGTCGATGCAGCGGCCGGTGTTGCCGTTCTTCAGGACCCAGTTGCCGTTCGACTGGCCGTACAG
Source organism: Streptomyces sp. NPDC006711 (assembly GCF_042869775.1). Lineage (NCBI taxonomy): Bacteria > Bacillati > Actinomycetota > Actinomycetes > Kitasatosporales > Streptomycetaceae > Streptomyces > Streptomyces sp. NPDC006711. The sequence continues at coordinate 338,948 of NZ_JBIAGO010000001.1, forward strand.
ACCCCAGTACTGGTAGTTCAGGCCGTTGCAGCCGAAGGACCGCAGGCCGTAGGCGCCGCTGTCGTCCACACAGCGGCCGGTGTTGACGTTCTTGAGCGCGCCGGAGTCCAGCGGGCGGGCGCCCCGATTGGCGCGCGAATCCGTTGTGGGCGGCGCACGGCGCGGGGACCATCTCAGCGTCCGGACCACCACGGGAAGGTTCGCGAAGGGGTTCCCGCATGGGCACACCGCCACTGCGCTTCAGACCGCCCGGCCCCCGCCTGCGGCCGCACGTCCTGGGCTACTTCGGCTACCACTACCCCCCATGCGCCCCCAGCGCAGACTGCTCTTCCCCGACCCCGCGAGCACCGTCGTCTTCGGGTTCGACGCACCCCTGCACATCGTGGGCCTGGTCGAGCCCCACCGTACGGTGAGCTGCCGCTCGCGGGCCGACCTCCCGTTCACCACCGCGCTCCTTGGGCACCACCAGGGCGGCGTGCGGGGCGTCGCGGTGCGGCTGACGCCGATGGGCGCCCACCGCCTGTTCGGGGTGGCGATGCACGAATGGGACGTACCGCATCTGGACCCCGTCCAGCTCTTGCCGCACGCCCTGCGCCACCTTCCGGAACGGCTGGAGGCGGCGCCCGGCTGGCCGGAGCAGTGCCGGCTCCTGGACGAACAGCTCGGCCGGCTGCTCGGCGGCGCGAGCCCGCGCACGGCCGCGGAGGTCGACTGGGCGTGGCGGGAGCTGAAGCTGCGGCGGGGGAGGGTCACCGTGCGCGACCTGGCCGCCGCCACGCATTGCAGCGTGCGCCATCTGGAGCGGCGCTTTCGCGAGCAGGTGGGGCGCTCCCTCGGGGCGATCGCCCGCATCCTGCGGTTCAGGGCGGCGCTGCGGCTGCGGGACAGCGGGCTGCCGCCGTGCCTGGTCGCCGAGCGCTGCGGCTTCCACGACCAGGCCCACTACAACCACGTCTTCAAGGCGACGACGGGCCTGACCCCGACCCAGACGCCGGCCGCCCCGCTGAACTGGTCCACCCGGAGCCGGGCCGACTCCCCCGTGTGGGAGCCGGCCTGAGCGAGCCCAAGGCGTACGCCCTTGAAACGGGGGTTACTTGACCTCGCCGAGGCCCAGCGGGCCGGCAAGCTCCTCGGCCATGACGCGGCCCGCCGCCTCCTCCAGCGCGTCCTCCGTCAGTTCCTCGTCCGTGTCAAGCCCGTCCAGCTCCGCCAGCGGCTGGTTGAGGCGGACGTGGGCGACGAGGGACTGGAGGGCGCGCAGGGCGGCGGAGGCCGTCGAGCCCCAGTTGGAGAAGTAGGAGAACTGCCACCACCACAGGGCCTCGGAGGTGCGGCCCGCGCGGTAGTGGGCCAGGCCGTGGCGCAGGTCGGTGACGACGTCGGCCAGGTCGTCGGAGATCCGGCACGGCACCGGCGCCTTGCGCGGCTCGTAGGGGTCGAAGACCTCGGAGTACACGTCGATCGGCTCAAGCAGCCGGGCGAAGCGCTCGCGCAGTTCGTCGGCGTCCGCCTCCGGGCCGAGGTCGGGCTCGTAGCGCTCGTCGGGGACGATGTCCTCGTGCGCGCCGAGCCGGCCGCCGGCCAGCAGGAGCTGGGAGAACTCAAGGAGCAGGAACGGCACCGCGCTGTCGGGTTCGTCGCCCTTGGCCACCTCGGTGACCGCGACGATGAAGGACTCGACCTGGTCGGCGATCTGGACCGCGAAGGAGTCCGGGTCCTGCGTGGTCGCGTGCAGCGTTGCGTCAGACATCGAGTTGACCTTCCTCGTGGCCCGCGTGGGCGTTGTCCTCCTGGGCGTTGTCCGCCTGAGCGTCGTCCGCCTGAGCGTCAAACATCGAGCAGCCGCCTTCCTTCGAAGGCCCGGCCCAGGGTGACCTCGTCGGCGTATTCGAGGTCGCCGCCGACCGGCAGGCCGCTGGCGAGCCGCGTGACCTTGAGGCCCATGGGCTTGATCATGCGGGCGAGGTACGTCGCCGTCGCCTCGCCCTCCAGGTTCGGGTCGGTGGCCAGGATCAGCTCGGTGACCGTGCCGTCGGCGAGACGAGCCAGCAGCTCGCGGATGCGCAGGTCGTCCGGGCCGACGCCCTCGATCGGGCTGATGGCGCCGCCGAGCACGTGGTAGCGCCCGCGGAACTCACGCGTCCGCTCGATCGCCACCACGTCCTTGGGCTCCTCCACGACACAGATGACGCTGAGGTCGCGCCGCTGGTCGCGGCAGATGTTGCACCGCTCCTCCTGCGCCACGTTGCCGCACACGGCGCAGAAGCGGACCTTGTCCTTCACTTCGAGCAGGGCGTGCGCGAGCCTGCGCACGTCGGCCGGCTCCGCCTGGAGGATGTGGAAGGCGATCCGCTGCGCGCTCTTGGGACCGACGCCGGGCAGCCTGCCCAGCTCGTCGATGAGGTCCTGAACCACGCCTTCGTACAACGGAACGCCTCTCGTGGGTTGCTCTGATGCCTACGGTAGTAGCTGTGCGTCCGCCTCAGTAGGGCAGGCGCACAGCGGGCTCCGCGCGACCGGGGCGCGCGCGGCCGGGACGGTCCTGGCGGACGGTCCTAGAAGGGCAGACCCGGCATGCCGCCGAGGCCCTGGGTCAGCGGGCCCAGCTTCTGCTGCTGGAGCTGCTGCGCGTTCTCGTTGGCGGCCTGCACGGCCGCGACGACGAGGTCCGCGAGGGTTTCGGTGTCGTCCGGGTCGACCGCCTTCGGGTCGATGGCGAGGGCGCGCAGCTCGCCCGAGCCGGTCACGGTCGCCTTGACGAGGCCGCCGCCGGCCTGGCCTTCGACCTCGGTCGCCGCAAGCTCCTCCTGGGCAAGGGCGAGATCCTGCTGCATCTTCTGGGCCTGCTGAAGAAGCTGCTGCATGTTGGGCTGGCCACCACCAGGGATCACGGTGCACTCCGGGTTTCGCTAGACGGTTCGGCTGCCGGGCCGGACACGTCCGTCCGGCACGGCGGGTGCGGCGGGACAGCGGTCACACCACTGCCCCGGCCGGCACTCCGAGCCTACGTGGTCGAAAGGCGCCCTGCCGCGCGACTCTTTCGAGTGATGCGGTGGGTGGCTCCTATACCTGATCAACGGCCACTTCCGGGCCGAAATGCCGGGATATCGCCGTCCGGAGCCCTCCATTCGGCGGTAGGAATGTCGGTCGGACGCCTCACCGGCGTCCGTGAACACCCACGCACCGCGCGTATCCACCGGGCAGCCACGCCACTGACCACGGCCAGGGCCACAACCAGTGACCGGCCCACCACGCGTCCAGGTGTCCGGGCGCCACACGGTGTCACCGGGGGTCACAGCAAGCAGTGCGGAGGGAGCGGCCGGGTGAGCCAGCCTGACATGCAGCCCGAGGGGCCCCCGGGCCGGGCCCGGCGGGACGAGGGCGGGTCTGGCCAGGGGGCCGATCTGACCGGGCGGCCGTTCCCGCTCGGCGACTGGGGCGAGCCCGCCGAACGGCTCTTCGAGCTGTACCAGTGGGTCGAGGCGGGCGCCCTGCGCACGGCGGACTGGTACCTCGCCGACCGGCTGCGCAAGCGCCGGGGCGCGCGCGTGCTGCGCTGCGGAACGGCGGCCGGCGCGGTCGCGGGGGCCGTCCTGGCGCTGCTCGATCTGACGCACGCCCTGGCGGGCGCGGCCCGCTGGGGCGGTCTCTCCCTGCTGCTCGGCGCGGTCTGCCTGGCGTGCGACCGCTACTTCGGTCTCACCTCGGGCTGGATGCGCGACGTCGCCACCGCGCAGGCCGTGCAGCGAAGGCTCCAGACGCTCCAGTTCGACTGGGCGTCGGAGAGCGTGCGCGAAGTGCTCGGGCCCACCGACGGGACGGCGAGCGAGGCGGCGGAGCGCTGTCTGTCGGTGCTGCGCCGGTTCACCGAGGACGTCACGGAGCTGATCCGCTCCGAGACGGCGGACTGGATGGTGGAGTTCCGGTCCGGCCCGGCCCCGCTGGTCACCCAGACCCTGAGCGCGCCGCCTCCGCGCACGGACGGCCCGCCCGGACCCGGCCGCTTCCCGCTGCCCCCCTCCCCCCGTCCCAACATGCCCCGCCAGCGCCCCCCGGAGAGCCCCCGCTGACCCGCTCGCGCGCGGGCGCGGGCGTGCACACGCGGGCGCGAGCGCGGGCGCGCAGCGGACCACGGATCAGCTGAAGATGATCATTGAGCCCTGCGCCAGGCTCCGCGTCGCCGCCGCGTGCAGCCCGAGCCACACGTGCCGCTCCCGTGCGAAGGGACTCGCGTCGTACGGGATGGGCCCGGCCGGTTCCTCAAGGGAGGTCGGCCCGGCCGGCGGCGCGGGCGCGGACGGCGGGTTGGCCGGATCTATCCCGATGGCCGGCGCCACGAACTGGAGCTCCCGCAGCAGCCCCTGCGCGGACCCGAGCGGACCGCCGCCCGCCAGCAGCTCCTCGTTGGACAGCGGCACCGCGAAGTCGACCGGGACGTACGCCCCCGCGTGGTCGTAGTGCCACACCAGATGCGACTGCTGCGCGGTCGCCTCGAACATCTCAAGCAGCTGCTCGTAGTCGCCGCCGAGTTCGTCGACCGGCGTCACCGCGAGCCCGCACAGCTGGAGCAGGTAGGCCCGGCGCAGGAAGTGCAGCGCGTCGTAGTCGAATCCCGCCACCGGAGCCACGTCGCCGGACAGGCCCGGCATGTAGGAGAACACCGGCACGGGCGGGAGGCCTGCGTCACCGAGCGCCTTGTCGTAGGAGGCGATCTCTTGCGCGAAGGGGTTGTCGGGGCTGTGGCACAGCACGTCGACGAGGGGGACCAGCCACAGGTCACAGGCCAAGACGGGCTCGCTCTCAACTCGTTTCGCGCGATGGTCGCAACAGCGTAGTGCGCCGGGCACACGGCGCGAAGGGTGCCCGGCGACTCCCGGCGCGAGGTGACCGGATCCTCCCGCGCGCCCCGGTCGCAAGGGTTTACCCACCAGCCGGGCCCTTACGCGCGGTTGAGCGCGTCAGCGCACCGAGGACACGTCCCAGATCCACACGCCGCCGACCTTCGTGCCGGGACGGCCGAGCAGCCGCGCCACCGTCTCGTACAGTTCGGGCGCCCGTGGCTGAGGCTCAAGAACGAGCACACCGGCCCGCCAGTACGCCAGGTCCGCCCGCGCCTGGTTCTGCCAGTCGGTGCCGATGTCGGGGATCGGCTTGCCGGAGCGTACGTCGCCGAACAGGTTCGACGTCCAGCGCGGCGAGGCCCCGTAGATGCCGATCCGGTCCGGCCCCCAGGGCCCGTTGAAGTAGCCGCCGGGCACCGGAAAGGCGAGGCCCGCCCGCGTCTGCCAGTGCAACGCCTCCGCCGAGCCGGGGTCGGGCAACGGCACCGGGACCAGGGACTCCCCCGGCCCGACGTACTTCTTCCACATCCCCGACGCGATGAACTCGGGCACCCCGGGGCGCGCGTTGACCGGGAACGACGTCGGCACGATCGGCAGCAGCGCGAGCGCGATCGCCGTGAATCCGGCCGCCCTGTTCAGCCGCACCCCGCTGTGCGCGAGGCGGTCCGCGCCGAGCGCGATCAGCGCGCCGAGCACCGGCGCGCAGATCATCCCGACCCGGCCCTCGATCACCGACTCGAAGAGCGGCTTGTGGGCGAGGAGCTTCCAGGGTCCGGGCAGGACGACGTCCGTGTACGGGATACGGATCTTCTGGCCGAGCGAGAGCACCGCGGCCGCCACGCCCGTGAACGCCAGCGCCTTCACCAGGGGCCGACGCCACAGGCGTACGACGAGCGCGAAGGCGAGCGCCAGGAGCGGCCAGCCGTAGAACGCGTTCTGCTCGGTGCGGTTGAGGGCCAGTTTGTCGGCGGTCGCGTCGTCACCGAACAGCGAGCGGCCCGCGAACTCGACGAGCGCGAGCGGTGAGTTGCCCGCGCTGTCGCCGTGCAGCACGCTGTGGTAGCTCTGCGCCCCGGCGAACTGCCAGTACAGGGGGTAGGCGACGAGGACCAGACAGACCCCGAGCGCGTACGCCGCTCCCGTGGCCAGCGGCCGGATCGCCGCGCGCGCCACATCGCGGCGGGCCAGCGCGTACGACAGGGCGAACAGGGCCATGCCGAGGGTGGCGAGCAGCAGCACCTCCTCGCCGAGGAAGATCTGGTACACGGTGAACAGGCCGAGGACGATGCCGTTCCGCCGCACGTCGCGGCCCTCGCACAGCCGCAGCGCGCGGTCGATGATCAGCGGGAGCACGAACAGGACGCAGAAGTTCGGGTGGGCGTTGCCGTGCGAGATCATCGGCGGCGCGAACGCGGCGAGCGCCCCGCCGAGCCCGGCCGCCCAGCGGTTCTCGCTCACCCGGCGGGCGAAGAGCCAGTACCAGGCGTACGCGGTCGCCGCGATCCCCAGGGTGAGGACGAGCGCCCACGTCAGGCTCGGCCCGAACGCGAGCGTGACCGGCGCCAGCGGCACCGAAAGGCCCAGCATCGGGGTGTTGCCCATCAGGTTCACGCCGTCGGGGAAGTTCTGGACGGTGGTGAACAGGGGGTCGCGCAGATGGGCCACGTTGTCCGCGGTGACCGCGAAGAACCACTCCCACTGGTTCTGGTCCTGCCCCGAGTCGGTGAGGTAGCTGCGCCCGAGGCCGTGCCAGAGGTTCTTGTAGAGCAGCACGGACGTCAGCAGGAACAGGGCGCCGAGCACGAGGTCGACGCGGCGCACCGCACGCGCCTTGAGGCGGGCCAGTTCCCACAGCACCCTGCCGTAGTCGGCCGCGCCCACCTTGGAGCCCTCCTGGTGCGACCAGCGCACCGGCACCTCGGCGACCGCCCAGCCCCGGCGGCGGAAGAACTGAAGTATCTCCACGTCGATGCCCCAGCCGTCGAGGCGGGCGTCGGCGAACGCGGCGCGGGCCTTCTCGCCGTCGAACAGCTTGAAGCCGCACTGGGTGTCGTGGACGCCCGGCACGGCGACGGCCCGTATGAGCCGGTTGCCCATGCGTCCCAAGTACTCGCGCAGACGGCTCTGGTGGACCTCGATGCGGGCGTCGGGGTGGGCGCGCGAACCGATCGCGGCGGCCGTTTCGCCCTCGGTCATCGCCTTGTCGAGCCGGTCCAACTCCTCGATGGGGGTGGCCAGATCGGCGTCCGTGATCAGGACGCGGCGGCCGTAGGAGGCGAGTACCCCAAGGCGCAGGGCGTGGCCCTTGCCCCGGTTGACGTCGCTGACGACGACCTGGATGCGCGCGTCGCGCGCGGCGGCCTCCTTCGCGACCCGTACGGTCTCGTCGTCCGATCCGTCGTCGACGACGATCAGTTCCCAGGCGCAGCTGTCGCCGAGGTGGGCGCGGATCGCGTCGAGGGTCGGCGCGAGGCGGTGCTCCTCGTTGTACGCGGGGACGACAACGCTCAGTTCGACCGGTCCGGCCGGGGTGGTCATCGTCACCGGGGCAACCGCTCCGCCCATGTCAGGGAGTCGTCGTTGTAGGCGGCGATCAGGACCCGCGCCGCCTCGAAGTCGCCCACGCCGAGCGCCGAGACGACCTCGTCGTGACCGGTCCACAGGCACGCGCTGATGTCGTGGGCGCCGCGCAGGTGGGGCACCGCGAAGACCCAGCTCTGCATGCGCAGGCGGTGCAGGAAGTCGGAGATGTAGGCGTTGCCGGCAAGCGCGCACAGCTCGCGCCAGAACCGCAGGTCGTAGCCGACCAGGATGTTCAGGTCGCCGCCGCGCGCCGCCCGCGCCGCCTCCTCGCCGCGCCGGCGCACCGACACCAGGGCCGGCCCGTGCACCTGGGGGCAGCCGGGGAGCGCGGCCCGCCGGAATATCCCGTCGACCACCAGGGCCCGCGCCTCCACGATGCCCTTGTAGTCCTCGACCGAGAAGACCCGCACGCGAAAGCCCCGGTGCTGGTCGGAGTCGAGCAGGCCCTGCGCGCACAGATCGACGAGTGCTTCGCGCACGGGGGTGGCGGAGACGCCGTACTGCTCGGCGATCTGCTTGACCGTGAACTCCTCGCCGGGCCGCATACGCCCCGCGAGCACTTCGTCACGCAGCGCGTCCGCGATCTGTTGTCGAAGGGTGCTGCGGGTGACCGCTCCGCTCGCGGGCATGGCTCGCTCCCCTTCTCCGGCTCCGGCACACCCTATGGGGTGCGCCGGAAACCGAACAAAGGAGTGGGGCTTTTCGTCGCGTGATGCGGCGCGCCGGTGCGTCGGTGCGTGGATGCGCCGGGGCGTGGATGCGCCGGTGCGTGAGTGCGCCGGTGCGCGGGCGCGTCACACGGTGTGCTCGTCGGCCACCGTCAGGGCCTCGTCCAGGACGGCGAGGCCTTCCTTGGCCTCGGCCTCGGAGATGTTGCACGGCGGGACGACATGCGTGCGGTTCATGTTGATGAAGGGCCACAGGCCGTTCTTCTTGCAGGCGGCGCCGAACGCGGCCATTGGCGCGTTGTCCGCGCCGCTCGCGTTGTACGGCACCAGGGGCTCGCGGGTCTCCTTGTTCTTGACGAGTTCGAGCGCCCAGAACACGCCGGTGCCGCGCACCTCGCCGACCGAGGGGTGCCGCTCGGCGATCTCGCGCAGGCCAGGCTCCAGGACGGCGCGGCCGATGTGGGCGGCCTGCTCGACGATGCCCTCCTCCTCCATCACGTTGATGGTGGCGACGGCGGCGGCGCAGGCCAGCGGGTGCCCGGAGTAGGTGAGGCCGCCGGGGAAGGGGCGGTGCTCGAAGGTCTCGGCGATCTTCGCGCTGATGGCGACGCCGCCGAGCGGCACGTATCCGGAGTTGACGCCCTTGGCGAAGGTCATGAGGTCCGGCACCACGTCGTAGTGCTCGCACGCGAACCACGTGCCGGTCCGGCCGAACCCGGCCATGACCTCGTCCAGGATGAGCACGATGCCGTACGTGTCGCAGAGCGCGCGCACGCCCGGCAGGTAGCCGGCCGGGGGCGTCATGATCCCGGCCGTGCCCGGCACGGACTCCAGGATGATGGCTGCGACGGTGGCGGCGCCCTCGAAGACCAGGGTGTCCTCCAGGTGGCGCAGGGCCCGCGCGCACTCCTCCGCCTCGGTGGTGGCGTGGAAGGGCGAGCGGTACAGGAACGGCGCCCAGAACCGCGTGACCCCGGCCGACCCGCTGTCGGACGCCCACCGGCGCGGGTCGCCCGTCAGGTTGATCGCGGTGTTCGTGCCGCCGTGGTACGAGCGGTACGCGCTGAGCACCTTGTGGCGGCCGGTGTGCAGCCGGGCCATGCGGACGGCGTTCTCGACGGCCTCGGCGCCACCGTTGGTGAAGAAGATCTTGTCGAGGTCGCCCGGGGTGTGCGAGGCGATCAGCCGGGCCGCCTCCGAGCGCGCCTCCACCGCGAAGGCGGGCGCGAACGTCGTCATCGTCGCGGCCTGCTCCTGGATCGCGGCGACGACCTTCGGGTGCTGGTAGCCGATGTTCGTGAACACCAGCCCGCTGGTGAAGTCGAGGTAGCGGTTGCCGTCGTAGTCCCAGAAGTACGATCCCTCCGCGCCGGCCACGGCGAGCGGGTCGATCAGGCCCTGGGCGGACCAGGAGTGGAACACGTGCGCGCGGTCGGCGGCCTTGACTGCGGCGCCGGTCTGCGGGTCGGGAGTGCGCTGAGGGGTCATGGGCCCAGCGTAAATTCCCTCCCCCCGCCCCAGCCATGGCCATCCTGTCCACCCCGCCCACCCCACCTCGGCAAGATGTCGCCCCCGCCCGCCCAGGATGCGCAGGCACGCGGGGCGGGCCGAGCATGTCGACGCGGACCAGCACCAACCCCGCCAGCGGCGCGAGGCGGGCCGAAGATGTCCACGCGGACCAGCACCAACCCCGCCCAGGGGCGCGGGGAACTGCGCGACCAGCCACGCACGGCCCGCAGCCGAGGTCCCTGGGGCTCCGCCCCAGACCCCGTTCGCGCCTGAAGGGCGCTCGTCCTCAATCGCCGGACGGGCTGAGGGTGCCGGTACGCCCCCGCACCAGGTGCCCAGCGGCGCGAGGCGGGCCGAGGATGTCCATGCGGACCGGCACCAACCCCGCCAGGGGCGCGGGGAACTGCGCGACCAGGCACCCACGGCCCGCACCCGGGGCCCCTGGGGCTCCGCCCCAGACCCCGATCGGCCTGAACGGCCTCGTCCTCAATCGCCGGACGGGCTGACTATGTCGATGCGGGCCAGCACCAGTCCTGCCAGGGGCGCGGGGAACTGCGCGAACAGGCACGGCCCGCAGCCAGGGTCCCCGGGGCTTCGCCCCGGCGAGGCGTGCCGGTGGTCAGCGGCATCACGAGGCCGGCGTGGACCCCTGGACCAGGCCGAGCGCCGCCTCGCTGAAAGCGCGCACCCGCGACGTCGCGCCGGCGGCAAGCCAGCTGAGACCCCATTCCACCGGTTCCGCGTCGCGAATAGGCACGTAACTGACGTCGGGGCGCGCGAAGTAGCGCCGCGCGTGGGCGCCGACGGGGAAAACGCCCTCACCAGCACCGACAAGCGTCAGCATCTCGTTGAGGGTCATGGCCGACGGACCTGCGGCGATTGTCCTGCCGGTGGCGGTCCGCGATGACGTGCCCTCCTCGCACAGGGATGGGGGGAGCGCTTCGGGCATCTGGAGCACCGTCACGCGGCCCAAGTCCTCGACGGAGACGGTCCCGCGTCGAGCGAAGGGGTGCCCGGCCGGGACAGCGAGCATGCGCGCCTCGCTCACAAGGACCGGTCCGGTGATGATGTCTTCTTCGTGCATCGGACGGCAGGTCAGCGCGATGTCCACCTCACCACGACGCAGCCAAGGCAGCACTTCCGGCAGATGTGCTTCCTTGATCTGGACCTCGCAGTCGGGGTACCGGGCGCGGAACGCCTGGGCGGCACCGACCAGCAACTGGCTCGCCGCCGGCCCGCTGAACGCCACCCGCAGCAGCCCGGTCACGCCACGCCCGGCGTCAACGGCCCGCTCGTACGCGTCGATGATGCGCGACCATGCGGGGCGTACCTCCTCCTGCAACTGCCGTCCCACCAAGGACAGTTCCACCCGCCGACTGGTGCGGTGGAACAGCGGCACGCCAATGCGCCGCTCCAGTTTGGCGATGGTCTGACTGACCCGGGCCGTGGAGAGACGCAGCCGCTCGGCCGTGCGGCCGAAGTGCAGCTCCTCGGCGAGTGTCAGGAACGCCTCCAGTTCGTGCCGCTCCAACTCCCCTGCCCCTTCCGCCGTTGATCGACCCGTCGTTGATCGACCCGTCGTTAATCGACGCTTCACGATCGTTGCGCAGGTGCACATTGATGCCCCCTGTGCGCCGCGACAGGATCTGAAGCACGGAAGACCCGCCCCTGACCCGCACGGGAGAACATCATGTACGTCACCCTCGACCGCGCCCTGACCGCCCCTGCCCAGGAGACGGCCGCAGTCGTCGCGGAGCTCAGGGACCGTGCGGAAATCGCCGACGCGCTCTACCGTTTCGGCCTGGGGCAGGACCTCAAGGACCAGGAACTGTTCGCCTCCGCCTTCGCTGCCGACGCCGAACTGGACTTCCGCCCGGCCGCCGCGCGGTGGGGGGCCAAGCCGCCGCTGATGGCCGGGCGCGACACCATCGTCACCACCATCCTGGCCATGTTCGCGGGCCGCGTGGACACCACCCACCAGATCACGAACGTACGGATCGTCATCGACGGAGACACCGCACGCCTCACCGCTCTGGTCGAGGCCCAGCACCTGCTCGTCGCCGACCGCACCACGCACGCGCTCCTGAAGAATCCCTACGACGTCGACCTGGTCCGCGACGGCGATCGCTGGGTCATTCGCCAACTGCGCATCGACAACGCCTGGTACACCGGCAATCCCACCGCGATCTTCGGCTGACACCCGACGCGCAGGCCTGCTTCACAACTTTTCCAGAAAGGCTCGACATGAAGTTCGCGGTGATCGGCGGGACCGGGCGGATCGGCTCCGAGGTCGTGGAAGCCCTCACGGCGGCCGGGCATGAAGCAGCACCCCACGCGCGATCCACCGGGGTCGACCTCCTGACCGGCGAAGGACTTGCCCAGGCACTCGCCGGGGCCGACGGTGTCGTCGACGCGACGCAGTCACCGACGGCCGACGACGCCTCCGCCGAGTTCTTCCGGATCGCGACGGGCAACCTTCTCGCCGCCGCCGAGGCGGCCGGCGTCCGGCACGCCGTCCTGTTGTCCATCGTCGGTGTGGACAAGGTGCCCGGCCTGGGTTACTACCGGTCCAAGGTCGTCCAGGAGGAACTGTTCACAAGGGGGTCGGTCCCCTACTCCATCGTCCGTGCCACCCAGTTCTTCGAGTACATCGAAGAGATCATGTCCTGGACGGCGGATGGCGGAACGGTCCGGCTGCCCGCGACCCTGCTCCAGCCCATCGCTGCCGCGGACGCCGCCCGTGCTGTCGCCGACATCGCGGTCGGCGCTCCTCTGCACGGCGTTCGTGACATGGCCGGACCCGATGTCGTGCCGCTGGACGAGCTTGGCAGGATCACCCTCGCCGCGCGTGGCGACGGTCGCACCGTCGTCACCGATGCCTGCGCGGGTCCCTTTGCGGCGGCGTCCGGCAACGCGCTCATTGCCACGGCAGGCAGCGCGCACATCGCCCCAGAGCACTACTGCAGCTGGCTCGTGTCCTCAGACAGAACACCCCCGGGGCTCCGCCCCAAACCCCATTCGGCCTGAACGGCCTCGTCCTCAAACGCCGGACAGGCTGAGTATGCGGGCCAGCACCCGCCCCGCCCAGGGGCGCGGGGAACTGCGCGAGGAGCGACCACGACCCGCAGCCAGGGCCCCTGGGGCTCCGCCCCAAACCGCGATCGCGCCTGAAGGGCGCTCGTCCTCAAACGCCGGACGGGCTGAGTATGCGGACCAGCACCGACCCCGCCAGGGGCGCGGGGAACTGCGCGCCCAGCCACCCACGACCCGCACCCCAGGTCCCCGGGGCTCCGCCCCAGACCCCGTTCGGCCTGAACGGCCTCGTCCTCAAACGCCGGACGGGCTGACTATGTCGATGCGGGCCAGCACCGACCCCGCCAGGGGCGCGGGGAACTGCGCGCCCAGCCACCCACGACCCGCACCCGAGGTCCCCGGGGCTCCGCCCCAGACCCCGTTCGGCCTGAACGGCCTCGTCCTCAAACGCCGGACGGGCTGACTATGTCGATGCGGACCAGCACCGACCCCGCCAGGGGCGCGGGGAACTGCGCGCCCAGCCACCCACGACCCGCACCCGAGGTCCCCGGGGCCCCGCCCCAGACCCCGTTCGCGCCTGAAGGGCGCTCGTCCTCAAACGCCGGACGGGCTGACTATGTCGATGCGGACCAGCACCGTCCCTGCCAGGGGCGCGGGGAACTGCGCGAGGAGCGACCGCGACCCGCAGCCGGGGTCCCCGGGGCCCCGCACCAGATGCTCACCGCCGCCAGGCGGGCCGAGGGTGTTCATGCGGGCCAGCACCCACCCCCCAGGGGCGCGGGGAACTGCGCGGACGGCGTTCAGTCGGCGTTCGACTTCGTGTAGTCCAGATAGTCCCCCGTCTCCGTCGTCAGCCGGTGCAGACGCCCATCCGGCAGGAGACTGATGGTGCTCGGCTTCCCCGGCAGGCACGCACCCGTCGAACCCGGCCCCACCTCGGAGGGGCCCAGTGCGAGGGGGGCGCCGGCCGCCGGGGCCGTGGTCAGGCGGGCCTGGAAGACGCAGTGGTAGCCGCTGCCGTCAGCCGTGAGCGTGAGGACCGTGTCGCCGGGCCCGCCCTGGCGGATGACCAGATGGCGGGGGTCCTCGCCGTGCCCGGTGGGAAGCGTGGCCGACCACGTGCCGAGGTACTGCTCCGGTACGCCACCGGACGGCGCATCGGTCGCCGACGGACCCGAACTCCCCTGCCCCGAGGGCGGGTTGGCGGACGCCGACGTACGCGGGCCGCTCCCCGGGGAGTCGCCCCGCATGAACGCGTACACCGAGCCACCCGCGCCCACCGCCACCACCAGGGCCACGGCGATCAGCGCCACGGTGGACTTCGTGCTGCGCGGCGGCGGGTCCGGCTCGGTGTACGAGGTCGAGAGCGAGGGCGGGTACTCATACGGGTCGGGGTCCACCGGGGCGCCGGGCGCGGTCGGGGCGCCGGGCGCCTGCGGCGCGGGCGGGGTCGTTTCGGTGACCGCCGCGCCCCCGACCGCGCCCCCGGCGACACACCCAGCAGCACCCCCGACCGTGTCGCCGGCCGCACCCCCAGGCGCCTCCACATTGAGCAACTGCGCCGCATGGCTGCCCAGTTGGGCCACCAACGGCGCCGGCAGCCACGGGTCCGGGTGGTGGGCCGAGACCCGGGCCAGGATGTCGTCCAGGCCCGGGCGCGCGGCCGGGTCCTTGCGCAGACAGTCGCGTATCAGGTCCTGGAGGGACGCGGGCACGTCGTCCAGCGTCGGCGGCTCCTGCGCGATGCGGAACATCAGCGCGTGCGCCCCGCTCGACGCCTCCCCGAACGGCAGCCGCCCACTCGCCGCGTACGCCAGCACCGAGCCCAGGCAGAACACGTCGCACGCCGGGGTGATCAGGTCGCCGCGCACCTGCTCGGGGGCCATGAACCCGGGCGACCCGACGAGCGCGCCCGTCCGCGTGAGACCCCCGTCCGTGCCGGTCTCCAGGGCGCGGGCGATACCGAAGTCGATGACGCGCGGCCCGTCGATGGTGACCAGGACATTGGACGGCTTCAGGTCGCGGTGCACGATCCCGGCCCCGTGAATGTCCTTCAGGGCGAGGGCAAGGCCACGGGCCAGGACGTGTACGGAGTGCTCGGGCAGAGGGCCGTGCGGGCCCTTCACCACGGACTGGAGGGAGGGCCCCGCGACATAGCCGGTCGCGATCCAGGGCGCGGCGGCCTCGGTGTCGGCGTCCAGGACGGGGGCGGTCCACAGGCCTCCGACGCGGCGGGCGGCCCGTACCTCCTGGCGGAAGCGGCCCCGGAACTCCTCCTGCGCGGCGAGGTCGGGCCGGACCAGCTTCACGGCCACCGTGCGGCCCCCGTCGGAACGGGCGAGGTAGACCTGGCCCATGCCACCCGCCCCGAGCCGGCCCAGGAGGCGGTACGTCCCTATTCGCTCGGGGTCGCCCGGTTCGAGGCGCTGCGTACTGCCCGTGCCCACGTCTGCCGCGCCTCTCTTCGGGGTTGCTGACCGGGCCGAGAATAGTGGGGCTCGCGCCGCGAGGTCGGGGGGCGGGGTCGCACCGGCCATCCCGCACAGCGCGAACCCCTCGCCCGGGGGGCACCCACATGGGCCCCGGGCGCGGTACGAAACGGGCAACGAGTGCGGCAGAAGACTGCCTTGTTCCGGCAGTGACAGCGGCGCCGACCGCATGAATGATCGTCAAAAAGACTGACCCATTACGGAGGCACACCCATGCGACCCACCCGCGCCGCCCTGCTCATCGCCGCCGCAGCCCTGGCTCCGGCCCTCCTCGCGGCCCCGGCGTTCGCCGCCGGACCGGCGGCCCCGGCATCGACGACCGTGACGGCCACGACCGGCGCGTCCGTGACCGACCCGTCCCAGGACGACGACCGCGTCGCCGTCCTCCGCATCCTGGACCAGGCGACCAGGAACGGCGATCGAGCCGTCATCCAGGGCGCCAACAGAGCACTGGACACCGGCACTTCGGAATCACTACGCGCTTTCCTCGACACCGGCTACCCCAAGGCCCAGGCCGAGGACGACAGCGTCGCCGCGTCCCGCATCCTGTACCGCGCCCAGCAGAACGGCGACAAGGCCGTCATCAAGGCCGCCAACAAGGCACTCGACGCCGGCACCCCCGAAGCCCTCCGCGCCTTCCGCACCACCGGATACCCCCAGGCCCAGGCCGAGGACGACAGCTTCGCCGTGTTCCGCATCCTGTACCGCGCCCAGCAGAACGGCGACAAGGCCGTCATCAAGGCCGCCAGCACGGCACTCGACACCGGCACCCCCGAAGCCCTCCGCGCCTTCCGCACCACCGGATACCCCCAGGCCCAGGCCGAGGACGACAGCTTCGCCATCTCCGTGATCCTGGCCAGGCCGGGCATCAGCGACGCCCTGCGCGCGGCCGCCAGCAAGGCGCTCGACGGCACCCCCTCGGACATGCGGTACTTCCTGGAGGTCGGGCAGTACAACGTGGCCGGCTGACACCGCCGCCGCCAGCCGTGCCGAGTGGGGTGCCCGGTCACCTTGGCCGGGCGCCCCACTCACGTCCCGCCCCGACCATCCGACGGCACCGCCTCAGCCCAGCCGGTTGATCACCGAGCACAGCAGCGGGGTGTGTACGAACCGGTCGGGCCCCGAGGGGAGACACCGCCACGACAGCGGCCAGGTCTGCCCGCTGAGCGCCGGCACGGGTACGTAACTCACGCTGCCGCCATGCGAGTTGAACGCCGTCGCCACCACCGGCCACGCCCGGTGCGACGTACTGCGCGGCGGCACCAGGAAGTACACCGGCCGCCATCCGCGTTCGTCCGCCACGATCGGCCCCGGGTCGCCCCCGGTCAGCTCCTCCATCGCGTCCGCCACGCAGCGCCCGATGGGCCCATTGATCCGTACGGCGTCGAATTGCACGCCCGCTTTTCTGAGATGGACCCCGGAGAGGGGAATCCAGTCAGGGTTCGCTTCGTCGATTTGTGCGTTCACGGGGACAGTCTCCGCCCGTCCCGCTAGCGTTTTCCATGGCCATACGGGGAAGGTCGGGGAGCCGTTGACCAGCCTCAACTCCCCTTGTACTGGGTCGAATTCAGCGAGGCTGAGTCGTGACCGGTTGAGACCGGTTGAGTCGGAGCGTGATCGCACATGGCACGATCAGAAAACAAGGAGACGGCGGGACCGACCGCCCAGATGGTCGCCAAACTCGCCCGCCGATTGCGGCTGCGAAAAGGGTGGTCGCAAGAGAAATTGGGCAAGCTTCTCGGCTTCTCCGCCGGCGCGGTGAGCGCGATGGAAACGCTGGCCCAGCCCGCGTCCGACGACATGCTCGTCGCGCTGGAGAAGGTGCTCGGGGAAGGGATGGGCATCTTCGAGGAGGCCCGCCCGTTCGTACGGCTGGAGAAGTACCCGGTGCAGTTCCAGGACTACGCCCCGCTGGAGGAGCAGGCGGTGGTGCTGCGGTTGTACGCCACCCTGGTCGTCCACGGCCTCTTCCAGACGGAGGCGTACGCCCGCGCCCTGATCGGCGGCGGTTACCCTCCGCTCTCCGAGCAGCGGGTCGAGGAACTGGTCGAGGTGCGAATGGCACGCAAGGCCCTCTTCGACCGCGAGCCCGTCGCGCTGATCGAGGTGGTGCTGGAGGAGTCCGTACTGCGCCGGGTGATCGGCGGGGCCGAGGTCATGCGGGGGCAGTTGCTGCACCTGGCGGAGTGCGCGCGCCGACGCAACGTGACGCTTCAAGTCCTGCCCATTGACTGTGGGTTGACCGGCGAGCACGCAGGTGACCGTGGAGGAATGACGTTGGCGGAAACGCCGGAACACGATCACCTCCTCTACCTGGAACCACAGGATGAGAGCTTGCTGATTTCCGACCCCGCGAAGGTGAGCACGTACGCCCAGCGCTATGCGAAGATCCGAGCACAGGCCCTGGATCCTCGCGCATCGCTGGGCCTCATCGAGGAGTTGGCGGGAGATCAGAGATGAGCAACAACCTCCGGTGGTTCAAGTCCAGCTACAGCAGCTCCAGCGGCGGGGAGTGTCTTGAGACAGCCATCACGTGGCGCAAGTCCTCGTACAGCGACGACAGCGGCGGCCAGTGCGTCGAAGTAGCCCTGCCGTGGCAGACGTCCTCATACAGCAGCGACAGCGGAGGCAACTGCGTAGAGGTCGCACCCTGCGCCCAAGCGGTCCACATACGGGACTCCAAGGCCACCGACGGCCCCTCGCTCGCCGTGGCGCCCGGGGTATGGACCGCGTTCCTCGGGTGGAAGGCGGCGGCACCGGCCCGGTGACCCCGGGTGGGGGCGGCCGGCGGGGTCATAATCGCCGGGTGCCCATCCTGAGTTACCCCGAGGCCGACACACCGCCCCCGCTGCGCGCCCAGGTGCTCGCCCTCCAGGACGAGGCCTGGCCGCCGGGTGACGTACCGAGCAGCGGGCCGAGCCACGATCCGGGGCTCGACCCGCTCTCGATGCTGCTCACCGACGAACACGGCACCGTGCTCGCCGCCCTCGCCATCCTGCGCAAGGACCTCACGCACGCGGGACACCGGCTGCGGGCGGGCGGCCTGAGCACGGTGGTGACGCTGCGTGCCGAACGCGGGCAGGGGCACGGGCGGCGTCTTGTGGGCGCGGCCCGGGAGTCGATGGCTTCGTACGGGATCGACCTCGGCCTGTTCACGTGCGACCGGCCGCTGCGGGCGTTCTACGAGCGGGCGGGCTGGCGGGAGCTGCCCGGCGCCGTCGTGGTCGGCGGCACGCCCGACGCGCCGTTCCCGAGCGACGGGGCGGGCTTCGACAAGGTGACGATGGCCGCCTTCTTCACGCCCGCCGCCCGCGCCGCCCGGCCGTCGCTGCGGGGTGCCCGGATCGCGCTGTATCCGGGCACGGTCGACAGACTCTGGTGACGCGGAGGGCCGCGCGCTCAGATGAAGAGGGCGTAGAGCCGGTCGGCCCGGGCGGTGAGGCTGGGCGCGCCGTAGCCGCCGGTCTGGACCTGGGTGGTGGACCAGGCGGTGCCGTTCTGGACGGCGATGTGGAGCGTGCCGGAGGCGTCGCGGTACGCGACGTGCAGCTTGCCCGCGTGCGAGGCCAGGGCGGGCGCCTCGATGGTGGTCGCGGTGCCGACGCCCGCCAGGCCCGCCCAGGTAACTCCGTCGGTGCTCGACGCGAGCCAGACGGCGCCGTCCATCCCGGTATGGGCCAGGTACAGGCGGCCCGCGTGGGAGGTGAGCGCCACGGGGCGGGGCGTCTGCCAGCCGGTGATGGTGGTCGCGCCGGACCAGATGGTGCCGGTGAGGAGGGACACGTGGATCCTGCCGTCGCCGCCGACGTACGCGCAGTACAGGGTGCCGTTGTGCGAGGCGAGCGCCGGGGTGAGGGCGGAATCCCAGGCGCTGACGTGGACGGGGAAGGTCCAACCGCCGGTCGCGGTACGGGAGTTCCACCAGACGCGGTCGTCGCGGCCGATGTGCACGCAGTGGAGCGTTCCGTCGTGGACGGCCGCCCCGGGCGGCACATGGGTGGCGACGCCGTGGAACGTGGTGCCCGGCGTGTTCGTGTGGGGCGCCCAGTACAGGTACTGGGTGGCGGCGTCGGTGCAGAAGACGCTGGGCTGGGTGTCGTAGGTGAAGAAGACGCCGACGGGCGCGGTGCCCACGGTGCGCTTGTCGTCGAAGGCGCCTTCACCGGTCTCCCAGTTCGTCCCGGCCGTGCGCCGGTAGTGCGGGCGCACCGGGACGGGCTCGACGGCGCCGCGCAGCCACAGCTTGTGGCGGCCGCCGCGCCCCCCGTCGAACATCCACGACTCGTCGCGGCCCGCCGGGGTGAAGTAGCGGGTCAGGGCCGCGTGGGACAGGCCGATGGAACGCTCGCAGACCAGGTCGTCCTCGTTGGTCAGCCAGCCGAGGAGCGCGTTGATCAGCTCGCCCAGCACCGACAGGAGCGCGGCCCAGCCCTCGGCGTTGAACTCGCGGTCGGGCGGGCTGTAGTTCTGCTCCTTGGACGCCTCCGCGAGCCGGTCCGAGAGCGTACGCAGCACCTCGCGCATCTTGTTGTAGAAGCCGCCCGAGCTGTGGTCGGCCTCCCAGCACTCGATGTTCAGCGAGACATAGGCGCGCACCGTGCCGTCCACCAGGGTGAGGGCGTGGTCCCCGGTGAAGGCGCGATCGCTGCCGGTGACGACGGACCCGAACTCCGGTGTCTTGGCGGAGTTCTTCGCCTCGGTGTCGGTGCCGGCCGCCATCGCCCAGTAGATCTCGTCCTTGCCGAGCTCGTCCGAACGCCGCTCGCACACGAAACGCGACGGCGCCAGCTTGACCCGGAGCGGCATCGCGGACGCCGCCGGAACCCGCGCCACGTCCGCCGCGTCCGCCGCCTCCGTCCCGCGCGACGCGGTCAGCACGGTCACGCCCGCGCCGTACTCGGCCAGCGCCCGCAGGAATTCCTCGCTGTCCCTTGGGCCTTCGGGCTCCGTGCCGGTGACGTCCACGATCTCCACGTTGGGCTGCGCCACGATCTCCGCCGTGAGCGCCGCCAGGTCGTCCCGCAGCTGGGCGAAGTCGTAACCCGTCTTGTCCTCAAGGCGGTTGACCTCGGCGGGGAAGACCGCGACGCCGCCGCGCGCCGTCCGCTGCTCGGCGAAGACCCGGCCCCAGGACGCGATCTCCCGGTCGTCGGCGGCGCCCGCCCGCAGCACGTCCAGGAGCATCGCCTCAAGGCCGGTCGGTTCCAGGCCCTGCTCGAACCGGGACGCCGCGTGCAGCGCCGCGCCCAGCAGCAGGTTCTGCCCCCGGCTCAGCCCCCTGCGCCGCGCGGCCCGCGACCGGGCGCGCTCGCCCTGGAACCCCCGCAGGGTCTCGCGCACCCGCTCCAAGCGTTCCTCGGCACTGCGGAACTCCGGCATGACCCACCCGCCCCTTCGTCCACGGGCCCCGGCCGGGACCCGCCAGCAGCTAAGAACTGACGGACATCGGCGACAAGAGCGGCGAACGAGCCATACGTCCGGAAGTGGCCGGGCGCGGGTTGGGGGAGCGGGGTTGGCGCCGGTCCGTCCGGCACCCCTCGGCCCGAGTCCGGGGCGAAGCCTCAAGGGCCCCGGCTGCGGGCCATGCGTGGCTGGTCGCGCAGTTCCCCGCGCCCCTGGCGGGGCTGGTGCCGGCCCGCATGGACATACCCAGGCGTGAAGGGGGCGGAGAAGCGCGAGGCCCCCCGGCGCCCGCTGGGGAGCGCGCGCCGGGGGGCTTCGCTTTGCCGCGTTCGGACCGGCGCCACGCGGGCGCCGGTCCGGCCGTACGGGGTGGCCGTACAGAGCCGCCGTACTAGATGAAGGAGTTGATCTCGATCGTCTCGGTGCGGCCGGGGCCGACGCCGATCGCGGAGATCGGGGCGCCCGACATCTCCTCCAGCGCCTTCACGTAGGCCTGCGCGTTCTTCGGCAGGTCGGCGAAGGTCTTGGCCTTGGTGATGTCCTCGGACCAGCCGGGCAGCTTCTCGTAGATCGGCTTCGCGTGGTGGAAGTCGGTCTGCGAGTACGGCAGTTCCTCGACGCGCTTGCCGTCGATCTCGTACGCGACGCACACCGGGATCTCCTCCCAGCCGGTCAGCACGTCCAGCTTGGTGAGGAAGAAGTCGGTCAGGCCGTTCACGCGGGTCGCGTAGCGGGCGATCGGCGCGTCGAACCAGCCGCAGCGGCGGTCGCGGCCCGTGGTGACGCCCCGCTCGCCGCCGATGCGGCGCAGCGCCTCGCCGTCCTCGTCGAACAGCTCGGTCGGGAACGGTCCCGCGCCGACGCGGGTCGTGTACGCCTTCAGGATGCCGATGACGCGGCTGATCTTCGTCGGGCCCACGCCGGTTCCGGTGCAGGCGCCGCCCGCCGTCGGGTTCGAGGAGGTGACGAAGGGGTACGTGCCGTGGTCGACGTCGAGCAGGGTGCCCTGGCCGCCCTCGAAGAGCACGACCTTGTCCTCGTCGAGCGCCTGGTTCAGGATCAGCGTGGTGTCGGCCACGAACGGCCTCAGCTGCTCCGCGTACTGGAGCATCTCCTCGACGATCTTGCCGGCCTCGATCGCGCGGCGGTTGTAGACCTTGGCGAGCAGCTGGTTCTTGCCCTCCAGAGCCGCCTCGACCTTCTGCTCCAGGATCGACTCGTCGTAGAGGTCCTGGACGCGGATGCCGACGCGGTTGATCTTGTCGGCGTAGGTCGGGCCGATGCCGCGGCCGGTGGTCCCGATCTTGCGCTTGCCGAGGAAGCGCTCGGAGACCTTGTCGAGCGTGACGTTGTACGGCGTGATCAGGTGAGCGTTTCCGCTGATCAGGAGCTTGGACGTGTCGACGCCGCGCTCGTTCAGCCCGCTCAGCTCGGAGAGCAGGACCGCCGGGTCGACGACGACTCCGTTACCGATCACCGGGGTGCACCCCGGGGAGAGGATTCCGGAAGGGAGAAGATGCAGCGCGTACTTCTGGTCGCCTACGACGACCGTGTGGCCGGCATTGTTGCCGCCCTGGTAGCGCACCACATAGTCAACGGATCCACCGAGGAGGTCGGTGGCCTTTCCCTTGCCCTCGTCACCCCACTGAGCACCGAGCAGCACAAGTGCGGGCACAGGCGTACACCCCTTCCGGGCGGGGCATGTCCAAGGTCAGGGGCATACGCGTTCCCTACATGGGTGCGTACACCATGGGCCTGATCCGTTGAACCGGTTGCCCCGGAATAGACGAAGCCCCTGGCGCAATAGCGCAAGGGGCTCTTGCACAAAGATGCTACCCGAGGAAGGACCGAGGTGTCGGCTGCGCACCAGCTCGTCGTGCTCATCGACCCGGTCGCCCGCCGTATTGACGGCGAGTCCGTACGGATCGCGAAAGATGTGCTGTGTGCGGGAGCACAGGCGAAAATCTGCTGGCCACAGGGGCCGGAGGAGTTCGCGCGTGCGCTGGCCCGGCGGGGCCGGCGGCGCACGGTGGTGGTCGGCGACGACCAGGCGCTGCTACGCACCGTGACCCTGCTGCACAAGGAGCGTGAGCTCGGGCGGGGCGAACTCGCCCTGGTTCCGGTGGGCGGGGCGGACTCGCTGCGGCTCGCGCGGTCGCTCGGGGTGCCGATGGGGGCGGTGGCGGCCGCGCGGGCCGTCCTTGAGGGCGCGGGGCGCCGGCTCGACCTGCTGGTCGACGACTGCGACGAGGTGGTGCTCGGGGCGCTGCGGGTGCCGGCGCTCGGGCCGGTGCGGGCGCGGGGCGCGTCGCCGACGGTGTGGGGGGCGGCGCGCTCCCTCGTACGCACCCTGGTGCGGGCGCCGGCGCCGGTCGCGGCGGCGGTGGCGCACCGGTTGCGGGTGGAGGCGGACGGGGTGCTCCTGAGCGACCTCGACCTGCCGGTGGCCGGGGTGTCCGTCGCCTCCGCGGATGGGCTGGCGCAGGTCGCGGTGCGGGGGTGTGCGGGGGAGGAGTGGGTGCGGGCGTCGGCCCGGGCGGTCACGATCTCCGGGCCGGTGGGTGGGTTTCGCTACCGCGCGGACGGGGTGGTGGCGGGGCCCGTTCGCACGCGTACGTGGACCGTACGCCCGGGCGCGTGGCAACTGGTCCTGCCCGGGTGACCCGGGGCTCCGCCCCAGACCCCGTTCGGCCTGAACGGCCTCGTCCTCAATCTCCCCCAAGGCCTTAAGGGCCAGGGGGGACCCCCATGACGGGCTGAGGTTGCCGGTCCGGGCCAGCACGGACCCCGCCAAGGGGCGCGGGGAACTGCGCGACCAGCCACGCACGGCCCGCACGCAAAGGCTGACCCCATTCGCGCCTGAAGGGCGCTCGTCCTCAATCGCCGGATAGGCTGGGTATGCGCATGCCGGCCCGCACGCGGATGCCTCAGGGGCGCGGGGAACTGCGCGAGGAGCGACCACGGTCCGCAGCCAGGGTCCCTGGGGCTCCGCCCCAGACCCCGATCGGCCTGAACGGCCTCGTCCTCAAACGCCGGACAGGCTGAGATTGCCGCTCTGGACCAGCGCCGAGTAGTCAGGGGCGCGGGGAACTGCGCGACCAGCCACGCACGGCCCGCACGGGAGAGCCAACCCCGTTCGCGAAACGCCGGGCAGGCTGAGGGTGCCGCTCTGGGCCCGCACCGGATGCCTCAGGGGCGCGGGGAACTGCGCGAACGGGGTGGTCAGCATTGCACCCGGAGTTCGGTCACGCCTCGGATGACGAAACCCGGAGACCTCACCGGCTCCGCCGCCAACCGCAACCCCGGCGCCCGCGCCAGCAACTCCCCGAACGACGCCCGCAGTTCGACGCGAGCCAGCGCCGCGCCGAGGCAGTAATGGATGCCCGCACCGAAGGAGATGTGCGGGTTGTCGCCCCGCGCGAGGTCCAGGACGTCGGGGTCCGCGAACCGCGCCGGGTCGCGGTTGGCCGAGCCGAAGAGCAACGCCACCTCGCTGCCACGCGGCAACCGCTGCCCCGCGAACTCGATGTCCTCGAGCACCCAGCGCTCGAACAGCTGGAGCGGGGTGTCGAAGCGCAACAGCTCCTCGATGGCGGTGGGCAGCAGCGCGTCCGGCTCGGCCCGCAGCGCGGCGAGCTGCCCCGGGTGACGCAGCAACGCCCACCACCCGTTGGCCGTGGCGTTGACCGTGGCCTCGTGACCGGCGTTGAGGAGCAGGACGCAGGTGGAGACCATCTCCTGCTCCGTGAGGCGAGCGCGCCCGCCCCCGGGGCCCGCGCCCCCGTCGTCGTGCGCCGCGATGAGGGCGGAGATCAGGTCCTCGCCGGGGTTCTCGCGCCGCTCGGCGATCAAGTGGCCCAGGTAGTCCGAGAATTCGAGCGACGCGCGCACCGCCCGGGCGGCGGCCTCCTCGTCCGGATCGAGTTCGTACATGCCGCAGATCGCGGCGGACCAGGGCCGCAGGAGGGGCCGGTCGGCCGCCGGGATGCCGAGCATTTCGGCGATGACGGCGACGGGGAGCGGTTCGGCGACCCCGGCCACGAGATCGCCGCCGCCGGCCGCGACGAAGTCGTCCACGAGGCGGGCGGCGAGCCGGCGTACGGCGGGCGCGAGGCGTTCCACGGTGCGCGGCGTGAACGCCTGGGAGACGAGGCGCCGGACACGGGTGTGGTCCGGGGGCTCCAGGTCGAGCATGCCGTGGTCGTTGAGGGTGTGGAAGGGCTCGTGCGCGGGCGGCGGCGGCGTACGGCCGAACTCCTCGTGCGTGAAACGGTGTTGATAGCTCCGGCCGAGCCGCCGGTCGCGGAGCAGCGCGGACACGTCGGCGTGGTGCGGGATCAGCCACTGGTTCGTGGGCGGGTGGTGGTGGACGCGCCCGGCCGCGCGGAGCTCGGCGTAGGCGGGGTAGGGGTCGGTCACGAAGTCCTGGGCGTCGGGGCGGAACGGGGTGTGGTCCATCCCGCGAGGATGAACCCCGGCCGCCCCTCCTGTCCCGCGAACCCGCGCGGAGGCCGGGGCCGGGCCCAGGGTTCAGGACGGGGTGACCAGACGGGTTTCGTAGGCGTAGACCGCCGCCTGCGTGCGGTCGCGCAGACCCAGCTTCACCAGGATCCGGCTGACATGCGTCTTGATCGTCGACTCCGCCACCACGAGCCGCTCCGCGATCTCCTGGTTGGAAAGACCCCCCGCGATCAGCACCAGCACCTCCGTCTCGCGGTCGGTCAGCTCCTCGACCTCACCCGTCGGCGACGCCGCCCGCTGGGCCGGCAGGACCCGGGCGAACTCGTTGATCAGGCGCCGGGTCACCGAGGGGGCGAGCAGCGCCTCCCCGGACGCCACCACCCGTACACCGTCGGCGAGTTGGCGCGCCGAGGCGTCCTTGAGGAGGAACCCGGACGCCCCGGCCCGCAGCGCCTGGTAGACGTACTCGTCGAGGTCGAAGGTGGTCAGGACGAGCACCTTCGACGAGTCGTCCGCCGCGACGATCTCCCGCGTCGCCTCGATGCCGTTCATGCCGGGCATGCGGATGTCCATCAGGACCACGTCGGGGCGGAGCGCCCGGACCCGCGCCACCGCCTCGCGCCCGTCGACCGCCTCGCCGACCACCTCGATGTCCGGCTGCGCGCCGAGCAGGACGGAGAACCCCTCGCGCACCATCATCTGGTCGTCCACGATGAGGACCTTGATCGTCATGCCCGCTCTCCCGTCTCCTTGGCCAGGTCCACCGCGGACTCCGGCTCGGCCGGGGCGACCGGGATGAAGACGGTGACCTCGTAGCCGTCCTCGGCCGTCCGCTCGGCGGTCATCACGCCGCCGAGCATCGCCACCCGTTCCGCCATGCCCGTGAGCCCGTGTCCCGACCCCTGCGACGGCCCCGCCTGCGAGGTCGCGGGACCGTTGACGACGCGCAGGCCGAGCCCGCCCAGCACGTATCCGATCTCCACCCGCGCCCCGGCCCCCGGCGCGTGCCGCAGGGTGTTGCTGAGCGCTTCCTGGATGATCCGGTACGCCGACAGCTCGACGCCCTGCGGGAGTTCGCGCACCGCGCCGGTGATGACCTTCTCCACGGGCAGCCCGGCCTCGCGGACGTTGGCGAGGAGGCTGTCCAGGTCGGCGAGGGTGGGCTGGGGGGCGTCCGGCGCCTCGTAGTCCTCGGCGCGTACGACTCCGAGCACCCGGCGCAGTTCGGTGAGCGCGGCCACCGCGTTCTCGCGGATCGTGGCGAAGGCCTGGGTGAGCTCGGGCGGGGTGTTCTCGACCCGGTAGGGCGCGGCCTCGGCCTGGATGGCGACCACCGACATGTGGTGCGCCACCACGTCGTGCAGCTCGCGGGCGATGTTGGTGCGCTCCTCAAGGACCGTGCGCCGGTCCCGCTCGACGGCGGTGACCGACTTCTCCGCGCTGACCTGCCGCTCGGCGTCCTTGCGGATGTGCACCACGGAGATGACGAGCAGGACCGTGCCGTAGAAGACCGCCATCTGCACGCTGCCCAGGGAGTCCGTGCGGCCCCTCATGGTGCTCAGTACCATGCTGATGGCGAGCGTGACCGCCCACATCCAGGCCGCCACCCGGGGCCGGGTGCGCAGCGCCACCACGGCCAGGACGCTCAGGTGCATGAACACCGTCCCCGGCGTCCACGGGCTCATGCTGCCGTGGTCCCCCAGCATCCCGCTGACCACGATCACCGCGCACGAGAGCCAGAACGCGCCGATGGGGCGTACCAGCGTCATGACCACCGGCACCGCCACGATCAGCCCGCTCAGCAGGAAGGCGCGGCCGCCCTCGAACGCGCTCAGGGCGGTGTAGCCGAACAGCGTCGTGAGGAACGCCAGGAAGCAGACCACCGCGTGCGGCGCCCAGGCGGCCGTCTCGCGCAGGCGTCCCGGCAGGTGGCGCGCTATCGCGCCGTCCGTCCGGCGGGGCGGCAGCGGCCGGTAGGCGAACGCGTCGTGGAACAGGTCCCGGCGCAGCCCTCCGTACGCGTCCATCGCGAAGCGGAATTCCGGGGTGCGCCCGGCGCCGCCGCCCGCTGCCGTGCTGCCGCTGCCCTGCCGGGCTCTGTTCGTCTCGTTCACGCACACCACGGTAGGCGGCGGCCCCGGCGGGGGCGTCCGGCTGGATGGGGATCTCGCGGGGTCCGCCTCAGGGACTACACCGCGCCCGCGCCCTCCCCCGTCCGGTGGCGTCAGGCGTCCGCCGTCACCTTCGCGACGAACGCCGCGACGTTCAGGACCGTCCGCTCGATCTTCTCCTCCACCGTCAGCGTCTCGTGCAGCCGCGAGCCGGCGTCCGCCGTCTTCCTTCCGCGTACGTAGAGCGAGCAGTCGAGGCCGGCGCAGATGTAGGCGCCCACCGAGTTGCCCTGCTTGCCGGGCCTGCCCGCCTTGGGGGCGACCATCAGGGACACGCCGCCCGCGTGGGTGGTCAGGCACAGCGAGCACATGCTGCGGCGCTGGCGGCCCGAGACCGCGCCGGAGCAGCGCAGCGCCAGGCCCTGGAGGCGGCCGTCCAGCTCGATGACGAGGTAGCCGCGGTCGGGTGCCTGCGGATCGCGCCAGCCGAAGTAGTCCAGCTCCTCCCAGGGCCGCTCGGCCAGGTCGTGCGGCACGGCCATGCGCTTGGCCTCGCCCTTGGTGCAGTTCACGAAGGCGGTACGGATGTCTCGTTCGGTGAGCGGCTTCATAAGCATCACGGTAATTTGCCTAAAGGTTTTAGGCAAACGCATAATTGGTTCAGGCAGATCGGATGCGTCCGACTCGTCGGGTATGCGGGATGCGTCGGGCATATCGGGCGCGAGGGACGCGAGGAAGAGGAGGGCCGGGCATGGCACGCGTGGGGCTCACCACCGAACGGCTGGTCCGGGCGGGCGCCGAGCTGGCCGACGAGGTCGGCTTCGAGCAGGTGACCGTCTCGGCCCTGGCCAGACGGTTCGACGTGAAGGTCGCGAGCCTGTACTCGCACGTCAAGAACTCCCAGGACCTCAGGACCCGGCTCGCGCTGCTCGCCCTGGAGGAGATGGCGCACCGGGCCGCCGACGCGGTGGCGGGCCGCTCGGGAAAGGACGCGCTCGCCGCCCTCGGCAACGTCTACCGCGACTACGCCCACGAGCACCCCGGCCGCTACGCCGCCGCCCAGCTGCGCCTCGACCCGCAGGCGGCGGCCGCGAGCGCGGGCGCCCGGCACTCGGGGATGACACGGGCGATCCTGCGCGGCTACGACCTCACCGAACCCGACGCGACCCACGCGGTGCGGCTGCTCGGCAGCGTCTTCCACGGCTACATCAGCCTGGAGATGGGCGGCGGGTTCAGCCACAGCGCCCCCGACACCCAGCAGACCTGGGAGCGCACCCTGGACGCGCTCGACGCCCTGCTGCGCAACTGGCCCCCGGCATGAGCCGCCCCGACGCACCGCACGCGAACCCGGCCACCCCACCCGACAGGAACCCCGACCCGATGACGACGCCGCCCCCCGCGCCGATCGCGCACCCCGTGCACACCCCCATCACCGCTCAACTCCTGCGCAGCGCCATCGAGTTGGAGCGCACCGAGCGTGGGCTGCTGCCGCACCGGCTGCCCGCGCGGGCCCGCGCCCAGGGCGCCGACGCACAGCTGCTCATGGCCGAGTCCCAGCCCTCCGGCGTACGCCTGGCCCTGCGCACCCGGGCCACCGCGATCGAACTGGACACGCTGCCCACCAAGCGCGTGTACGTCGGCACACCGGCGCGCCCCGACGGGCTCTACGACCTGCTCGTGGACGGCCGCCCCGTCGCGCGGGGCAGCGTGCCCTGCGGCAGCACGCTCACCATCGACATGACCACCGGCGCCACCGAGTACCGGCCGGGCGAGCCCGGCACCGTGCGCTTCACCGGCCTCTCCCCCGACATCAAGGATGTCGAGATCTGGCTGCCGCACAACGAGACGATCGAGCTCGTCGCGCTGCGCACCGACGCGCCCGTCGAGCCGGTCCCCGACCGGGGCCGCGCGGTGTGGCTGCACCACGGCAGTTCGATCAGCCACGGCACCGACGCCGCGAGCCCCGCCACCACCTGGCCCGCGCTCGCCGCCTCGCTCGGCGGCGCCGAGCTGGTCAACCTCGGGTTCGGCGGCGGCGCGCTGCTCGACCCGTTCACCGCGCGGACCATGCGGGACACGGCCGCCGACCTGATCAGCGTCAAGATCGGGATCAACGTGGTCAACGCCGACCTGATGCGGCGGCGCGCCTTCGTCCCGGCGGTGCACGGCTTCCTCGACACCATCAGGGACGGACACCCGGACGCCCCGCTCCTGGTGATCTCGCCCATCCTGTGCCCCATCCACGAGGACACCCCGGGGCCCTGCGCGCCCGACCTCGCGGAACTGGCCGCCGGACGCCTGCGGTTCCTGGCGACGGGCGACCCGGCGGAACGGGCGAGCGGGAAGCTCACGCTGTCCGTGATCCGGGAGGAGCTGGCGGCGCTGGTGGCGGCCCGTTCGGCGTACGACCCCAACATCCATTACCTGGACGGCCGTTCGCTCTACGGCGAGCAGGACGCCACCGAGCTGCCGCTGCCCGACGCCCTCCACCCGGACGCCGCGACCCACCGCCGCATGGGCGAGCGGTTCGCCCAACTGGCCTTCAAGGAGGGGGCGTTCGCGGCCGGCCGCCGCTGAGCGGGCCGGCGGCGGCCGCCCCAGTACGCCTCAGTACGCCTCAGTACGCCTCAGTACGCCAGCTGCGCGATCTCCTCGGCCACCACCGCGCACGCGTCGGCCGAGGGGTCGATGAGCGGGAAGTGCCCGACGTCGTCGAGGAGCGTCAGGCCCACCATCTCGCCCGCCTTCGCCGCCGCGTCCACGTACGCCTCCGCCACCGCCCGGGGTACGACGATGTCCTCGCGGCCCTGCACCACGGTCGTGGCGATCCCGGTGGGGAGCAGGGCGGCGGGGTCGGCGTGCGGGGCCCTGGCAGCCAACTCATCGGCGCCGCCCAGGAGTTGGGCGACCGCGCCCGAGCACACGTCGAGCTCCACCGCGCTCGCGAAGTCGGCGATCGGGGCGAGGGCCACCACGCCGCGCAGGGCGGCGGGGTCCGGGGTGCGCCACGGGGAGCCGGGCGGCAGCAGGTGCCGGGCCGACGCCCACAGCGCGAGCTGACCGCCCGCCGAGTGCCCGGCCAGCACGGTGCGGCGCGGATCGGCGCCGGGCACGGCGTCGCGTACGAGAGCGGGCAGCGCGTCCAGGGCCGCCGCCACGTCGTCGAACGTGTCGGGCCAGCGCCCGGCCACCGGGCCCGCACCGCCCTGTCGCGGCAGCGGACTCCCGCGCCGGTACTCGACGTTGGCCACCGCGAACCCGCGCCGGGCCAGGAAATCCGCGAGCGGGCTGACGTGCGTGCGGTCGTACGGAGCGCGCCAGGCGCCGCCGTGCAGCAGCACCACCAGGGGGGCGCCGGCGCGGGCGCCCCTCGGGGCATAGAAGTCGACCACCTGATCGGGGTGGTCGCCGTAGGCGGCGGTGGCGTCGGGGGCGACGGCGGGATGGGAGAAGGCGGATGCCTCTTCGGCCGCGTCACGCTCTGCGGGATCCGTCATTCCCCAACCTTTCGCCAGGCCAAGCCGGTTGATCACCCGGGTGCCCCGGACGCTACCAGGGCGTCCGGGGCACCTTCGCGGTCCGGTGGCTCAGGACAGGAGCGCCGCGAGGCACACCGCCGCCCGGTGCGCGTCGGCGAAGCCCACGTACAGCGGTGTGAAGCCGAAGCGCAGGACGTCGGGGCGGCGGTGGTCGCCCACCACGCCCGCCTCGATGAGGGCGCGCATCACGTCACCCGCGTTCTCGCAGCGCAGCGACACCTGACTGCCGCGCTCGGCGGCGGGTTCCGGCGTCACCGAGGTGACCCGGCCCGCCGGGACGTACGCCGTGACGCACTCCAGGAAGAAGTCCGTCAGGGCAAGGGACTTGCTCCTGACCGCCTCGATGGAGACGCCGTCCCACACGTCGAGCGCGGACTCCAGGGCGAGCAGCGACAGGATGTCCGGGGTGCCGACCCGGCCACGGGCCGCGCCCTTGCCCGGCGCGTACGCCGCCCGCATCCCGAAGGGGTCCTCGTGCGAGTTCCAGCCGGGCAGCGGGGTGTCGAAGCGGTCCTGGTGGTCGGCGCGCACATACAGGTACGCGGGTGAACCCGGGCCGCCGTTCAGGTACTTGTAGGTGCAGCCCACCGCGAAGTCCACGCCGTGCGCGCCGAGTCCCACCGGCAGCGCGCCCGCGCTGTGGCACAGGTCCCACACCGCGAGGGCGCCCGCCGCGTGGACGGCGGCGGTCGTGCCCGGCAGGTCGTTCAGGCGGCCCGTGCGGTAGTCCACGTGGTTGACCAGGACGGCGGCCGTGCGCGGGCCCAGCGCGGCCGGGATGTCGGCGGGGGCAAGGGGGCGCACCCGGCGGCCCGTCATGCGCGCCGCCGACTCCGCGACGTACCCGTCGGTGGGGAACGTCGAGGCGTCGACCAGGATCTCGTCCCGGTCATCGCCCGCCAGGCGCACCGCGCCCACCAGCGCCTTGAAGACGTTCACGCTCGTCGAGTCGCCGACCACGACCGTGCCGGGGTCCGCGCCGAGGAGCGGCGCGATCCGGTCGCCGACGCGTTCCGGCGCGGTCCACCACCCGCTCTCCTCCCAGGAGCGGATGCGCAGCCGGCCCCACTCGCGGGTGATGACGTCCTGCATACGGGCCGGCACGTGCCGGGGCAGCGCGCCCAGCGAGTTGCCGTCGAGGTAGACCACGTCGTCGTCGAGCGCGAACAGGCCCCGGTGGCGGGCGAGTTCGTCGGCGGCGTCAAGGGCGGCGGCCTTGCGGGCGAGCGCGTCGGGCGCGGCCGGGGCGTGGGAGGGGGCCGAGGGGCCGGTTTCGGCCGGGGCGTGGGAGGGGGCCGAGGGTGCCGTCTCGGCCGGGTGCTCAGACATGGCTGCGCGCCGTCCACAGCTCGGGGAACACGTTCTTGGTGGCGCGCTTCTCCAGCCAGGCCACGCCCGCCGAGCCGCCGGTGCCGACTTTCGTGCCCATGGCCCGCCGGGTCGCCACCAGGTGGTCGTTGCGCCAGCGCCACACCAGCTCGCCGACATCGGTCAACGCCTCGCCCAGGCGCACCAGTTCGGCGTTCTGGTCGCCCGCGTACAGCTCGGACCAGACCGCCTCGACCTCGGCGGACGGCTCGTACTTGCGGGTCAGGTCGCGCTGGAGGAGGGACGCGGGGATCGCGTACCCGCGCCGCGCGAGCAGCGCGAGCACTTCGTCGTACAGGCTCGGCTCGCCCAGCGCCTTCTCCAGCTCGGCGTGCACGCGCGGCGCGCCCCGGTGCGGCACCAGCATCGAGGCCGACTTGTCGCCGAGCAGGAACTCCATCCGCCGGTACATCGCCGACTGGAACCCGGAGCCCTCGCCGAGCGCGGACCGGTAGGAGTTGAACTGGGCCGGGGTCAGCTGCGCCAGCGGCGTCCACGACGCGTTCAGCGCCTCGAGCTCCCGTACCGAACGCTTCAGGGCGTCCACCGCCACCCGCACGTCATCCGCGCGCAGGGCCCGCGACGCGGTCTCCCACTCGTGCACGATGACCGTGAACCACAGCTCCATGACCTGGGTGGTGACCAGAAAGACCATCTCGCCCGGGTCGTCGGAGAGCGGGTGCTGGAGGTGGGTGAGGACGTCGGCCTGGACGTAGTCCTCGTACGGGGTGGTGCCCGCGAAGTCCAGGTTGGGGGTCTCCGGCTCGTCGCCCCGCTCGGGCGGCGTGACCGGTTCGGACATCTTTGATGACATCGCTGTCTCCTCGATGTGTCCGGGTAGCGGTCCGCCCCTTCCTTGGTCGGCATCGGAGCCCCGGTCCCCACCGGCATCATAAGCACGGTTCTGTCCGGTGCGTCAGGGCACCGAGGGGCCCGTGACGAACGTTCCCTGCGCGGTGTAGGGCCAGGCGTTGGACTTGCAGCCGTTGAGGCCCTTGATCTGCTGCATCATCACCGGGGCGGTCTTGCCGGGCCCCGGGCACGCCATGTGCTGGTGGTAGCCGATGAGGTGGCCTATCTCGTGGTTGATGATCAGATGGCGGTACTCGGCGGGCGGCCCGTCGTACTGCGGCGACCCCGTGACCCAGCGCTTGAGGTTGACGACGACACCGCCGCTGACCTCGCAGTTCAGCTCGCCGCCGGTGTCGCCGACGGCCACGCAGAGCTTGTCGGTGGTCTTCGGAGTGGCGATCTTGATGACGACGTCGGCGCCGCTGGAGACCAGCTGGAAGCGGCCCTTGCCGTGGGCGGCCCAGCTGCGCGGGTCGGACAGGATGGTCTGGATGTCGAGGGCGGCCTGGGCGGCGGAGACGTCCGCGCCGTCCTCGACCTGCACCTGGTAGCGGCGCAGCGGGCCGGCGGCGCCGACGACCTTGCCGGATGCCTTAGCGGCGGTGAAGGTGCCCGGGCCGGACTGCGGTACGTCATCCGTCTTGGGGGCGCCCGATCCGCTCGGGTCCGGTGATCCGCTCGGGTCCTTGCTCGGCGGAGGCGGCTTGAGCTGGGCCTCGGCGGGCTGGGAGGACTGCTCGCGCGGGGGGCTCGCCGCGATGTTGCCGGCCTCCACGCCGGACGTGGACCGGCCCGGCCACTGGGCGACGGCGACCCCGCCGGCCAGGGTGGCCGCGATCAGCGCCCCGGCGACGAGCAGCACGCGCGAACGCGTCCGCCGTCGTCCGGGGCGCCCGCGTCCGCCCCGGTCCTGGCGGCGGCCCGGCCCGGGTGCGGCCGCCCGGCCCGCCGTGCTGGATCCACTCGTGTTGCTGCGGGCGCCTCGCTTGCCCAAGACAGAGCTCTCCCCTGTTCCCCGGCTGGAGTTGGGGGGAGAGGAGTGGGGCCTCCGCGCCAGCCTGTCGATGCGGCCGGACGGCGGGCGATCGTGGTGTTCGCGCGCGCGTCGGGGCCGTCCGTGTCAGACATACAGATGCCACTCGCGGCCCGGACGTTCCCTCCGGACCGCGAGTGATCGACTTCGGCCCCGGTACGGGGTGGTTCGGGGCGGCGCTGGCGGTGCGGGGTCAGCCCAGGGTGTCGGCGGCGAGCGGCGAGGAGTCGCGCAGGAAGGTCGTGCAGCGCTCGTACTCGCCCTCCTCACCGATCGCGTGCGCGGCGCGCGCCAGGGCGTGCAGGGCGCGCAGGAAGCCCCGGTTGGGCTCGTGCTCGAACGGGACCGGGCCGTGGCCCTTCCACCCGGCGCGGCGCAGCGAGTCCAGGCCGCGGTGGTAGCCGGTGCGGGCGTAGGCGTACGACTCGACGGTGCGGCCGGCGTCGAACGCGTCGTCGGCGAGCTGCGCCCAGGCGAGGGAGGAGGTGGGGTACTTCGCGGCGACGTCGGCCGGGGCGGTGCCGGCGGCGAGCAGGTCGCGGGGCTCCGGGTCGTCGGGGAGCAGGGTGGGGGCGGGGCCGCCGAGGAGGTTTTCGTGAAGGGACATGCGGGCCAGTCTGCCAAAGCCCGCCGGGGGTCGGGGGTGGCCACCTCTTCCCGACCCGGGCGGGGGGCGGGTGCCGGCGTCCCTGACGGGGGCGGTGCGGGCCCGCATGCGAGTGGCTGGCCGTTCGGCCGGGGTGGATTCCGGGTGCCGGTCGTGCGTGGCTGGGCGCGCAGTTCCCCGCGCCCCTGAGCATCCGGTGCCGACCTGCACGTGGGTGGCTGGCCGTTCGGCCGGGGTGGATTCCGGGTGCCGGTCGTGCGTGGCTGGTCGCGCAGTTCCCCGCGCCCCTGAGCATCCGGTGCCGACCCGCATGCGGGTGGCTGGCCGTTCGGCCGGGGTGGATTCCGGGTGCCGGTCGTGCGTGGCTGGCCGCGCAGTTCCCCGCGCCCCTGGCGGGGCTGGTGCTGGCCCGCGTGGGCGACCTCGGGGCGGGCTTGCCCCTGACTACTCGGCGCTGGCCCGTATGGGCACCTTCAGCCCGTCATGGGGGTCCCCCCTGGCCCTTAAGGCCTTGGGGGAGTTTGAGGACGAGCGCCCTTCAGGCGCGAACGGGGTCTGGGGCGGAGCCCCAGGGGCCCCGGCTGCGGACCGTGCGTGGCTGGGCGCGCAGTTCCCCGCGCCCCTGAGCATCCGGTGCGGGAGGGGTTTTGGGGTGGGGTGGGGTGGGGGACAGTCGTGCTGTGGCGGACAACGTACGCATGGGTACCGGCCCCGGGCGCCGGCTGCTGCTCACCACCGTCCTCGGCAGCGGCATGGCCCTGCTCGACTCCACCGTCGTCAACGTGGCCCTGCCCCACATCGGCGCCGACCTGGACACCGACATGGCCGTCCTGCAATGGACCGTCAACGCCTACATGCTCACCCTGGCCGGCCTCATCCTGCTCGGCGGCGCCCTGGGCGACCGCTACGGCCGGCGGAAGGTCTTCGTGACCGGCGTGATCTGGTTCGCCGCCGGGTCCCTGCTGTGCGGCCTGGCCCCCGACGCCGGGGTGCTCATCGCCGCCCGCGCCCTCCAGGGCATCGGCGGCGCCCTGCTCACGCCCGGCTCCCTCGCCCTCATCCAGGCCGGTTTCCACCCGGACGACCGGGCCCGCGCCGTCGGGGTGTGGTCCGGGCTCGGCGGCGTCGGCGCCGCCGTGGGGCCCTTCCTCGGAGGCTGGCTCGTGGACGGCCCCGGCTGGCGCTGGGTCTTCCTCATCAACGTGCCGCTCGCCGCGCTCTGCGTGGGCGTCGCCCTGCGCCACGTACCCGAGTCCCGCGACCCGCGCACCCACACCGGCCGCTTCGACGTGCTGGGCGCGGCGCTCGGCGCGCTGGCCCTCGCGCTGGTCACCTACGCCCTGATCGAGGCGCCGGGACAGGGCACGTCACGGCTGGTCGTCGGCTCGGCCGTCGCCGGACTCGGGCTCGGCGCGGCGTTCGTACGGCGGGAGCGGCGGCTGCCCGACCCCATGCTGCCGCCCTCGGTCTTCCGCTCCCGGATCTTCACCGCGGTCAACGTGGTGACCATCTGCGTGTACGCCGCCTTCGGCGGGTTCTTCTTCCTCGCCGCGCTCCAGCTCCAGGTCGTCGTCGGGTACTCGGCGCTCGGCGCGGGCGCCGCCATGCTGCCCACGACCGTCCTGATGCTGCTGCTCTCCGCCCGTTCGGGCGAACTCGGCCGGCGCATCGGGCCGCGCGTCCCGCTCACGGCCGGACCGCTGCTGTGCGCGGCCGGGATGCTGCTGATGCTGCGGGCCGGCGAGCACGCGTCGTACGTACGGGACGTCCTGCCCGCGCTGCTCGTCCTCGGACTCGGCATGGTCACGCTGGTCGCGCCGCTCACCGCGACGGTGCTGGCGTCGGTCGACGAGGGGAGGGCGGGGATCGCGAGCGGCATCAACAACGCCGCCGCGCGTGCGGCGGGGCTGATCGCGGTTGCCGCGTTGCCGCTGGCCGCGGGGATGGGGCCGGAGGCGTACCGGTCCGCCGCGGAGTTCGGGGCCACGTTCCGGCGGGCCATGCCGATGTGTGCGGGGGCGCTGGCGCTGGCCTCCGTGGTGGCGTTCGTGACCGTACGCCGCCCTGTCGTCGCGGTGGCCCCCGAGTGCCGCATGCAGTCCGGCCTCCCGGGCCCAGCCATCGAGCCCGACCACAACCCCCACTGACCGCCCCCACCCCGAACGGGCCCCGGCCGGCACCGGATGCCCCAGGGGCGCGGGAACTGCGCGACCGGCCACGTACAGCCGGCACCCGACCACGAAGCTCTTAAGGGGCGCGGGGAACTGCGCGACCAGCCACGCACGGCCCGCACTCGAAAGCCGCCGCGCGAACGGCCCGCATCCGCCCCCGCCGGACGGCACGCGGCCCGGATATGGAAGGGCCCGGCGCTCCCGGGAGGGGGGCGTCGGGCCCAGGGTCGTGCGCTGAAGGCCGGTTACTTCAGCTTCGTGCCGGTGGACCGCAGATTCGCACACGCCTCAGCCACCCGCGCGGCCATCCCCGCCTCGGCCAGCTTCCCCCACGTACGCGGGTCGTACGTCGACTTCTTGCCGACCTCGCCGTCGACCTTCAGGACACCGTCGTAGTTGCGGAACATGTGGTCCGCGACGGGCCGCGTGAAGGCGTACTGCGTGTCCGTGTCGAGGTTCATCTTCACGACGCCGTTCTCCAGCGCCGTCGCGATCTCCTCGGCCGAGGAGCCCGAGCCGCCGTGGAAGACGAAGTCGAACGGCGAGGGCTTGCCGTACTTCTCGCCGACACCCGCCTGGAGGTCCTTGAGCAGTTCGGGGCGGAGCACGACGTTGCCCGGCTTGTAGACGCCGTGGACGTTGCCGAAGGACGCGGCCAGCAAGTAGCGGCCCTTCTCGCCGAGACCCAGCGCCTCAGCCGTGCGCAGCGCGTCGTCGACGGTGGTGTACAGCTCGTCGTTGATCTCGTGGCTGACGCCGTCCTCCTCGCCGCCGGTCGGGGTGATCTCGACCTCAAGGATGATCTTCGCGGCGGCGGCCTTGGCCAGGAGCTCCTGGCCGATGGCCAGGTTGTCCGCCAGGGTCTCGGCCGAACCGTCCCACATGTGGGACTGGAACAGCGGGTTGAGGCCCCGGGCGACGCGCTCGGCGGACACCTCGATGAGCGGGCGGACGTAGCCGTCCAGCTTGTCCTTCGGGCAGTGGTCGGTGTGCAGCGCGACGGTGATGTCGTACTTGGCGGCGACGACGTGCGCGAACTCGGCCAGGGCGACCGCGCCGGTCACCATGTCCTTGTTGTACTGGCCACCCAGGAACTCCGCACCACCGGTGGAGATCTGGATGATGCCGTCGCTCTCGGCCTCCGCGAAGCCGCGCAGCGCAGCGTGCAGGGTCTGGGTCGAGGTCACATTGATGGCCGGGTAGGCGAACTTGCCTGCCTTCGCCCGGTCGAGCATCTCGTTGTAGACCTCGGGGGTTGCGATGGGCATCTGTCCGCTCCTTGTGATGTGCGGGGTGTGCGATATGTGCTGGCCCTGACCTGGGGGCGACGTCATCGTCGCGGCCCATCTTTCCAGACTCTGGCAGCGGCTCCACCCCGTGGACGTCCGAGGGGCGGACTGTTTCACGTGAAACAGCCCGCCCCTCAAGGAACGCGCAGGTCAGGCTCGCCCGGTCCGAGCGCCGGGACCCGCGTCACGCTTTTCAGGCCAGCCCGAGGTCCGTCAACGAGAACGCGGACACGTACGGCACGCCCGCGCCTTCGGTGATCTTCTCCGCGGCGCCGGTCGCCCGGTCCACGATCGTCGCCACGGCCACGACCTCGGCGCCGGCCGCGCGGACCGCCTCGACGGCGGTCAGCGGCGAGTCGCCGGTGGTCGAGGTGTCCTCGACCACCAGGACCCGGCGGCCCTTGATGTCCGGGCCCTCGACCTGGCGCTGCATGCCGTGCGCCTTGGCCGCCTTGCGGACCACGAAGGCGTCGAGCGAGCGGCCACGGGCGGCGGCCGCGTGCATCATCGCGCCGGCCACCGGGTCGGCGCCCATGGTCAGGCCGCCCACCGCGTCGAAGTCGAACTCCGCGGCCACGTCGAGCATCACCTGGCCCACCAGCGGCGCGGCGACGCCGTCAAGGGTGACCCGGCGCAGGTCGACGTAGTAGTCGGCCTCGATCCCCGAGGAGAGGGTCACCTTGCCGTGCACCACGGCCTTGTCCTTGATCTGCTGGAGCAGGTCAGCGCGTACGTCAGTCATACCCAAGAGCTTAAGGGCCCCGGTCACAGGCGGCGCCAGGCCCAGGTCGTCGTCAGCTCCAGCGGGTCGATCGGGGTCACTTGACGGGGCAGCGTGTTGAGGCCGTTCGGCGGGCCCGACTGCGGCTCCACGCACACGGCCTCCTCCTGCTCGTCATAGACGACGACCCACTCGGTGGGGCTGGTCACCTTCAGCTCCAGGCGCCGGGGCCAGGTGAGGGTGACATCGACGCCGTCGGGCATCCCGAAGCAGTCGTCCCAGGGGCCCGGCAGCGGTGGGATGCGCCGCCCGGTGGGCAGGTGGTCCTCGCCGCGCTCCTCCTGCCACTGCGCGTCGAAGGCCAGCTCGACCCGGCTGCCGTCGATCTCCCGGACGAACCACGGGTGCCAGCCCACCTGCGCCGGGAAGGAGTTGTCGTACGTCTCGACGCCCATCCGGACGGTCAGCGCGTCCGGGGTCAGCTCGAAGATCTGGGTGACCTTGCCGGTGAAGGGCCAGGGCTCGGTCAGCTCCTGCGTGAACACCGCCTCCGTCGCGGAGACCCGCGCGGTCTGCCACGCGTGGTCGCGGACGGTGCCGTGGATGGCGTGCGGCGGCGAGTTGAGCGGCAGCTGATACTTCACCCCGCCATCACGGAACTGGCCGTTCTCGACGCGGCCGCACCACGGCACCATCGGGAAGCAGCCGTACTTCTCGCCCTGGCGCAGCACCTCGGTGCCGTCGATCACCAGGCTGCTGATCCGGCAGCCGTTGCCCGCGTCGACGGTCATGTGCACGGCGCCGACGCCCAATTTGATCTGGTCACTGCTCACGGCTTCGACCCTAGCCGGTGGGCCGTCGTTTCACCCGGTCTCCGGCCTCCGGCCGGTGGGGCGCACTCCCACCGCGTCGTCAGCGGCGGCGGCGCAGCGCGCGCCCGACCACGACCGCCGAGGCCAGCGCGAGGGCGGCGGCCGGGGCGACCCAGCGCAGGGTGGCGCCGGCGTTGCCGCCCGATGGCGCGGGCACCGGGGCGTACCGGCCGCGCGGCGGCGCGTGGTCGACCTCCTCGGCGCTGCGGCCGATCATCGTGCGGCGGGCGTGCGCGGCCTCGGCGGGCATCGACTCGCCCACCTCGATGACGAAGTCGTCGTCGGCGAGCCGGTCGAGGGACGGCGGCGGCACCTCGGCGTCGAACACGGAGGTGAAGTCCTCGTCGCGGGTGTCGTCCTGTGCGTCGCCGTGGATGTCGTCGTGGGCGGCCGCGCCGCGCGGTGTGCCGTCGGTGTCCCGCGCCGCGGGGAGACCGGTGCTCAGGTCGGTGTTCAGGTCCGTGTCCGACGGATGTGCCGGGGCCACCGGCTCGTCGGGCGCCGCCGCGAGACGGTCGTTTGCCCCGGGCCGCTCCGGCCCGGCCGGCCGGGCCAGCTCCGCCGCGAACCGGTCGAGCAGACGCAGCGCGGACGCGGTGGCGGTCTCGTGCGGCACGTCGGCGGCCCGGCCCTCCGCGAGCGCCGTGCCCGCGAAGGCCAGCATGGCGCCGCCCGGTGCCTCTTCGAGCGTCACGGTCAGGGCGATCTTGGCCGCGCCCGCCCCGCGCACCTCCACGCCCTCGCCCTCCAGGGCGAACACGTCGGGGCTCTGCTCGGTGACGCGCAGGGAGCCCCGGTAGGTGATGGTGCTCCCGCCGAGGCGGACCTTCAGCCGGCCCGTGATGGGCGGCTCGCCCGCGTCCTGCTGGAGCCCCGGCACACAGCACGCGACCCGGGCGGGATCGCGCAGCGCCTGCCGGAGTGCCTGGGCCTCAACCGGAACGAACACCTCATGCTCCATAGCCACCGAGCCTACTCAGCGCCGGCCCGATCGTCTGCGCCAACGCGGCGCCGATCCCCGCCGGGCCCCTCGCGGACGCCCCGACACCCCGCGCGCCCGCCCGCGTACCGGTGGCCGTCCACTGCCCGTGGCCGTCCGCGCGCGCGTGCTCGTGCCCGCCCCTCACTCCGCGCCCCTCAGTCCGCGTACCTCGGATGCACGAGCGTCGACGGCGGCAGGCCGGTGGCGCCGGGTGGCGGGTGCAGGGGGTTGCTTCCGACGGGCAGCACCGCCCCCGGGCCGGCGGCGGGGCCCGGCGCCGCCGCCGGCGGGTCCGGGCCGGGCCGGGTGGCCAGAACGAAACCCCAGTCGTGAGGGGCGGCCGCCGGGCCGTGCGCGCGGCCGGGGACGGCGGGGACGCCGGGGGCGCGCCCGTCCGCGCGGTAGGCGAACGCCGTCAGACCGGCGGCGCGGACCGTCGAGGCGACCGTCCAGAACGTGCGCGGCCGGCCACCGACCGGGCCCGCGTGCACCACAAGACGCCCGCCGGGGGCAAGGACGCGGGAGGCGAGCCCGTAGAACTCCTGCGAGTAGAGCTTGGTGCTCGCGGTGATGCCGGGGTCGGGCAGATCGCAGATCACCACGTCGTACGTGCCCAGTGTCCGCACGTCGCCGCGCAGCCAGTCGAAGGGGTCGCCGGCCACCGCGCGCAGCCGGGGGTCCCGGTAGGCGTGGGCATTCAGGGACGCCAGCGCCGGGTCCTCGCGCGCGAGGCGGACGAGCCCGGGGTCCACGTCCACCAGGGTCACCGCGCGCACCCCGGGACGGCGCAGCACCTCACGGGCGGCCAGGCCGTCGCCGCCGCCCAGGATCAGGACCCGGCCGTGCGGGCCCCGGGCGAGCGCGGGGCCCACCAGGGCCGCGTGGTACCGGAACTCGTCGCGGCCGTCGACCCGCAGCCGCCCGTCGAGGAAGAGCCCGAGGGAGGCGCCGGACCTGCCGGTCAGGACGATCTCCTGGACGTGGGTCTGGAGGGCCACGCGCACCTGTCCGCCGTACACCGCGCGGCGGGCGGCGTGCTCGAAGTCGCCGACCATCGCGGTGGTCAGGGCGAGCACGACGAGGACGAGGGCGTTGGCGCCGAGCAGCGTCCAGCGGGCGCGCCGGGACAGATCGCGGCCGAAGAGCAGCAGGACGAGCGAGCCGCCCGCGACCGCGTTGACGGCGCCGGTGAGCAACGCGCTGGTCAGCTGGCCCAGTTGGGGAAGGAGCAGGAACGGGAAGGCGAGGCCGCCGACGAGCGCGCCCACGTAGTCGGCGGCGAACAGGTCGGCCACCGTGCCGCTCGCGTCACCGGCCGCGCCCCGCGAGACGCGCTGGATGAGGGTCATCAGGAGCGGGATCTCGGCGCCGATCAGCATGCCGATGGCGAGCGAGAAGGCGACGAGCGCGTACCGCGAGCCGCCGGACCAGGCGAACGTCGCGTACAGGACCATCGCCGAGCAGCCGCCGACCAGGGCGAGCGCGGCCTCGATCAGGCCGAAGCCGACGGCGGCCCGGCAGCGCAGCCGTTTGGCGAGCAGCGAGCCGACCCCCATCGCGAAGACCATCACCGACAGGACCACCGAGGCCTGGGTGACCGAGTCCCCGATCAAGTACGAGGCGAGGGCGACCAGTTCGAGCTCGTACACGAGCCCGCAGGCGGCGCAGAGGAACACGACGGCCAGGACGAGGAACCGGCCCGACCGCGGACTACTCACGGGAGCGGGGAGCGGTTCGATCATGATGCGAACGCTACGTGACTGTTCGTTCGCATCCTGTCACCCACACGGGTGCAACTGGAGCCCGCCGACGGCGGAGGCGCGCATGGCGAGGCCCACGGCGCTCATGGCGAGGCCCACGGCGCGTGCCGCGAAGCCCGTCGGCGCATCGGCGCGCGCCTCCCGGGCCTCAGAGTCCGGCCGCCGCGGGCACCCGCAGGCCGACCCGGGTGCGGGTGACCACCAGCTGGCCCTCCTGCGGATAGGCGTGCCAGGTACGCCACCACACCTGGCCCTCGCCGCGCTGGGCGAGCATCGCCGTGAACGCGTGCGGGGAGCCGGGAAACGTTCCGGCCAGTCCATTGGGGTGGTCGCAGACCAGGGCGAGGAGTTCCTGGGCGCGGCCCGCGAACGAGCCGCGCGACAGCGTCTCGACGCGCGCGGCGAACTCGTAGTCCCACTCGCCGAGCCGTTTCGCCACGCCCAGCGGCAGCGGCGTGCTGCTGCCGGGCATGCAGGCGACGGTCTCCGAGCAGGTGCCGCGCTCCTCGTCGAGGAGCACTTGGTGGGAGGCGCCCAGGAGTCTCAACTGGAGCTTGGCGCCCGCGAGTTCGAGGTCGAGCACGGCGAGGGCGGGCAGCGGCTCGCGGCCGAGCGCCCAGGCGAGGTCGGCGGCGCGCGTGTCGGTGTAGGCGGTCTTCAGGGTCGTGAGCATGGGTGGGCTCCGCAAGACACACATGTGGCGGGTGGATGACCGGTGTCGA
This sequence comes from Streptomyces sp. NPDC006711, assembly GCF_042869775.1. Classification (NCBI taxonomy): domain Bacteria; kingdom Bacillati; phylum Actinomycetota; class Actinomycetes; order Kitasatosporales; family Streptomycetaceae; genus Streptomyces; species Streptomyces sp. NPDC006711. Next base: position 381,962 of record NZ_JBIAGO010000001.1, read on the forward strand.
CTCGGACCGCAACGAAGGGACGGGCGACCGCTCCCTGATCACCCGGAGTCCACATGCCGCGCGGTTTCTCTGCGAGGGAATCACGAAGTGTGCGGCACTCACAGCTTTTTTACCCAAGTTGATGGGGTTTCCATCCCCTCGGGGGCCCTTGGGTTCAAACGTTCAACTACCGGCGCGCAAAAGGGCTCCCGGCCGGCCGTGACCGTCCGGGCGCACAACGGGCGGACCCGGCGGCGGAATCGGCTGCCCCGTGTCAGCCGCGCCCGCCCCGCACCGGTCCGCCCGTCGCTCACGCGGCCCGTCAACTCGAACCGCAGCCGCCGCCCCCGCACGACGAGCCGCCGCACGAGGAGTGGCCGCCTCCGCCGCAGGAGTGGTGGCCGCCCCCGCAGGAGTGGCCCCCGTGATGGCCGCCCCCGCCGCCCCCGTGGTGGTGGCCACCGCTCCCGCTCCCGCTCCCGCAGGACGACGTGCTGCCCCCGTCCGAGCCGCCCCCCGCCCACCAGCTGGCGCCCCCGGCCGCCGAGGCCGCCGAGCGCTTGCGCGCGCGGACACCGCCGCGCGAGCGCCCGCCTGCCTTGGCGGTCGCCAGGACGAGAAGCGCCACCAGCGCGACGAACCCCAGACCGATCACGATGTCCATCCCCCACGTCCTTCCTGACCGCGGTCCCCCGTGGCCCGCGTGGGAAGGGGATGCCCTTCGCCGTCCGGCGCCAAAGCACACTTGAGCAAGTCCAGAGGTTGCCCGCAGGATGGCCGTCATGACCTCCAGCGCGCGCCCTCTCCTCAACCGCAGCCTCGCCGAGTTCGGGACGACGATCTTCGCCGAGATGTCCGCCCTCGCCCAGCGGACCGGGTCCGTCAACCTCGGCCAGGGCTTTCCCGATACCGACGGCCCCGAGGCCATCCGGGAGGCGGCGGTCCGGGCCCTGCGCGAGGGCCGGGGCAACCAGTACCCGCCGGGCCCCGGCGTGCCCGAACTGCGTGCCGCCGTCGCCGCGCACCAGGAGCGCTTCTACGGTCTGTCCTACGACCCCGACCACGAGGTCCTGGTCACCGCGGGCGCCACGGAGGCGATCGCCGCCGCCCTGCTCGCCCTGGTCGAACCGGGCGACGAGGTCATCGCCCTCGAGCCGTACTACGACTCCTACGCCGCGTGCGTGGCGATGGCGGGCGGCACCCGGGTGCCCGTCACCCTGCGCCCCGCCGAGGGCCGTTACGTCCTGGACCTGGACGAGCTGCGCGCCGCCGTCACCCCCCGCACCCGCCTGCTCCTGCTCAACACCCCGCACAACCCGACCGGCACGGTCCTGACCCGTGCCGAGCTCACCGCCGTCGCGGAGCTGGCGTGCGAGCGCGATCTGCTGGTGATCACGGACGAGGTGTACGAGCACCTGGTCTTCGACGGGGCCGAGCACATCCCGCTAGCGTCGCTGCCCGGCATGCGCGAGCGCACCGTCACCATCGGCTCGGCGGGCAAGACGTACTCGTTCACGGGCTGGAAGGTCGGCTGGGTGACGGCCGCGCCCGCCCTCGTGGCGGCGGTCCGCTCGGCCAAGCAGTTCCTGACGTACGTCGCCTCGGGGCCCTTCCAGTACGCCGTGGCCGAGGCGCTGCGGCTGCCCGACGCCTACTTCGAGGCCTTCCGCGCCGAGCACCAGGCCAAGCGGGACCTGCTGAGCGACGGGCTCGCGGCGGCCGGGTTCGGGGTGTTCCGGCCGGCCGGGACGTACTTCGTGACCACCGACGTGCGCCCGCTCGGCGAGCGCGACGGCGTGGCGTTCTGCCGCTCGCTGCCCGAGCGCTGCGGCGTGGTGGCGATCCCCAACGCGGTCTTCTACGACCATCGCGACGAGGGCGCCCCGTTCGTCCGGTTCGCCTTCTGCAAGCGGACGGAGGTCCTGGAGGACGCGGTGGGCCGCCTCAAGGCGCTGGCCGACTAGCGCGCGCATGGCGGCCCGAGCGCACCCCGGGCGGGAGCGGGCGCACCGCCGGGCGGGAGCGGGCGCACCGCCGGGCGGGGACGGGCGCACCGCCGGGCGGGGACGGGCGCACCGCCGGGCGGGGGCGGTGCCACCCGGTCGGGGGCGCTGCGCTCGCGCCGGGCGCGATCCGCGCGGATGGTCGATCTGAGCGACCGCGTCCGCCCGGAGGTGCCTTCTGTCCGCCGAGATCCCCGCCCCCGCCGCCGCCGGGACCCTCGGGAGCATGGGCGCGGCGCCCTGGGCGGCCGCGCTGCGCCGGGCCGCGCCCGCGCTCGGGCTCTTCGCCGCGGCGCGGCTGGGCGGCCTGCTCGTGCTCGTGGCGGCGGCCCACCACCGGGGCATCTCGCCGCGTGCGCGCCTGGCCACCGCGTGGGACGCCGACTGGTACGCCAGGATCGCCGCCCACGGCTACGGCCGCACCCTGTTCTGGCCGGACGGCGCGGTCCAGAGCGACTTGGCGTTCTTCCCGCTGTACCCGGGCCTGATCCGCGCCGTGACCACCGTCCTGCCGGTCACCGGCGGCACTGCGGGCCTGCTGGTGTCCTGGACGGCGGCGGTCGCGGCCGCGTGCGGGATCTATCTGCTCGGTGAGCGCCTGTACGGGCGGCGGGTGGGCACCGTGCTGGTGCTGCTGTGGGGGCTGCTCCCGCACTCCGTCGTCCTGACGATGGCCTACACCGAGCCCGTGATGACGGCGTTCGCCGCGTGGTCGCTGTGGGCGGTCGTGACGCGCCGCTGGGTGTGGGCGGGCTCGCTCGCGCTCCTCGCGGGCCTGTCCCGGCCGAACGCGGTGGCGGTCGCCGCCGCCGTCGTGGCGGCGGCGGGGTGGGAGCTGTGGCGCGGCGGGTGGCGGGCCCGGCGGCCGTGGGCGGGCGCGCTGCTCGCGCCGCTCGGCTGGTGCGGCTACGTGCTGTGGGTGGGGGCGCGCGAGGGCGACGTGTTCGGCGGTTACTTCGCGGTGCAGGCGGGCTGGACGTCCCGGTTCGACTTCGGGGCGGGCTCGCTGGCCTTCGTCAAGCGGCTCACGCGGGTCCCGTACGACCTGGGGTTCCCGATGGCCGCGCTGATCACCGGCGTGTTCGTGGTGCTCTTCGCGCTGTACGTCCTGGACCGGCCTTCGCTGCCGCTCGCGGTGTACTCGGCGGTCCTGGTCCTCATCGCGGTCGGCGGCGCGGGCTACTTCGAGTCCAAACCGCGCTTCCTGCTCCCCGCCTTCCCGCTGCTCCTGCCGGTGGCGCTCGCGTTGACGAGAGCCCGGCCCAGGGCCGCGGTCGCGGTGACCGTCGCCCTGGCCGGGCTCTCGTTCGGCTACGGCGCCTATCTGCTGACGCTGGCCACGATGGCGCTGTGAGGCGCCGAAGGCCGGATCACTCCGAGTCGGCCGCCCCGGGGGCTTCGCCCTCGCCCTCGTCGCCGTCGACGTCCTTCTCCAGGCCGAGCTGCTCGATGAGCCACTTGTCGAACTCGATCGAGGCGCGCACCCAGCTCACCGTGGAGGACACGAAGTGCTCCAGGGCGACACCGGTGCCGATCAGCATCTGCGCCTCGCCGATGAGGCGCACGGTGCCGTCGTCGTGGGTGTGCGTGTAGATCTTGGGCCACAGGGTGCGGCGGTTCCAGTCGTCGATCGACTCGAGGATCTGGACCTTGTCGTCGATGCTGTGCGGCCGGTCGTAGAACGTCCGCACCGAGAAGACCTGCTGGTCGTCCTCGCCGCGGAACATGAAGTACGTACGGAAATCCTCCCACGGCGCGGCGAGGTCACCCTCGTCGTCCACGACGTACTTGAGCTCCATCTGGTCCAGGAGCTGCTTCACCAGGTCCTGGTCGGGAACGATGGGGCCGGACGGCTGGGCGCCGGGCTGCGGGCCGGGCTGAGCCCCGAAATTCGGAATCGAGGACGGGTCGATGGTCATCGTGAATCTTCCTTCGTACGGTTCCGGTCATCCTCCCCCATGCCGGGGCAGGACTGGCAAGCCCCGTCCCCGGGTATCCGCTCCCGGCTGACTCAATCGGACCCGGGTGGCCGGATGTGCCCGGGGGCGGGAAGGCGCCGGGGCGCGGAAGCCGCCGTCAGCGGGGTCCGGCCCCGATGATCAGCCCGTCCTCGAAGCGGTCCACCCGCACCGTGTCGCCGTCCTTGATCTCGCCCGCCAGGATCTCCTTGGCGAGCCGGTCGCCGATGGCGGTCTGGATCAGACGGCGCAGCGGGCGCGCCCCGTACGCCGGGTCGTTGCCCTCGTCGGCGAGCCATTCCAGGGCGGCCGGGGTGACGTCCAGGGTGAGGCGCCGGTCGGCCAGCCGCTTGGCCAGGCGGCCGATCTGGAGCCCGGCGATGTGGGACAGCTCGTCCTTGGTGAGGGCGGAGAAGACCACCAGGTCGTCGAGGCGGTTGAGGAATTCGGGCTTGAAGGACGCCCGCACCACGGTCAGGACCTGCTGCTTCTTCTCCTCCTCGCTGGTCGAGGGCTCCACCAGGTACTGGCTGCCCAGGTTGGAGGTGAGGATGAGGATGGTGTTGCGGAAGTCGACGGTGCGGCCCTGTCCGTCGGTCAGGCGTCCGTCGTCCAGGACCTGGAGCAGGATGTCGAAGACCTCGGGGTGGGCCTTCTCGACCTCGTCCAGGAGCACCACCGAGTACGGGCGGCGCCGGACGGCCTCGGTGAGCTGGCCGCCCTCCTCGTAGCCGACGTAACCGGGGGGCGCCCCGACCAGGCGGGCCACCGAGTGCTTCTCGCCGTACTCGCTCATGTCGATGCGGACCATGGCCCGCTCGTCGTCGAAGAGGAAGTCGGCCAGCGCCTTGGCCAGCTCGGTCTTGCCGACGCCGGTGGGTCCGAGGAAGAGGAACGAGCCGGTGGGCCGGTCGGGGTCGGCGATGCCGGCCCGGGTGCGGCGCACCGCGTCCGAGACCGCCTGGACGGCCTGGGCCTGCCCGATGAGGCGCTTGCCCAGCTCGCCCTCCATGCGCAGCAGCTTCTGCGTCTCGCCCTCCAGGAGACGGCCGGCGGGGATGCCGGTCCAGGCGCCGACCACGTCCGCGATGTCGTCGGGGCCGACCTCCTCCTTGACCATCGTGTCCTTGGCGTCCTTGGACTTCTCCTGCTCGGCCTCCTCCTCGGCGGCCTCCTCCAACTCCCGCTCAAGGCCCGGGATCTCGCCGTACAGGAGCTTGGAGGCGGTGTCGAAGTCGCCGTCGCGCTGGGCGCGTTCGGCCTGGCCGCGCAGGTCGTCCAGCTTCTCCTTCAGCTCACCGACCCGGTTGAGGCCCTGCTTCTCCTTCTCCCAGCGCGCGGTGAGCCCGCGCAGCTCCTCCTCCTTGTCCGCGAGGTCCTTGCGCAGCTTGTCCAGGCGCTGGAGCGAGCCGGCGTCCGTCTCGTTCTTGAGCGCCAGCTCCTCCATGCGCAACCGGTCGACGGAGCGCTGGAGTTCGTCGATCTCGACGGGCGAGGAGTCGATCTCCATGCGCAGCCGGGACGCGGCCTCGTCGACGAGGTCGATGGCCTTGTCGGGCAGGAAGCGGGAGGTGATGTAACGGTCGGAGAGGGTCGCCGCCGCCACCAGGGCGCTGTCCGCGATCTGCACCTTGTGGTGCGCCTCGTAGCGGCCCTTGAGCCCGCGCAGGATCGCGATGGTGTCCTCGACGCTCGGCTCGGCGACCAGGACCTGCTGGAAGCGGCGCTCCAGGGCGGGGTCCTTCTCGATGCGCTCGCGGTACTCGTCGAGCGTGGTGGCGCCTACCATGCGCAGCTCGCCGCGCGCCAGCATCGGCTTGAGCATGTTGCCCGCGTCCATGGCGGAGTCTCCGCCCGCGCCCGCGCCGACGACGGTGTGCAGCTCGTCGATGAAGGTGATGATCTGCCCGTCGCTCTCCTTGATCTCGGACAGGACGGTCTTCAGGCGCTCCTCGAACTCGCCGCGGTACTTGGCGCCCGCCACCATCGCGCCCAGGTCGAGCGAGACGAGCCGCTTGTTCTTCAGCGATTCGGGCACGTCGCCCTTGACGATGCGCTGGGCCAGGCCCTCGACGACGGCCGTCTTGCCGACGCCGGGCTCACCGATGAGCACCGGGTTGTTCTTGGTGCGGCGCGACAGCACCTGGACGACCCGGCGGATCTCCTGGTCCCGGCCGATCACCGGGTCGAGCTTGCCCTCGCGGGCGGCCGCCGTGAAGTCCGTACCGAACTTCTCCAGCGCCTTGTACTGACCCTCCGGGTCGGGTGTGGTCACCCTGCGCCCTCCCCTGCTCGTCTCGAACGCCTCAAGAAGCTTCTTCGCGCTCGCCCCCTGCTGGGACAGGGTCTCACCGCTCTGTCCGCCCTTGGCCGCGAGGCCGATCAGCAGGTGTTCGGTGGAGAGGTAGTCGTCGCCGAGCTCCTTGGCGCGCTGCGCGGCGTCGGCGATGACGGCGAGCAGTTCGCGGTTGGGCTGCGGCGGGGCGACGGTGGAGCCGGTCACGCTGGGCAGCGCGGCCAGGATCCGCTCGGCGCCGGCGCGCACGGCGGCCTGGTCGGCGTCCACGGCGGCCAGCAGGTCGGTGATGTTCTCGTTGTCCTGGGCTTCCAGGAGCGCGACCAGCAGATGCGCGGGGGTCAGATCGGGGTGGCCCCCGGCTACCGCCCGGCTGCTCGCGGCGTTGATCGCGTCCCGGCTCTTGTTGGTCAGCTCGGCGTCCACGTGCGTTCGCTCCTCCTCGTCGTACGTCGTCGGTCATGACGGCCCTGCCTATGACCCTTCCAACGTACACAAAGTTGAGTCCATTCCGCTCAAGGCAGGGGGCGGGGTGGGCGGGGGCTAGGTTTCCCCTCATGGCCATCGATGTACGCATGCCCGGTGAGGGCTATCTCAGCTTCTGGCGCGAGCGCCACATCTGCACGTTGACGACGCACCGGCCGGACGGCTCGCCGCATGTGGTGCCGGTGGGGGCGACCTACGACCCACAGGCGGGCATCGCGCGGGTGATCACGAGTGGGACCAGCCGCAAGGCGGCCAACGTGGCGGCGGCCGCGGCGGCGGACCCGCTGGGCGCGCGGGTGGCGCTCTGCCAGTTGGAGGGCGCGCGCTGGGCGACCCTGGAGGGCCGGGCGTTCGTGCGCAGGGAGCCCGAGCTGATCGCGGACGCGGAGGCGCGGTACGCGGAGCGCTACCGCACGCCCCGGGTCAACCCGGAGCGGGTGCTGATCGAGATCAGGCTGACCCGGGCCATGGGCAACGTCTGAGCGGGCCGCGGGCCGGGTCCGGGCAGCACAGCGGCGCCACCGTGTTCAGGTCCACGATGGCGCCGCTGTGTGGGGGAAGCACCTGCGCGATGTACAACGACGGGGGATCGCGTCAGGCACTGCGGGGGGTGGCGGTGGATGAATCGGGTTGGGCTTCCGACTCGAAAAGCTGGTGGTCACGCTGGTCGAGGTTGACGAAGACCATGCCGTAGCGGACCACGCAGCGGATGGGCTGCGGCGCCCCGCGCGGCCGGCGCAGGCACCGGTAGGCACGGACGTCTTCATCGTCCTCACGGGCGATCAGGACGGGCTCACCGAGCAGGGTGACCATCAACGAATCGCCACGGTGGGGGACTGCTGTGGCGAGGTCGATGAAATGCCACCCAGAGCGGTAGGCCGTGGCCATTTCGCGACGAAAAGTGCGGTCGTCAGGCGGGAAGCTCATGCGACAGCACCCGCGGGAGCGTCCTCCCAGGTGATGTCACCGGGCGCCGCACCCTTGGGCGCGGTCTCCCAGGTGATGTCACCGGGCGCGGCCTTGGGCGCCACCTCCCAGGTGATGTCACCGGCTATGGTCGCGACCTTGGGTGCGATCTCCCAGGTGATGTCCGACGCGGTCGTGACATCCGCCTTCGCGGGGTGGGACTCCCAAGTGATGTCCCCAGGCGCCGAGAGAGCGCAGAGAGCAGCCGCCACAACGGCTGTCGTGCTTAGTGCTCGAACCATCCTGCTCATGGCCGATCTCCACCTCTTTTGATCATTACCTCCCCCCGCGGATACGACGATGGCTCACTCCGACCACTTCCACCAGCGCGGCCAGGCATCATGTTCCTGTAATTCAAAAGCATGAGGGGGGTGCAACTAGGTTGAAACAGGGGCATATAGGACACGATCACGGCCCGGTCGATCTGTGCGAGACAGGGACGGCCTTGTACGCCCTCGCCCTGCGTACGGGAGGCATTTCCCGGTCGGAGGCCGAGGCCGCCCCGTGCCTGACCGACCTGACCCTGCTGCGCCCCGATCCGGACGACGCCGAACTGCTGCGCCCGGTTCCCCCCACGGTGGTGCTCAACTCGCTGACGCAGCCCCTGGAACGGGAGATCGAGGAGCGCAGAAGACTCTCCATCGCCCTGGCCGGCACGTTCGAGCCGTTCATGGCGATAGCGACCCCCGACCGCTCCGGCACCCACGCGATCACGGTCCTCGAAGGCCTCGAACTGATCAACGCGACCCTCGACCGCGTCATCGACGAGTGCACCGACGAACTCCTGGTCATCCAGCCCGGCAGCGGACGCAGGCCCGAGAGCTTCGAGGCGGGGCTGCGCCGCATCGAACCCCTGGTGGCGCGCGGCGTCGAGATGCGCACCCTCTACCAGCACACCGCCCGCCACCACTCCGCCACCATCGGCTACGTGGAACGGATCGCGCCGTACGGGCTCGAGGTGCGCACCCTCGAAGAGATCATCGACCGGCTCATCATCATGGACCGGAAGATCGCCTTCATCCCGGCCCGCAGCGACCGCCAAGTCGCCCTGGAACTGCGCCACGAAGGGCTCGTGCAGTACCTGGTCGGCGTCTTCGACCAGTTCTGGCAGTCCGCCGTGCCCTGGGACGACGAGGTGCCCTACCACCTGGAGACGGCCGGCATCACCGGCGTGCAGCGCTCCATCGCCAAGCTCCTCGTGGAGGGCCACGTGGACGAGGCCATCGCCCGCAGGCTCGGGATGAACGTACGCACCTGCCGCGCGCACATCGCCAAGCTCGCCGCCGCGCTCGGCAGCGGCAGCCGGGCCCAACTCGGCTTCCTCATCGCCCAGTCGGGCATCCTGGACCAGGACGCCTGAGGCCCGCCGCCCCCCACAAGGGGAACGACGGGCCTCACAGGGGGCGCCGGGGCCCCGGAGGGCCCTGCGGCTATTCCGACTACTCCGACGTCCGCTTGGGCCGCCACACGACCAGCGCGCCGGTCTGCTGCACGTCCTGATAGGGCACGAGGTCGCGCCGGTAGGAGGCGTGCACCTGCGCCTCGCGCTGCTGCATCGCCACGGCCGCGCCCTCGACGACGCCGGTCAGCTCCGCCACCCGCGCCTGGAGCGCCGCGACCTGGTTCTCCAGCTCGATGATGCGCTTGATGCCCGCCAGGTTGATGCCCTCGGTCTGCGACAACTGCTGCACCGTACGCAGCAGTTCGATGTCGCGGGCCGAATAGCGCCGGCCGCGCCCGGCCGTGCGGTCGGGCGAGACCAGGCCGAGGCGGTCGTACTGCCGCAGGGTCTGCGGGTGCAGACCGGAGAGCTGGGCCGCCACCGAGATGACGTACACCGGGGTCTCGTCGGTCAGCTCGTACGCCCGCCCGCCGAAGGGCGGCTGGCGACGCTGGCGGGGGTCCATCTCATGCTCCCTTCACGGCCTGGAACAGCTCGGCCCGCGGGTCCTGGCCCGCGGTGGCGTCGCGGAAGGACTCCAGGGCCTCGCGGGCCTTGTCGTCCAGCTCCTTCGGCACGGCCACCTCGACCGTGACGAGCAGGTCGCCCCGGGTGCCGTCCTTGCGGACCGCGCCCTTGCCGCGGGCCCGCATCGTACGGCCGTTGGGGGTGCCCGCCGGCAGCTTCAGGGTGACCGGCGGGCCGCTGAGCGTGGGCACCTTGACCTCGGCCCCCAGCGCGGCCTCCGTGAAGGTGACCGGCACCGTGACCGTGAGGTTGTCGTCCTTGCGCCCGAACACCGGGTGCGCGTCGACGTGCACCACCACGTACAAGTCGCCTGCGGGGCCGCCCCGTTCGCCCGGCGCGCCCTTGCCGCGCAGGCGGATGCGCTGGTTGTTGCTGACCCCGGCCGGGATGCGGACCTGCATGGTGCGCGAGGAACGCGCCCGGCCGCTGCCCTTGCAGACGTCGCACGGGTTCTCGGCGATCAGGCCCCGGCCCTTGCAGTCCACGCACGGGTCGGTCAGCGAGAAGCCGCCGCCCGAGCCGCGCGAGACCTGGCCGGTGCCGACGCAGGTCGGGCACACCCGGGGCGTCCCGTTCTTGTCGCCGGTGCCCGAACAGGCCTTGCAGGGCGCCTGGCTGGAGAGCCGGATCGGGACCGTGGCCCCGTCGACCGCCTCGGTGAAGCTGAGCGTCACCTCGGACTCCAGGTCCTGGCCCCGGCGCGGCTGCGTGCGCTGGCCGGCGCCCGCGCCGCCCCGGTTGAACAGCCCGCCGAACACGTCGCCGAGGCCGCCGCCGAAGCCGCCCGCCCCCGCGCCGCCCCCGCCGGGCTGCTGCCCGCCGAACAGGTCACCCAGGTCGAAGTTGAAGCTGCCGCCGCCCGCGCCGGGCCCGGCACGGAAGCCGCCGTTGCCGAACAGGGCGCGCGCCTCGTCGTACTCCTTGCGCTTCTTGGGGTCGCCGAGGATGTCGTTGGCCTCGGAGATCTCCTTGAAGCGCTCCTCCGCCTTGGTGTCGCCCTTGTTGGCGTCGGGGTGGTTCTCGCGCGCCAGCTTGCGGTAGGCCTTCTTGATCTCCGCGTCGGTGGCGTCCTTGGGGACGCCGAGAACCTTGTAGTAGTCCTTCTCGACGAAGTCCTTCGTGTTCATCGACGTCCCTCCTTCCGGACGATCACTTCTTCGATGACCGCCGCGTCAGCCCTTGTCGGGGCCACCGCTCTCCTCGTCGCTCGGCTGTTCTTCCTTGGCGGCCGCGCCCGGCTGGGGCTCGGCCACCGCGACCCGCGCGGGGCGGATCGTACGCTCGCCGATCCGGTACCCGGGCTGAAGGATCGCCACGCAGGTCGTCTCCGTGACGTCCGGCGCGTAGCTGTGCATCAGGGCCTCGTGGACCGTCGGGTCGAAGGGCTCGCCCTCCTTGCCGAACTGCTGGAGGCCCATCTTGGCGGCGACCGTCTCCAGGGATTCGGCCACCGACTTGAAGCCGCCGGTCAGTTCGCCGTGCTCGCGGGCCCTGCCGATGTCGTCGAGCGTGGGCAGCAGCTCGGTCAGGAGGCCGGCGACGGCGACCTCCTTGACCGTGACGCGGTCCCGCTCGACACGGCGGCGGTAGTTCTGGTACTCGGCCTGGAGGCGCTGGAGGTCCGCGGTGCGCTCGGTGAGCGCCGTCTGGGCCTGGTCCAGCTGGGCCTGAAGGGCGATGTCCTTGGCTGCGTCCCCGGCCGGGGCCGCCTTCTCCTCCTTCGAGGAGTCGGCGGCCTTCGGCTCGGCGTCTTCCGATGCGCCGGAGGGGACGTCGGGCTTCTCCTCGAAGCCCGGGGTCTCCTCCGTCATCAGGCGGCGCCACCCTTCGGCTTCTCGTCGTCGACGATCTCGGCGTCCACGACATCGTCCTCGCCCTGCGCGGCGTGGGCCTGCTCGGCGCCCTCACCGGCGGCGCCACCCTGCGCGGCCTGGGCGTCGGCGTACATGGCCTGGCCCAGCTTCTGCGAGACGGCGGCGACCTTCTCGGTGGCGGTACGGATCTCCGCGGAGTCCTCGCCCTTGAGCTTCTCCTTCAGCTCGGCGACGGCGGTCTCGACCTCGGTCTTGACGTCGCCCGGAACCTTGTCCTCGTTGTCCTTGAGGAACTTCTCCGTCTGGTAGACCAGCTGCTCGCCCTGGTTGCGGGACTCGGCGGCCTCGCGGCGGCGGTGGTCCTCCTCCGCGTAGTGCTCGGCCTCCTCGCGCATGCGGTTGACCTCGTCCTTCGGCAGCGAGGAGCCGCCAGTGACGGTCATCTTCTGCTCCTTGCCCGTGCCGAGGTCCTTCGCGGTCACGTGCATGATGCCGTTGGCGTCGATGTCGAAGGCGACCTCGATCTGCGGGACGCCACGCGGGGCCGGCGGCAGACCCGTCAGCTCGAACATCCCGAGCTTCTTGTTGTACGCCGCGATCTCGCGCTCGCCCTGGTAGACCTGGATCTGCACGGACGGCTGGTTGTCCTCGGCCGTGGTGAAGATCTCGGAGCGCTTGGTCGGGATCGTGGTGTTGCGCTCGATGAGCTTGGTCATGATCCCTCCCTTGGTCTCGATGCCGAGGGACAGCGGGGTGACGTCGAGGAGCAGGACGTCCTTGACCTCGCCCTTGAGGACACCGGCCTGGAGGGCCGCGCCGATGGCGACGACCTCGTCCGGGTTGACGCCCTTGTTGGCCTCGTTGCCGCCGGTCAGCTCCTTGACGAGCTCGGCGACGGCCGGCATGCGGGTGGAGCCGCCGACGAGGACGACGTGGTCGATCTCGGAGAGCTGGATGCCCGCGTCCTTGATGACGTTGTGGAACGGCGTCTTGCAGCGCTCCAGGAGGTCGGACGTGAGCTGCTGGAACTGGGCGCGCGTCAGCTTCTCGTCCAGGTGCAGCGGGCCCTCGGCGGACGCCGTGATGTAGGGCAGGTTGATCGAGGTCTCGGTGGACGAGGACAGCTCGATCTTGGCCTTCTCGGCGGCCTCACGCAGGCGCTGGAGGGCCATCTTGTCCTTGGACAGGTCCACGCCGTGACCGGACTGGAACTGCTTCACCAGGTAGTCGACGACGCGCTGGTCCCAGTCGTCACCACCGAGGTGGTTGTCACCGTTGGTGGCCTTCACCTCGACGACGCCGTCGCCGATCTCCAGGAGGGACACGTCGAAGGTGCCGCCACCGAGGTCGAAGACGAGGATCGTCTGGTCGTCCTTGTCGAGGCCGTACGCCAGGGCGGCGGCCGTCGGCTCGTTGACGATGCGCAGGACGTTCAGGCCCGCGATCTCGCCGGCCTCCTTGGTGGCCTGGCGCTCGGAGTCGTTGAAGTACGCCGGCACGGTGATGACCGCGTCGGTGACCTTCTCGCCGAGGTAGGCCTCCGCGTCGCGCTTGAGCTTCTGGAGGATGAAGGCGCTCATCTGCTGCGGGTTGAAGCTCTTGCCGTCGAGCTCGATCTTCCAGTCGGTGCCCATGTGGCGCTTGACCGACCGGATGGTCCTGTCGACGTTGGTGACCGCCTGGCGCTTGGCGACCTCGCCGACCAGCACCTCGCCGTTCTTCGCGAAGGCGACGACGGACGGCGTGGTCCTGGCGCCCTCTGCGTTGGTGATGACGGTGGGCTCGCCGCCTTCAAGAACGCTGACGACGGAGTTAGTCGTGCCCAGGTCGATGCCGACCGCACGTGCCATTTCGATTCCTCCAACTGACTACTTGAGTGGAACTGGCTCAAGGATGCATGACGGCTCGCATCACGTCAACAGAGCTGAGTCCGGCCGACTCAGGTTTTATTCTGCGCTTATCCGCAATGAATGCCATCGGCGCAGGTCAGAGGTGGTTTGCTGGCGCGGAGTGCTGCGTCGGCGTACGCCCAGGAGCCCGCTCACGCACCGCTCCCGCACCGCTCCCGTACCGCTCTCACACCACTGCGGCCACCTGCGCGGGCACCTGTTCGCCCGGGGCCGGCGCGTCCTCGCGCAGCAGCACCAGGCCGCAGCGGAGCAGCCGTCCGTCGCGCGGGTCGGTGAAGTCCGGCGTGAGCGACATCAAGGTCAGGCCGAACCGTTCGCGGGCCAGCGCGAGCAGGTCGTCGAAGAGCCGGCCGCCCTCGAAGAGCGGCACCAGCGGCGCCCCGATCCGCACCCCGCAGATCTCGTCCGCGAACTCCCCCGCGCCGTCCAGGACTTGGGCCTCGTACCCCTGCACGTCCAGCGCGAGGAAGACCCGCTCGCCCGGCGCCGTGACCTGCTTCCACACCTCGTCCAGGCGCCGGGTCTCCACGATGACGTCGCCGGTGTACGCGGCGCCGGGGGCCGCGGCGCGGTGGCGCGGCAGCATCGGCAGGAAGGAGCTCGCGGGGCCCGCGTCGCCGGAGATGTTCAGGGTGGCGGTCCCGGCGCGGTCGCCGAGCGCGTACGGCAGCACGCTCCAGGCGTCGTCGAGTCCGGCCCGGTGGCGCAGCTCGCAGCGGGGCTCGCGCAGCGGCTCGAAGGAGACGATGCGGCCCCGGTAGCCCGCCTCGCGCAGCAGCGCGCCGAAGTCGCCCCGGTACGCCCCCACGTCGAGGACCAGATCGATCTCGTACCGCCGCAACAGGCGCACCAGGTCCTGGCCCGCCGGGCGGTGGCGGACCACGTCGATGCCGAGGCGGCGCACCGCGCGGCGCAGGTGGCGCGCAAGGGTCGTCATCACGTCTGTGCTGCTCCCGGGTGGAAAGGGGGTGGTCGGCGGATGGGCGGGGCGGGTCATCCCCGGCCGCCGGCGAGGTCGACGGAGGCGGTGTGCGGGGCGGGGCCCGAGGGAGTGCGGGCGCGCGGGGGGCGGCGGCGGGATGCGGGTCCGTACACCGGCACGCGCAGGAACAGCACCACCGCGACGGGCACCACCAGGGCGAGCGGCACCGCCGCGACGGGGGCGAGGCGCCCGTCGTGGATTTGCAGGGCGATGAGCGTGCAGGCGAGCGAGGCGAGGCCGAGCACCACGGCCGAGCCCTGGGTGGTGAGGCCGAGCGCCCGCAGCCGGTGCGCGATGTGGTCGCCGCCGCCGCGCAGCGCCGGGCGGCCCGCGCGGCGGCGCGAGAGCAGGACGAGCAGGGTGTCGGTGAGCACCAGCACGGTGAGCGCGAAGAGTTCGGCGGTGGTGCGCCCGCCGGGCTCCCCCGCGTGCACGGTGACGGCGGAGGAGGCGAGCAGGAATCCGGTGAACAGGGCGCCGCAGTGGCCCAGATGGATGCGGGCCGGGTGCCAGTTGTGCAGCAGGAATCCGGTCAGGGCGGCGGCGAGCACGCTCAGGAGCAGCCCGTTGCCGGGGTGGCCCCCGGCGATCGCGCAGACCGCGAGGCCGAGCGCCGTGACGGCGGCGACCGCGCCCATCACCCCGTCGCAGTGGTCGAGGAACTGGAAGGCGTTGGTGACGAACACGATCCACAGCACGGCCAGGGCCCCCGCCCCCGGCGTCAGGCCGGCGAGCGTGACCACGGCGATCGCGGCCACCGCCTGCGCCACGAGCCTGACCCGTACGCCGAGCGGCCGCACGTCGCCGACGAGGCCGACCAGGGCGATCCCACCGGAGGCGGCGAGCAGCGGCGCTACGCCCGGGCCGAGTTCGGCGACGCCGAGCACGGGTCCCGCGCAGGCCACCCCGAGGGTGGCTAGCGCCACGGCGACGCCGCCGAGGTGGGGGGTGGCGTCACCCGCGCGGCCGAACCTGAGCATGAGGGCCCGGAGCAGTGCCGCGAGCGTCGCGGTCAGGACGAGGGCGGTCGTGGCGGCCGCGAGCCCGTGCAGCATGGGGATCCGTCCTCTCAGACGCGGTGCTGCCCGGCCGGGGCGGCGGCGGGCGCTCGGAGTCCGGGCAGCACGACGGGTGCCTCGGCGCGGGCCCGGGCGATCGCCGCGTCGAGGATGTCGTCGAGGCCGCGCGCGGGCCGCCAGCCGGTCAGCTCGCGCAGCGGCGCGGTGTCGAACGGGCGGGCCGCCTCGCCGCGGATCCTGGCGTACGTCTCGTGCGGGACGCGGTCCACGACGCAGGGGAAGTGGCTGATCGTGGACGCGCCGCCGCAGCGGGCGATGACGCGCTCGGCCAGCGCCATCACGGTCGTCTCCTCTGCGCCCGCGATGTCGAACGCGCCGCCCGCCGCGCCGGGGTGGGACAGCAGGGCGAGCAGCGCGGCGACCGCGTCGGTGACGTCGAGGAAGCGGCAGGCGCGGGTGCCGTCGCCGTGCACCGCGAGGGCGTCGCCCGCCACCGCCCGGCGCACGAGCCGGGTCAGGGCGGTGGCGTGCACGGGCGACTGGCGTGGGCCGACCGTGTCGCCGAACCTGACGACGACGGCCCCCGAGGCCGCCTCGCCCCGGGCGTCGGCCGCCGCGACGAGCAGGGCGCGCCCGAGCCGCAGGGCCGCGGCGCCGACGCAGCCGGTCACCGGCGCGAGGTGGACCACGGCGTCGCAGCGCGCGGTGAGTTCGTCGACCAGCGGCTCGTCCAGGACCGAGCCGCGTACGAAGCGCAGCCGGGGATCGGACCAGGAGGCGGCGAGGTTGGCGCGGGCGCCGGTGGACAGGTCGTCGAGCACGACCACGGTGTGCCCCCGGCCGAGCAGCGCGTCGGCGAGGTGCGAGCCGATGAATCCGGCACCACCGGTGACCAGGTACGTGGCGGGAGCTGGCATGGGGACGCCCAATCGGTTCGATCGTCGTGGCCGACACCAAGTTAGTTTGTTATGTCCCTATATGTGGTGAATAACACGATGGATATCCGGCCGCACCTCCGGGCCCACCCCCGGGCGCTCCGAGCGACACAGATCACCGCCTGCGCGGCTACAGTGCGGCGTCATAAATGGGTACGCTCAGGTGGACTGGATAAGTTACTGCTTAGTAATCGTTTCGAGCCCGTCCCCGTACCCACCTCGCAGGCCCGAGGAGCCCCCTCATGCAACTCGCCGCGATCATCGTGTCGCTGGTCCTAATCGCGGTCGGCGTAGCGCTGTTCGGCCGTGCCATCGTGCAGATCTACCGCTTCGTGCGCCTCGGCCAGAACGTGCCGGCCGGTACGCGCACGGGCGATCCCACGCAGCGCACGATCACCGTGGTCAAGGAATTCCTCGGCCATACGCGCATGAACAAGTGGGGCATCGTCGGCGTCGCGCACTGGTTCGTCGCCGTGGGCTTCTTCTCGCTGCTGCTGACGATCGTGAACGCCATCGGCCAGCTCTTCCAGGCCGACTGGATCCTGCCGGTCATCGGCGACTGGCCGCCGTACAACATGTTCGTCGAATTCCTCGGCACCATGACGACGCTCGGCATCCTCACGCTGATCGCCATCCGGCAGCTGAACCGGCCGGGGCGCCCGGGCCGCAAGTCCCGCTTCGCGGGCTCGAACACGGGCCAGGCGTACTTCGTCGAGGCCGTCATCCTCATCGTGGGCGTCTGCATCTTCACCCTGCACGCCCTTGAGGGCGCCCAGCACCACGTCGACAGCTACGAGGCCTCGTTCTTCGTCTCGTACCCGGTCGTCGCCTGGTTCCGCGGCATGGACCTGTCCACGCTCCAGAACCTCACGTACTTCTTCGCCGGCCTGAAGATCGCGACGTCGTTCATCTGGATGATCACCGTCGCGCTCAAGACCGACATGGGCGTGGCCTGGCACCGCTTCCTGGCCTTCCCGAACATCTTCTTCAAGCGCGAGTCGGACGGCGGCGTCGCGCTCGGCGCGCTCCAGCCGATGGCCTCGAACGGCGTGCCGGTCGACTTCGAGGACCCGGGCGAGGACGACGTCTACGGCGTCTCCCAGATCGAGCACTTCTCCTGGAAGGGCATCCTCGACTTCTCCACCTGCACCGAGTGCGGCCGCTGCCAGTCGCAGTGCCCCGCCTGGAACACGGGCAAGCCGCTCTCCCCCAAGCTCCTGATCATGTCCCTGCGCGACCACGCGCACGCCAAGGCGCCGTACCTGCTGGCCGGCGGCGGCAAGGACATGGAAGGCAACGAGAAGGCGACTCCGGAGCAGCTGGCGAACGTCCCCGCGGCCGCCCTCGCGGAGGCCGAGCGCCCGCTGATCGGCACCGTCGAAGAGAACGGCGTCATCGACCCGGACGTCCTGTGGTCGTGCACCACCTGCGGCGCCTGCGTCGAGCAGTGCCCGGTGGACATCGAGCACATCGACCACATCGTCGACATGCGCCGCTACCAGGTGATGATCGAGTCCGCGTTCCCGTCCGAGGCGGGCACGATGCTCAAGAACCTGGAGAAGAAGGGCAACCCCTGGGGCCTCGCCAAGAAGCAGCGCGTGGAGTGGACCAAGGAGGTCGACTTCGAGGTCCCGATCGTCGGCAAGGACATCGAAGACCTCACCGAGGTCGACTACCTGTACTGGGTCGGCTGCGCGGGCGCCCTGGAGGACCGGGCGAAGAAGACCACCAAGGCCTTCGCCGAGCTGCTGCACATGGCGGGCGTCAAGTTCGCGATCATGGGCGGCGACGAGAAGTGCACCGGTGACTCGGCCCGCCGCCTCGGCAACGAGCCGCTGTTCCAGCAGCTCGGCCAGGAGAACGTGGCCATGCTGAACATGGCGTACGGCGAGGATGATGAGGACCCGGCGACGAAGAAGCCGAAGTCCGCGAAGAAGATCGTCGCGACCTGCCCGCACTGCTTCAACACGATCGCGAACGAGTACCCGCAGCTGGGCGGCGAGTTCGAGGTCATCCACCACACGCAGCTGCTCCAGCACCTCATCGACGAGGGCAAGCTGGTCCCGGTCACCCCGGTGGACGGTCTGATCACCTATCACGACCCGTGCTACCTGGGCCGCCACAACAAGGTCTACACGCCCCCGCGCGAGATCATGTCGGCCGTCCCGGGCCTGCGCCAGCAGGAGATGCACCGCCACAAGGAGCGCGGCTTCTGCTGCGGCGCCGGCGGCGCGCGGATGTGGATGGAGGAGCGGATCGGCAAGCGCATCAACAACGAGCGCGTGGACGAAGCCCTCTCCCTCAACCCGGACATCGTCTCCACGGCCTGCCCGTTCTGCCTGGTCATGCTGACGGACTCCGTCAACGGCAAGAAGAACGACGGCAAGGCCAAGGAGAACCTTCAGGTCGTGGACGTGGCGCAGCTGCTCCTCGACTCGGTGAAGACGCCGGTGGACCCGGCCGGCACGGCCGAGACGGAGAACGCGCCGGAGCCCGAGCCGGTGGAGTAACGGCGCCGGGCCCCCGACACGAGCGGCCGGTTCTGCCCCAGGGCGGACCCGGCCGCTTCGCGTGGTCCCCAGCAACTCTCGTCCGGCCCGCGAGGCACGGCACCGCCGCCCCCGGCAGTCCCCTAGGGGATGTCACAGGTCAGCCGCAAAGGGGCCCGGTTCCGGCCGCCCCGGGTTGGGGCACCGACGGAACAGGTACGTTCGATTCGTGGCTGGATTCAGGATGGGACGCGGCGGCCGGGACACCAACCGCCCCCCGCGGCAACCGCGACAGCAAGGGCAGCAGCAGGCGCCGGCACAGCAGTGGCCGGGCGCCCAGCAGCAGCCGCAGTACGGGTACGGGCAGGGGCAAGGACAGCAGCGACCTCAGGGGTACGGACAGGGGCAGCCGCCGCGCTACGGCGACGAGGGGCCGGCGTACGGAAATGAGCGGCCTCCGTACGGAAATGAGCGGCCGTCGCACGGAAATGAGCGGCCGCGCCACCAGCGGCCGCCGCACCCCCAGCAGGAGGAGCCGGAGTACTTCGGCGACCCCTACTACCCCGGCCAGGGCGGCCCCCAGGGCTACCCCCCGGATCAGGACCCGTACGCGAACAACCCGGGCCACACCCAGGCGTTCAGCATCGGTGAGGACCCCTACGGCGACGGCGCCACCTACCGCGCGGGCGCGGTCGCGGCCCCGCCGAGCGGCCCCCGTCTGCACTGGAAGGAGCTCCTGTCCGGCATCGTGACGCGGCCGGGGCCGACGTTCTGGCAGATGCGGGACCACCCGGTGTGGGGCCCCGCGCTGATCGTCACGTTCCTCTACGGCATGCTGGCGATCTTCGGCTTCGACAAGGCCCGCGAGGACGTCATCAGCACCAAGCTGGGCACGGCCGTCCCGGTGGTCCTCATGACCGGCGTCGTGTTCGTGGTGGGCGGCCTGATCCTGGGCGCGGTGACGCACACGATGGCCCGCCAGCTCGGCGGCGACGGCGCGTGGCAGCCGACGGTCGGCCTCTCCATGCTGATCATGTGCCTGACGGATGCGCCGCGTCTGCTGCTCGCGGTGTTCCTCGGCGGCGACAACGGCGTGGTGCAGGTCCTGGGTTGGGCGACCTGGCTCGCGGCGGGCGCCCTGTTCACGTCGATGGTGAGCAAGTCCCACGACCTGCCCTGGTCCAAGGCGCTCGGCGCGTCCGCGATCCAGCTGGTGGGGCTGCTCTCGCTGATCAAGCTCGGCACGATCTAGGGCGCGGACGTACGCACGCGAAGGGGCCCCGCCGGACGACCGGCGGGGCCCCTTCTCCCGTACCTGACGGGGCTCAGGCGTCGAGCACCTGGCCCTCGCGCCGCACCACGGGCGGCTCGACGGACCAGGGGAAGTTGATCCAGTCGTCGGTGCGCTTCCAGACGTATTCGCACTTCACCAGCGAGTGGGACTTCTCGTAGATGACGGCGCTGCGGACCTCGGCGACGTGCTCGACGCAGAAGTCGTGGACGAGCTTGAGCGTCTTGCCAGTGTCGGCGACGTCGTCGGTGATCAGCACCTTCTTGCCGGAGAAGTCGATGGCGTTGGGCATGGGCGCCAGCATGACCGGCATCTCCAGGGTGGTGCCCACACCGGTGTAGAACTCGACGTTCACCAGGTGGATGTTCTTGCAGTCGAGCGCGTAGGCGAGACCACCGGCGACGAAGACACCGCCGCGCGCGATGGAGACCACGATGTCGGGCTCGTACCCGTCGTCGGCGATGGTCTGCGCGAGCTCGCGGATGGCCCCGCCGAACTTCTCGTAGGTCAGGTTCTCGCGTACGTCGTTCTGGTCGCTCATGCTCACACCTGGGTCCGATGGAAATTGAGGAAGGACCGCGAGGCGGTCGGCCCGCGCTGGCCCTGGTAACGCGAGCCGTACCGCTCGGAGCCGTACGGCTCCTCGGCCGAGGAGCTCAGCCGGAACAGGCACAGCTGCCCGATCTTCATCCCCGGCCACAGCTTGATGGGCAGCGTGGCGACGTTGGAGAGCTCAAGGGTGACGTGCCCCGAGAAGCCGGGGTCGATGAACCCGGCGGTGGAGTGCGTGACGAGCCCGAGCCGGCCCAGCGAACTCTTGCCCTCCAGACGGCTGGCGAGGTCGTCGGGGAGCGAGATGACCTCGTACGTCGAGGCGAGCACGAACTCGCCGGGGTGCAGGATGAACGCCTCGTCCCCGTCGGGCTCCACGAGCCGGGTGAGGTCGGCCTGCTCGACCGCCGGGTCGATGTGCGGGTAGCGGTGGTTCTCGAACACCCGGAAGAAGCGGTCGAGGCGCACGTCGATGCTGGACGGTTGCACCATGGATTCGTCGTAGGGATCGATCCGTACCCGCCCGGAGTCGATCTCGGCCCGGATGTCCTTGTCTGAGAGAAGCACGCCCCGAGGATACGCAAGGCGCGCGGCCCCGCCCCAATCGGACGACCCGCGCGCCTGCACTCCACCGCTGATCCGGGCGGCCGTGGGGGGCCGTGTGCGGCTGGGCGGCCCCGGCCGGCCCTGGCCCTGGCGGCCCTGACCCCGGCCCGGCCCTGGCCCCGGCCGGCGGATCTTGCCCGGGACGCAGCCGAGGTATCCCCAAGGCGACCAGATCCGCCGCCGGTCAGGCCCTAGCCCCGGCCGGCCGGCACCGGCACGGCATGCCGCAGCCGCGCGCACCGAGGACACCGGATCAGCCGGCCGGGCCCGATCCGCTCGGCGCCGAGCTGCTGCATCGGAAACGAATCGGTGGTGAAGACATGCCCTTCGGCGCAACGGACGACGGTGCGCTCCAACGAGTCCATCAAGTCGCTCAAGTCCCTTCCCCAACAAGCCCCAGCAGACGCCGACGGGCGCGCCAGGGCTCAACGAACCACGGACGGAGAAACCACCACATTAGGGGATGAACAAGACGGGACCTCACGCGGCACTCCGCCCCCGCGCACCCCCTCCACGGTACGCCCCAACTCCCGCCCCCGGCACGGGGATCCCTCCCCCGCCAAAGAGCCCCGACAGCACGAAGGCCCCCGGTGAACCCACCGAGGGCCGAGCATGAGGTAGAGTGAGCGACGACCGCTCCCGCATCGGGAACGATCTTGCGAGTGTAGTTTAATGGTAGAACATAAGCTTCCCAAGCTTAGAGCGCGGGTTCGATTCCCGTCACTCGCTCCACAACGAAGGCCCTGGTCAGAGACCGGGGCCTTGTTCGTTGTCTAGACCAATTCGGGCGCGCGTGCCATTCGCATGCCACAAGGGACCGATTACCGCACCGAATTGAGCGCCACAAGCCCCGCCGGGCAGGCACTTCGCCAGGTCGTCTCGCATAGAGACGCATTTCATTGACCTGCACCGCTTGCCGGACAGGGCGCCGGTATCGCAGGCGCGTGGGACGAACGGATGGACGGCGGGGGTCGCCCCCTCGTCCGCCGCACGCTCGGCCGCGTCCGCCTCCGCCTCCGCACGTCGGCGACGCACGTCGATGTCGATGGCTCCGGCGAGCTTGCGCTGGTACTCGTGCGTGGAGTGCTGATAGATCAGCTGGGCCCGCTCCGAGGAGTGGCCGGCGCGGACCACGAGGTCCTTCATCGCGGCTCGGCCAGTCGTGCCCGGCCGTCGCGGCTGCGGCAGAGGGCACGGACGTGCGTCATCAGTGGCGTGTTCTGGACCGTCGGGCGGCTGGCCAGGGCAGATGGAGAACCGGGACGGGAGTATCTAGGGTCAGCACGTGGCTCTCATCTTGGTGTGCGAGGACGATGCGGCGGTCCGCGGCATCCTCAAGCGCGCCCTGGAACACGACGGCCACACCGTCTCCGTCGCCGCCACGGCCGACAGTCTGCTGCGGCAGCTCGCGATGGTGCCCGATCTGGTCGTCCTTGATCTCGGGCTCCCGGACGCCGACGGCCGCGACGTCTGCCTGGCCCTTCGGGCGCGTGGTGTCGACGCCCCGGTGCTGATGCTCACCGCTCTGGACGGCCTGCATCACAAGGTGGGCGGATTCGAGGCCGGCGCCGACGACTACATGACCAAACCCTTCGACATCCCGGAACTGCTGGTCCGCGTCCGAGCGCTGTTGCGCCGGGCCACCGTGGCGTCCGCGCCGCATGAGGTCACCCTCGATCCGGCGAAGCACGTGGTGACCCACAGCTCGGTGAGCCAGAGCTTGACCCCGACCGAGTTCCGGCTCCTGGGCCGCCTGATCTCCTCGCAGGGCGACGCGGTGCGCCGGCACGCCCTCATCGCTGCGGGCTGGCCGCACGGAGCGCAGGTCAGCGACAACACCCTCGACTCCTTCGTGCGCCGGCTGCGGACCAAACTCGGTCCGCTGGGTGTGGCTGAGCGTCTGGTGACCGTCCGCGGCGTGGGCTACCGATGGCACTGACGCGCTTTCGCAGGAGGGTCGTCGCGCTCACGGTGCTGATCGCCAGCGTCGTGGTGGCGATCCTGGTCGTGGTCTCGCATGTGCTGCTGAGCCGGGTGACGGATACCGATGCGCTCGACCTGGCGCGAACCCGCGCGGAGGCGGTCGCGGCGAACGTCACGGCGGTCGGCGGCCGTGTCGTACTGACGGAGAACGGCAGCGAGGCGCTGGACGAGGTCGCCTGGGTCTATGCCGACGGCCGCCTGATCGACGGGAACGTTCCGGGCAGCATGGTCGAGCGCGTCGAGGCGCTGGCAGGCTCAGGGCGATCGCAGACGGCCACGGTCGGGCACTACCTCCTGTACGCGCGGGACGTTCCGGTCGATGGCCACCACGTCATGGTGATCGTACGAGTGGACCTCACGCCGTATGAGACATCCGAGCAGCACAGCCTGGCCCTGTCGCTGGTACTGGGCGGCCTCGCCATCCTCCTCGCCGGCGGTGTCGCGCACCTTGTGGTGCGCCGCGCGCTGCGGGTCGTGCACGAGATGGCCTCCCTCGCCGATGACTGGGGCCATCACGAACCCGGTCGCCGCTTCGACCTCGGAGTCCCGCGCGATGAGTTCGGGGAACTGGGACAGACCCTGGACCGCCTCCTGGAACGCGTGGACAACGCGCTGGCGGACGAGCGCCGGCTCACCGATGAGATCGCCCACGAGCTGCGCACGCCCCTCACGGTCCTTCGGGGCGAGGCGCAGCTGGCACAGCTGTCCGGTGACCCGGTGGCGCCGGAGGCAGTGCTGAGCGAGGTCGACCGGCTCAATGCGGCGATCACGACGCTTCTGCTTGCCGCGCGTGCCCGGACAGATGCCGGGACCCGGTGCGATCTCCGCTCCGCCGCGCGCCAGGCGATCGCCGGCCGCGCGGTCGAGATCGACTTTCCCGCCAAGGTCCACGTCGCCGTGGCGGACGATGTCGTCGTGTCGCTGCTGTCGCCCCTGCTGGAGAACGGTCTGCGGCACGCACGATCACGCGTATGGATCACCGCGCGCATCCAGGGCGAGGCCATCGTGGTCGATGTCCTGGACGACGGCCCCGGGTTCGATCCCATGGAGGTCGACCGGGTCTTCGAAGCGGGTGTGACCGGCGGCGACGGATATGGACTCGGGCTGCCGGTGGTCCGGCGCATCGCCGCCTCGGCCGGTGTGGAGGTCCGCGCGATCGCGGACGGCCGCGGTCACGTCGAGGTGACGCTCCCAGCCGCGTAGTCAGGTTGCTTGCAGGTTCCCCGCGTAACCCTCCCCTCATGACAACGACAACCGAGGGACGCACGCACCGCGGGCGGCTCATGCTCAACAAGGTTCCCGAGGTCACCGTCTGGTTCTGGGTGATCAAGGTCCTGTGCACGACGGTCGGTGAGAGCTTCGCCGACTGGATCAACACCCAGCTGGGCGTCGGCCTGGTGAACACGGCCTGGATCTTCACCGCGGTGTTCGTGGTGGTCCTGGCTGTCCAGCTGCGGCTGAAGCGGTACGTACCGTTCCCCTACTGGCTGACCGTGGTCGTAGTCAGCGTCACGGGCACCCTGTACACCGACATCCTGACCGACCAGCTGAACGTGCCGCTGTGGATCAGCTCCGCCGTCTTCTCGCTGCTGCTCGCGGTGGTCTTCGGTGTGTGGTGGCTGCGCGAGCGCACGCTGTCGATCCACTCGGTCACGACCCTGCCGCGGGAGTCGTTCTACTGGCTGGCGGTCCTGGTCACCTTCGCGCTCGGCACCGCGACCGGCGACTGGACTCTGGAGCTGACCGGCTGGAGTCCGGGCGCCTCGGTGCTGCTGCCGCTCGGCCTGATCGCGGCGATCACCGGGCTGTGGCGGTTCGGCGCGAACCCGGTGCTGTCCTTCTGGCTCGCCTACATCCTGACCCGCCCGCTGGGCGCGAACATCGGCGACTGGCTCGCCTCGCCCAAGGTCGCGCAGAACCCGGGCGACCCGACCGGTCTCGCGCTTGGCACGTTCACCACCAGCCTGATCTTCCTCGGCCTGATTCTGGCGACGGTGGTCTACCTCACGGTGACGCGCGCGGATGTGACCGAGACCCACGAGGCGACCCACGCCACCCAGGCCACCGGCAACCGGCGCAAGGAGCGCATCGCGCTGGCCGGCTTCGAAGTACTGGCCGTCGCCACCGCGGCCCTGCTGAGCTGGGCCCACGCCCAGCCGCACGTCGGCCCGGCGCCGGAGACCGACGCCACCTCCGCCGTCCAGCTCCCTCCTGGCCAGGCGGTGAAGGCGTTCCCGCCCGCGAAGGTCGATGCGCTGCGGACCCTCGCGTCCACCTCGCTCAAGGACGCACGCTCGGGGGACGCGGCCGGGGCGCATGCGGCCGCCCAGTCGCTGCGTGACCTGTGGGATGCCGACCAGGATTCGCTCCAGCCGCTGGACGACACCGGCTGGACCTCCATCGACGCCCAGATGGACAAAATGCTCAAGACCTTCGGCATCGACCACGACAACTCCCCGATGCCTCCGGCACAGCAGGAGAGCGAACTGAACGCCCTCCTGGCGGACCTGGGCTGACCGACCGCCGCCTACTGGTGCTCGTGGCGGTGGTGATGGGCCTGGCCCGCCTCCATGTGCACGTGGCCCGGTGAGGCCGTGTCGAAGAGCTCGTCCATGTCGTCGGCGGACAGGGCCAGGCTGAAGCAGCAGATCAGCATGAGCAGCGCGTGCACCACGACCAGATCGCGGCGCAGCGGCGTCGGCGGAGCGAGCAGCGCCCGGACGCGCTGGGGCACCGGGCCGCCGGTCGCCGCGAGCGAGTGCCGCGGGGCCCGCTTGGCCGCCAGTGCCGCTCGGGCGACCGCCCGTGCCACCAGGGGCCGGTCGCCCACGAGAGTGCCTGCCTCCTCGTCCGCCCAGCGCTCCACCGCGAAGCTCCCGGCCCGGGCGACGGGCCGCAGCAGCGGGTTGAGCGCCGAGGCAAGGCGCAGCACCAGCAGGAACACATGGTGGCGGTGGCGCAGATGGGCCCGCTCGTGCGCGAGCAGCGCGGTGCGCTCGTCGGCGGACAGCGCCCGCAGCATCCCTGATGACACGACGACACGGCCGGGCGAGCCGGGCAGCGCGAACGCCTGCGGTACCGGATCGTCAACCACCGCCAGATCGCCGCTGGTTGGAAGCGCCCGGCACTCTTGGCGGGCCATCAGCCAGACCGCCGTCTGCCGCCAGGCACCGACCGCGAGCGCGCCCACACACCCGGCCAGGGCGAGCGCGCAGCCGGTGGCGACCAGCGAGTTGACCGGGGCCTGCGCGGCCAGCACGCCCGGCGACCACTCGCCTTCCGCCGCTACCGCCGGGATCTGCCCGATGAGGGTGAAGGCCGCCATGCCCAGCGCGGTCGCCGTGCCGAGGGCCGCGACCATCGAGGCGAGCGTCAACAGCCAGGCCGCCATGCGCGGTGGCAGCCGGCCGCCGGCCCAGGGCGCCGCCAGGGCGAGCACCGCACTGACCGCGAGGGGAGTGAAGAGAGCGAAGCGCACCGCTCAGCCCTCCTTGTGCCCGCGCAGCAACTGCTCAAGGATCTCTTCGTCCTCGGTGCCGAGTTCGGACACGAACCGGGCGAGTACCGCGGCCCGGTCGCTGCCCCTTTCCAGCAGCGCCCGCATCCCTGCGGCTGCGTGTCCCGCCTCGTCCCGTACGGGGGAGTAGAGGTAGCCGCGCCCGGCCCGCTCGCGGGTGACCAGGCCCTTGTCGTGCAGCCGGGACAGAATGGTCAGGACCGTGGTGTACGCGGGGTCGCCGGTCACCTGTTCGCGGACGGTGCCGGCCGTGGCGGGCGCGCCCGCTGCCCACAGCGCGGCGAGCACCTCGTTCTCCAGCTCACCGGGCGCCCGCCGCCCGGCCGTCGCGGCGCCGTCGTCCGTCACGCCCGTACTCCTCCGTCGCTGTGGGAGCCCGGTGGTCACCGGGCGGATCCCAAGCTACTACGCGCAGTAGAGCCGGTCGCAGCCGTGGTCGCGCAGCGGGCCGGTCTGCCAGCCACGGCCGCGCCAGGTGTCCAGGAGGGCGGGCAGCGCGGCCAGTGTGGTGCGCCACGAGCCGGTGGCCGAGGTGCAGTCGGAGTCGTGGAGCAGGACCGTGCCGCCGCCGCGCAGCGAGCCCATCACCGTGTCGTGCACCGAGCGGGCCGTGGCCCGGCGGCGCCAGTCCTCACCCCAGGCCGTCCACAGCACGGGCGTGAGCCCGAGTCCCCGGCACGCCAGATGAGCACTGGTGCTCATCACCCCGTACGGCGGCCGGAAGAGGCGGGGTGGCCCGCCGGTGACATCCCAGATCAGGTCGTAGGCCCGGGCCAGGTCGTCGCGAGTGGTGCGGGGGCCGCGCAGGACCAGCGGGCGGTGCGCCCAGCCGTGCACGCCGATCTCGTGACCGGCGGCCGCCATTTCCTTGCCGAGCCCGGGCGAGCGGGCGAGCATCGAGCCGAGCAGGAAGAACGTCGCGCGCACTCCTTCGCGGTCCAGGAGGCGCAGGAAGTGCGGGGTGGAGAGGTGGTCGGGCCCGTCGTCGAAGGTCAGCGCGATGTGGTCGGGGCGGCCCCGCCCCGAGAGCCGGGGCATCGTACGTGTGCGCAGCGGGCCGAGGGCGGACACGGCGGGCGCCGCGTGCACGGCGGCGAGGGCGGGCAGCGCCCCGGTCGCGGCGAGCAGGGCGGCCTTGGCGGCACGGGAGCTCACAGTTCATACCTCTCGATGAGACGGTGGGCTGCCGTGGACAGGCGCCCGGGATCGGACTCGTAGGCATGGGCCAGCGGGGCTGCGATCCCGAGCGAGACAGCGGCGGCGAGCGCGGCGGCCGCCAACTTCGTTGTGCGATGCGGCAGTTGGGGACGCCGGGTCGCCACCGGAAGCTCAGCCGGAGTGGCCACCGCGGTGATGGCGGCGACCGGGGAGGCGCCCGATGAGAACAGTGCGAGACCGGCGGCGCGCTGGCGTTCACCGAGCGGTCCCCCGAGGAGACCGGTGAGTACGGAGGCGAGGTCTTCCGGTTCTCGTATCCAGGCGGCGAGCCCCGCCTCGTCGAGGGCGACGGCGTTGGTCTGGCCGTGGCCCGGTATGCACCGGTAGCTGGCGACGGGCAGCCCGCTGGCGAACGCCTCGATCGAGGTGAGCCCGCCCGCGTTCTGCACCAGGACGTCGCAGGCGCGCATCAACAGCGGCATGTCCCGCACCCACTCGTGCACGTACCGGAACCCGTCGGCGCGCAACTGCTCGGCAAGCGCCGTGTTGCGCCCGCAGACGACGACCGGTTCGGCGGCCCCGCTGTCCCATATCTCCGCGGCGGACTCACGCACCGGCCCGACCCCCCAGGACCCGGCGACCAGCAGAGCGAGCGGGACATCGTGCGGCAGTCCGAAATCGTCGCGAGCGGCCCACCGGTCCGGCTCCGTGACCGCGGCGAATCGTGCGGCCGTCACTGGCCCGGTCACCAGCACGCGGGCCGCGCCAAGCGCCTCGGCCTGCGCGGCCGGAACGGGATGGGCCGCGAGGTGCGCGTCGATCCCGGGGGCCACCCACAACGGGTGCACGGAGAAGTCGGTGAGGTAGGTGAGCGCGGGGATGCCAAGGCGCCCGCTGCGCCGCAGCGCGCCGAGCACCTGGCTCGCGCCCGGGTAGGTGGACACGACCGCTTGCGACTGCGGCCCGATCGCCCGGAGCATGCGGAGCTCGGCGCTGCGGAACAGGGCGCGGACGACCGGCCCGGGTGAGCCGGAGCGTTCGGTGGCGGCGTAGATCCGCTCATAGCCGGAGGGCGCGGCGGTCAGCAGCCGGTGGTAGGTACCGGAGAGGACCCGGCCGAGCCGGGCCGGCAGCAGATCGAGGAAGTCGTGCCGGTCCACCTGGAAACCGGCCTCCTCCAACTGCGCGCCGAGCGCGTCGGCGGCACCGTCGTGCCCCGCGCCGACGCCGGCGGACACGATGGTGACCCGGCGGGGCCCGGCGGGATGGGTGGGGCAGGCGGGCCGGGCGTCACCCGGGACGGCACGACGGGACACAGGCGATCAGCCTCCTGAAGAGCACGCGGAGCAGCCCGCCCCGCATGCCGGGAGAACCGGCCGGGTGCGGCTGCTCCGGGAATCTACTACACGATGTAGAGGTTCAGGAGTGGGGGTGAGCGGGCGGCCGGGCCCGGCCGGAAAAGGAGGCCGAACGGGCTGCGGCGAAAGTGGTTGTGCTGATCGCGCAACACCGTCTCCGCTGCTGCCTGGCGCATCGCGCATTGACTGGCGCAGGCCCGTGCGTCTCGCTGTTGCCGGTGCGGAAACCAGCTCCGCGCGCACGCGGCGGGCCCGCAGCTATCGGGCGAGACAGGGGCGTTAGGGCAGCCCTGCGCGGCGGGGGTACGGGGCGAAGGGCCGCCGGAGTGGCGGCCCCTGATGGATCGCCGTGATCGTGGCCCTGCGCATGTTGCTCTGCCGCGAGCCGGCCGCTGTTCGTCGACGCCGTGGACGGTTCTCGACGCGGCTCGCCCCGGGCGCGCGTACGCGACCGGGCGGCCCCACGCGGTCAGCCACCGCAGGGGGCACGACTCAGGCCGCGAGGAGGCCCCGGCCCAGCCAGTCGGAGGAGTCCTTCACGCCCGGCAGCGCGTAGAAGTAGCCGCCACCGGTCGGGGAGATGTAGTCGGCGAGGGGTTCGTCGATGAGGCGTTCCTGGGTCGCTTCGAACTGCCGCTTGACGTCCTGCTGGTAGGAGCAGAAGACCAGGCCCATGTCGAGGTTGCCGACGTTGTCGACGCCCCGGTCGTAGTTGTAACCCCGGCGCAGAATCCGGGAGTTGTCGCTCTGTGCGGTCCTGGGATTGGCGAGGCGGATGTGCGCGTCCAGTGGGATCGCGTTGCCGTGCGGGTCCTTGGCGTAGTTGGGGCTGTCGCTCTCGGCCGCGCCGTCGAGCGGGGCGCCGGTGTCCTTGCGGCGGCCGAACATCTTCTCCTGCTCGGTGAGCGAGACCCGGTCCCAGAACTCGACGAGCATGCGGATGACACGGATGACCTGGTAGCTGCCGCCGACCGCCCAGGGCGGCTCGCCCAGAGAGTCGCCGACCCATATCAGCCGGTCGGTCTCCCGCTTGGACTTCACGTCCGGATTGGCGATGCCGTCCTTGAAGCCGAGCAGGTTGCGCGGAGCGCCGGCGGGCCGGGGCGCGTTCTGGAAACCGTCGATGCGCCACTTGATCTGCATGGCGCCGCGAGTGTGCCGGGCGATGTCACGCAGCGCGTGCAGGACCGCGTCCTGACGGGCCGCACAGATCTGCAACGAGAGGTCGCCGTGGCATTCGGCGGCCGACAGGTTGTCGTTGGGGAAGGTTCGCATGGGTGTGAGGCGCACCGGCTTGGCCTTGGCGAGCCCGTACCGGTCGTCGAAGAGCGAGGCGCCGACCCCGACCGTGACGGTCAGTTCGTCGGCGGGGACCACCGGGCCGAGGATGCCGTTGTCGGACGGCGGGGCGCCGACGCCGAGATCGGCGGGCGCGCCGCCCGCGGTCAGATGGCGCGCCCGTTCGGTGATCGTGCGCAGCAGGTCGGCGAGGTCCTTGCGGCTGTCGGCGATGACGTCGAGGGAGACGAAAGTGGCCGCCGCGGGCTGCGGGGTGAGGATGCCGGCCTGGTGGGCGCCGTGGAAGGGCACCTTGCCGCTGTCAGCGGCGCTGTCCGCGTGTGCCGGAGTCACACCGTTCCCACCGATCCCACTGAGCGCGAAGCCCCCGCCGGCCAGGACGGCGCCGGCCGCGCCCGCGCCCAGGGCCGTCTTGACGAACGAGCGCCGTCCGGCGGGGCAACCGCCTTGCGGGGCGGAGGTTTGGGCGGGCATGTCGGGGTTCCCTTCCAGGCGTGCGGGGCGTTGTTCGGCGTGCATCAGGCGGACTTCCGGATCTCCAGGAGGTCCGGCACCGGGGCCAGGTCTTCGAGGAGCTGCCCGGTCGCGCCGTTCAGCCGGGCGCGCGTGGCGGCCCCCAGTTGACCGACCGGGGTCCAGCTCTGGTCGTGGTGCGCGGCGTCGAGCAGCTTCTGTACGCGGTCGATGTCGCCGTCGATCCTGGGCAGGAGCCCGGCGTCGCGGGAGGCGAGCAGCGGGCGCAGGACACCGAGGAGTTCGCGCGTGCCGGCGAGGTTGGCGTCGGCGGTGGCGAGCGTGGTCCCGCTGCCCTGGTCGGCGTCACCGGTCAGCTCGAACTGAAGGGTGTTCTCCAGGATCTCGTGGGTGCGCAGCGGGAGGTCGCCCGGGGCGAAGTCCTGGGTGGGGAACGCCTTTTGGAGACCGGCCGCGTCCTCGGCGAGGCGCGCCGCGGGGGCGGCGAGGTCGCCCGCCGACTGTCCGTGCCACAGGCCGTACTCGACGCGGTGGAAACCCGTGAAGCCCTTGTCGTTCACGCCGTCCGGGAGACCCGCGGTGCGTCCGTTGATCTTTTTGTCGAAGTCCTGGAAGGTGCCGTAGGCGGCGCCGAGCGAGGCGTAGGTGCGGTGTGCGGTGAGCCAGTCGGTGCGCGCGGCGTCCAGGTCGCCGCCCGCGATGTCGTCGCTCAGCTGCTTGGTCTGTGCGACCAGGGTGGTCAGACCTTGGTTCACGTACTGCTTGTACGAGGTGAGGGGCGTGGCCAGGTCGGCCTCGGAGACCGGCACGACCGCCTTGGCCGCGCTGCCACCGCTGACGCGTACGGCGGCGGACGTGACGGCTTTGCCGCCGGTGGGCACACAGCGCCAGGCGTACGAGCCGCCCGCGACGGTGGCGACCAGGTCCCGGGTGGTACCGGGGGCCAGGCCCTCGATCTCGCCGTACACCGCGTTGCTCGCCGGGTCGATGAGGTAGACCTCGGATGCCTTGTCGCCGGTGTTGTGCATCTGGAAGGTCTGGCGGCCGGGCTGCGGCGCGGTGAACCCTTTGCCGCACTCCTTCTCGGACACGGCGACGGTCTGGGCATCGGACGGCTTGGACCCGCTGAGGGCCACGACCGCGCCCGCTACGACGGCGGGGACAGTCACCACGGCGACCGGTACTGCCCAGGCGGGCCGACGCCGTGCGGGGGCCTCGGACCCGGCGGCGTCGGTTCCAGAAGCCGGGGCGGGAGCCTTCGCGGGTCCGGCTTCGGCGACTGGCTCGGCGGACTTTGCGACCTGGACCGGCCTCGCCGGGGCGGCGGACTTCGCCGGATTGTCCTGTCTGGCGGGCTTCTCGGCGGACCCCGTGTCCTTGGCCGGACTCACCGGGTCGGCGGACCCTGCGACCTCGACCGGCCTCGCCGGGGCGGCAGACTTCGCCGGCTTGTCCTGCCGGGCGGGCTTCTCGGCGGACCCCGTGTCCTTGGCCGGACTCGCCGGGTCGGTGGACCCCGTGTCCTTGGCCGGACTCGCCGGGGCGGCAGACTTCGCCGGCTTGTCCTGCCTGGCGGGCTGCTCGGCCGCCGTCCGCACGCCTCGCACGAACAGCGTCATCACGATGGCGAGATAGCCGACGTAGGCGATGACCTGGAGCCAGGTCATGGTCGGCGTCAGGTTGAACACCCCTTGGACGAGGGTGCTGTACCAGGCGGCCGGGTCGATGCTCTGGCTCAGGTCGACGGCGTACGTGGACTTGCCGGGCAGTACCCCGCCCTCCTGGAGGTCACGCAGGCCGTAGCCGAGTACTCCGGCGGCGATGACGATGAGGACGGCGCCGGTGGCGGTGAAGAACTTGGTGAGGTTGATCTTCAGCACCCGGCGGTACAGGCCCCAGCAGAGGCCGGCGGCGAGGACGATGCCGATCCCGGCGCCGAGCATCGGACCCGAGGACTCGCCGGCCGCGCGGGCCGTGGTCCACAGGAACAGGGCGGTCTCCAGACCCTCACGGCCCACCGCGAGGAACGAGGTGACGACGAGCATGCCCGCGCCCATGGCCAGCGCTCCGGTGACCTTCTCCTTGATCTCGCCGGAGAGGCTGCGCGCGGAGCGGCGCATCCAGAAGACCATCGCCGTGACGAAGGCGACGGCGACCACGCTGAGAGTGCCGCCGAACGCCTCTTGAGCGGTCCCGGACATGCTGGCGGCCGAGAAGGTGAGCACCGCCCCGAAGCTCATCGCCAGCGCGACCGCCGCGAGCACCCCGGTCCACACCTGCGGCAGACGGGACTTGGCCTGGGCGCGCACCAGTGTGGCGACCAGGATCGAGACGATCAGCCCCGCCTCAAGTCCCTCTCTCAGCCCGATCAAGAAGCTCGGAAACGCGTCGTCCCACATGCCGTTCTCTCCCAGCCCCGCGTAGGCGCTCGCCTCAGTTAGCGAAGGCATACCTTACTCAGAGGCCATGTGAGTCGTCTACACAGGTGTAGTCAAACAGTCCACGGCGGTCAGCCCGCAGCCTCGACGTCCATGGCCGGCACGGGAGCAACCCGGCCGCCAGCAGTCAGCGGTGGTGGACCGCAGTACGGCCGGCCGTACTGGGAACGCTTGACCGGAATCGTCCGTTTCCGACGCCGCCCTGCGCAAACTGCCCCAAGTGACGCTGTTGTTCTGGCTGCTGGAGTCGGTGGCAGTCACCCTGGGCGAGACCTCCGGCGACCTCCTCGGCATCACCTTCGGCCTCGGCTACGCCACCACCGCCGCACTCTGCCTCGTCCGGCGATTCGGTCCGAGAACCGACCCGGCACAGTTCCGACCACGGCAGAACGCCCAAAGCGGCACGCGCCCCCTACTCAGAAGGCTCGGGGGCGCGCTCGTGCCATTACATGCCATTCGGGGCGGTGAACAGCGGTCCCAAGGGGTGCCGTGCAACTACCCCTAACCCACCTCGTGGACTCCGTTTACGCAGGTCAGACGCCATTTAACTGCTGGAGCCCCACGTGATTCCCAAGCTTGGAGCGCGGGTTCGATTCCCGTCACTCGCTCCATAGTCAAGGCCTCGGTCGGTGACCGGGGCCTTCTTCGTGTTCCGAGCCCATTTCTCGCCACGTGACATTCGCGTGCCCTACGGGACGGATTTCCACGCCGTATTAAGCGGTACAAGCCCTATTCCACAGGCGCCCCAACCCAACTCAGCGTTGGGTTGGGTGACATGCGCGCATGTCGTGCGGCTGGACCACGGCTCCAGCCCCGAGCGCGCCGACACCGATGGCGCCCCGCAGGACATGGACGATCTGCTCGGGCTTGAGATCGATGCCGTCGAGTCCCTCCAGGGTCAGCGGGATTTCCTCCAGCGCGTATCCACCGCGTCCCTCTGCGCTGAATTCGGGGCCGGTGCGGTCTTCGAAGGACCATGTCGCGATGCGGGCGAGGTAGAAGAGCTGGCGCTCTTCGGCGGACTCCATCGTGTGAAGGAGGCGGACGATGTCGGCCTTCCCCGCGATCTCTTCGTGGATCTCCCGGTGGAGTGCGGCCTCCCGGGACTCGTCGCTCTCCTCGACCCCGCCGCCGGGCAGCACCCAGTACACGGGGACTCCGGGCTTGGTGCGGCGGATGACCAGCATCGTGTCGTCCGCGGTGACGAGGACGGCTCGGACTCGTTCGATCATTTCGCTCCGTCTCCCTGCTTGTTGAAGCGGCCCGGGGTGAGCAGGTCCAGGGCCTCGTCCCAGCGGAAGCGGTCGGCGCCGCCGTCGGCCTTCGATTTGTGGGGGTCGTACGCGCCGATCAGGACGCCCATCTCGCGCAGCCGGTCCAGGTTCCGGCTGTACGCGGGGTGGGCGGCCTGGGCCGAGTTCAGGTACGGCAGGACAGCGGTGGGGATGCCGAAGCCGTGCGCCTCGCACAGGATGCCCAGGGCCAAGGTGTCGGAGATCCCCGCCGCCCACTTGTTGATCGTGTTGAAGGTCGCCGGGGCCACCGCGATGGCGTCCGCGGGCGGCAGAGGACGCGGTTCGCCGGGCGAGCGCCATGCCGAACGGATCGGGTACCCGGTCTGCCCCTCGACTGCCTTGGCATCGATGAAGCCGAGGCCCTGTGGGGTGGCCACCACACCCACGTCCCAGTTGGCCTCCTGCGCCGCGGTGATCAGTTTCCCGACGTCACCGGCGATTCCGGCCGCGCACACGACGACGTACAAGAAGGGCTTCTTGGTCTGCTGGTCGGGCTGGTGGGGCTGATCCGGTTGATCGCTCATGCACGGGCTCCCAGTTGACGGCTGAAGTGGTGCGGCTCCGGCAGGGTACGGACGAGGTTTCCTCTGCTCGAACGTAGTTGAGAGCTTGGCGCCGGTGAGTTGGTCGGCGATCCGTCGGTGGCGGCATCGGATCTGTCGATGTGGGGGTTCGGGAGCTTGCATCGGCGGGGTGTTGTGGCGGGAGGCGGGGCCGCACAGGCTGGTCCGTGCAGACCTAGCAATCCGTGGAGGTGGGTCGTGGTCCAGGACGACCAAGAGGGCCGTTTCGCCGTTGTGATCAACGATGAGGAGCAGTACTCGATCTGGCCGGAGGGGCGCGACGTACCGGCGGGGTGGCGGGGTGTGGGCGTCAGCGGGTCCCGCGAGGAGTGCCTGGCGCATGTGGAGGACGTCTGGACCGACCAGCGGCCCCTGAGCGTCCGTCGGTGAGTGTCCGTTGGTGGGTGCCGTTGGTGAGTGACCGTCGGGCCGGGTGACGAGGGCCTTTCAGCCCGAACGGGGTTGGGGGCGGAGCCCCCGGGGCCCCGGTTGCCGGGCCGGCTGCGGTTGCCGATCCGGCCCGGTTACCGAGCCGGATCGAGTGCGGTGGCCGAGCCAGCCCCGGCCGCCGCGCCGACCCCCGGGTGCTGAGTCGGCCCCGGCCAACGAGCGCGCCCCGGTTGCCGGTCCGGCCCGGCTGCCGAGCCGGTTGGCTGCGGTGGCCGAGCCAGACCCGGCTGCCGAGCTGGCGACTGCGGTGGCCGAGCCCGCCCCGGTTGCTTAGTCGGCCCCGGCCGACGAGCCCGCCCAGGGTTGCCGAGGCCGCCCGGCCGACGAGCTCGCCCCGGGATACCGAGCCGGCCCGGTTGCCGAGCCGGCCCGGTTGCCTAGCCGACCCCGGCGCACGCCGTTCGGTGGACCAGGGCGCCACCGGTTCAGGTCGTGGTGCCGTCTTCCGGCGCCGGCGCCAGCGCTTCGGGCCGCGCCCGGCCATGCGCCCGCCGCCCGCGTAACCCGCACGCCCACGTGACCCGCACGCCCACGTGGCCCGCGCCCGCCCGCGTAACCCGCGCCGCCCACGTACCCGCACGACGGCGTGGCCCACGCGCACCCGCGCAACCCGCGCAACCCGCTTGGCCAGCGCGAACTGCCCGCCGCCCCGCCCGCCGCAGGCGTCACGCGTCGTGGGGGAGCCAGCCGCGTTGGACCGCTCTTACGCCTGCCTCGAATCTGCTGCGGGCCCCGAGGCGGTCCATCAGGCCTGTCGCTATGCGGCGGGCCGTGCGGTGTGAGACGCCGAGGCGTTTGGCTATGCCCTCGTCCGTGTGGCCCTCGGCGAGCAGCCGCAGGGTCGCCGCCTCCTGCCGGTCGAGTTCGTCGGCGTCGCGGCGGGGCTTGTCGCTCAGTGGGCTCGCGTTCTCCCAGACCGTCTCGAAGAGGGTGCACAGCGCGGTCAGCGTGCCCTTGCCCGTGATGACGACGGCGCCCTCGCTGCTGTCCTCGTCGTTGAGGGGGACCACAGCCGTCGTACGGTCAAGCAGCGTCATGCGCAGCGGGAGTTCCCCGGCCGTGCGGACCTGGCCGCCCATCGCGGTGAGCCAGTTCGCGTGCGCCACGCTCGCCGCGCAACCGCGCACGCTCTCCAGGTAGATCGTGCGCATCGCCACCCCGCGCCCCAGCAGCCGCTCGTTCAGCGGCCGCGCGGACGCCATGTTCTCCTCGGTCTGCGCGCCCCCCGGGGCGAAGGCCATCACCTCCCGGCGCACGTTGTCGGTGAGTACCGCCAGCCGGGCACGGATCTGCGCCACGTCGGCCAGGTGCTCCATGCTCACCGGGCCGCTCACGGGATGACGGCCGGCGTACTCCGATATCAACTGCGAAGCAGCCGTACGGGCTTCCGCGATGCGCTGGCGCTGAAGGGCGAACTCCGCCTGCCTGCGGGCCAGCAAGTAGTCGAGCCCCAGCTCGGGGCTGACCGCCCGGGGCGGCTGGGCGGAGCCCGCGGACGGCTGGACGAGGGACAGTTCGGTCAGCATGTCCAGGGCGGCCCGGACGGCGTCCTCGGCGAGGTCCACGCGGCGCGCGATGGCGGCGACGTCGTCCTGAGGCCGATCCAGCATGGCCCGGTACACCGCTTCTGTTGGCGTATCCAGTCCCAGTAGTTCCAGCATCGCTCAGTCCCCCGATCCGGCGGTGTGTTGCTCCAACGTCCTTCTCCAGGCGCGGGGGCGGCCCACCGTCGGGCCGTTCGGTGACACGGTGGCCACTTTGGGTCATGACCCAATGCGGCCCGCCGTTTTCCTTCCCCCCAAGGATCACCAGCGGTGATGCTACTTCCGAGGCGGACGACTCCGCCAGGAACAAGTTCTCAGCCGTGAATCCTCGCCATGGTTTTACGTCCCGAAAGGACGCCGGACATGCTCAGTGCCCGTATCGCCAAGGCCGTCGCTCTCACCGCCGCGGCGCTGCTCGCCCCCGCCGTGGCCGCCGGCGCCGCCCCCGGGCCGGCCGCCGTCGCGGTCGCCTCGGCCGCGCCCGCCGCCGGTCAGGGCTTCGCGCCCGGCCAGGTGTCCCAGCAGGACATGGGCTGGCAGTGACACCCGATGGCCGTCGTGCCCCGCGCCGGCCGCCCGGCCCGTCGGGAGCCGGCGTGGACCTGAGACAGCTGACCACCTTCCACCGCGTCGCGACGCTGCTGAGCTTCACCCGGGCGGCGGCCGAGCTGAAGTACGCGCAGTCCAGCGTCACCGCACAGGTCAAGGGGCTCGAAGTGGCCCTGGGCGTCGAGCTGTTCGAGCGGTTGCGCGGACGGATCCGGCTGACCCCGGCCGGGGAACGGCTCGTACCGTACGCGGAGCAGATCCTCTCCCTGGTCGAGGAGGCCCGGGACAAGACCACCGGCTGGGCGGAGCCCTCGGGCGTCCTCACCATCGGCATGCCGGAGAGCCTTACGTCGTACCGCATGCCGCCGGTACTGGAGTACTTCCACCACCGCTACCCACTGCTCCAGCTCGCGCCGCGCCCCAGCCAGTGTGCCCAGACGTGCGAGGCGCTGCGCCAGGGCGCCTTCGACATGGGGTTCCTCATGGCGGCGCGGACCGAGCACCCGGGGCTGCGCACCGAGGTGCTGGGGCGCGAGCCGCTGGTCGCGGTCGCCGCGCCCTGGCATCCCCTCGCGTCGTCGCGGCACGTGAGCACCGAGGATCTGCGCGCGGCGCGCGTCCTGGCGCCCGAGGCCGGGTCGGTGTACCGGGGGCTGTTCGAGGCGGAACTCGACGACAGCGCGGGCCGGCCCGTGGAGCTGCTGGAGTTCGGCAACATCGAGTCCGTCAAGCGCGGGCTCGCGGCCGGGCTCGGCGTGAGTGTGCTGCCCGCCATGGCGGTGGCCGACGCGGTCGCCGCCGCGACGCTCGCGGTCCTCGACTGGGAGCCGCCGTTCGAGGTGTTCACGCAGATCGCGTGGCGCCGGGGCCGGCAGTACACCCGGGAGATGGGGGTGTTCGTCGACCACATGGCGCAGTTCATGGCCCAGGACGACCGGCTCCCGGCACGTCCGCAGGCAAGGACGCAGCCGCACGCGGGTGCGCCGCAGCGCGAGCAGCTTCAGCTGGTGGGCTGAGGGCGGGCCCGAGACCCGGGACGTTGTCCGGCCGCCGGTACGTGGATGACGTACCGGCGGCCGCCGCGTGTTCCGGGCCGGACGTCGCCTCGCGACGTGGCGCAGGCGGATGCACAGGCGTACCGCGCCGGGTCCGCTCACAGGTGGCCCCTTGCCACCAGTTCCTCCATGATCTGGAGCGCGTTGAGGGCCGCGCCCACGCGCAGGTTGTCGGTGACGAGCCAGAGCAGGAAGCTCTTCGGATTGGTGGGGGAGACCCGTATGCGGCCCACGTGGATGTGGTTCGGGTCGCCCAGCGTGGTGGGCGTCGGGACGTCGCCGTGCATGCCGTCGTCGTGGACGGTCACATCCGCGAGCGAGCCGAGCAGCGCGCTCAACTCCCCCCGTTCGACCGGCTCCAGGCACTCGACCCAGAGCGCCGCCGAGTGGCCGTTGACCACCGGTACCCGGACGCAGGTCGCCGACACGTCAAGGCCGGGAAGGTCCAGGATCTTGCGTGACTCCTGGAGGAGCTTGTGCTCCTGGAGGGTGGAGCCGCCGTCCAGGACCTGGCCGATCCGGGGCACCACGTTGAAGGCGAGCGCCGGGGTGAACTCCTTGGCCGGTATCTCCGCCTGCGGGTCCTGGAGGGCGAGCCGGGACGCCTCCTGAAGCTCCTCGATGCCGGAGTGGCCGCAGCCGGACGCGGCCTGGTACGTGCTGACGACCATCTGGCGCACCCCCCAGCGGCGCTCGACGTCGCGCACGACGCGGACCAGCGGGATCGTCACGGCGCTCGGGTTGGCGATCACACCGGACGGCGGACGGCGGTCCAGTAAGGCGGCGTTGACCTGCGGGACGACCAGCGGGGTCTCGGCGTTCATCCGGAACGCGAAGGAGTGGTCGATCACCAGCGTGCCGTGCGCGACCGCGACCGGGACCCAGGCGCGGCTGACCGCGTGGCCCGCGGAGAAGAACACGACGTCCGCGTCGCCGAAGTGGAACGCGGTGAGGTCGGTGACCCGGTAATCCCGCTCCCCCACCCGGATGTCGAGCCCGGCCGAGCGGGCGGAGGCCACCAAGTGCAGTTGCCGGTAGCGCAGACCCCGGTCCTCGATGAGTTCGAGCAGCGTGCCGCCCACGGCGCCGGTCGCGCCGACGACGGCGATGCGCGGAGCGAGCGGGTCGTCGACCAGGGGCATGGACATCGCCGATCGAGTAGAGCCGGTGCGTGCTCGTGCGGCGACCGGAATCCTGGAGGTGGCACAAATTATCGCCGCGCCACACCCGAGCGGCAATCAGCGCCGGAGCGGATGGCTGATAGCCGCCATCGGCCGTTCCGATCGCCCGCGGCGATCGGAAACACCGAAGCCGACGATCGGAACTGCCCTTCGGCACACCGTTGATTCGACGTTTGGCGTGACGAAGGGTTGGGGGCGCAACGGCTCCGGGTGACCGGAGTACGCCGAGCGAATGGGTGGGTTCATGCAGCAGGCCGTCAAGGTCGTTGGAATCGGGGGGTCCTCCCGGCCGGGCTCCACGGCGGAGCGGGGCCTTCATGCCGTGCTGGCCGAAGCGGCCCGGCTCGGCGCGGACGTCGAGCTGATCGGCGGCGCCGACCTGGTCATGCCGCTGTACGACCCGCGCGCCGTGTCCCGCTCGCCCGAGGCACACCGCCTGCTGGCCGCGGTCGCCGCCGCCGACGGGGTGGTC
The DNA here is from genome assembly GCF_042869775.1 of Streptomyces sp. NPDC006711. Classification (NCBI taxonomy): domain Bacteria; kingdom Bacillati; phylum Actinomycetota; class Actinomycetes; order Kitasatosporales; family Streptomycetaceae; genus Streptomyces; species Streptomyces sp. NPDC006711. Next base: position 422,553 of record NZ_JBIAGO010000001.1, read on the forward strand.
CTGGCGAGTCCGGCCTACCACGGGACGCTGTCGGGCCTGTTGAAGAACGCCCTGGACTACACCGAGGAACTGCGGGCGGACAGCAGGCCCTACCTCACCGGCCGGGCCGTCGGCTGCCTGGCGGTGGGACAGGGCTGGCAGGGCGCGGTGACGACCCTGGGCGCGCTGCGCGACGTCGTGCACGCGCTGCGGGGGTGGAGCACCCCGTTGGGGGTGGCGATGAACAGCGCGACCACCGGCTTCAGCGCGGACGGTGAGTGCGACGACCCGCACATCCAGGGGCAGTTGACCGCGATGGCCGGACAGGTCGTCGACTTCGCCCGGGCGCACCGGGCCGCGCGGGCCACGCGGGCCGCGGCGCTCCAGGCGGGATGAGCGTGGACAACGCCACGAGCCGCTGGATCCGCTGCTTCCACCCGAAGCCCGGGGCAGCGCACACCCTGGTCTGCTTCCCGCACGCGGGCGGCTCCGCGAGCTACTACCACGGTCTGTCGGCCGCTCTGGGCCCGGACATCGAGATGCTGGTGATCCAGTACCCGGGCCGCGAAAACCGGCTCTTCGAGGAGCCGGTGGCCTCGGTCGAGGCGCTGGCGGACGCCGTGGCCGAAGTGCTGGGCGCCCGGCTCGGCGACCGGCGGCCGGTCCTGTTCGGGCACAGCATGGGAGCCATCGTCGCCTTCGAGGTCGCCCGGCGGCTGGAGCGGGCCGGTGGCCCCGCTCCCCGTGGGCTCGTCGCCTCCGCCTGCTCGGCCCCCTCGAACCGTTCGCCGCTGGGCGTCCCCGCCGACGAGGAGCCCGATGGCGCGGTGCTTGCGCGGATCATGGACCTGGGAGGCACCGCCCGGGATGTCGGTGAGCACGCGGAGCTGATCGAGCTCGTCCTGCCGGCGATCCGCGCCGACCTGGCCGCTCTCGATTCCTACCGGGCGCCAAAGGACGCCGTCGTCGGCTGCCCGGTCACCGTGTTCGTCGCCGACCAGGACCTCGAAGTCCCGGTGTCCGAGGCCGGGTTGTGGGAACTCCACACCTCCGCCGGGGCCCGGGTGCACCTCTTCGAGGGCGACCACTTCTACCTCGGCAGCCAGCCGCAAGCCTTTCTCGACCTGCTCCAGGAAACTGCGCGCACCTCTCGCCCGGAGAACTCACTCGCATGACCACCATGGGATTCGTGGAAGAAGAGCTCGCCCAGATGTGGGCGGAGCTGCTGGACACCGCCGGCGTGGCACCGGGCCTTGAGTCGGGGTTCGCCGCGCTCGGCGGCGGGGCGGACACCGCGCGGCTCCTGGCCGGCCGCATCGACGACGAACTGGGCGCACAGATCGAGGCGGACGCCCTGCTGGACGCGGACACACTCGCGGGCATGGCCCGCCTGGTGCGCGCGGCCATGGAGCGGGCCATGGCGCGGGCCGGGGCGGACCGGCCCGCGTCCGGCCCCGCGCCGGCCGGCCCCCGCGCCTGCGCCCGGCCGGAGAGACCCGAGCTGTCCTTCGCCCAGCAGCGGCTGTGGTTCATGCAGCAGATCGACCCCGAGACCACCCTCTACAACGTGCCCACCGTGCTGCACCTGCGCGGCGATCTGGACCGGGCGGCCCTGGGCCGGGCGCTGGACGCGCTCGTCGCCCGCCACGAGGTGCTGCGGACGACGTACGACGCGCCGTCCGGCCGCCCGTACCAGGTGATCCGTGACCCGGAGCCGCTGGAACTCGCGTACACGGACCTGAGCGGCGCCGCCGACCCGGCGGGCGACGCGGACCGCCTCGCGGCCCAACAGGCGGCGACGGTCTTCGACCTGGCCGTGGACTTGCCGCTGCGGGCCCACCTGGTGCGGACCGGCGAGCGGGCGTACCGCCTGGTGGTGACGTTCCATCACATCGCCATCGACGGCTGGTCGGTGGAGATCTTCTTCCGCGAGCTGGGGCGCCTCTACGGCGGCGACACGCTCGCCGATGTGACACCGCACTACGCCGAGTACGCGGGCTGGCAGCGCGAACGGCTCCAGGGCAAGACCTTGGACGCGCTCGTCGAGCACTGGCGCGGGGTGCTCGGGGACGACCCGAAGGCGCTCGCGGTGCCGACCGACCGGCCACGCGGCGCCACGCGGAGCTTCCGGGGCGCCGTGGCGACCCGCGAGCTGTCACCCGAACTCACCGTGCGGCTGCGGGAGTTCAGCCGTCGCGAGCGCGTCACCCTGTACATGACCCTGTTCGCCGGGCTGCACACGCTTCTGGCCGGCTGGTCGGGGGCGAGCGACATCACCGTCGGCACCCCGGTCGCGGGCCGGGACCGCCCCGAGCTCCAGGAGCTCGTCGGCTGCCTGATCAACATGGTTCCGGTACGGGTCCATCTGGAGGGCGACCCCGGCTTCCGGGAGCTGGCGGGGCGCGTCCGTTCGGCGGTGCTCGACGCCTCCGCCCACCAGGAGCTGCCCTTCGACAAGCTGGTCGAGGCGCTGGTGTCCCGGCGCGCCCGTGACTTCCTGCCGGTCTTCCGGGTGATGTTCAGCTTCCTCAAGGAGCGGCCGCAGCCCGTCTTCGCCGGTCTCGACGGATGCTCCCTGGACCTCACCGGCCCCCAGGACACGGCCAAGTACGACCTGAGCCTGTACGCGCAGGAACAAGGCGCGGGTCTCGCGCTGACCCTCGAATACGACACCGACCTGTTCGGGCCGGACACCCCGGCCGCCCTGCTGGCCGCCTACGAGCGGACCCTGCGCGAGGCGACGGCCCGCCCCGACACCCCGGTACTCGAACTCACCTCGGCCCGGTTCCCGTCCGGCCCTGAGAGGAACACCCACCGTGAGCGTTGACACCATGGCAGCGGCCGTACCGGGGACCATCGACGCGTGGTTCGCACGGCAGGCGGCCAAGCGAAGCGACGCCGTCGCCGTGACCGGCCGCGACGGCCGCCTGACCTACGGCGATCTCGAGCGCGACGCGAACCGGCTCGCGCACCACCTGCGCACCCTCGGCGTCGGCCCCGAAGTGCCGGTCGCCGTGTGCCTGGAGCGCACCACGTCCCTGGTGACGGCGGTGCTCGCGGTGCTGAAGGCCGGCGGCGCGTACGTACCGCTCGACCCCTCGGCCCCCGACGAGCGGCTGCGCTTCACCGTGCGCGACGCGCGGGCCCGCGTTCTGCTCACCGACGAGGCCGCGCGCGACCTGGGCGCCGAGCACACCGTGCTGACCGGCTCGGGCGGCGCCGATCTGTCGGCGTACCCGGAAACCGCGCCGGAGGATCCCGGCACGGGCCCGGCGAGTCTCGCGTACGTCATCTACACCAGCGGTTCGACCGGCACCCCCAAGGGCGTCATGGTCGAGCACCGCAATGTGACGGGCCTGCTCACCGGGGTGCGCAGCCGGTTCGGGTTCGGTCCTGGCGACGTGTGGTCGATGTGCGCGTCGGCCGCGTTCGACGTGTCCGTGTGGGAGATGTGGGGCGCCCTGCTGCACGGCGGCCGCCTGGTGGTCGTGCCCGACGACGTACGCCGTTCCCCGCAGGACCTGCACGCGCTGCTGCGCCGCGAGGGCGTCACCGTCCTCAACCAGACGCCGGCCGCCTTCCGCCAGCTCATCCGGTACGAGGAGGAGCACGCGGGCCCCGGCGCGCCGCCCGAACTGGCCCTGCGCCTGGTGGTGTTCGCCGGGGAGGCGCTGGCGCCCGAGACGCTGCGGCCGTGGATCGCGCGCCACGGTGACGAGGTGCCGGTCCTGGTGAACATGTACGGAATCACCGAGACCACCGTGCACTCGACCTACCGCCGGATGACGTCGGCCGACCTCGACGGCGCGACGGGCAGCATGATCGGCGGTCCGATCGGCGGCTGGAGCATGGACGTGCTCGGCGCGGACGGCGAGCGGGCGGCGGACGGCGAGGCCGGCGAACTGTACGTCGGCGGCGCGGGCGTGGCCCGCGGCTACCTCGGCCGCCCCGCCCTGACGGCCGAGCGCTTCCTGCCCGACCCGGACGCGGCCGTGCCCGGCGCCCGCCGCTACCGCTCGGGCGACAGCGCACAGCGCGCGGCCGACGGCGACCACGCCTACCTGGGCCGCCTCGACCACCAGGTGAAGATCCGCGGCTACCGCATCGAACTCGGCGAGATCGAGAACGCCCTCACCCGCCACCCCGCCGTCCGCGACACCGTCGTGGCCGTCGACCAGGACGCGGCGGGCGATCCGCGCCTGGTCGCCTACTGGGTGGCCGCCGCGGGAGTCGCGGCCGGCCCCACCGAACTGCGCGAGCACCTGGCCCCGACCCTGCCCGAGTACATGCTGCCCAACGTGTACGTGACGCTCGACGCGCTGCCGCTGACCGCCAACGGCAAGGTCGACCGGCGCGCGCTGCCCGCTCCCGAGGCCGTACGCCCCGAGCTCGACGCGGAGTTCGCCGCGCCGGGCACCCCCGTCGAGAAGGCCGTCGCCGACATCTGGGCCGACGTGCTCTCGATCGACCGGGTCGGACTCGACGACGACTTCTTCGAACTCGGCGGCCACTCCATGCTCGCCACCCAGGCCGTCGCCCTCACCAAGGCACGGCTCGGCGTCGCCGCGACGCTGCGCCTGTTCTTCGACCGGCCGACGGTACGGGAACTCGCGAGCGCCCTGGACGACCTGCTCGCCGCACAGCACGACACCGGCGCCGACAGCCGGTCCGCATCCCACCCGCACGGGGAGAACGCATGACGTACGAGACGGATCTGCCGCTGCCCGAGCAGGCCGTGGCCATCATCGCGATGAGCGGCCGCTTCCCGGGCGCCGCGGATGTCGACGAGCTGTGGCGCGCCGTGGTGGCGGGCGAGGAGGGACGCACCTCCTACACCGACGAGGAGCTGGCGGCCGCCGGGGTGCCCGAGGAGCTGCTGAGCGACCCGGCCTATGTGAAGTCCGGCTTCCCCGTGGACGGGTTCGACCGCTTCGACGCCGACTTCTTCGGCGTGACCCGGTCCGAGGCCGAACTCATGGACCCCCAGCACCGGTTGCTCCTGGAGACCGCCTGGCAGGCGCTGGAGCGGGCCGGCTACCCGGCGCGGACCTTCGAGGGGCGCACCGGTGTGTTCGCCGGCACCTCGGGCGCCGGCTACCTGCGGGAGCGGATCGCGAGCGGCGGCGCGCGGAGCCGGATCTCGGACGACATCCAGGTCGCCATCGGCAACGACCCCGGGATGCTGGCGCTGCGGGTCTCCTACAAGCTCGGTCTGACCGGGCCCAGCTTCACCGTGCAGAGCGCGTGTTCCTCGTCGCTGGTGACGGTCCACCTCGCCGTGCAGTCCCTGCTCAGCCGCGAGTGCGATCTGGCGCTCGCGGGCGGTGTCGCGGTGCGCGCGTTCGAGCCGCGCGGCTACCGCTACGAGGAGGGGGCGATCCTCTCGACGGACGGCCACTGCCGCCCGTTCGACGCCGACGCCTCCGGCACCGCCTCCGGCGACGGTGTGGCCCTCGTCGTCCTCAAGCGCCTTGAGGACGCCGTCGCGGACGGTGACCACATCCACGCGGTGGTCCGGGGCAGCGCGGTCAACAACGACGGCTCCGCGAAGATCGGCTTCACCGCCCCGTCCCCGCACGGCCAGGCCGAGGTGATCACCGAAGCGCTCGCGGTCGCCGGGGTCGCGCCCCGCACCGTCCAGTACGTCGAGGCGCACGGCACCGCCACCCCGCTCGGCGACCCGATCGAAGTGCAGGCGCTCACCGAGGCGTTCGGCCCCGACGTGCCCGCCGGCTCGGTCCATTTGGGCTCGGTGAAGTCCAACGTCGGACACCTGGACGCGGCGGCCGGAGTCACCGGCCTCATCAAGGCGGCCCTCGCGCTTGAGCACCGCTTCATACCGCCGACCGCCCACTTCCGCGCCCCCAACCCCCGGCTCGCCCTCGACAAGGGCCCCTTCACCGTCGACGGCGACGGCGTGCCGTGGCCCGCGACGGAGCAGCCGCCGCGCGCCGGCGTCAGCGCCTTCGGCATCGGCGGCACCAACGCGCACGTCGTCCTCGAAGCGGCCCCCGTGCTCGCGCCGGCGGCGCGGGAGAGCGACGACGCCGACTGGCAGGTGCTGCCCCTCTCGGCCCGTACGCCCGAAGCGCTCGACGCCGCCGCCGCACGTCTGGCGAGGGCCCTGACGGCACAGGAATCCGCTCTCGCCGACGCCGCGTACACCCTCCAGCTCGGCCGCGCGGCCTTCCCCCACCGCCGTACCGTCGTGGCGAACGACCGCGCCGCCGCGGCCGCCGCGCTTGAGCGGCCCGCCGCCGCCGGGTCGCCCGCGCCCGAGGCGGCCCCGGACGTGGTGTTCGTCTTCCCCGGCCAGGGCGCCCAGTACGCCGGCATGGGCGCGCAGCTGTACCGGTCCGAGCCGGTCTTCCGCGCCGCGCTCGACCGCTGCGCCGAGATCCTGCTGCCCCACCTCGGCTGGGACGTGCGCGACGTGGCCTTCGCCACCGACGAGTCGAAGGAGCGGCTGCGCCAGACCCGCTACACCCAGCCGGCCGTCTTCAGCGTCGACTACGCCGTCGCCCAGCTGCTCATGTCGTGGGGCGTGCGCCCCGCCGCGATGACCGGGCACAGCCTCGGGGAGCTCGTGGCGGCCACCCTGGCCGGGGTGTTCGAGCTGGAGGACGCGCTGCGCGTGGTCGCCCGGCGCGCCGCGCTCATGCAGGACCTTGCGCCCGGCCGGATGCTGTCGGTCCTGCTGGACGAGGCGGCCCTGACCCGGGCCCTGGACGGCCTGGGGGTGACGATCGCCGCCGTCAACGCACCGGCCTCCTGCGTCGTCGCCGGCACGCCCGATGAGGTCGCAGGGGCGCGCCGCGTCCTGGAGGCCCAGGGGGTGTCCGTACGGGAGCTCGAGACCTCGCACGCCTTCCACACCGCGCTGGTCGAGCCGGCGCTGCCGGGTCTCGCGGAGGTGCTTCGCCCGGTGCGCCTGAGCCCGCCGCGCATCCCGTTCCTGTCCAACGTGACGGGCACCTGGATCACCGACGAGCAGGCCACCGACCCCGCCTACTGGGTGTCCCACACCCGTGCGCCGGTCCGCTTCTCCGACGGCGTCGCCACGCTCGTCGAGCGCGGCGCGGCCTTCGAAGACGCGGTGCTCGTCGAGGCCGGTCCCGGCAGCCAGCTGGGCGGCCTCGTGCGCACCCACCCGGACGCGTCGCCCGTCGTCACCCTGCTGCGCAAGCCGCGCGGCGATGAGGACCCCGCCGAGCCCCGCACCGTCCGCGCGGGCCTCGCCGAGCTGTGGCGCCGGGGCGTGGACATCGACTGGGCCGCCCTGCACGGCGGCCGGGCCCGCCGCCGGGTGCCGCTGCCCGCCTACCCCTTCGAGGGCCGCTCCTACCTACTGCCCAAGCCGGAGGCGGACGCCGCGGGGAACGTGCGCACCGACCCCAAGCGGTGGACGTACGCCCCGGTCTGGCACCCCGCGCCGCTCCCGCGCGCCACCGGCGCCGACGCCGTTGAGGGCCCGCTCAGCTGGCTGGTCCTCCAGGACGACACCGGTCTCACCGAGGCCCTGGCCGCCGACCTGCGCGAGCAGGGCCACACCGTCACCACCGTGCACAAGGCGGCGTCCTACGCCCGCACCTCCGCGCACGGTTTCGACGCCGACCCCTCCCACGCCGGTCACCTCGGCGACATCGTCCGCGAGCTGCGGCAGGCGGGCGCGGCCCCCGACCGGGTGGTGCACGCCTGGGCCGTCACGGGCGGCCCTGACGATGGGTCAGCCAAGGACGCGGCGGGCCGTTACGCCACCGGCCTGGACACCGGGTTCCACAGTCTGGTCTCCCTCGCCCAGGCGCTGGGCGAGAGCGGCGAGGACCGCCCGGTGCGTATCGACGTCCTCACCGACAGCCTCCAGGACGCGTACGGCACCGCCGTGGTGCGGCCCGAGCGCGCGACCCTGTACGGCGCGGTCACCGTGCTGCCGCAGGAGTACGCGTGGCTGACCTGCCGCGCCGTCGACGTGGTGCTGCCCGCCACCGACGCCGACCGCACCCGTCTCACCGCGCGGCTCGGCGCCGAACTCGCCGGCGGCGGCCGGGAGAACCTGGTCGCCTACCGGGGCGCCCAGCGCCTCCTGCGGGCCTTCGCGCCGGTCGAGCTGGAGCCCGTACCCACCGGCCACGCCTGGCGCGAGGGCGCCGGGTACCTCGTCACCGGCGCGTCCGGCGAGACCGGTCTGCTCTTCGCCGAGCAGATCGCCGCCGGCGGGGCGAGGGCCGTGCTGGTCGGCGACCCGGACTTCCCCGCCGAGAGCGAGTGGGAGGCCTGGCGCTCGGGCGCCGCCGGTGACGACGATCGGGTGCGCGAGCGGATCGCCCGGCTCGCCGCGCTGCGCGCCGCCCACCCCGACACCGTCGTCTACCGCGCCGCCGACCTGGCCGACCCCGCAGGGGCGCGCGCCGCCGTCGAACAGGCGCGGGCCGTCCTTGGCGCCGTCAACGGCGTACTGCACCTCGCCGACGCACGGGGCTCGGGCCTCACCGCGCTCAAGACCCGCGAGGACTTCGACGCGGTCCTCGCGGCACGGGTCAGGTCGACCCTGCTCCTGGAGGAGCTGCTGGCCGGGGACGAGCTCGACTTCTTCCTTACCGCCTCCGCCACCACCGGCATCGTCGGCGGCTTCGGCCAGGCCGAGAACTGCGCGGCGTCGGTGTTCCTGGACGCCTTCGCCCAGGCGGCCACCGCCGCCGGCCGGCCCACCGTCACCGTCGACTGGTCGCAGTGGGACTGGGACGACTGGTTCGAGCAGCAGATGGCGGGGCTGCCGCAGGTGCGGGAGCTGTACGAGCGGCTTCGCCTGTCCCAGGGCGTCCCGGCCGCCGACGGCCTTGCCCTGGCCCGCGCGGCGCTGTCGGGCGGTCTCGCGCAGGTCGTGGTCTCGCGGGCCGACTTCCAGGACGTCCTGGCCGACCAGTCCGGTCTCACGGCGACCTCGTTCACCGACTCGCTCGGCGGCGGCCGGGGGCGCGGCGACGAGGACTGGGACCCGGCCACGGTGTGGCCGGACGACGAACTTGCCCAGTCCGTGGCCCGGGTGTGGCACGACATGCTCGGCGTCTTCCCGATCGGACCCGACGACGACTTCTACGACCTGGGCGGCAACTCGCTGTTCGCCATCCAGATCGTCGGCCGGCTGCGGCAGGCCCACGGCGACTTCCCCATGAGCGCCGTCTTCGAGGCGCCGACCGTCCCGGGGCTCGCCGCCGCGATCCGCTCCCACCAGGCCGAATCGATCGGTCTTGACGAGTTCGAGGCACTGCTGCGCGAGGTCGAAAGCCTCTCCGCCGGCGAGGCCGAGGCAAAGCTGAAGGGTGACGACCATGTCTGACGAGCCATCGCGGACCGACGCCGACGACTTCGAGGTCGCGCGCAAGCTGAAGGAGCGGCTGTCCTCGCTCTCGCCCGAGCAGCGCGCCGTCCTTGAGCGGTCCCTGCGCGAGCGCAACGTCAAGGCGCCGGCCGCCGTGGACGCCGGTGCCAAGGCGGCGGCGAAGACCGGGACGCCCCGGCGCACCCGCAGGCCGGACAGCACCATGGACTTCAGCCTGTTCTTCTTCTCCGGCGACGGCACGGCCAAGGGCCCCGGCAAGTACCAGCTGCTGCTCGACAGCGCCCGGCACGCCGACGCCAACGGCTTCGACGGCATCTGGGTGCCCGAGCGCCACTTCGTCGACTTCGGCGGCCTCTACCCCAACCCCTCACTGCTGGCCTCCGCCATCGCCGTACTGACCGAGCACATCCAGATCCGCGCCGGCAGCTGCGTACTGCCGCTGCACCACCCGGTGCGGGTGGCCGAGGAGTGGGCGGTCGTCGACAACCTGTCCGGCGGGCGGGCCGCGATCTCGGCGGCCTCCGGCTGGCACCCGGACGACTTCCTCCTCGCGCCGGGCGACGGGCAGCGGCGCTACCCGCGCCGCAAGGACGAGATGTTCGAGTCGATCGACGCCGTCCAGCGCCTGTGGGCGGGCGAGAGCGTCGACTTCCCGCGCGCCGACGGGACTTCGCAGTCCGTACGCACCCTTCCGCGCCCGCTCCAGGCGACGCTTCCGGTGTGGGTGTCGGCGCAGGGCAGCGTCGAGACGTTCGTACGGGCCGGGGAGATCGGCGCGTACGTCCTGACCGGTCTGGTCGCGCAGCGCCCCGCCGATCTGAAGGACAAGATCGTCGCCTACCGCGAAGCGCTCGCGGCGGCCGGGCACGACCCGGCCAAGGGGCGGGTCACCGCGATGGTCCACACCTACGTGGGCTCCGACGACGACGAGGCCAGGGAGACCGTACGGGGGCCGCTGACCGCGTACCTCAAGACGTTCCTTGAGCAGCAGGACAGTTTCGGCAGCGAGTTCTCCAAGCTGAACGACGCCGAGCGCGACGTCATGCTGAACGCCACCTTCGAGCGCTACTTCGACTCGCTGGCGCTGCTCGGCACGCCCGACAAGTGCGAATCCCTCATCGAGGACCTGGTGGACATCGGCGTCGACGAGGTCGCCTGCCTCGTCGACTTCGGGCTCGACCCGGGCCAGGTCCTCAAGGGCCTCGACCACCTCACCGAACTCAAGGACCGCTACCGGCACCGGGGCGAGACCGAAGGAGAGCAGTCGTGACCGGACTCGCGGACCGGCTGGCCGGCCTCACCCCCGCCCAGCGCGCCCTGCTCGACCGGCGGATGCGCGAGCGCACCGCCGGCGCCGTCACCACCGCGCCCATCGCACGCAGGCAGCGCGCGAACCGGGTGCCGCTCACCGTGGACCAGGAACGCATCTGGCTCATCCACCAGTTCGACCCCGAAGACCCCGCCTACAACGTGTACTTCGCCTCGCGGCTGCGCGGCGAGCTGGACACGGACGCGCTCCAGCGCGCCGTGAACGCGTTCGTGGCGCGCCACGAGGCGATGCGCACCACGTTCGAGCAGGACGGCCACGCCCCCGTCCAGGTGATCCACGCCGCCCTTGAGGTGCCGCTGGACCACCAGGACCTGCGGGGCGTGCCGGCCGAGCGGCGCGAAGAGGAGATGACGCGGCTCGCCGCCGAGGAGCTGCGCAAGCCGTTCGACCTGGTGAAGGGGCCGCTGCTGCGGATCGCCCTGCTCCGCCTCGACGAGCACGAGCACGTCCTGGTCGGCACGGTCGACCACCTGGTCTGGGACCGCGGCTCGATGGGCATCTTCAACGCCGAGATCGCCGAGTTCTACACGGCGTTCGCCACCGGCCGGGCTCCGCAGCTGCCCCCCGTCGACGTGCACTACCCGGACTACTGCGAGTGGCAGCCGCAGTGGCTGCGCGAGGAGGTGCGGCGCAAGCACCTGCCGTACTGGAAGAAGCAGCTCGAAGGCGCCGACCTGGTGCTTGAGCTGCCCACCGACCGGCCCCGCCCGCCGCTCCAGACCGCCAACGGCGCCCGCTACCAGTTCCCGCTCACCCCGGAGCTGACCCAGGCCATCCGCGACCTCGCCAAGCGCGAGGACGTCACCGTCAACATCGCGCTGCTCGCGGCCTGGCAGCTGATCCTGCACCGGCTCACCGGGCAGCAGGACATCGTGGTCGGCACCACCTCATCGACCCGCAGCAGGCCCGAGACCGAGCCGATGATCGGCTACTTCCTGACCATGCTGCCGCTGCGCACCACGGTCCGGCCGGCCATGACCGTACGGGAACTGCTTCAGGCGACCCGCACCACGATGATGGGCGCCTTCGACCACCACGACATCCCGTTCGGGACGCTGCTCGACGAGCTCGACCTCGACCGCGACCCGAGCCGCACGCCGATCTACCAGACGTCGTTCATCCTCGTGGACTTCCTCCACGAGGAGGCGACCCCCATGGCCGGTCTGACCGTCGAGGAGCTGATGCTCGACAACGCCACCGCCAAGGACGACGTGATGCTGGGCTTCTTCGACGACCCGGCGCTCGCGGACGACCACTTCCACGGGCTCCTCGAGTACAACACCGACCTGTTCGACGAGAGCACGATGGCCCGGATGGCCCGGCAGATCGTGCGTCTTCTGGAGCAGATGTCCCAGGACCCCGGCCGCGCGGTGCGCGACCTGTCGCTGCTCGGCCCCGACGAGGCCCGCACGCTGCTCGTCGACTTCAACCGCACCGAGGCGGCCCGCGAACCGGGCGCCTGCCTCGACGTCCTGGTACGGCGCCAAGCCGAGGCGACACCGGACGCGGTCGCCGTCTCCTGCGGCGCTGAGCAGCTGACGTACGCCGGGCTGCTTGAGCGGGCCGGCCGGCTCGCCTCGTACCTCCAGGACAAGGGCGTCGGGCCCGAGACCGTCGTCGGCGTCTGTCTCGACCGCTCGCTCGACCTGGTGGTCGCGCTGCTCGGCGTGGTCATGTCCGGCGGCGCGTACCTGCCGCTGGACGCGGGACACCCCGCCCAGCGCCTGGCCGACATGACCCACGACGCGGACGCGAGGTTCCTGCTGACCCGCTCCGGGCTGCGGACAAGCCTCGGGGAGTGCCCCGGCGAGCGGATCTGCCTGGACACCGACGCCGAGGCCGTGGCCGCCGCCCCGACCGTGCCGGCACCGCCCGCCGCCGGTGAGGACCGGCTCGCGTACGTCATCTACACCTCCGGGTCCACCGGCCGCCCCAAGGGCGTCGAGGTCACCCACCGCAACCTCGCCAACCTGCTGCTCGCGATGGCCGCCGAGACGGGTCTGGGCGCCGGTGACACGCTCACCGCCGTCACCCCCGTCACCTTCGACATCGCGGGCCTTGAGCTGTACGCGCCGCTGATCAGCGGGGCCCGGGTGCACGTGGTGCGCAAGGAGGAGGCCATCGACGGCCGCCGGCTCGCCGCCGTGCTCGCCGAGACCGGCGCCACCGTCATGCAGGCCACCCCTGCCACCTGGCAGCTCCTGGTGGAGGCGGGCTGGAGCAACGACGGCTCGCTGAAGGTCCTGGTCGGCGGCGAGGCGCTGCCCCCGGCGCTTGCCGAACGGCTCGTCCGCGAGCCCGGCCGCACCTGGAACGTCTACGGCCCGACCGAGACCACCATCTGGTCCACCGCGCACCGGCTCGACAGCGGCGCCGAGCAGATCTCCATCGGCCGCCCACTGGACAACACCCAGGTGTACGTCCTGGACGAGCGCCTGGCGCCGGTCCCGGTCGGCATGCCCGGCGACCTCTACCTCGGCGGCACGGGCGTCGCGCGCGGCTACCGCGGCCGGCCGGCGCTGACCGCCCAGCGGTTCGTACCCGACCCGTTCGGCAGCCAACCCGGGGCGCGCCTGTACGCCACCGGGGACAAGGCGCGGCTGCGCGAGGACGGCACGCTCGTCTTCCTGGGCCGCGACGACGGCCAGGTCAAGCTGCGCGGCTTCCGCATCGAACTGGGCGAGATCGAGGCCAGGTTGGAGGAGCACCCGGCGGTGCGCCGCGCGGTCGCCCTCGTGCGCGAGGACCGGCCGGGCGACCAGCGCCTTACCGGTTACGTCGTGGCGGCGGACGGCGCCGCCCTCGGCGCCGAGGAGCTGCGCGAGCACCTGCGCCGCTTCCTGCCCGACTACATGGTCCCGGCCGCCTTCGTCACCCTGGACGCCTTCCCGCTCAACACCAGCGGCAAGATCGACCGCCGGGCCCTGCCCGAGCCCGTCGTCGAGCGGGACGCGGCGAGCTACGTGCCGCCGCGTGACGCGGTCGAGCTGGAGGTCGCCCACATCTGGGAGGAGGTGCTGGGGGTCAAGCCGATCGGTCTGCACGACCGGTTCTTCGACCTCGGCGGCCACTCCCTGCTCGTCCTGCGGCTGATGGCCGAGATCGAGAAGCGGTTCGGGCAGCAGCTGCCGATGGCGGCGATCTTCCGGGGCGCCACCGTCGAACGGTTCGCGCGGATGCTGCGCGAGGGCTACCAGGACGAGGCGGACGTCCACCTCGTGGAGATCGGCTCCGGCGCCGGCTCCCCCGTCTTCTTCGCCCACCCGGCCGGCAGCGAGGTGGTCTGCTACATGCCGTTCGCCGGGCTGATGGCCGGCCAGGACCGGCCGCTGTACGCCCTGGCCTCCCCGCCGCCGGTCGAAGGGGCCCTGCCCTACGCCGACTTCGGGGCGCGCGCCGCGGCGTACGCCGAGCTGATCCGCGCGACGCAGCCCGAGGGGCCGTACACCGTGGCGGGCTGGTGCTACGGCGGCACCAACGCCTTCGCCGTCGCGGGCGAGCTGGAGAAGACCGGCGCGCGGGTGTCCGTCGTCATGATGGACTCGCACCCGCCCGCCGAGGTCCCCGAGGGCTCCGAGCCCGACCCGGCCGAGATCGTCGAGGCCATCGCGGCGAACCTCCAGTGGGACTACGGCGACGCGCTGAAGTCCGTCGAGGAGCTGAAGGGGATGACCCCCGACGACCACCTCGACTACCTCCTCGCCATCGCCCGCGCGTCCGACTACCTGCCGCCGGACGCCGGACGCGAGCAGGTCCGCGACATCCTCGACCTGTGGGTCGCCAACCTGCGGCTCGTCTGGAACTTCCGCCCCCTGCGCGTCAGCGGACCGGTCACGCTGATCCGCGCGGCCGAGGAGACGTACGACTCGACCGAGGCGTGGCGCGCGCTGACCACCGGCGGCGAGGTCGATGTCAGGGTGGTCGACGGCAATCACTACACGATGATGCGCCGGCCCTTCATCGAGGGCGTAGCCGCGATTTTGAACGAGGTGGTCGACCGTGCTTGAACTCCTCAAGGACCGTACGTACATCCGCTATTGGGTGGCTGTCGTCGCGTCCTTCCTCGGTGACGCCATCACCAAGATCACCCTGATCTACGTGGTGGCCACCGAGACCTCCAACCCCGTCCTGTACGTCTCCCTCGTGATCATCGCGCAGCTGCTGCCCTCCGGCGTGCTGGGGGCCTTCGTCGGGCCGCTGGCCGACCGGTTCCCGGCGCGCGGCCTCATGGTGGGCGCCGACCTGGTCCGGGTGGCGCTGGTCCTGGCCATGATCCCGGTCCGGGACTCGCCGCTGCTGCTGCTCGTCCTGATCCTGCTCTCCGGCATCGCCAAGGCGTTCTTCGAGACGGCCCGCATCACCGCGATCCCGCTCATCGTGCGGGGCCACAGCATCCCCACGGCGGTCGCGCTGTTCCAGTCCACCAACCACACCCTGAACCTGGTGGGCCCGGCGCTCGGCGGTCTGCTCCTCGCGTTCGGCAGCGTCTCCGCCGTCTTCGCCATCGACGCGGTGACGTTCGTGGTCTCGGCGGTGCTGCTCGGCAGCATGGCGGTCCTGCGCGAGGTGCCCGTCCCCGGCCCCGACAGCGGCCGGGAGTCGTACTGGAAGTCGCTGGGCACCGGCATATCCGGGGTGCTCGCCGTGCCGTCGCTGCGCTTCCTCGCGCTCGTCCTCGTGCCGGTGATGCTCGTCCTCGGGCTGTTCACCACCAACCTCAACTCCCAGCTCCTGAACGTCTTCGACCTGTCCGCCTTCACCTTCGGCCTGGCCCAGGCCGCGTTCGGCGCGGGCTGCGTGGTCGGCGCGCTGACCGGTCCGCCGCTGGTGCGCCGGTTCTCCGACCGGGGGCTGCTCATCGGATCGATCGTGCTGTTCGGTGTCTCGCTGCTGCTGCTCGACCCGACCGGCCGGCTGCGCGGCACCCTGGGCGTGGGCGTCGTCCTGGTCTGGTGCGTGCTGGCGGGGATCGGCTCCGGTCTCTTCCAGGTGCCGGTGGCCAACACGCTCATCAGCGACCTGCCCGAGGAACTGCGCGGGCGCGGGGTCGGGCTGCTCAACGCCCTGATGGTCAACTTCACCATCATCGGCGTGGTCCTCGGCGGCGTGATCGCCGACCTGATGGGCATCGCCGACTCGATCATCCTGGCCGGCGGACTGCTGCTTCCGGCGGCCGCGGTCCTGGCCGCCGCGTCGGTGCGCGACAGGAACAGGCAGCGGGACCGGTCCGGAGCCGAGGTGGCCTCATGACGGCCACCGAGCGGCCGCTGCCGCTCACCCCGGCCCAGCGACGGCTGTGGGCGCTCGCCCAGGTCCGCCCCGACGACCCCTTCTTCAGCATCCCCTTCAGCGTCGGCATCGACGGCCCGCTCGACGCGGCGGCCCTGGGGCGCGCCCTGGCGGAGCTGATACGCCGTCACCCCGCCCTGCGCACCCGGATCGTGCGCGGCGCCGACGGCGAACCCGCCCAGCGCGTCACCGCGCCCGAGCCGCTGGAGCTGCCCGTCGTCCAGGCACAGGGCGACGCCGAGGGCCTGGCCGAGGCGTTCGCCCGCGAGCCGTTCACCGTGGACGGCGGCCCGCTGCTGCGGGTGCGGCTGCTGCGCCTTGACGACACGACGCACCGGCTGCTCGTCGGCGTCCACCACATCGTCTTCGACGGGGCGTCACTGGACGTCTTCGCCGCCGAACTGACCGCCCTGTACGACGCGTTCGCGGGGGGCCACCCCTCCCCGCTGCCGGAGCCTGACGTCGACCACGCCGCGTTCTGGGCCCGGCGCACCGAGGACGACGAGCGGGCCGCCGCCGCGAACCTGGCGTACTGGACCCAGCGCCTCACCGGCGCGCCCGAGGTGCTGGAACTGCCCCTCGCCGGGCCCCGCCCCGCGCGCGGCGGCCACGAGGGGGAGCGGCGTACGGCCGTGATCCCCCACGACGTCGTGGAACCGCTGCGGCGGCTTGCACGGACCAAGCGGTGCAGCCTCTTCATGGTGCTCAAGGCCGCGTGCGACGTGGTGCTCAGCCAGTACGGCGGCACCGACGTGCTCACCGGCATGGCCGTCTCCGGCCGGGACACCACCGAGAGCGCCGGGCTCCTCGGGTACCTCACGCGGCCCGTGGTGCTGCGCGCCGACCTGTCCGGCGACCCGCGGTTCGCGGAGCTGCTGCACCAGGTGCGCGGTGACCTGCTTGACGCGCTGGATCACGCGGACCTGCCCGTCGACGAGGTCATGGACCGGCTCGGGGTGACCCGCGACCCGAGCTACCACCCGCTCTACCAGGTCATGTACACCCACCAGCCGGCCGCGCCCGTGCGGCGGGCCGCGGACGCAGTGTTCACGGTCGGGGAGCTGCGGCTGCCGACCATGAAGACCGACCTCGCCATCGACACGATCGAGACCGACGAGGGCCTGCTCGCCCTGGTCGACTACCGCACGGCCCTCTTCGAGGACGCGAGCGCCGAGCGGCTGCTCGTCCGGCTGCGGACCGTACTTGAGCGGGTGGCCGCCGACCCCACTACCCGGGTCTCCGCGCTGCTGCGGCCGACCGCCGCCGAGCGGCGGCTGCTCGTCGAGGAGTGGAACCCGGCGCACGACGCGGACGCCGACGGCGGGGTGCTGCACGCGATGGTCGCCGACCAGATCGCCCGTACCCCGGACGCGGTCGCCGTCGCGGACGGGTCGCGCACCTGGACGTACCGCCAACTGGGTTGCGCCGCAGCCCAGTTGACGGCGCGGCTCCTGGAGCACGGCGTCGCGCCGGGGGCCCCGGTCGGGGTCTGCGCGCCCAAGTCCTTCGCGCTGGCCGCCGCCCAGCTGGGCGTACTGGCGGCGGGCGGGAGCTGCGTACCGCTGGACCCGGAGTCGCCGGCCTTCCTGCTGCGCCTCGCCCTGGACGACGCGGACGCGACCACGGTGCTCGCCGACCCGGACTCCTCGTCGCTGTTCGACCACACGCGGGTGCGCGTGGTGGAGCTGGACGACTTCACGGAGTCGGCGGGCTTCGCGGACTCGGCGGACTCGGCGGACTCGGCTGCGGCCGGGGACGGCCCCGTTCTCGCGCTGCCCGCCGTGCGGTCCGCCGACGCCGCCTATGTGCTGCGTACGTCGGGTGCCACGGGCGACCCGTTGCCGGTGCTCGCCGAGCACCGCAACCTCGCCTCCCGGCTGCGCTGGGCCCACCGGGAGCTGCCCGCCGGGGCGCTCGACGCGGTGGCGCAGCTCAGCCCGCCGGACTCGCCCGGCGCGGTGTTCGAGCTGTTCGCCCCGCTGACCTCGGGCGGCCGCGCGGTGGTGCCGGACGGCGCGTCGCCGGCCACGGTGTACGCCGCGCCGTCCGTGCTCGCGGGCATGCTCGACGAGGGCGGGGCCGCCCTGGCGACGACCGCCCTGGTGGGGGGCGACCTCCTGGCCCCCGCCACCCTGCACGCCGCGCGGGCCGCCGGCATCTCCCAGGTCCACCACCTCTACACCGCCGCCGAGACGGCGGGCCCGGCCATCGGCGGACCGGCCCGCTCCGACGCGACAGGCCGCCCGGTGCCGCTCGGGCTCCCGGCGGGCTGCACGGCCTACGTCCTCGACCGGCGCGGAGACCTGGTCGCGCCGGGTGTCGTCGGTGAGCTGCACATCGGGGGCGCCGCCGTCACCCGGGGCTATCTGAACGATCCGCGCCGTACGGCGGAGCGCTTCCTGCCCGACCCGTACGGGAAGCGGCCGGGCGGCCGCCTGTTCGCCACCGGCGACCTGGCGCGGCACACGCCCGAGGGACACCTGGTGTTCGTCGGCCGGGCCTCGGAGCAGGCCCGGGTGCGCGGGGTCCGCGTGGCCTGCGCCGACATCGAGGCGGCGCTCATGGGGCATCCCGGCGTCGCACGCGCCCAGGTATGGACCGGGACGTCCGGCGGCCCCGACGCGGCGGTCACCGCCCGGCCGGGAGCGGCCCTGAACGCCGACGCGCTGCGCGGGCACCTGCGCGAGCTGCTGCCCGGCCACGCGCAGCCCGCCCGGATCGGTGTCCTGACCCGGATGCCGCTGCTGCCCGGCGGCCGGGCGGACCGCGCCGCCGTCAAGAAGGCGCTGGAGCAGGCCATCGCCGAGGAGGCGCGGGCGGCACGCGACGCGGAGCGGCCGCCGGCGAGCGCCACCGAGCAGCGCGTCGCCGCCGCCTGGCGGGACGTGCTGGGCCGCACGGTCGGCCACGGCGAGAGCTTCTTCGACGCGGGCGGCAACTCGCTGCTGCTGATCCGGCTGCGCGACCGGCTGCGGACCGCGCTGGAGTGCGAGGTCGACGTGGTCGATCTGTTCCGGCACTCCACCGTGCGGGCCATGGCGGCCTTCCTCGGGGAGGGCGCGGACGGCTCCTCGGGCCCTGCGGGGACCGCGGCCGCCGCCGGCGCGGGAGCGGAGGAGCGCGGCCAGGCCCGGCTGCGGGCCCTGCGCGCCCGGACCAGGGAGCGCACGCCGGGACGGGCGCGATGACCACGCCCGAAGGACGACGCGGCCCGTACGGACCGCCACCGCCGGGCGCGGAGGTGGCGGCCCGCGCGACGACGCGGCGCGTGACGCGCACGACGCACACCACACGAACACCACGAACACCACCAACAGCACTGGAAGCGGGGGCGGCATGACGACATCGACGACGACCACGGGTGAAACGGCGCCCGCACTCGGGCAGGGCTACGCCGCCGACCGCGCGGCCACCGTCGACCACCTCGCCCGCCTGGAGGACGCGCTGTCACGCCCCGGCGCGGACCGCGCGGCGACGGGCCCCCTGCACACGGCGGCACGCCGCGCCCGGCGGCGCTTCATGGAGTGCCACGCGGAGAGCCTGTACGACGAACTGACCGACGGGCGGCGCGAGTTCCTGCGCCTGAACGACCTCGCCACGCGCGCGGCGGAGCTGATGCCCGGCCTCGTACCGACGAAGGAGCAGAACGAGCAGGAGCGGCGCAGGCCGCAGCGCGACAAGGAGGGCCGCGAGAGCGACCACGGCATCTTCTTCTGGGGGCTGCTGCGTTCTCCCGTGGCGGGTCCGCACCTCATGGAGGCCATGCGCAGGCCGACGGAGAAGGCACTGGCCGCGCTGTCCGGCTTCCGGGCGACGGGCCACGCCGACTTCGGCCTCGTCTCGGTGCACCGCCGGGGCGACCTGGGCGAGGTGACCGTGCACAACACGCGGTTCCTCAACGCCGAGGACGACCTGCTGGTCGCGGCGCTCGAGGCGGCCGTCGACCTGGTGCTCCTCGACGACTCGGTACGGGTGGGGGTGATGCGCGGCGGCCCCATGACGCACCCCCGCTACGCCGGGCGCCGGGTGTTCAGCGCCGGCATCAACCTCACCCGCCTGTACGAGGGCGAGATCTCGCTCATCGACTTCTTCCTGGGCCGCGAACTCGGCTACATCAACAAGATCTTCCGGGGCCTGAGCGCCCCGGACGACGGCGCGAGCTGGCTGCCGGAACCGGTCGAGAAGCCGTGGATCGCCGCCGTGGACACCTTCGCGATCGGCGGCGGGGCGCAGATCCTGCTCGTCTTCGACCGGGTGATCGCCGCCGAGGAGGCCTACTTCACCCTGCCGGCGCTGCGCGAGGGCATCATCCCGGGCGCCGCCAACCTGCGGCTGCCCCGCGTCGGGGGCAACCGGCTGGCCCGGCAGGCGATCTTCGCCGACCGCCGGATCGACGCGGCGTCGCCCGAGGGCCGGCTGCTGTGCGACGAGGTGGTCCCCGCCGACGGGCTGGACACGGCCGTGCGGGCGGCGGCCGACGAACTCGCCAACCCGGCCGTCATCAACAACCGCCGTGTCCTGCACGCCCACGAGGAGCCCGAAGACGTGTTCCGCCACTACATGGCCCTGTACGCCGTGGAGCAGTGCAGGCGGCTGACCAGCAGCGACCTGGTCGAGAACTTGGAACGCACATGGATATCGAGGAACCGATGACCCCCGACCCCCTCACCCCGCGCCTTCCCCGTCGCACGATGTACCAGTGGTTCGAGGAGTCGGCCCTGCGGCTGCCCGGCCACACCGCGCTGGAGATCGGCGACGAGGTCCTGACCTACGCCGAACTGCGCCGCCTCGCCCTGGTGCTGGCCGCCCGCATCGTGCGCAAGCACGGCGGGGTGCCCGACCGGGTCGCGCTGGTCGCCGCGCGTTCGGTGGGCGCCTACGCCGGATACCTGGCGATCCAGCGGCTCGGCGCGGCCGTGGTGCCGCTGAACCCGGACCACCCCCAGCAGCGCAACCTCGACGTCGCCCAGCGCGCCGGGGTCACCGTCGCCCTGGTGGAGGAGCGGGCCGCCGAGCTGTTCACCCGGCTCCCCGAGCGCCACCGGCCGACCGTGCTTGAGCTCACCGAGGACGAGCGCGCCGAGGACGACCTGCTGGAGGAGGCGCTGGAGGAGGCGCTGCCGCCGGTCCCGTCGGACCTCGCCCGCGAGGCGTACATCCTGTTCACCTCGGGGTCGACCGGCCAGCCCAAGGGCGTGCCGATCCTGCACCGCCAGTTCTCCCCGTACCTCGAACACAACATCCCGCGCTACGAGATCGCTCCGGGCAGCCGCCTCTCGCAGGTGTTCGGCCTGACCTTCGACGCGCACGCCTTCGACCTCTTCGTGGCCTGGGGCGGCGGCGCCACCGTGGTCGTGCCGTCGGCCGCCGATCTGTACACGCCGGTCGACTTCATCGTGGGGCGGAAGCTGACCCACTGGTTCTCGGTGCCCTCGGTGGTGCGCGAGGCCCAGCGGCTCGGCAACCTCCCGCTCGGGCGCTGCGTCACGCTCAAGCACAGCCTGTTCGGCGCCGAACCGGTCACCGCGCAGCACGCCGCGCTGTGGCACGAGGTGGCGCCGCACTCGCGGATCCACAATGTGTACGGGCCCACGGAGCTCGTCATCTGCTGCTCCAACCACCTTCTGAGTGGCCCGAGTTCGGCGTGGCCCGAGTACACCGGCGGCACGGTCCCGATCGGCACGATGTACCCGGGCATGGAGGGCGTCCTGCTCGACGAGGACGGACGCGAATGCGACGAGGGCGAGCTGTGCGTGCGCGGCCCCCAGCGCTTCGACGGCTACCTCGACCCCCGCGAGAACACCGGCCGGTTCCTGTCGTACGAGCCGGGCGGCCGAGCAGCCGTGTACGACGGCTCCGGGCCGCTCACCGACCGCCACTGGTACCGCACCGGCGACCGGGTCCGGCGCGAGGGCGATGTGATGGTGCACTGCGGCCGCCTCGACCAGCAGGTGAAGGTCCGGGGCCACCGGGTGGAGATCGGCGAGGTGGAGGCGGTCGTCCGCCGTCACCCGGCGGTCGTCGACGTCGCGGTGGTGGCGCTGGCCACGGCGGAGGGCGAGACCGAACTGGTCGCCGCCTACGCGGGCCGCGAGACGGACCCCGCGCGGTTCGACGCCTGGCTGCGCGAGCAGGTCCCGCTGCACATGGTGCCCGCGCGCCTCACCCGGCTGGACGCCCTGCCGCTCAACGACAACGGAAAGACGGACCGCAACGCGCTGGCGCGGATCCTCGGCACCCCGGAGGGGTCATGACTGACGCGACCGTGCTGGACCAGTGGCGCGCCGAACTGGACGGCCTCGAACCGCTGGAGCTGCCCGCCGACCGCCCGCGCTCCCCGGTGCGCGAGCCCGGCACGGCCCGGTGCACCCGCACCGTCCCGGCCGCCACCGCCGACGCCCTGCGCAAGGCCGCCGCCGGATACGGCGCGCCGCTGCCGGTCGTGCTGCTCGCGGCGTACCAGCTGCTCCTGGGCCGCTGGAGCCGTCGGGCGGACGTGGCGGTTGGCACACCGCTCGCGGGCGAGCTGAGCGTCGTACGCACCGGCCTGGCCGGGGCCGCGTCCTTCGGTGACCTGGTGGAGCGGGCAGGCGCCGCGCTGCGCGGGGCCCAGGCCCGGCCTCGGGTCCCGTTCCAGGACCTCGTCGCGGCCCTCGCCCCCGCCGCCGACGCCGGCCACCACCCGCTCGTGCAGGCCCTGTTCGCCCAGGACGCCCTGCCCGCCACGCCCGCCGGCGCCTGCCCGCCCGATCTGGCGCTGGTCTTCGAGGAGCGCGCGGCGGACATCGAGGTGCGCCTCGACTTCAGCACCGCGCTGTTCGAGACGGCGAGCGCCGAGCGGTTCACCAAGAACTACCTCACCCTGCTCGCCGCCGTCGCCGGCGCTCCGGGCGCCGCCCCGGACGACCTCGACATCCTCGACGCGGCCGAGCGGCGCCTGCTGCTCGCCGAGTGGAGCTCACGCCCCTCGGCGTACCCGGCCGCGAGTTCCGTCGCGGGTCTGGTCGCGGGCCTGGTCGCCGCGCAGGCCGGACGGACACCGAACGCGCTCGCCGTCGTGTTCGGCGACGAGGAAGTGACGTACGCCGCGCTCAACAGCCGCGCCAACCGGCTGGCCCACCATCTGCGCTCCCTCGGCGTCGCGCCGGACGTACCGGTGGGTGTCTGTCTGGAGCGCGGCCCCGAGCTGATCGTCACGCTGCTCGCGGTGCTGAAGGCGGGCGGCGCGTACGTACCGCTGGACCCCGAACACCCCGTGGAACGGCTCGACTTCGTGCTGCGCGACACCGCCGCGCCCGTCGTCGTGACGCAGGAGTCGCTGCGCGAACGGCTCGTGGGCGAGGGGCGGGTGCTCGTCGCCGTCGACACCGACCGCGCCGCGCTCGCCGCACACCAGGACGCGGACCCCGAGCCGGCCGCCGGGCCGGACCACCTCGCGTACGTCCTCTACACCTCCGGGTCCACCGGCACGCCCAAGGGCGTCGCGATCACCCTCGGTTCGCTCCTCGACCTGCTCTTCGGCATGCGGGAGATCTTCCCGGCGCCCGCGAGCGACCGGGTCCTGTTCACCACGTCTGCGACCTTCGACATCGCGGCCGTCGAGGTGTTCCTGCCCCTGATCACCGGCGGCCGGATCATCGGCGCCGACCGCGACCAGGTACGCGCGCCCCGCGCGCTGGCCGCCCTGATCGACCGGCACGACGCCACCCTCGTCCAGGCCACGCCGTCGGCCTGGCGGCCCCTGCTCGACGCGCTCGGCGACCGGCCCGAGCCGCGTGGACTCACCCTCTTCACCGCCGGTGAGGCGCTGCCCGCCGACCTGGCGGCGAAGATGCTGCGCGCCGGGCGCCGGGTCGTCAACGGCTACGGCCCGACGGAGACCACCGTCTACGCGACCGTCGCCGAGATCCGCGACGCGGCGGGACCGGTCCCGATCGGCCGGCCCACCCCGAACACCGAGGTGTACGTCGTGGACGAGGCGGACCGGCCGGTGCCCGTCGGCGTCCCCGGTGAACTCCTCATCGGCGGCAAGGGCGTGGCGCGCGGTTATCTCGGCCGCCCGGACCTGACCCGGGAGCGGTTCACCGCGCACCCCTTCCCCGCGCACGCCGCCGAAGGACCGGAGGCACGCGTGTACCGCACCGGGGACCTGGTGCGGTGGCTGGCGGACGGGAACCTGGAGTTCCTGGGGCGCCTCGACCACCAGGTGAAGGTGCGGGGCTTCCGGATCGAGCTCGGGGAGATCGAGTCCGCGCTCCTCGCCCACGAGGACGTCGCCTCCTGCGTGGTGACGGTCCGCGAGGACGTGCCCGGCGGCGTACCGGGCGAGAAGGCCCTCGTCGCGTACTGCGTTCCCGTTGACGGCCGCGCGCTGAGCGTCACCGCCCTGCGCGAGCGGTGCGGGGCCAGCCTGCCCGGCTACATGGTGCCCGGCGCCTTCGTCTTCCTTGACCGGCTGCCGCTGACCACCAGCGGCAAGACCAACCGCGCCGCGCTGCCCGCGCCGGACGGCGAACGCACCGGCCTGGAAGCCGAGTTCGTCGCGCCCCGTACGCCCGCCGAGCGCGCGGTCGCCCGGATCTGGGCGGACGCGCTGTGGGCCGACGAGGTCGGGGCCCACGACGACTTCTTCGAGCTGGGCGGCGACTCGCTGACCGCCACCCGGGTCGCGCTGCGGCTCCAGGAGGAGTTCGGTCTGGAGATCCCGGTGCAGGTGGTGTTCACCTGCTCGACCGTCGAAACGCTCGCGAAGGCCCTGACCCAGGCGCGCCGCGCCGGCGGGTTCCCCGCGGCCTGACCCGCCCGCCCCGCCCCCGCGGACCGCCGCCCCGGCCGTCCGCGGGGCCCGCGCACCCCTTCGCGCGCCGACTTGCCCCGATACGCACCGAAATCCGCAGCGACACCACCCGCACGTACACCCGCCCCGGCGCAGGCCCCCACCCTGCGCGGGCCCCGGACCACAGAGGTTGACCCATGAGTGACAAGCCGGTGCTTCTCGTCGTCTACGACGCGGGGAGCCTCGCACCGACCCGGCTGGCGGAAGCCGCCCGGGACAACGGCTGCTCGCTGGTGTTCGTGACGGCCGGCACCGACCACGCGCGGGAGATGATTCCCACGCTGGAGACGGTGGGCACCGTGGTGGACGCCGAGGGCCGCACCGAGGCCGAACTCGTGGACGCGCTGCGCGCGTTCGCCCCGGCGGGCATCATCACCTTCAGCGAGTTCCAGATCGCCACGACCGTCCGGCTCGCCGACGCACTCGGCCTGCGCTATCACCGGCCCGCCGACGTCGAGGCGATCACGCACAAGGACCTCCAGCGCATTCGCTTCGCCGAGGCGGGCGTCGACAGCGTCCGCTTTCGCACGATCACCGGGCCCGAGCAGGCCGACGACGCGCTCGCGTACGTCGGGCTGCCCGCCATCATCAAGCCCGTGATCGGCGCGTCGAGCCGCAACACCCAGGCCGTCACCACGCCCGAGGAGTGCCGCACGGCCGTCGCCGCGATGTTCTCCGGCGACGGCGACGGGCCCGTCGAGAGCGCCGTGATGCTGGAGGAGCTGCTGGTGGGGCGGGACGTCCCGGCGCCCTGGGGCGACTACATCGCGGTGGACTGCGTCGCCGACGGCGACGACGTACGCCCGGTCTTCGTCACCAGCAAGTTCGCGCTGGCCGAACCGTTTCGCGAACGCGGCGGCTACGGCGGCTTCTCCGTCGTCCCCGAGGACGAGGAGCGCGCCGTGCGCGACCTGGCGTGCCGTGCGGTGCGCGCCCTGAACATCCACGGCGTCGCCGACGTCGAGATCAAACTGACCGCCCAGGGCCCCCGGGTCATCGAGGTCAACGGCCGCCTCGGCGCCTGGGTCGACGACCTCGCCGTCCGCTCGGGCACCAGCGACCCCGCGTACGTCGCGGTCGCCGCCGCGCTCGGCCGTCCCTACGAGACGCCCGAGATCAAGAAGGACGGCCCGATCGCCTTCCACTACCTGATCGTGCCGCCCGTCGGCGCCCGCACGGTGAAGTCGATCAGGAACGTCTCCGCCCTGCGGCGGCTGGCGAACGTGGAGCGCGTCACCGTGCTCACCGAGCCGGGCGCGGCGGCGGACTGGCGCATCGGCGCGCGCGGCAACACGGCGGCCGTCATCGGCTCCGCCGCGAACCACCTGGAACTGGCCGCGACCGTCGCCGCCATCGAGAACGTGGACTGGATCACCTATGAGTGAGTTCGTCATCTTCGACCTGGACGGCGTCCTGGTCGACACCCAGGACGCCGAGAACGGCGGGCTCGCGTACATCGGCGAGCTGATGGGGCTTCACCTGGCCAAGGAGCAGCGGGACGAGCTGTTCTCGGGAAAGAAGATGCAGGAGTGCATCGACTTGATGGAGGAGATCTCCGGGTCCCCGCCGCCCGCCGACGCCATGGCGCGCGCCCGCGCCAAGTGCGATGAGCTGATCGGCTCCTGGCTCGAACCCATCGAGGGGGTCGCGTACGCCCTTGAGCAGCTGAGCTCCGTGGCGGGCACCGGCATGTGCGTCGCCTCCAACAGCCCGCCGGAGATCATCGCGGACCGCCTCGGCAAGTCCGGCATCCTGCACCACTTCGAGGGCCGGCTTTTCTCGGCGTACGACGTCCAGGCCTGGAAGCCCGACCCGCGCCTGTTCCTGTGGGCGGCCGCCGAGTGCGGCGCCGACATCGAGGACTGCGTCGTCGTCGAGGACAGCCCGGTCGGCGTGGACGCCGCGCTCGCCGCCGGGATGCGGGTCCTCCAGTACACCGCCGATCCGTCCGTCCCCGCGCACCGCGACGGCGCCCACGCCTTCTCCGCCATGCGCGAGTTGCCCGGCCTCATCCGTGACGCGCACCGGCTCGCCGGCCGCTCCTCGCTCGCCACCGCCCACCTCGGAGGTACCTCGTGAACCAGCCCCGCAAGATCATGGTCCTCGGCGCAGGCGACATCGGCCGCCGCGCGTTCCACGAGCTCGCCCACAGCGCGGCCGACCGGCAGGTGCAACTCGTCGGCCGGGACGAGGAAGTGGTGCTGCGCGCCGCCAACCTGACCCGCTTCTGCGCGGTGCAGCGCGGTTACGCCCCCACCGTAAGCCACGCCGTCACGGACCTGACGGACGTGGCGCGCACCGCCGAGCGCATCGCGGCCTTCGCGCCCGACATCATCTTCCTCGCCGCCAGCTACCAGTCGTGGTGGGTCATCTCCACCCTCGAACCGGCCGCCTTCCAGCGCGTGTACGCCGCCAACTACGGCCCGTGGCTGCCGATGCACCTCGTCCCGGTGATGAAGGCCATGGAGGCCGTCAGGCTCTCCGGCACACAGGCCGTCGTCGTCAACGCCGCCTACCCGGACGCCGTGCACCCCGCGCTCGCCGCGATCGGTCTTTCGCCCGACATCGGCATCGGCAACGTCGCCAACAACGTCCCCGGCATCACCGCCGCCGTCGCCGACGAGCTCGGCCGCAGCACCGCGGACGTGGACGTACGGCTCGTCGCCCACCACTACGTCTCGCACCGCCTGTCGCGCCACGGCAACAGCGGCCCCGCCGCCATGGGCCTCGGCATCCGGGTCGACGGCCGTGACATCACCGCGGAGCTGGACGTCGAGGCCCTGCTGAACCGGCTGCCCGGCCAGTACCGCCGCACCGGCGGCATGCCGGGGCAGACCATGACGGCCGCCTCCGCCCTGAGCGTCCTTGAACCGCTGGCCGACGGGCGCGACGCCATCGTCCACGCGCCCGGCGCGGGCGGCGCGCTCGGCGGGTTCCCGGTGGCGATCGAGGGCGGCAAGTTCCGGCCCGCGCTGCCGGACGGCATGACGGAGGAGGAGGCCCACGCCATCAACGTCTCCGGCCAGATCCAGGACGGCATCAGCGAGATACGCCCGGACGGCACCGTCGTCTTCGAGCCGGCCGCCATGGCGATCATGACCAAGGAACTCGGGTACGAGTGCCCCGAGATGAAACTGTCGGAGGCGGAGGGCCGCGCCCAGGAGATCGGCGAACGGTTCGCGGCGTACCGCGCGCGGACCGCGGGTTGACGGCGGCCGACGGCCGGTGGCCGGATGACGGCGACCGATTGACGGCGACCGGCGGCCGGCACACACCCACCAACACGGCGACCGGCGGCCGGCACGCCACCCCCAACACCGCGATCGGAGGCCGGCGCACCACTCCGGACACCGCGACCGGCGCCCGGCCCACCACCCCCGACACCACCACCGACACCACCATCACCACCACCACGAAGAAGGCGTAGGGAAGCTGTGAAGCTGTTGCTGCTCGGCGGTACCGACTTCGGCGGCCGCGCGGTCGCCGAGGCCGCGCGCGACCGGGGCTGGGAGGTCACCGTCTTCCACCGGGGCGAACACCCGGCGCCGGACGGTGTGCGCGTCCTGCACGGGGACCGCACCGCGCCCGACGGGCTCGCCGCCCTCGCCACCGGCGAGTGGGACGCGGTCGTCGACACCTGGTCGGGCGGCCCGGCCGCCGTGCGCGACGCGGCCCGTCTGCTGGCCGGCCGGGTCGGCCGCTGCGTGTTCGTCTCCAGCCGCTCGGTGTACGCGTGGCCCGCACCGGCGGACCTCGACGAGGACGGCCCGCTGGCGGCGGGCGACCCCGACGCCGACGCGACGGAGTACCCGGCGGACAAGCGCGGCGCGGAGCTGGCCGTCCTGCGCGAGTTCGGCGAGGAGCGCACCCTGATCGTCCGCGCCGGGCTCATCCTCGGCCCGCGCGAGACGCCCGGCCGCCTGACCTGGTGGCTTGAGCGCGTCGCCCGGGGTGGCAGGGTGCTCGCCCCCGGGCCGCGCGACACCCCGCTCCAGTACGTCGACGCCCGCGACCTCGCGGCGTGGGTGCTCGACGCCCTGGAGGCGGGTCTGCACGGCGCGTACAACATGGTCGGTCCGCAGGGCCACACCACGATGGGCGGCCTCCTCGACGCCTGCGTACGGGTCACCGGGTCGGACGCCGAGCTGTGCTGGCTGTCGCCCGAGGCCGTCGAGGCAGCCGGTGTCGAGGCGTGGAGCGAGCTGCCGATCTGGGCGCCGCCGGGCAGCGAGCTGCACGCGGCGCTGCACGCGGGCGACGTGTCCCGGGCGCTGGCGTCGGGCCTGCGCTGCCGTCCGGTCCTGGACACGGTGCGGGACACCTGGGCCTGGCGGCAGTCTCTGCCCGCCGACAGCCAACCCCCGCTCGCCGACGGGATTTCGGCCGAGAAGGAGGCGCGGGCACTGGCGGACGCGATCACGGGATCCGGTCCGGCCGACGGCTGAGGGCGGCCCGGGCACGGGTACGGGTGCGGGCGACCCCCGTGCCCGTACCCGCGCCCGTACCCGTGCCCGGGCCCAAGAGGGCGGCCCGGGCACGGTCAACGGCGGCCCCGGTTTCAGGCCGCCGCGCCGAACCGCCGGCGCCAGGCCAGTGACACGTACACGAGCGCCACCAGGACCGGGACCTCGATCAGTGGGCCGACCACCCCCGACAGGGCCTGCCCGCTGGTGACGCCGAAGGTGGCGATGGCGACCGCGATGGCCAGTTCGAAGTTGTTGCCCGCTGCGGTGAAGGCGAGGGTCGCGGTCCGGGCGTAGGTCAGGCCGATCGCCCTGCCGAGGCCGAAGGCGCCGAACCACATGAGCGCGAAGTAGGCGAGCAGCGGAAGCGCGATGCGGAGCACGTCCAGCGGCCGGGAGGTGATGGTTCCGCCCTGGAGGGCGAAGAGGACGACGATGGTGAAGAGGAGACCGTACAGCGCCCAAGGGCCGATCCGGGGAAGGAAGTCGGCCTCGTAACGCGTGCGCCCGAGCCGCTTCTCGCCGACGCGGCGGGTGAGGAAGCCGGCGAGCAGGGGAACGCCGAGGAAGACGACGACGTTGAGAGCGATCTTCCCCACGGAGATGTCGAGGTGCCGTCCGTCACCGAGGCCGAGCCACCCCGGCAGCAGGTCCAGGTAGAACCAGCCGAGCAGGCCGAACGCCAGGACCTGGAACACCGAGTTGAGCGCCACGAGCACGGCGGCGGCCTCGCGGTCGCCGCAGGCCAGATCGTTCCAGATGATGACCATGGCGATGCAGCGGGCCAGACCGACGATGATCAGTCCGGTGCGGTACTCGGGCAGGTCGGCCAGGAAGATCCAGGCCAGGGCGAACATCACGGCCGGGCCGAGCGCCCAGTTGATGACCAGGGACGACACCATCAGCTTCCGGTCGCCGGTCACCGCGTCGAGTTTGTCGTAACGGACCTTGGCGAGCACCGGATACATCATGATCAGCAGCCCGACGGCGATCGGGAGCGAGACGCCACCGATCTCGACCTCGGCCAGCGCGTCGTTCAGACCCGGGACCGCGCGGCCGAGGCCGAGGCCCAGCGCCATGGCAAGCAGGATCCACACGGCGAGGAAGCGGTCGAGCGTCGACAGCTTCGCGACGACCGAGGCCTCCTGGGGAGCCGAGGGCGTTTCGGTACGGCTCACGGGCAGGCCCTCTTGGTGTCGGCGTGGGTACGGGCGGCCTCGGCCAGGCCGGAGAGCTGACCGGCGAGCCCGGCGATGACGTCGGCCTTGAGCCGGTAGTAGGTGAAACGGCCGCACGGCTCGGTCTCCACGACGCCCGCCTCCCGGAGCACCTTCAGGTGGTTGGAGAGGTTGGTCTGTCTGGCCCCGGTCTCCTCCACGAGGTGGGTGGTGCACAGCGTCTCGCGGGCGAGCAGGGTCACGATCCGGAGCCTGAGCGGGTCCGCGAGGACCCGGATCAGGTCAGCGTCGACTGACGTCATCATGGGCTGATACTGTCACATCAGCGGGTGCTGACGTCAGCGAGGCCTGATGCCATGCCGCGGGGAAGCGACGCCCGCCGGGAGCCGATGCCCATCGCGAGTTCTACCGCTAGCCCTGCCGCGAAACCTTCGTGCGATCTGCCGCGAACCCTGTCCTGAGAAGAGACCCGCCATGTCCGACAAGCCATCCGTGCTGTTCGTCTGCGTCCACAACGCGGGCCGTTCCCAGATGGCCGCCGGGTGGCTGGCGCACCTGGCCGGTGACCGCGTCGAGGTCCGTTCGGCGGGCTCGGCCCCGGGCCGGGAGGTCAACCCCGCCGCCGTCGCCGCGATGGCGGAGGTCGGCGTGGACATCTCCACCGCGACCCCCAAGATCCTCACCGTGGACGCGGTCAAGGAGTCGGACGTCTGCGTCACCATGGGCTGCGGCGACACCTGCCCGGTCTTCCCCGGCAAGCGCTACCTGGACTGGCAGCTGGCGGACCCGGCCGGCCAAGGCGTCGAGGCGGTCCGTCCGATCCGCGACGAGATCAAGGCCCTGGTCGAGCGCCTGATCGCGGAGATCGTCACCGCGTAGCCACCTCCGCCTTCCCCTCCCTCTCCGCCTCCGCCTCCCCCGCCACCTTGCGGCGGACCTCCTCGCATGCCGCCGTGAGGAACGCCAGGCGCTCCGGGTCGGCGTTCTCGCGCAGGGCCAGGGACATGCGGCTGGTGATGGGGTCCCCGGCGAGGGAGAGCAGCGCGATCCGGCGGGAGGAGACCGAGTTGACGGTCGTCGGGTACATCACGGTCCAGCCCGCTGTGCCCGCCCCGATGCCGCCCAGGGTGTCCTGGAGCCCGGTGGAGGGCGGACCGAAGTCCGGTTCGAACCCCGCCGTGCGGCACGCGGCGACGACCGTGTCGTACAGGACCGCGTTCTCCTCACGCGGGGCGATGCGCAGGGGCAGCCCGGCCAGGTCGCTCAGGTCGAGCCGGTCGCGCGCGGCCAGCGGGTGCGAGGCGGGCAGCGCGACCACCAACGGGTCGTCCCAGAGGGTGAGGAGCCGCAGGCCCGGGGCGGCTTCGACGCCTCGTACGAAAGCCGCGTCGAGGCGTCCGGCGCGTACGCCCTCCAACCGGGCGTGCGCGTCCAGGGTCTGGAACTCGAAGGGGGTGTCGGCGCCGTGGCGCGGCAGCGCGTCAAGGAAGTCGTCCAGGCGCCGGCCAAGGGCGGAGCTGATGCCGACGCGGAACGTGGCCGCGCCGCGCGTCGCCGTGCGCCGGGCCTTGACGGTGAAGGAGTCGAGCGCCGCCAGCAGTTCGCGGCCCTCCGGCAGCAGGGCCCGGCCGAACGGGGTGAGCGTGACGGTGCGGCCGGAGCGGTCGAAGAGCTGGGCGCCCAGCTCCCGTTCGAGACGGCGCACCTGCTGGCTGACGGCCGGCTGGCCGATGTGCAGGCGCTCGGCGGCCCGGCCGAAATGCAGCTCGTCGGCGACGGCGACGAAGTACTGGATCTGGCGCAATTCCACGGGGCCCCCTGGCGCTGAGGGCGATCCCTTCTCCAGCAAGCGCGACGATCTCGCCCGGGGCCGGAGCCGGGGCCGCCACGAACGTGCGCATCCTCGCACACCGGCCGGGCCGGGGCTTTGGGTGCTCCGGGTGTTCCGGCTGCTACGGCTGCTCCGGCTGCGGACGAACCGCTAGCCCCGCGCCACCGTGGTCTTCGGCGGAGCGCTCGGCCGTACGCCCTCGCCCTCCCCACCCCCGCGCGCGTCCCCGCTCGCGCCCCCGTTCGCGTCCCCGCGCGCCGCCAGGGAGAGGAACAAGGCGAAGGCCGCTGTGCCCACCCCCGCCGCGCCCAGGACGAACCAGCCGAGGGCGTACAGATCGCCTGCGGGCAACCGGCTGGACAGGAAGATGCCCACCGACGCGGCCAGCAGTTGCAGCGCGCCCATCAGTCCCGACGCCGCCCCCGCCGTCGTACGGAACGTCGTCACGCCCGCGCTCATCGACAGCGGCAGCAGGAAACCGTTGCCGTAGGTCATCACCGGCATGAAGACCAGGACCAGCAGACCCCACGGCGCGCCCGCCCCGCTCAGCCCGAGGCCCAGCATCATCAGCGCGCCGAGCAGGAAGAACCCGTGGCCCGCCCAGAGGAGTTGGTTGACCGGCCGCTTGCGGACCAGGGCGCGCGAGGTGAGGTTGCCCGCCACGTAGGCGATCGAGACGGTGATGTAGCAGTAGCTCGTGGTCTCGGTGGCCAGGCCCATCTTCTCGAAGATCAGCGGGGAGGCGGCGAGGTAACCGAAGTAACCTCCGTACGCCACCGCCAAGTTGAGGGTGTACGCCCAGAACAGTGGCCGGGTCAGGAGCCTCGGGTAGTTCCTGAGGGTGGCGCCCAGGTGCTTGCTGCGGCGCTCGGGCGGCAGGCTCTCGGGTATCGAGGTGACCATCACCACCAGCGTCGCCAGACCGATCAGCGCGGTCACCACGAACGGGGCGCGCCAGGACACGTACGTCGTCAGATAGCCGCCCACCAGTGGGGCGACGGACGGCGAGACGCCCACGATCGGCATGACCGTGGCGAACATCCGGGCCGCGTCCTTCTCCTGGTACAGATCGCTGATCACGGCCCGCCCGAGCACCATGCCCGATCCCGCGCCCAGCGCCTGGAGCAGCCGGCCGGCGCCGAACACCTCGACGGTGGGCGCCGCCGCGCACACCAAGGAGGCCACGACGAACAGGCCCAGGCCCGAGACGATGACGTGCTTGCGCCCGTACGCGTCCGAGACCGGCCCGTACACCGCCTGCGAGACCGCGATGCCGATCATGAACGCGCTGAACGTCCACTGCACCGACGCGACCGGGGTGCCCAGGGCGTGCGCGGTGGCCGGCACGCCCGGCAGGTTGATGTCGGAGGCGAACAGGCCGCCGGCGTTCAGCGAACACAGTACGGCGAGCAGTAGCGGGTAGGGGGTGCGTGGGGGTGTGGCGGGTTTCATGGCGGGGCAACTTCCTTGGGGGGACGGCCAGTTGGGTCGCGACCGACGGGGCGGGGCCGTGTAAGCATCCGGGACGCCACCGGGGCGCGGGGGCCGTGGCAGCGTCCCGGACTCGGCGCCCCGGACTCGGCGCCCCGGACTCGGCGTTCAGGCGGCCTTGGCGGCGCGGGCCGCGAGGGTTTCGCCGGCGATGGCCCAGCTGTCGGTGGCGATCTCCTGCACGGTCACCCACACGCTCTCCGGCTTGCCACCGGTGGCCTTGACGTACGCGTCCGTCAGCTCGCGGACGAGTTCGGCCTTCTGCTCGGCGGTCTTGCCGGGGGTGTGCTGCACGTGGATGAGAGGCATGGCGTTCTCCGTGGGTGTGAGTGGAACTGGTGCGGTTCGGGCCCCCGTTGGGGTGGTGGCCCGGTGAAACCAGTCCAACACCGGGCCGGGTGACGTCCAAGACGCGATCCGCTCTGACACGCATCACAAATCGTGATGGCCGGCCCCGTGAACCCCCACGCCCCTGGCGGGGTCCGCGCTGGCAAGCATCGGCATCCCCAGCCCGTGCCGCTGAGCATCGGGTGCGGGCCCGCATGGGCACACCCAGCCCGTCCGGCGTTTGAGGACGAGCGCCTTCAGCGCGAACGGGGGTCTGGGGCGGAGCCCCAGGGACCTCGGCTGCGGGCCGTGGTCGCTCCTCGCGCAGTTCCCCGCGCCCCTGGCGGGGTCGACGCTGGCCCACCCGGCATACCCCAGCCTGTGCCGCTGAGCACCTGGTGCGGGCCTGCATGGGCATCCCAGCCCGTGCCGCTGAGCAACTGGTGCGGGCCTACCTGAGCATCCTCAGCCCGTCCGGCGTTTGAGGACGAGCGCCTTCAGCGCGAACGGGGGTCTGGGGCGGAGCCCCAGGGACCTCGGCTGCGGGCCGTGGTCGCTCCTCGCGCAGTTCCCCGCGCCCCCGGCGGGGCTGGTGCTGGCCCACCGGCATACCTCAGCCCGTGCCGCTGAGCATCGGGTGCGGGCCTGCATGGGCATCCTCAGCCTG
This sequence comes from Streptomyces sp. NPDC006711, assembly GCF_042869775.1. Taxonomy (NCBI): domain Bacteria; kingdom Bacillati; phylum Actinomycetota; class Actinomycetes; order Kitasatosporales; family Streptomycetaceae; genus Streptomyces; species Streptomyces sp. NPDC006711. Next base: position 457,284 of record NZ_JBIAGO010000001.1, read on the forward strand.
TCCGGCGTTTGAGGACGAGCGCGTTCAGCGCGAATGGGGTCTGGGGCGGAGCCCCAGGGACCTCGGCTGCGGGCCGTGGTCGCTCCTCGCGCAGTTCCCCGCGCCCCCGGCGGGGCTGGTGCTGGCCCGCACGGGCATAGTCAGCCCGTGCCGCTGAGCCCCCGGGGTGTTCGTGCCGGCGTACGGACCGGCGGCGTAACCTCGTACCCGGCCACGAACCCCCACCCCAGCGACCCTCCTAACCTGCGGAGATGATCCCGCACATGTCGACGCCCCCCGCCCGCAGCCTGAGTCGGGTGCTCGAAGACCTCGGACCCACCCTGCTCGATCTGCTGCACGGCGATCCACGGGCGCCGGGCGAGCTCGGCGGCGTCGGCATCCACGACCCCCACGACGAGCAGCACTACCCGGAGCGGGCCATCGTGCTCGGGGTCGGCGTGCACGGCGGCGACGAGATCCGCCGGCTCCTGCGCGAACTCGGACGGCTCGGCGCCGCCGCGCTCGTGGTGCGCGGCCCCGTCGAGGACGACACCACCCTGGAGGCCGCGGCGACCGATTCCGGCGTCGCCCTGCTCTCCTTGACCCGGGGCGCGTCCTGGGCCCAACTCGCCGCCATGCTGCGGACGTTGCTGGCCGAGGGAGACGTCGGAGGCGCCGGCGAGCAGACCCTGGGCGGGGTGCCGTCGGGCGACCTGTTCGCGCTGGCCAACGCGATCGCCACGCTCCTTGACGCCCCCATCACCATCGAGGACCGCCGCTCACGCATCCTCGCCTTCTCCGGCCGCCAGGACGAGGCGGACGCCGCCCGCGTGGCCAGCATCCTGGCCCGCCGGGTGCCCGAGCGGTATCTGCGCATCCACGAGGAGCACGGCGTCTTCAAGGAGCTGTACCGCAGCGAGAAGCCGGTGCACATTCCGCCGCCGACGCTCGGGGACGAGGTCGCGCTGCCCCGGGTGGCGATCGCGGTGCGGGCCGGGGACGAGATCCTGGGCTCGGTCTGGGCGGCGGTGCGCGGCCCCCTCACCCCCGAGCGGGAGGAGGCGTTCCAGGAGGCCGCCAAGCTGGTGGCCCTGCACATGCTGCGCCTGCGCGCCGGCACCGACGCCGAGTACCGGCTGCGCGCCGACCTGGTGACCACCGCGCTCGAAGGCGGGGCGGGCGCGGTCGAGGCGCTGGGCCGGCTCGGGCTCGCCCACGGGCCCCTCCTGGTCATGGCGCTGGGCCTGCCCCCGCGTACGGACGCCGACCACGCGCGTGTCACCGCCGAACGCCAGCGTCTGGCGAGCGCCCTCGCCGTCCACCTGACCGCCGTGCGTCCGCGCTCCGCCGTCGCGCTGCTCGGGGACGTCGCGTACGCCCTCTTCCCCGTCCCGGGCGGGACGGCGACCGCGCGCGAGCGGGCCGTGCAGGTGGCCTCGAACTTCCTGGAGCGCACCGGCGACCGCACGGGCGCCGTCATCGGCATCGGCTCCCTGGCCCCCGAACCCGCGGCCCTCGCCCGCTCACGCGCCAACGCCGACCGGGCGCTGCGCGTGCTGACGGCCGGCCCGGGTGCCCGCAGGGTCGCCGCGATCGGGGACGTCCACATCGACGCGCTCCTGATCGAGATGCGCGACCTCGCCGCCGCGAACCGCGATGAACTGTCCGACTGCCTCGCCCAGTTGGTGGCGTACGACCGGCGCCACAACGCCCACCTCGTGGAGACGCTGCGGGCGTGGCTCGACGCGTTCGGCGATGTGATCACCGCGTCGGCGAGCGTCTTCGTGCACCCCAACACCTTCCGCTACCGCATCCGCCGGGTCGCCGAGGTCGGCGGCCTCGACCTGGGCGACCCGGCCGCGCGGTTCGCCGCGATGCTGGAGCTGCGCCTGATGGGCCTGTACGACAGCGGGACCTGACGCACCCGGGCCGCGTTCACAGACGTACGCCCGGCTGCGCCGCCCATGGTCGCGGGAGTCGTGGAAGGTGGGTCAGCGGAGGCGGCCCGGGGAGGGGAATCGCGTGATCTGTTCGTCGAGCCAGGTGTAGATCTCCAGGCAGGACAGGTACCCGGCATGGGCGAAGACCAGCAGCCCGCCGACGGGCTGCCCGTCGGCGTCGACGACTTCGGCCTCGGCGACGACGGGACCATCGGTGACGAGCGCGGCGGGCGCCAGGACCTCGTCCAGGCCGAGATAGATGGTGGCGCAGGAGCACGTGCAGTGCCCGGTCACCCGCAGGTGCGGGATCTGTGCCCGCAGGGCGCGATGAACAGGGTCGTCGCGCTTGAGCAGTGCCTCAAGGAGCTCGACTGCTTCCGCCGGGACTCGATCACCGGTCGTGCCGGCTTCCATGTCGTGCATGTCGTGACCTGACCATCCGACCAGGTGAACGTCAAACCGGATCACCAGCCCGCCCGGCGCCCGCGGCGGCCCGCTCTTCGTCCCGCGCTACGAATCCGCTCCCGATGCCGTGGCCCACGCACCAACTCCGCGTCCCGCCCCGTGCTTAGCGTGGCGGCCAGCCCACCTCTGGAGGACCCCCGTGCAGGCCGACCCCGTACCCCGCCCCGCGTCACCGTCGCCGTCGCCCTCGCCGTCGTCGCCCCTGCCGTCGCTCGACGCCATGCTCGGCGACCTCGAAACCCTCGTGACGTGCGAGTCCTACTCCGCCGACCTCGCGGCCGTGGCCCGCAGCGCCCAGGTCGTGGCCGAGCAGGGCGCCCGGCTGCTGGGCGCGCGGCCGGAGACCCTGGTCAGCGGGGGCGTGAGCCATCTGCGGTGGAGTTTCGGTACGCCGCGCGTCCTGCTGCTTGGCCACCACGACACGGTGTGGCCGACGGGCACCCTCACGACGCACCCGTTCTCGGTGCGCGAGGGCGTGGTCCGGGGGCCCGGCGTCTTCGACATGAAGGCGGGCCTGGTGCAGATGTTCCACGCGCTCACCCTGCTGCCGTCCCTCGACGGCGTCTGCGTCCTGGTCACCGGCGACGAGGAGGTCGGCTCGGACACCTCCCGCGCCCTCATCGAGGAGACGGCGCGGGCCTGCCGCGCCGCGCTCGTCCTGGAGGCGTCGGCCGCCGGGGGCGCGCTCAAGACCGTACGCAAGGGTGTCTCGCACTACGAACTCACCGTCCACGGCCGCGCCGCCCACTCCGGGCTCGAACCCGAGAAGGGCGTCAACGCCGCCACCGAACTCGCCCACCAGCTCCTGGCGTTGGGGGCGATGAGCGACACGGTCACCACCCGCACCGGAGCCGGCACCACCATCACGCCCACCGTGATGTCGGCCGGCACCACCACCAACACCGTGCCCGCGCGGGCCGAGCTCAGCGTGGACGTCCGCGTGCCGAGCCCGGCGGCGCAGGACACCGTCGACGAGCTGATGCGCGCCCTCACGCCACGCCACCCGGACGCCCGGCTGCACGTGGCCGGCGGGCCCAACCGCCCGCCCCTGGACGCGGAGAGCTCCCGCGCCCTGTTCGCGCTCGCGCAGGAGGTGGCGGCGCGCGCGGGGCTCGGCGCGCTCCAGGAGGCGGCCGTCGGCGGCGCGTCCGACGGCAACTACACGGCGGGCGTGGGCTGCCCCACCCTGGACGGGCTCGGCGCCGTAGGCGACGGCGCGCACGCCGACCACGAACATGTGGTGACGGCCGCGATGGCGCCCCGCGCCCGGCTGCTCGCGGGCCTGGTCGGAGCACTCCTGTGAGCGGCCGGAGCACTCCTGCGGGCGGCCCGGAGGTACGCGAGCTGCACGGCATGGCGCAGTTCGAAGCCGTCAGTCTGCTGTACGCCGGCATCTGGGGCACGCCGCCCGAGCAGGCGCCGATGTCCGCCGAGGTCATGCGGGCGCTGTCCCACGCCGGGAACTACGTGGCGGGCGCGTATGACGGAGACCGGCTCGTGGGGGCGTCCGTCGCCTTCTTCGGCGAACCGCTCGGCACCACCATGCACTCCCACGTCACGGGCGCCCTGCCCGGTCTCGGCGCGGGCCTCGCCCTCAAGCTGCACCAGCGCCAGTGGGCCCTGGCCCGGGGCCTCAAGCGCATCACGTGGACCTACGATCCCCTCATCCGCCGCAACGCCCACTTCAACCTCACCAAACTGGGCGCCCGGCCCGAGGAGTACCTGCGCTCCTTCTACGGCGCGATGGACGACGCCATCAACGGCGGCGACGAGTCGGACCGGGTGCTGGCCTCCTGGGACCTGTCCGCACCGCCGCCGGCCCCCGGCGACCCGGGCATCGCGCGCCCCGCAGACTCCGTCCACGCCGTACGCGACCGCGACGGCCTGCCCGAACCCACCGGCCTGGACGCGGAGTTCGTGCTCGTCGACCTGCCCTCCGACATCGAGGCCCTGCGCCGCACCGACCCCGCGGCGGCCGGGGCATGGCGCCGCGCCGTGCGTGGCGCCCTCGGCGTCCTGCTCGACGAGGGCGCCCAGGTCCTCGGCCTGCACGGCCGGCGCAGCTATGTGATCCACCGCCGCCCCCGCACCAGCATCCCCTCGATCACCAGGGAGACCCCGTGACCAAGTTGAACATCTCCGGCGTCGAGCTGCGCCGGATCGCGATGCCGCTCGTCGCGCCGTTCCGCACCTCCTTCGGCGTCGAGACGAGCCGCGACGTGCTGCTCGTCCGCGTCGTCACGGCGGACGGCGAGGGGTGGGCGGAGTGCGCCGCGATGTCCGAGCCGCGCTACTGCTCGGAGTACGTCGACGGGGCCCAGGACGTACTGCGCAGGTTCCTCGTCCCGGCGCTGCCCAAGGACGGTGTGGACGCCGCCGGGGTGGGCCGCGCCCTCGAACCCTTCACCGGCCACCACATGGCCAAGTCGGCGTTGGAGAGCGCCGTGCTCGACGCCCAACTGCGCGCTTCTGGCGAGTCGTTCGGCTCCTACCTCGGCGCCGCGCGTGACCGGGTGCCGTGCGGGGTCTCGGTGGGCATCATGGACTCCGTACCCGAACTCCTCGACGCCGTCGAAGGCTATGTCGCCGAGGGCTATGTCCGTATCAAGCTGAAGATCGAGCCCGGCTGGGACGTCGAGCCCGTCCGCGCGGTGCGCGAGCGCTTCGGGGACGACCTGCTGCTCCAGGTCGACGCCAACGCCGCGTACACGCTGGTGGACGCCCAACACCTGGCCCGGCTTGACGAGTTCGGGCTGCTTCTCATCGAGCAGCCGCTCGCCAACGACGACTTCGTCCAGCACGCCCAGCTCGCGCGGCTGCTGCGTACGCCGATCTGTCTGGACGAGTCCATCGAATCGGCGGCGCACGCGGCGGCCGCCATCTCGCTGGGCTCCTGCTCGGTCATCAACATCAAGCCGGCCCGCGTCGGGGGCTATCTGGAGGCGCGCCGCATCCACGATCTGGCCCGGGCCCACGGCGTCCCGGTCTGGTGCGGCGGCATGCTGGAGACCGGGATCGGGCGCGCCGCCAATGTCGCGCTCGCGGCGCTGCCCGGGTTCACGTTGCCCGGGGACACGTCGGGCTCCCGCCGGTACTTCGCCACGGACATCACCGAGCTGTTCGTCCTGGCGGACGGCCACCTCGATGTGCCGGCGGGGGCGGGCCTCGGGGTGCGGCCCCTCCCGGACATCCTGACGGAGGTAACCACCTCCAGGGAATGGCTCCCCCTGTAACCCGGACCAACCCCGAGCCCTCCGGGGGGCGCGAGGAACTGCGCGAGCAACCACGCACGGCCCGCATGCATAGGCCGACCCCTTGGGGCTCCGCCCCAAACCCCGTTCGCGCCTGAAGGGCGCTCGTCCTCAATCTCCCCCAAGGCCTTAAGGGCCAGGGGGACCCCCATGACAGGCTGAGGGTGCCGGTGTGGGCCAGCACCAACCCCGCCAGGGGCGCGGGGAACTGCGCGAGAAGCGACCACAGCCCGCAGCCGAGCCCCCTGGGGCTCCGCCCCAAACCCCGTTCGCGCCTGAAGGGCGCTCGTCCTCAATCTCCCCCAAGGCCTTAAGGGCCAGGGGGGACCCCCATGACGGGCTGGGTATGTGCACATGGGCCAGCACGGGCCCTGTCAGGGGCGCGGGGAACTGCGCGGGGAGCGACCACGACCCGCAGCCGAGCCCCCTGGGGCTCCGCCCCAGACCCCGTTCGGCCTGAACGGCCTCGTCCTCAATCGCCGGACAGGCTGAGGTTGCCCCTGCGGACCAGCACAAGCCCTACCCCCGGACGGGGGCTAAGTTCCCGGTCCGGACCAGCGCCGAATAGTCAGGGGCGCGGGGAACTGCGCGACCAACCACGCACGGACCCGCACTCGAAGTCGGCCCACGCGCAAGCCCCGCCAGGGCCGCGGGGAACTGCGCAAACAGCCACGCACGGGCCCGCGCCCGGACGACCCGTACCCCCAGCGGCCAGCGCTGAGGCGGCGGTGAAACCGGGTTGAAACCGGGTTGAAGCGGCCGGGGCGCACGCTCTGCGGCATGACGACAACGACCTCACCACTCGCCATCGCGGCCACCGGCCTCCGCAAGGCCTACGGCGACAAGACCGTCCTGGACGGCATCGACCTCACCGTGCCGGCCGGCACCGTCTTCTCCCTCCTCGGCCCCAACGGCGCGGGCAAGACCACCGCCGTACAGATCCTCTCCACCCTGATCGCCGCGGACGCCGGCGAGATCCGCGTCGCCGGCCACGACGTGGCCACCCACGCCCAGGCCGTCCGCGCCGCGATCGGCGTCACCGGCCAGTTCTCGGCGGTGGACAACCTGATCACCGGCGAGGAGAACATGCTCCTCATGGCCGACCTGCACCACCTCTCGCGCCGCGAAGGCCACCGCGTCGCCACCGAACTGCTCGAACGGTTCGACCTCGTCGAGGCCGCGAAGAAGCCCGCCTCCACCTACTCCGGCGGCATGCGCCGACGGCTCGACATCGCGATGACGCTCGTCGGCAGCCCCCGGATCATCTTCCTCGACGAGCCGACCACCGGCCTCGACCCGCGCAGCCGGCACACCATGTGGAACATCATCCGCGGCCTCGTCGCGGACGGCGTGACCGTCTTCCTCACCACGCAGTACCTGGACGAGGCCGACCAACTCGCCGACCGCATCGCGGTGTTGAACGGCGGCAGGCTCGTCGCCCAGGGCACCGCGAGCGAGCTGAAGCGGCTGGTGCCCGGCGGCCACGTACGGCTCAGGTTCGACGACCCGACGGCGTACGCGAGCGCCGCGGCGGGCCTGCGCGGGGCGGCCCGCGACGACGATTCGCTCTCCCTGACCGTCCCGAGCGACGGCAGCCAGCGCGAGCTGCGCGCCCTCCTGGACCGGCTGGACGCCGCCGCCGTCGAGGCCGACGAACTCACCGTGCACACGCCCGACCTCGACGACGTGTTCTTCGCCCTGACCAGCCACCCCGCCGACAGCGCCACCGCCCCGGCCGCTGCTGCTGCCGCCACCACCGCCGCCGCAACCACCCACAAGGAGAACGTCCGATGAGCTCCCTCTCCCTCGCCCTGCGTGACTCCTCCACCATGCTCCGCCGCAACCTGCTGCACGCCAGGCGCTACCCCTCGCTCACCCTGAACCTGCTGCTCACGCCGGTCATGCTGCTCCTGCTCTTCGTCTACATCTTCGGCGACACCATGAGCATGGGCGTGGGCGGCGGCGGCCCCGACCGCGCCAAGTACATCGCCTACATCGTGCCCGGGCTGCTCCTGATGACCATCGGCTCCACCGTGGTCGGCACCGCCATCTCGGTCTCCAACGACATGACCGAGGGCATCATGGCCCGCTTCCGCACGATGGCGATCCACCGGGGCTCCGTGCTGATCGGGCACGTCGTCGGCAGCGTCCTGCGGTCAATCCTCAGCGTGGTCCTCGTCGGCGCCGTCGGCGTGGCCATCGGCTTCCGCTCCACCGACGCATCCGTCCTGGACTGGTTCGCGGCGTTCGGGCTGCTCGTACTCTTCGCCACCGCGCTCACCTGGATCTCCGTCGGCATGGGCCTGGTCAGCCCCAACGCGGAGGCAGCCAGCAACAACGCGATGCCCCTGATCCTGCTGCCGCTGCTGTCCAGCGCCTTCGTGCCGCTGCACTCGATGCCGGGCTGGTTCCAGCCCATCGCCCAGTACCAGCCGTTCACCCCCGCCATCGAGACCCTGCGCGGACTGCTCCTGGGCACCGGCATCGGCAACAACGGCTGGCTCGCCGTCGCCTGGTGCCTCGCCCTGACCGTGCTCGGCTACTTCTGGTCGAAGGCCTCGTTCACCCGTGAGCCCCAGCGCTGATGGCGCGCAGCTCCACCGAGGCGGCCGCCTCCAGCTCCGGGCGCCCCAGGGCGGCGTACTCCGACACCGCGTCGGCGTACGCCGTCCCGGCGGCGTCCTCGGCCCACTGCCGGATCCCGGCGGCGGACATCGTGGGGAAGTCCCGGTGCACCCGCATCCGTTCGGCGAGCGCGAGCAGGCGGACGCCCGCGCGCTCTCCCCGGGCGAGCTCGGCCAAGCCGATGGCCAGCAGCATCGTGCCGGACACCGGCAGCTCGACGGGCCTTGACTCCTCGGGCGATCGGGACAGCAACTCCGCTGCCCGTCTGCGCAGTTCGGCCGCGGCATCCGCCACCTGATCGAGTTGTCCGTGCCGGGCGTGCGCGGCCACCGCGGTCGACTGGATCTGCATCGCCCAGGTCGCCACGAACGGGTCGTCGGGGTAGAGCGCGTCCGCCTCGCGCAACTGCGCCACCGCCTTGCGCCACAGCCCGAGCCCCACCTCGGTCGCCCCCCTGAGCAGGGCTATCTCCGCGCGGGCGCCGAGTTCCGCGCTGAAGACCTGGGCCGGCTCCGGCGGCTTTTCCAGGGCCGCGAGCTCCAGCCAGTGTTCCGCCTCGTCGATCTCGCCGCGTTGCAGACACGCGAGCACCAGCGCCCAGCGCACCCCCGCCATGTCGTACCAGCCGGCCGCGTCGGCCCAGTCCCCGGTCCGCTCCAGGACCTCAAGGGCCGCCCGCAGATGCCGGTACGCCTCCTCGCCGCGCTCGGCCTGGAGACACAGCTCGCTGATGCGGCCGTGGCCCAGCATCTCGGTGGCCGGGTTGCCGAGCGAGGTCAGGGCGTCAAGGCCGCGCCGGGCCGACTCCAGGGCGCGGTCCACGTCACGCTCGTACTCCCACACATAGCTGGCGAAGCACTCGGCGACGCCGGAGAGCAGCGGGTTGGGCGATTCGCACAGCTCGCGCAGCGCCGTGTAGTGCGGCGGGTGCACATCGGGCAGCGCGCACAGCACCACGCCGAGGGCCCGCATCAAGGTGTCGGGCTCGGCGGGCGGCAGCCGGCGCAGGGTCACCAACTCCCGTACGGCGTGCGGCCCGTGGCCCATGAACAGGCTGAGCGCGCACACCACGGCGGCGCTGCGGGCGGGCTCGATGTCCTCGGGGCCCGGGTAGAAGTGGGAGAGCGGGCGGGCGGTGTCGGCGGCGAGGCCGGTCAGGCGGCTGTAGTTGGAGTCGGTGGCCCACAGCGAGGCGAGCACGGCGGTCAGGCCCGCCAGGGTGGGACCGTCGTCGCGGGCCAGGGCGTGGCGCAGCGCGAGGGAGAGGTTGTCCTGCTCGGTGCGGGTCAGCTCCCACGAGCGCAGGGAGTCGGCGCTGAACAGCGCGTCGTGGTGGGCGCGCCCGAACTCCCGCGCCCAGGCGAGGAATTGGCCGATGACAGCCTCCTCCTCACCGGCCTCGGCCCGGCGGGCCGCGCTGAACTCGCGCACAGTCTCCAGCATGTGGAAACGCACCCCCGACGTGGTGTCGGCGGCCTTGATCAGCGACTGGTCGGCCAGCTGCTCCAGGAGGAACAGGGCGTCCCCGCCGTCGAGGACGCGCTCGGCCGCGCTCTCGGTGAAGCCGCCGGGGAACACCGAGAGGGTCCGCAGGGCCGCCTGCGCGTCGGGCTCCAGCAGGTTCCAGCTCCACTCGACCACCGCGCGCAGGGTGCGGTGGCGCTCGGGCACGTCCCGGCTGCCGCCGCGCAGCAGCGCGAACCGGTCGCCGAGGCGCCGGGCGATCTCCGGCACGGACAGCACCCGCACGCGGGCCGCGGCCAGCTCGACGGCGAGCGGCAGCCCGTCCAGCTGGCGGCACAGCTCCCGCACCGCCCCCTCGTCGAGGTCCACGTCAGGCCGGGCCGCCCGGGCGCGCTGGCGAAACAGCTCGATGGTCGATACGAGGCCGAGCTCGGGCAGCGCGTACACGGACTCCGAGGTCAGGCCGAGCGGGGCGCGGCTGGTGGCGAGCACCCGCAGCTCCTTGGCGCGCGCCACCAGGGAGCCCACCAGGCGGGCCGCGCCCCGGATGACGTGCTCGCAGTTGTCCAGGACGAGCAGCGCGGGCCCCGGCCCCAGGGCGCCGATGATGCCCGTGAGCAGCCCGTCGCCGCCGGGCACGGGGCGTACGGCGCCGACCCCGAGCACCGACGCGACCTCCGACGCCACGTCGTCGTCGGCGGTGACGCCGGCCAGCGGCACGAAGTGCACCACCCGCTGCTCGGCCGCCCGGCCGACCGCGTGGGCCAGCCGCGTCTTGCCGAGCCCGCCGGGCCCGACGACGGTGGTGACGCGCGCCGTGCGCAACAGACCGGTGACGGCGGCGACGTCGGCGTCCCGGCCGAGCAGCGGATTGGGTTCGTGCAGCACGCCGTGGCGCACCAGGGGCGCCTCGCCGCGCAGCAACTCCGCGTGCACGGAAGCGAGTTCGGCGCCCGGGTCGGCGCCGAGGGTGTCGCGCAGGGCGCGCCGGTAGGTGTCGTAGCGGGTGAGGGCCGCGGCGGGGCCCGTGGTGGCCGCCTCGCAGCGCAGCAGCTCCGCCAGGATCTCCTCGTCGCGGGGCAGTTCCCTGGCCAGGCGTACCAGCGGGCGCAGCGCGTCGGAGCGCCGGCCGAGCCGGGCCAGGGCGAGCGCCTTCGACCGTTCCAGGGTGCGGTACGCGGGTGAGCGCGCCAGGCGCAGCGCCGCGAGGGGGTCGTGCGGGTCCTCGGCGCCGTCCACCACGCCGTCCCACAGCGCGAGCCCGGCCTCCGCCTCGGCGAGCGCCCGCTCGTGCTCACCGGCCCCGGCCCGCGCCTCGCTGGCCGCCGCGCGCAGCAGCAGCGCGGAGCTGTCGACCTGGTCCTCCGCCAGCGCGATGCGGTAGCCGGCCGGCGTGCTGGCGATCACGTCGGAGCCGAGCTGGGCCCGCACCCGCGAGACCAGCACCTGCACCGCCTTGCCGGGCCGCTCGGGCAGCTCCTCGCTCCACAGCCCCCGCACGAGCCGGCCGGTGCTGCATCCGGCCCTGAGGTCTTCGGCGAGCAGGGCCAGGAGGCCGCGCAGCCGGGGCGCGGTCACCTCCTGCCCCCGGTAGGCGACACGCGTCAGCAAGGTCAACTCGGTGGTCACCCGTGCAGCGTAGTCAGCGCGGCACCCGGCGCCACCCCCCTTGATGACCTGCTGCCTGATGACCTGATGGCGTGATGGCCTGATGAAAAATATCTGTCACCGCCGCGAGAGAATTCGAAACGACGCCCCGTAAGGATTTCTTACGCGACTGGCGGAGCGGAATTATTGACCGGGACCTCACGGACGCACCGTGCTAAGGTCGTTATCAGTTGCAGTTGTGGTTCCCAAAACTTCGGGCCACCGTGTCGGCCTCTGCGCCGACAGGTGCTCTTTTGTATGTCCCGGTCTTCATACTCTCCGGGCGGGGTAATCATCGCAGTGACGCGGGGCCCGCACGGTGCGGGTTCCGGGAAATGCCCCGAAGGAGATTGACATGGCTGCCGGTACCGTGAAGTGGTTCAACGCGGAAAAGGGCTTCGGCTTCATCGAGCAGGAGGGTGGCGGCCCGGACGTGTTCGCCCACTACTCCAACATCTCGGCCCAGGGCTTCCGCGAGCTCCAGGAAGGCCAGAAGGTCAGCTTCGACATCGCGCAGGGTCAGAAGGGCCCGACGGCCGAGAACATCGTTCTGGCCTGACGCCACGCACCCGCCGCAGCTGGGGCCCGCACCTTGGGGTGCGGGCCCCAGCTCGTTGCGTTGGGGCGCGTGTACGCGCCCCGGCCCGGGTTTTACGCCTCGGCCGCCGAGCGGGTTGACAAGGGCCGGGAGTGCGAGGGATCGCATAGTGTTCGGGACAGGCAAGGACAACGCCGCCGCCGCTCCCCTTCCCCGCATTCCCCCGCCCATTCCCTCCCCTTCCTCATCCCCTCTGCCTCTGCCTCTGCCTCTGCCTCTGCCTCTGCCGCGTAATCCAATCGCCGCACGCCCCTCTATTGCCGGGCCCGCGAGTCACCTCCCCGCTTTCCCGCGATTCCCCGCACCTGCCCGGCTTTCCCCCTCTTCCCCCTGGGAATTCCCTTCTCCCGCTCCCTGTGAGGCATCATGCGCTGTGTCATCGCCCGCTTCCCGTTCGATCTGACCAAGAGCGGGGTGGTGGCCTCCATGAAGGGCATCAAGCCCGAGCCCATCGTGGGTGAGTCGGTCCTCATCGGCCGCCGCCACTACCCGGTCAAGCAGGTCGGCGAGGTCATCACCCGCCAGGACCGCCGCGACTTCAGCGCGCAGGAGGTGAGCCGGGCCATGACCCGCCTCGGCTTCACCTGCCAGGCGCTGCCCCAGGCCGAGCCCGCCCGCGTCCTCACCCCGATGGAGGAGGCGTCCGCGCTGCTGGGCGTGTCCGCGCTCGCCTAGTCACCGCCGCCGGGCGCGTACGCCCGCGCCACCCCGAGGGCCCCGCCGACGCCGGCGGGGCCCTCGTCGTGTGCCGATGGTGTTGAATTCTTCGGGACCCTGGTGGCGTACGGCATCCCCGGTCCCTCGACGCGTTCGCACAAAGAGGTGACATGACAGCGGATAGCCCCCTCGGCGGCCGGCTGGACGACGACGACTACCCCGCCTACACGATGGGCCGGGCGGCGGAGCTGATCGGGGCGAGCCCGGGGTTCCTGCGGGCCCTGGGCGAGGCGCGGCTCATCACGCCGCTGCGGTCGGAGGGCGGGCACCGGCGTTACTCCCGCTACCAGTTGAGGATCGCCGCGCGGGCGCGGGAGCTGGTGGACCAGGGCACCCCGGTGGAGGCGGCGTGCCGCATCGTCATCCTGGAGGACCAGCTGGAGGAGGCGCAGCGCCTCAACGCCCGGTACCGGGCAGCGGCCTCCCCCGGGCCCGGCTCCCCCGAATGACCTGGGCGTACGCGGTGTGAGCCCCGCCCCGGCGTACCCGACCGGAGCGGGCAGGGAAGGTCGGGTGGGGGACGGGGGCGCGCTCCTAGCGTGGAGGGCACAAGGAAGGAAGGGGGGCGGGATGCTCGGGCGGCTCAACGACGCGCTGGACCACATCGAGGACCACCTCGACGGACACATCGACGTGGCGGAACTCGCCCGCATCGCGACGACATCGGAGTACCACCTGCGCCGGCTCTTCTCGGCGCTGGCCGGGATGCCCCTGTCGGAGTACGTGCGGCGCAGGCGGATGACGGTGGCCGGCGCGGAGGTGCTGGAGAGCCGGCGCACCCTGCTGGACGTCGCGGTGCGCTACGGCTACACGTCGGGGGAGGCGTTCGCCCGGGCGTTCCGTGCCGTGCACGGCGTCGGCCCCGGCGAGGCCCGCCGCACCGGCGCGGCCCTGAGGTCCCAGCCCCGTATGTCCTTCCGTCTCGTCGTCGAAGGGAGCACCAGCATGCGGTACAGGGTGATGGAGAAGGACGCGTTCCACCTGGTGGGCAGGGTGGCGCGGGTGCCGCTCGTGCACGAGGGGGTGAACCCGGCGATCGCCGCATTCATCCAGGGCATCGGCCAGGACACGTCGCTGCGGATCCACCAGCTGTCCGACCAGGAGCCCGAGGGCATCGTCTCGGCCTGCGACGGCCTGGACCCCAGCCGGGCGGAAGGAACCGAACTGGACTACTGGCACTGCGCGTTGACGTCCGCCGAACCGCCCGAGGACCTGGACGCCCTGCCCGTGCCGGCCGGCACCTGGGCGGTCTTCGAGAGCACCGGCCCCTACCCGGCGGCGCTCCAGGAAATGTGGCGGGACGTGTTCACCCAGTGGTTCCCGTCCAACCCCTACCGCAGCCGCCCGGGCCCCGAAATCCTGCGCACCCGCCCGTCAAAGGTGGGCGACACCACGGACGCGGTGCTGTGGATCCCGATCGAACGGGCAGGGCCCGCGGGGGCCTGAGCGCCTGACCCGGTCCGCGTCACGGTCCTGGACGGGTCCGGGGCGCGGGGGCCGACGAAGCGCACGTCAAAGCCGAGCACACCCGCGCCGCGCCTACCAGATGCCTTCAGTTCCGCAGCCCTGAGCGAGCGGCGAGCCCCCTGAGTTCCCCCGTCGTTCGCCCGGATACGAGGAGCCCCTGGATCATCGACTTCACGGCGGGCCGAGCGTGCGTTTCCTCCGGCGCGACGCGTTCCGCGGCCAGCAGAGCGCGTACGCATTCGTCACGCCGCCCCCGCGCGGCACACGCGGTGGCGACGTCCGTGTAGTAGCGGGCACGGCGTTCCGCAGTGGGGAGTTCCTGGGGGGCCAGGGCCTGCGCGGCGGCGAGGGCGCGGCTGGGGTCGCCGGCAGAATTCTCAGCGGAGATGAGGTGCAACTGAACGGTGGCGAAGCTGAATCCGCCACCGTGGTTGCGCAAGCGGGTCGTACTGCGCAGGGTGGTGGCGATGGCAGCGGCCTCCTTGGTGAGATCGCGCATGCCCTGGGCGTCGCCGTCACGGGCCGCGGTGTAGGCGGCGGACTGTACAAGCAGCCCGCGTTGCGCCGCCCCGTCGGAACCGGAGGCCCGCAGGCGGGGGTCGTCCGCCGCGGCGAGGGCCAGAGCCATGGCCTCATGTGCCCAGCCGGCGCGTCGGGCCAGGACCGCGAGTTGCCGGGCCGCCTCGGTGGACTGCATGACGTCGCCGTGAGCCTCGGCGTACTGACGGGCCCGGTCGGCGGCCATCCACCCGAGCTGCTGCTCGTCCAGCTTGACGAGCATGCGTGTGGCCAGGATGTACGCCCCGGCGAGTTCCCGTTCCGCTCCCGCCCCCTGGGCGTGGCCGGCACGGATCGCGGACGGAAGACGGTGCGCGAGGCTGGTGTAGTCGCAGAGATGGAAAGCGGCCAGCGCCCTTTCGAGCTCCGTCGCGGCCGGTGCCTGCACAGGTCCAGTCGGGGCGCTGATGCCGAGCATGGCGTCTCGGAGGCGGCCCGCGAGGACGGTTTCGATCGGAACCTGTTCCTCACCACCGGCCACCGGTAGGGGAATCCCGGCCGCGGCGGCGGCCGTCATGGCCAGCCCCGCCGCCAGCACGTTCCGCCGCGCGAACCCGTCCCCGTCGTCCTCATGCCCACGGCCCGCCCGCGCTACGTGCAGGCGTGGCCAGCGGCTTGGCGTACCGGTAGGGCCGGAGCCTGCTGCGGCGAAGGGCTTGGGAGACAATCCCAGCTCGGCCGGGGCGATGCCGAGCGCTCTCGCGAACCGCCACAGCACGTTGACGTCCGTCAGCGGAGAAATCCCGCGCTCATAACGTGACACTTGGGCGGCCGAGTAACCGGCAAGCTCGCCCAACTGGGCCAGCGTCAGGCCGAGTCGCCTGCGGGCACGGCGTACGACGTCTCCGGCATCGGTCGTCATGTCCGGCTCCTGGTCCGTTGTTCACCAGCGTGCCCGATATGGGCCCCCGGGGCAGGGTGCACCTGTTTTTGCACCTCGTGCAAGGCCCTTTGCCGGCAGAGACAACGCTCTGTCGATAGCCGGGGCGGACGCGGTCTCATGAGAACAGCGAGGAGCAACGCGTCCCCGGTGCCGTGCTCGACAAGTACGTCCGCCGGCACCGGCACGGATGCGGTGGCCGCCCTCAGCCAACTCTCCCACCCGGCCGCCCCACACGGGCAGACCGTCGCGCATCAGAGTTCGAGGAGACGACATGCAGTTTCCCGTCACAGTCATCGACCAGCTCGACGAGGACCAGCTCCGCAAGTGGCACGACTTCTACGGGGTGACCGCAGACCGCCCCCGCTTCGTGGAGGAGGGCATCTGGCGGCGCACCCAGCAGGAGGACACCGCCGCCAACTCCGGCTGGACTGGCGAAGGGGACGCCCGGCGCCGCATCGTCCACTACTGGCACCAGTTCGGCCTCGCGGACACCGCCGCCGCGCCGTCGCTGGCCATGCAGCAGCTGTACCTCTACCACTCGGTGGCCGCGCCCCGGGCCGAGATCGAGACGGCGTGGGAGGAGAACCACGCCATGCTCACCGAGGGCGCGTGGAAGGAGACGGGGCCCGGCCGGTTCGAGCTCGGTGACCTGCGCGTGCACATGATGCGCGTCGAGGAGCACCCGGAAGACCTGCGAGCGGGCCGGCGTCTCCCGGCCGACTACGAGGTCATCGACACCACCTTCACCTCCGTCAACACCTGCCCGCCCCGCGCGATCCGCCGTCGCCCCTGGGAGGTCCTGACCCACGGCGTCCGGGTCAAGGACACTCCCGGCCAGCCCGTCTACGCCGACGATCTGGCGCAGCTCGCCGAATTCCTGCCGTTCCAGGTCGAGGTCGGCTGCGGCGTCTCGTACGAGGCCGGGATCCCGCCGCTGCACCGGCTCCACGAGATCTACCACGTCAACGAGATCGACGACGAACAGCTTCGCAAGGGCTTCACGTTCGTCCTGGCCCCGGGACGGGACCCGCTGCTCACCGAGATGTTCCTCGACACCGAGAACAAGGTCGATGAGCTGTCGCACATGTACCGGGCGTGCTTCAACGCCGACGTCACCCCGGCCCTGCGGGCGCTGAAGCGCCTGGAGGAGGCCGGGCACATGGTCGGCCCGTTCATCACGAGCAACTTCGACGCGCTCGGCGCCCGAGCCGGTTTCCAAGAGGAGTTCATGCGCCGCTACGACCAGCGGATCCCGCCCGTCACCTTCCACCCCGACGCGAAGGCCCTGGTCGTGATCGGCCTGCACGCGGACCGCCGGTGGGTGGCCAAGCGGGCCCGCGCGGCCGGGCTCAAGGTGTTCATCGTCGACCCGGAGGGATTCCCCCGTCCGGACGGTTCCTGGTTCGCCTATCCGCTGGAGGCGCCGCAGAGCGGTGACGTGGTCGTACGCCGGACGGCCGCCGACGCGATCAGTGGCCTGGAGCGAATCCTGGGGCCTGGCGGGGCCGAGGAGTGAACTCCGGGGCCGGGGAACGGCGTTAGCCTCGGCCGCTCGGCTTGTTCCCCGGCCCCCACACGGGCCCCTCCCAGAGTGAGAGTCAAGGAATGCGCGTTTCAGTCATCGGCTGTGGGCACCTCGGCATCCCGCATGCGGCGGCCATGGCCGAACTCGGTCACGAAGTGCTGGGGGTCGACGTCGACCAGGCCAAGGTCGACCGGCTCAACTCGGGGGAGTGCCCCATCTACGAGGCCGGTCTCCCCGAACTCCTCACCACCCACACAGACAGCGGTCGACTGCGGTTCACCACCGACGTCCGCGAGGCCGCCGACTTCGCCGAGCTGCACTTCGTCGGCGTCGGCACTCCCATCGACGCCGACGGCCGCTCCTACGACACCGCCCAGGTCTTCGGCGCGATCCGCCAGCTCGCCCCGCACCTCGACCGGCCGTGCACGATCGTCGGCAAGTCCACCGTCGCCGTGGGCACCACCGCCCGGATCACCGACCTGGCCCAGCGCCTCGCCCCGGCCCGCGAGAAGGTGGATGTGGTGTGGAACCCCGAGTTCCTTCGCGAAGGCCACGCCGTCGAGGACACCCTGCGCCCGGACCGCCTGATCGCGGGTCTCACCACCGCCGAGGGCGAGAAGGCCATCCGTAAGGTGTACGCCGGGATCATCGACGCGGGCGTACCGCTCTTCGTCACCGACCCGGCGACCGCCGAGCTGGCCAAGGGCGCCGCGAACACCTTCCTCGGCCTGAAGATCTCGTACATCAACGCGGTCGCGGACATGTGTGACGCGGCCGGTGCCGACATCTCCCAGATCGTGGACATCCTCGGCATCGATCCCCGCATCGGCGCCGGAGGCATGCGGCCGGGCATCGGCTACGGCGGCGGCTGTCTGCCCAAGGACGTGCGCGCCTTCACCGCCTCCGCCCGACACCTGGGCGCCGACCAAGCCGCGGCCCTTCTGCGCGCCGCCGAGGTGATCAACGAGCAGCGCACGGACGTCGCCCTCGACCTCATCACCCACGCCCTGGGCGACCGCCCCATCAAGGGCGCCCAGGTCACCGTGTGGGGCGCGGCGTTCAAGCCCGGCACCAACGACGTCCGCGAATCCCCGGCCCTCGCCCTGGCCCACGCCCTTCAGCAGGCCGGTGCCAGTGTCACCGTGCACGATCCGCAGGCCGTGCCCACCGCGATGATCCGCAACCCCGAACTCGACTACAGCGACGACCTGTCGGGCGCCCTGGACGGCGCCGACCTCGTCGTCCTGGCCACCGAATGGCCCGAGTACCGCGACGCCGACCCCCACGCCCTGGTGAACCGTCCCCGTACTCCCGTGCTCGTCGACTGCCGTACGACCCTGGACGCTGCCGGCTGGCGTGCGGCGGGCTGGACCGTCCACCAGCTCGGCCGGCCCGGGAAATAGACCGGGCCCCAAGCGGTCAGCGGCCCGCGCCGAGCCTTCTGGGGGGCTTGGGGTCGGCGGCTTCGCTTCTTGCCCATAGGGAGCGGACGTGGCCCAGGTGGCGGGTCATGCACTTCTCGGCGGCCCGGGCCTCGCCGGCCAGCATGAGGTCGAGCAGTTCGATGTGCTCCTCGGCGGAGGGGATCAGCTCGTCCCGCTGGTCCAGGGCGGTCAGACCGTACAGGCGGGAACGTTTGCGCAGTTCGCCGACGGTTTCCACCAGGCGCTCGTTGCCGGAGAGCGCGAGCAGCGAGAGGTGGAAGCGGCGGTCCGCCTCCAGGTAGCCGATGAGGTCGTGGTCGCGGGCGGCGCGCACGATCTCCTCGGCCACGGGGCGCAGCGCCTCCAGGTCGGCGCGGTCCGCGCTGCGGGTGATCCGCCCGATCATGGGGACCTCGATCAGTGCCCGGATCTCGGTGTACTGGTCGAGGTCGCGCTCGTTGACCTCGGTGACCCGGAACCCCTTGTTGCGGACCGGCTCCACCAGGCCCTCCCGCGCGAGGTCGAGCATGGCTTCGCGTACGGGGGTCGCGGAGATGCCGAAGTCCTCGGCGAGGCCGGGCGCCGAGTAGACCTGGCCGGGGCGCAGTTCGCCGGAGATCAGCGCGGCGCGCAGGGCGTGGGCGACCTGGTCGCGCAGTCGCTCGGTGGTGGTGATGACCTTGCTCTGCTTCAGGTGTCCCATGCTGTTCCTCCGTACCGAGCGGAGAACCAGAGTACAATGTCACGTTGCTTTTCTGGTCCGGGCGACCGACCCCGGCGGCTCAGCCCTCCTTCACCGGCGTCTGCGCGTCCTGATCGTCCGGATCCTTCGGCGGGGCGAGGCCGGCCAGCGTGCCGAGTGGGACGGGTGCGGCCAACGGGCGGCGTTCCAGCGGGGGTTCGCCGCCGCCCGCGAGGCAGGCCACGGCCGCCCCGCACGTGCGGCCCTGGCACCAGCCCATGCCGGCCCGGGTGAGCAGCTTGACCGTACGGGCGTCCCGGGCGCCGTACTCCTCGACGGCCTCGCGGATCCGGCCCGCCGGCACCTCCTCGCAGCGGCACACCTCGGTGTCGTCGGTGAGCCAGCCGGGCCAGCCCGGGCCGGGCGCGTGCGCGGCCGCCATCGCCTCGGCGAAGGCACGCAGCCGGGTGCGGCGGCTCCGCAACTGCCGTACGCGCCCGCCGGGCCCGGGGTTCCTGCCCAGTCGGGCCGCTATCGCCATCGCCGCCAACTCGCCCTCCACGCAAGCAAGTTGCGCCCCGCCCACGCCGCCGGGCTCGCCCGCCGCCCACAGTCCGCGTACGGACGTCTCCTGGCGCCGGTCCAGGACGAGGGCGCGGGAGCCGTCGGGGGTGGGCCGGGTGGCGCAGCCGAGGGTGGTGGCCAGATCGATCGCGGGGACCAGGCCGTGGCCGACGGCCAGCGCGTCACAGCGGATCTCGCGTTCCGTGCCGGGCACGGGCCGCCACGCGCGGTCGAGCCGGCTGACGGTGACCGCCTCGACGCGCCCGTCCCCGTGCACCGCCGTCACCGCGCTGCGGGTGCGCAGCGCCACCCGGTGCCGCAGCAGCGCCGTGCCGTGCACCGCGGCCTCGGTGAGTTTGTGCGGATTGACGGCGAGCGCGCGCGGGCTGCGGGCGTACCGCAGGTATCCGGACGCCTCGATCACGGCCGGCACCTCGGCGCCGGCCGTGGCCAGCGAGGAGGCGACGGCCAGGAGCAGCGGGCCGCTTCCCGCGACGACCACGCGCTTTCCTGGCAGTACGAGCCCGGCCTTGAGCATGGCCTGCGCGCCGCCCGCGCCGACGACACCCGGCAACGTCCAGCCCGGGAACGGGAGTTGGCGCTCGTACGCGCCGGTCGCGAGCAGGACGGCTCGCGCGCGTACGCGTACGGGAAGCGCTCCGTCGCCGTCGGGTCCGGTGGTGGCGTGCACGGTCCACCGGGTGTCGTCGTGGCGCTCCACCGCCCAGACGTGGTGCCGGGCGAGGTGTGCGACGCCGCTCGCCGTCAGGCGCTCGCGCAGTTCGGCGAAGGTGCGCCAGTCGTGGTGCAGCGCCTGTGGCCGCCGGGCGCCGAGCGCGGCGGCGGGCTGCCGGTAGAACTGCCCGCCGATCTGCTCGGAGAGATCCACCAGGGCCACCCGGAGCCCCAACTCGGCCCCTACGACGGCCCCGGCGACCCCGGCGGGCCCGCCCCCCACCACGACGAGATCCCACGCCTCGTCCACCGGCGCGGGGAGCCGTGCGCCCACTTCGCCGGGCCCCGCGCTCGCACCATTCGGGCCCGCGCCGATCGCGCCCGCGCCATTCGCCGCACTCGCACTCGCACCCGCACCCGCACCCGCGCCCGTCACACTCGCACCGCCCGCACCGCCCGCACCACCCGCGCCACCCGCACCGGAGCCGGCACCACCCGCACCCCCCGAATCCCCCGTCTCAGACGGCAAACCCCGCACGCCCCTCCCCCTCCTGCGTCGTGATCTCATCGCCGTCCGCCACGGGCACCAGGCACGCCCGCCGGTTCGGTACGCCATTGACCGTCGCGAGGCAGTCGTAGCACTGCCCTATGCCGCAGAACGCGCCCCGGGGCCGGCCGCCGACCCGCGTGGTGCGCCAGGCCAGGATGCCGGCCGCCCACAGCGCCGCCGCGACGGACTGCCCGGGCAGCGCGGGCACCGGGCGCCCGTCGACCGTGATCTCGAACGCCGGGCCGGGTCGCGCCCCGGCCAGTTCCCCGGGGCTACGCGCCACCATGGGTCTCCTCCCTCCGGACAGAACTCGGCTCGCCGCCATTCAAACCGCCGCCCGCTCGAACCGGCCCGGGTCGAACGCCGCGCCGTCCAGCGGTAGTTGCTCGCCCACCAGGCACGCGGCGATCAGCCGCCCCGTCGCGGGAGCGAGCCCGATCCCCGCGCCCTCGTGCCCGCACGCGTGCAACAACCCCGGCACCCGCGCGTCCGCCCCGATCGCCGGCAGGTGGTCGGGCAGATACGGGCGAAAGCCCGCGTACGTACGCAGGACGCGGACCTCGGCCAGCACAGGGAACAGCGCGCTCGCCCCCGCCGCGAGGCGGCTGACCGCGCCGACGGACAGGGTGCGGTCGAAGCCGACCCGTTCGCGGCTCGCCCCGATCAGGACGGGGCCCGCCGGGGTGCCCTCGACCACGGGTGAGGTCTGGAGCGCGGCCGAGCCGCTGGCCACGTCGGACACGTAGTCCGCCGCATACACCTTGTGCCGCACCACGCGCGGGAGCGGTTCGGTGACCAGGACGAATCCGCGCCGGGGCAGCACGGGCAGGAACACCCCGGCGAGGCGGGCCAGTTCACCGCCCCAGGTGCCGGCCGCGTTCACCACGTGGGGCGCGTGCAGCACCCCGGTGGCGGTCCGTACACCGCGTACCGCGCCGTCGGGGCCGGTGAGCAGTCCGGTGACCTCCTGGCCGAGCCGGACCTCGGCGCCCGAGGCGCGCAGCAGATGGGCGGCGGCGAGGGCGGGCATGACCTGGGCGTCCTGGGGATAGTGGAAGCCTCCCGCGAGACCCGGCGCCAGGTGCGGCTCCAGGTCGTGCAGCCGGTCGCCCGCGACCTCGTGCGTGGTGACGCCCGCCTTCGTCTGGGCCGCCGCGAACTCCCGCAGCGCGCTCATCCCCGCCTCGTCACGGGCGACGACGAGACCGCCTTTGGGCTCGTACTCGATGCGCGGCGGCAGCAGCTCGGCAAGCTCCTGCCACAACTGGGTGGAGAGCAGGGCGAGTTCGAGCTCGGGGCCGGGCTCCTTGTCGGAGACCAGGAGGTTGCCCTCCCCCGCCCCCGTGGTCCCGCCGGCCACCGGGCCCCGGTCGAGCACGGTGACCCGCAGACCGGCGCGGGCCGCGTAGTAGGCGCAGGCGGCTCCCACGACCCCTGCGCCGACCACGATGACGTCCGCGACGTCCGCGGTGCTTCTCATGGATCTCATGGACACGTCAGTAATATTTCACATGGCACTGGTCCTGCCAAGGGGGTCACGGGGCCGCCCAGCGCGAGGGAGCCGCCACCCCATCCGTGGGGCGACGGCTCCGACGTACGTCCGTACTCAGATGGCGCGGTGCTTCACGGCGTCCAGGAAGACACCCCAGACGCTGTCCGGGATCACCAGCGCCGGACTGGCGGGGAACTTCGAGTCCCGCACGGGCATCGCGCCGGTGACGCCGTGGGCGACCTCGACGCAGTTGCCGGAGCCGTCGTTGCTGTACGAGGACTTGCGCCAGGCGCTTTCAGGGGCCAGTTCGTACGCGGTGCTGGGCATCACGGTTCAGCCTCTCGGGGTGAAGGTTCAAACGGTGGCGTTCTTTGCGAAGGCAAGGAACGCGCTGAACGCCGTGGGAGAGATCTGGAAGGCGAGGCCTGCGGGCTGCTTGGAGTCGCGCACGGCGATGGTGGCAGTGAGTTCCGCGATTTCGACGCAGTTGCCGGAGCCGTCGTTGCTGTACGACGACTTGGTCCAGGCCTTCTCGGGGGCCAGGGCGTACGCGGTGAGGGCGGGGACGGTGTGATGAGGCGTCATTGCTCAACCTCCTGGGCTAGTCGTTGCATAAGCGCTGGGGTGTGCTCCGGCGGGAGTGCCGGGGCGGCCCTGGGCTGGGAGGTCACGCGATCGCCCGGCTCGCCACCCTGGGGAACGTCCGCATCCAGATTCTCCCCATGGAGGCGTGCACCATCCAGTCCCCGTACGACTTCATCGTTCTCGACCCGGGCCGCACTCTGCCTGCCACCGTCCGCGCACCACAGAGCCGCCGCCCCAAATGTAGGGGTGGCGGCTCCGTCATACGTCCGTACTCAGATGGCGCGGTGCTTCACGGCGTCCAGGAAGACACCCCAGATGCTGTCCGGGATCACCAGCGCCGGACCGGCGGGGACCTTCGAGTCCCGCACGGGCATGGCGCCGGTGACGCCGTGGGCGACTTCGAGGCAGTTTCCGCCGTCGCTGCTGTACGACGACTTGGTCCAGGTGAGGCCGGTCTGGGCGGAGTTCGGAATGGTGGTCATGGTGAGTCCTTCAGTTGAGCGATGAGGTCGGTCGTTTTGTCGAACGGCAGGGCCGCCGCGCGCAGGCGCTCGAACGCGGCTCCGTAGATTGCCACTTCGACAGGGTCTTCGACGTAGAGGGCGTTTGTCAGGTCCTCTACGTGCGCGATGTCCAGATCTGCTGACTCCGGAAACCCGAGGAGGGTGAACGGGCCCGACATCCCCGGGTGCGGGGACGCGGTGAGGGGGAGCACCTGCACGGAGACGTGCGGAAGCGTGGTGACGTCCAGGAGGCGTTGCAGCTGCTCCCGCATGACGTGGGTGTCGCCCAACTGGGGACGTAGGGCCACCTCGTGGATGATGGCCCAGAGCTCCGGCGGGTCGGGGCGGGTGAGGATCGACTGCCGCGCGGTGCGGACCTCCACGAGCGCGTTCACGCGGTCCGGCGGCGTCGTCATGTTGATGGCGTCGATGGTCGCGCGGGCGTACGCCGCAGTCTGAAGCAAGCCTGGAATCAGCGTGGTCTGCCACGTGCGGACGCTCTTGGCCTGCGCTTCCAGGCCGATCAGATCGGCGTACGCCGGCGAGATCGTGTCGGCATAGGTCTGCCACCATCCGCGCCGTGCGCCGTCCCGTGCCAACGCGTGCAGAACCCCGCGTTTCTCCGTGTCATCCTCGGCCACGCCATACAGCGCCAGCAGGATATCCAGGTCGCTCGGCTTGACGCCCGTGCGCGCCGTCTCCACCCGCGATGCCTTACCGCGCTGATGGAGGTGCGCTCCTGGACGTCGTCCAATTTCAGTCCGGCGGCTTCGCGCAGGCGGCGCAACTCGGCGCCGAGGCGACGTCGTCGCACTGTCGGTGCACCCATGTGGCGTCACACCCACCGGAGTTGAGGACCAGTCTCCACTTGCCGCGCCCAGCATTCCACAGGATCACCCGACCCCAGGGCTGGGCCGAATATGCAAGTTTTCATTTTGTGGCGTTCCACTTGCATGCAGCCTGGGCCGACGGACACACCGTGTGTATCGGAGGCCACACGGTGAGTGATCACGTGCCACTGCTGCCGCACGCCGCGGTGGCCCAGCCAACCCCGAAGAGACATGGCATGAATGGCATGAACAGCGCGATGCGCTACGTAGTTGATATGGACACCGGCCGGGTCGGCCAGGTCGTGGCGGAGTACGAGGGGTCCGTGTTCCTGCGGCCGCCCGGTGGTGGGCGGCAGTGGGCCGTCGCCCCGCACCGTCTGCGGCCGCCGACCGACACCGAGCTCCGGGTCGCGCGCCTCTACGGCACTCCGGTGGTGACGCGCTGATGTGGGCGGTGCAGCCGTTCCTGCCGCGACGGGAACCCTCGGAGCGCCACGGTTGCGCCGTGTGGCGCGAGTGGGGGGAGCGGCGGGCCGAGGCGCGCGAGCGCGGCGACCAGGACGCCCTGGACGCGGCGAACGCGACGATCGCCGCGCACCCGCACCCGCACCCGCACCCGCACCCGCACCGATCCTGACCTCGACCTCGACCCGCCCCAACCCGACCCGCCCCGAACCCATCTGACCCGACCCGATCCGAAAGGGGCGCCCCAGTGGAGTGCTCGCAATGGGTGAGCCTGCCGGAGGACGAGCGGCGCAGGGCGCTGTCCTACCCGGGGGGCGAGGACGGTGACGTTCCGGCGTACGTCGCCTGCGAGCTGGACCCGCACCCCTACGGCGAGCACGTGGCCCTCCTGCGCCACCTGGCACCGACCGGGGACGCGCCGGACGAGCTGTGGCTGGTGTGGGGTGGTGAGGCCGGCATGGAACTGCGCCGCCTGCCCGCCTGCGAGCGGACCGGCCCCTCGGCGGACGTCTCGTGCTGGCTGCCCATGCGGCATCGGGGCGGCCATGTCTGGGAGCGCTACGAGTAACCCCTCCAGAAGCCCGCGCGGGCGCTCGTCACCGGTGGCCGCGCGGGGGCAGAGAGGGCTCGGACACCGATGAGGTCGGCCGACCGGGCCCCCTGTCCAAACCACCACCCGGACCACCCGGCCCCAGAACGCGCCTGGGGCCGGGCACTTGCGCGCCCCGCGCGAGGAGTGGACCACAGGACCCGGGGCCCCGCGCGCAGAGAACCGCACGTGCGGTCCGGTCAGCCGCTCGTTGATCCACGGACCGAGGTCGGCCCCCCGCTCCCGGCACCCCCAGCCGCCCGCCAGGGCCCCGGCACCCCGGCGCGAACACGGCGGGCTCCGTGGGCGCCGAAGTCGCCCCGCGCACCCCCACCCCACCGCCCCGCAGGGCCAAGCGTGGATAAAAAGGTTCCCGACACCTTGTCAGTGCAATTTCACATTACTATGTTACGGGTCACATTCCAGCCGCCCAGGGCTGACCGCACCGTACGGAGTGACCACAGATGAACAAGCGCATCCGCACCGCCCTCGCCGCCGCCGTGGTGGCGGCCCTGACTCTCGGCGCGGTCGGGTGTTCGGGGGAGAAGCACGCGAGCGGGGGCGGGCCGGGCGGTACGAATCCCGCTCTTGCCAACGTGGGCAAGACCGTCGGCGGCACCCCGGTCAAGGGCGGCACCCTCACCGTCCTGTCCAACCAGGACTTCACCCATCTCGACCCGGCCCGCAACTGGGTCATGAACGACATGGACTTCGGCATCCGGCTGCTCTACCGCACCCTGGTGACCTACAAGGCCGCCCCCGGAACCGGCGGCAGCGAACTCGTGCCGGACCTCGCCACCGACCTCGGCACGTCCTCCAACGGCGCCCGCACCTGGACCTTCCACCTCAAGCAGGGCGTCACCTACGAGGACGGCACCCCGGTCACCGCGCAGGACATCAAGTACAACGTGGAGCGCTCCTTCTCGCCCGACCTGCCCGGCGGCGCCGACTACGCGGCGCGCTACCTCACCGGCGCCGAGGGCTACCAGGGCCCCGGGCAGGGCAAGCACCTCGACTCGATTCAGACCCCCGACGACCACACCATCGTCTTCGAACTGCGCAAGCCCTTCGCGGAGTTCCCCAACGCCACCGTCATGCCCACCTTCGCCCCCGTGCCCAAGGCGCGGGACACCGGGCCCAAGTACGACAACAGACCCTTCTCGTCCGGCCCGTACAAAGTGGAGTCCTACCAGCGCGACAAACAGCTGGTCCTGGTCCGCAACACCCACTGGGACCCGAACACCGACCCGGTCCGCAAGGCCTATCCCGACCGTGTCGTCGTGACGATGGGCCTCAAGGCGACCCAGATCGACGACCGGATGATCGCCAGCCAGGGCGCCGACGCCTCCGCCGTGTCCTGGGGGGCGCTGCGCCCCGAGAGCGCGCCGAAGGTGCTGCCCGTCGCCGAGGTGCGCTCGCGGCTGCTCGCGGAGTCCACCAACTGCACGGACATGGTGCAGATGCACACCGGGCGCGCCCCCTTCACCGACGTCAGGGTGCGCCAGGCCATGATGTACGCGCTCGACAAGGACGCGGTGCTCACCTCGTCGGGCGGGCCCGCCTTCAACGACCCCTCGACCGCCTACATGCCGGCCACCCTCTTCGGCGGCAAGCAGCCGGACACCCTCAAGATCCCGGCCACCGGTGACATCGCCAAGGCCAAGCAGCTCCTGAAGGAGGCGGGCAAGCCGGGCGGGTTCGAGACGAAGATGACCGTATCCACCGGTGACAAGGGCCGCGCGGAGGCGATCCAGGAGTCGCTGGCCAAGGCCGGCATCAAGGTCACCATCGAGACCGTCGACCCCTCCGCGTTCTACGCCACCATCGGCGACGTCAAGAACCGCACCGACCTCGTGTACTCGGGCTGGTGTCCCGACTACCCCTCCGGCTCCACGTTCCTGCCGTTCGTCTTCGACGGGCGCTACATCAAGGACAAGGGCAACTCCGGCAACCACTCGATCTTCCGCGACGAGGCGACCATGAAGCGGATGGACGAGATAGCGGCGATGACCGACGCCAAGGCCGCCGACCAGGCCTGGCAGCGGCTCGACGGCGACATCCTCGCCAAGGCGCCCGCCATTCCGGTCCTGGTGCGGCGCTGGCCGCTCGTGGTCGGCAAGAACATCGCGGGCGCCTACGGCCAGACCTCGTTCGGCGGCCAGATCGACTACGCCACCATCGGGCTCAAGAACCCCTCCACGAGCGGGAATTGAGGGCGCGCCCGACCATGACCACTCTGGTGAAGAGCGCGGCGCCGCCGTCGGCGCCCGTGGCGGGCCGGGGCCCGTGGCAGCTGGCCCGGGCCGAGCTGCGCCGCCGTACCTCCGTGAAGATCTCCCTCGCCGTCGTCGTGCTGTTCCTCGTCATGGCGGCCGGCGCACCCCTGCTCGGCGCGCTCGGCGGCTGGTCGCCGGACGCCTTCGACAAGAGCGCCATCGACCCCTACCTCGGCGGCCAGCCGCTCGGGCCGCTCGGCGGCATCTCCGCCGAACACTGGCTCGGCGTGGAACCCATCACCGGGCGCGACCTGTTCGCCCGCGTCGTGCACGGCGCCCAGGTCTCGCTGTTCATCGCCCTGACCGCCACCGCGATCGTCGTGGTGACCGGCACGGCGGCGGGGATCGCGGCCGGATACTTCGGCGGCCGCACCGACACGGTCCTCTCCCGCCTGATGGACCTCACGATGTCCTTCCCCTCCCTCATCTTCATGATCGCGATGATGTCGGTGGCCAAGGACGTCAACCGCGTCCTGCTGATGACCGCCGTCATCGGCCTGTTCGGCTGGCCCGGCATCGCCCGCGTGGTGCGCGGCCAGACCCTCTCGCTCAAACACCGCGAGTACGTGGACGCCGCCCGGGTCGGCGGCTCGGGACCCTGGCGCATCCTGACCCGCGACATCCTGCCCGGGGTGGCCGGGCCCGTCATCGCGTACACCACGCTCATCGTCCCCGGCATGATCGCCACCGAGGCCGCGCTCAGCTACCTCGGCGTCGGCGTGCGCCCGCCCACCCCGTCGTGGGGCCAGATGATCGCCGAGAGCGTGTCCTTCTACGACACCGACCCGATGTACTTCGTCATCCCGAGCGCCTGCCTCTTCCTGACCGTGCTCGCCTTCACCCTGCTCGGCGACGCGCTGCGCGACGTCCTCGACCCGAGGGGGAGCCGCACATGAGCCGCTATCTGGCCCGCAGGATCCTCGGCGTCATCGGTGTGCTCATCGCGATCGCCGCCGTCACCTTCACCATCTTCTACGTCCTGCCCTCCGACCCGGCGGCCGCCGCCTGCGGCAAGTCGTGCAGCGCCGAACGCCTGGCCGCGATCCGCGTCCACATGGGCCTGGATGAGCCGCTGTGGCGCCAGTTCTGGGACTTCGCCTCGGGGATCTTCACCGGCCGCACCATGGGCACCGGCCAGTACGCCCTGCACTGCGACTTCCCGTGCCTGGGCTACTCCTACGAGAACAGCGAGTCCGTCTGGTCGCTGCTCATGGACCGCCTGCCCGTCTCCGCCTCCCTCGCGCTCGGCGCGGCCGTGCTGTGGCTGGCGCTCGGGCTGAGCGCCGGCGTCGTCGCGGCCCTGCGCAAGGACTCCCTGACCGACCGGGCCCTGATGGTCGGCGCGGTCGCCGCCGCCTCGCTGCCGGTGTACTTCACCTCGGTGATGCTGATCTACGGACTGATCAGGATCGCGGGACTGCTGCCCTATCCGCAGTACGTCTCCCTCACCTCCGACCCCCTGCACTGGGCGTCCAACCTGCTGCTCCCCTGGATCGCGCTCGCCGTCATGTACGCCGCCATGTACGCGCGCCAGAGCCGCAGTTCGATGATCGAGACGATGGCGGAGCCCTACATCCGCACGGCCCGCGCCAAGGGCCTGCCGCGCCGCACCGTCGTCGTCAAACACGGCCTGCGCTCCGCCATGACCCCGATCCTCACCCTGTTCGGGATGGACCTGGGCGCGCTGCTCGCCGGCGCCGTCATCACCGAGTCGATCTTCGGCCTGCCCGGCATCGGACGGCTCTTCTACGGCGCGCTGTCCACCGGTGACCAGCCCGTCATCCTCGGCGTGACACTGCTCGCCGCCGCCTTCATCGTCGTCGCCAACCTGGCCGTCGACCTCCTGTACGCCGTCGTCGACCCGCGAGTGAGGCTCTGATGACCCAGACCAGCGAGCCTCAACCCCTGTTGTCGGTACGGGACTTGAGCGTCGCCTTCGCCACGCCGCGCGGGCCGGTACGGGCCGTCGACGCCCTCTCCTTCGACGTCCACCGGGGCCGCACCCTCGGCATCGTCGGCGAATCGGGCTCCGGCAAGTCCGTCACGTCCATGGCCGTCCTCGGCCTGCACACCGGCGCCGAGGTCACCGGCTCCATCACGCTGGACGGGCGCGAACTGGTGGGGCTGCCCGAACGCGCCCTCAACCAGGTGCGCGGCCGGCGCATCGCGATGATCTTCCAGGACCCGCTCTCCAGCCTCCACCCCTACTACACGATCGGCGAGCAGATCGCCGAGCACCACCGCGTCCACTTCAACTCCGGGCGCGGGCAGGCCCGTAGACGCGCGGTGGAGATGCTGGCCGAGGTCGGCATCCCCGAGCCCGCGCGGCGGGCCGGGGAGTACCCGCACCAGTTCTCCGGCGGCATGCGCCAGCGCGCCATGATCGCGATGGCGCTCGCCTGCGAGCCCGAAGTGCTCATCGCCGACGAGCCGACCACCGCGCTCGACGTCACCGTGCAGGCCCAGATCCTCGAACTGATCGCCCGCATCCAGCAGGAGCACGGACTGGCCGTCGTGATGATCACCCACGATCTGGGGGTGGTGGCCCGCGTCGCCCACGACGTCCTGGTGATGTACGGCGGCCGGGCGGCCGAACAGGCGCCCGTGGACGACCTGTTCGCGCGCCCCGTCCACCCCTACACCCGGGGTCTGCTCGACTCGCTGCCCCGGCTCGACGACAGCGACGAGGAGCCCCTGCGCGCCATCCCGGGCAGCCCGCCCTCCCTGCTCGACCCCGCACCCGGCTGCGCGTTCGCGCCCCGCTGCCCGCGCGCCGCCGCCGCGAGCGAGGAGCCGCGCGCGCGGTGCGCGAGCGAGCGGCCCCTGCTCGAAGGGCCGCCCGGGCACACGGCCGCCTGCCACCTCCCCGCATACGAAGGCATAGCGTCATGAGCGTCGAGACCGCCCAACCCCTGTTGTCCGTACGGGACTTGAGGATGCACTTTCCGGGCCGAGGAGCCCGCTCGGCGCCCGTGCGGGCCGTGGACGGCGTCAGCTTCGACGTCGCGCGGGGCGAGACGCTTGGCCTGGTCGGCGAGTCCGGCTGCGGCAAGTCCACCACCGGCCGCATGATCGTGCGGCTCCTGGAGCCGACCTCGGGGACGATCGCGTACGAGGGGCGCGACATCAGCCGTCTGAACCGGCGCCGGCTGCGGCCGATGCGCAAGGACCTCCAAATGGTCTTCCAGGACCCCCACTCCTCGCTCAACCCCCGCCAGACGGTGGCCCGGATCATCTCCGACCCCCTGCTCGCGCACGGCACCCCGCCCGGCGTCGCACGCGCGCGGGCGGCCGAACTGATGGAACTCGTCGGCCTCATCCCCGAACACATCGACCGCTATCCGCACGAATTCTCCGGCGGCCAGGCCCAGCGCATCGGCATCGCCCGCGCCCTCGCGCTCGACCCCGCCCTGATCGTCGCGGACGAACCCGTCTCCGCGCTCGACGTCTCCGTACAGGCCCAGATCGTCAACCTGATGGAACGCCTCCAGAAGGAACTCGGCCTGGCCTACCTCTTCATCGCGCACGACCTGTCCGTGGTCAAACGGGTCTGCGACCGGGTCGCGGTGATGTACCTGGGGCGGGTCGTGGAGATCGGCGACAAGGAAAGCGTCTACGCCGACCCCGCCCACCCCTACACCCAGGCCCTGCTGTCCGCGGTGCCGCTGCCCGACCCGGCGGCCGAACGGGCCCGCGAGCGGATCACCCTGCTCGGCGACCCCCCGAGCCCCGCCGCGCCACCACCCGGCTGCTCCTTCCACCCCCGCTGCGCCCGCGCCCGCGCCATCTGCCGCACCGAGGCCCCGGTGCTGCGGACCACCGTGCCGGGGGAGGGACGCGAGGCGGCCTGCCACTTCCCGGGCCCGGCGTGAGGGACCGGAGCGCGCCCCGGTGTCACAGGACCGTGCTGCCCAGCGGCCGGTCCGGGCGCGAGCCGGGGAGGACGTAGAACAGCGCGGAGCCGTAGGGCTGGGTGTAGGCGTTGAGCGCGTCGCCGGACGCCATTCGCTGCCGTGCCCGCACGAAGAGCAGGGGGTCCCTCATGTAGGCGAGGAAGAGCGTTCCCCGGTCGGCCGCGTTGTTCTCGTAGGAGTAGCCCCGCCGCAGCATGCGGGCGCCGCCGTCGAGGCGGGGGTCCGCCAGGCGCAGGTGGGCGTCGGCCGGCAGGAGGTAACCGCCGTCCGGCGCGCGGGCGTCGAGGTCGCCCGCGTCGTGCTCGGAGCCGCCCGCAAGGGGCTCTCCCCCCTGTTTGCGGCGGCCGATGATCTGCTCCTGCCGGGCGACCGGGAGCCGCCCGAACTCCTCCACCCGCAGGCGGATGCGGCGCACCACGAGGAACGTGCCGTCCGCGTAGGGGCCGGGCCCGGGCAGCCACACCCAATGCTCGCACTCCTGCGGCCCGGGGTTGGCCGTGCCGTTCTTGAAGCCGAAGAGGTCGCGGGGCGTTCCGCCGGCCTCCGGTGGCGCGAGGAACGCCGTCCGCGCCCCGGGCCGCCCGGACGCGAGGAACCCGGCCTGGCGCCAGCGCGGACGCAGCACCCCGGCTCCGGCGCCCGCGAGCATCCCGGCCAGCGCCTCGCACGCCCGGGGGCCGGGCCCGCAGATCTGGACGCCGATCTCCCCGCCGCCCGCCCCGGGTTCCGGGCGCTCCCCGGGAAAGGCGGGCAGCTCCCGCAGCGCGTCGGGCGCGCCGATACCGAGCCTCGGCGGCAGGGTGGGCCCGATCCCGACGGTCACCGTCGTCCCCCGCGCCCGTCCGGCGATCAGTTCGCTCCACCGCGCCAGCAGCCGTCGCACCGCGTCCCGGCCCGGCGCGCCCCGGGTGTTCGCGTGCAGGTCGTAGGAGAGGAAGAGGACACTCGGCTGCCGCTGTCCCGCCACACCGCCTTGGCGCACCGGCTCGGGGACGGCACCGTGACCGCTCCCGTGCTCCCGCTCACGCCGCGCCGGACGCATGTCGCACCCGCTCAACGCGAAGGCCGCGGGGAGGCCGGCGAGGAGGGCGCGGCGCCCGATCCCGGGAGGTGTGGGGGCTCTCAAGTCATCGCACAAAGCAGCACATTCCATGAGAAAGGTGGTGCGCACGATACACCGGGCCCGTCGGCGCACGGCGTTTCCCCCGGTTGCGTGCCGCACACGTCGCCGGGGTGTAGGGCGCCCCCGCGCCCAAGCCGGTCCCCTATCGGCACACCGCGAGAAGCCCCGCCGTCGTCACGACACGCGCGAACCCGCCGCCGTGCAGGGTCACCGCGGTGGCCCGGGCGAGTTCGGCGGCGGACCGGTGCCAGCCGAAGGGGCCGCTCAGGTCGAAGGTGTGGGTCGCGTCGAGGGGGACCAGCACCTCGTAGCCGAGGTTGCCGCCCATCCGGGCCGTGGTCTCGACACACATGTTGGTCTGGATCCCGATCACCACGATCTGGCGGATCCCGGCCTCATCGAACCAGGCGCCAAGGTCCGGCGTCCCGTAGAACGCCGAGTTCACGGTCTTGGTCACCAGCAGCTCCGGACCCGTGCCCTGCCCCCGCCGCCTGCGCACGTACTCCTTGAAGTCATTGCCTCCGTATCCGGGCCGCAACGGCGAGCCCGGTCGCGACGAGTCGTGCCGCACGAAGACGACCGGCCGGCCCGTCTCCTGCCAGGCGTCGATCAGCGCGGCGATGTTCTCGTCGGCGGCCGGGTTGTCACGCGGCCCCCAGAACTCCTCCTCCTCGAAGCCCCGCTGCACGTCGACGACGACCAGTGCCGCGTTCGGCGCGAGGTCGGTCCGCTCGGGGGCCCGGGGGCTCCCCTCGCTCGGTGCGTTCTCGTGGTTGCTGCGCATATCGCTGGTCATGACCCCATGCTGGCGGTGCGGACCACCTCGCCCCAGAGGTACAGAAGTCAGCGATCGATGGTTTACTGCCAGCGTGACGGACACGATGCCTCCCTCTGGCGCCGGCCACCGGGTCGCCCTGCTGGCCTTTCCCGGCATCCGGGCCTTCGACGTCTCCGTGATCACCGAGGTGTGGGGCGCGGATCGCACCGCCCGGGGCGTGCCCGCCTTCGAACTGCGCCGCGTCGCCGCCGATCCGGCGCCCGTGCCGATGCGCGGCGGCCTCGCCCTCACCCCCGACCGCACCCTGGCCTGGCTGGACCGTGCCGGTCTGATCCTCGTCCCGGGTCTGGACGACCACACGACCCCCGCACCCGCGCCCGTACTCGCGGCCCTCCGCCGCGCCCATGCCCGCGGCACCACGATCGCGGCGCTGTGCGGTGGTGCGCTCACGCTGGCCCAGGCCGGGCTGCTCGACGACCGCCGCGCCCTGACCCACTGGGACCTCGCCGACCTGCTCCGGACCCGGCATCCACGGGTACGCGTCGAACGGAACGCGCTGTTCGTCGAGGACGGCAACATCTGGACCTCCGCCGGCACGGCCGCGGGCATCGATCTGTGCCTGCACCTCGTACGGACCGCGCACGGTGCCGAGACCGCCGCGACGATCGCCCGGTCGATGGTCACCGCGCCGTTTCGAACGGGAGGCCAGGCGCAGTTCATCGAACATCCCGTCCCGCGCACGGACCGGGACATGGACGCCCTGGCCGACGTACGCGCGTATGCGCTCCACCACCTCCACGAACCGTTGACCGTGGCCGCCCTCGCGGAGCGCGCCCGGATGTCACCGCGCTCCTTCGCCCGGCACTTCACGGCGACCACCGGGACGACGCCCCTGCGGTGGCTGCTCGACCAGCGCGTCGCGAGGGCGCAGAAACTCCTGGAGCGCACCGACCTGCCCATGCCGGAGGTGGCCCGCCGTGCGGGCTTCGGCAGTGAGATCACCATGCGCCAGCACTTCGCCGCCCGCCTGGCCACGAGCCCACGCGCCTACCGGGCCGCGTTCGCCCCGGCGGGCGCGGGGCTCGCCCCGGGCGCGCGTGGTTAGGCTGCGCGGGACCGCTCTGGTCGGAATGTGTTCGGTGGTGGAGCGGAAACGTTCGCTGTTTTCTGTTATCCGGACACCGCCGGGGTGTCTCCTCTACGTCGGGTCAGATGGGTTCGGTGCTCCGGGAGAGTGGACGAGGCGTGATCAGTGAACAGGAAGCCGCGGTGGTCGTCGCGGCCCGTGCCGGGGACCAGCGGGCGCGGGACGAGCTCGTCTCGGGGTATCTGCCGCTCGTCTACAACATCGTCGGCCGGGCGCTCGGCGGCCACGCCGATGTCGACGACGTCGTGCAGGAGAGCCTGCTGCGGATGCTCGACGGGCTGGGCTCGCTGCGCGACCCCGAGGCGTTCAGGTCCTGGCTGGTCGCCGTCACCATGAACGAGGTCCGCCGGTACTGGCACGGCCACCGGCGTACGCCCGTGGACGGCGGGCTCCAGGACGCCTACGACGTCGCCGACCCCGGCGCCGACTTCGTGGACCTCACCATCGCCCGGCTCGGCCTCTCGGGGCAGCGCAAGGAGGTCACCGAGGCCACTCGCTGGCTTGAGCCCGACGACAGGGCGCTGCTCTCGCTGTGGTGGCTTGAGGCGGCCGGTGTGCTCACACGGGGCGAGGTCGCGGCCGCGCTGGAGCTGTCCGCCGAGCACGCCGCCGTGCGCGTGCAGCGCATGAAGGGCCAGCTGGAGACCGCCCGGGTCGTGGTGCGCGCCCTCGCGGGGACCGAGCGCTGCGGCGAGCTGAACGGGCTGACGCAGTCCTGGGACGGTGTGCCGTCCGCCCTGTGGCGCAAGCGCATAGCCCGGCACGCGCGGACCTGCGCGGTCTGCTCGGGGCACTGGAGCGGGCTCATACCCGCCGAGGGCCTGCTCGTGGGGCTCGCCCTCGTCCCGGTGGCGGCGGCCACGGCCGCTCTGGCCGGCGCGTCGCTCGGTCACGGTCCCGGCCTGGACACCGTCGCCAACGCCACCACCCAAGCCACCCCGAGCGCCGCCACCCAGGCCTCGGCGCAGGCTCCCCGCGCCGCCCATGGCGCGCACGCGGCCGGTAAGCGACGGGCCCCCGCGTCCCGGCGCGACCGCCGCGACCGGCGGGCCCGGCGCCGGCGCAGGACCGCCACCGCCATCGCGGCCCTCGCCCTGGTCACCGCGGCCGGCGGGGCGTACCACTTCCTCACGGACTCCGGCGGCGACGCCTCCCACGCCGTCGCCGACGCCCCCGTCGTCACCACCGACGCGGCGGCCGACGGCATCAGCGCCCAGCCCGTGGCGCCGTCGCCGTCCGCATCCAACTCGCCGCAGAAGCCGAGCACTTCGCCCTCGCCGCGCCCCTCCCAGCACTCCGCGCCGGCCGCCAGACCGTCTGCGCGCCCCTCGCCGCCGAAGCCCGCGCCGAGCACGAAGCGCGCGGCTCCGAGCGCCGCCGGCCCGAACACGCCCGCCGCCGTGCAGCAGGTGCTCGACCTGGTCAACTCCGAGCGGAGCAAGGCGGGTTGCCCGGCGCTCACCAGCAATCCCCAGCTGTACGACGCGGCGCTCAAGCACTCCGAGAACATGGCCGCGCAGAACTTCTTCGACCACACCGACCCGAGCGGCGCGGGCCCCGGCGAGCGGATCACGGCCGCCGGTTACCAGTGGAGCTCGTACGGTGAGAACATCGCGCGCGGCCAGGCCGACGCGGCCGCCGTCATGGACTCCTGGATGCACAGCCCCGGCCACCGCGCCAACATCCTCAACTGCGGCTTCAAGGAGATCGGGATAGGCGTGCACTACGGGTCGGGCGGCCCCTGGTGGACGCAGGACTTCGGCAGCCGGAGTTAGCAGGGAGCGGCGCTGGGTGAACGGGGGCGGGCCCGGGTCGTGCGACCCGGGCCCGCCCCTCGTGCGTCGCCGGGCTCAGCCCTCGTCCTCCAGGTCGCCCTCGGTCTCCAGGTAGACCTGGCGCAGCGCTTCGAGGACCGCCGGGTCGGGCTTGGCCCACATGCCGCGCGACTCGGCCTCCAGAAGGCGTTCCGCGATGCCGTGCAGGGCCCACGGGTTGGCGTTCTGGAGGAATGCGCGGTTGGCCGGGTCCAGGACGTACGTCTCGGTCAACTTGTCGTACATCCAGTCGGCTACGACGCCGGTGGTGGCGTCGTAGCCGAACAAGTAGTCCACGGTGGCGGCGAGTTCGAAGGCGCCCTTGTAGCCGTGGCGGCGCATCGCCTCGATCCACTTGGGGTTGACCACGCGGGCGCGGAAGACGCGCGAGGTCTCCTCGACCAGGGTGCGGGTCTTGACGGTCTCGGGCCGGGTCGAGTCGCCGATGTAGGCCTCGGGGGCGGTGCCGCGCAGGGCGCGGACGGTGGCGACCATGCCGCCGTGGTACTGGAAGTAGTCGTCGGAGTCGGCGATGTCGTGCTCGCGGGTGTCGGTGTTCTTCGCCGCGACCGCGATCCGCTTGTACGCCGTCTCCATCTCCTCCCGGGCCGGACGCCCGTCGAGTTCGCGGCCGTAGGCGTAGCCGCCCCACACCGTGTAGACCTCGGCGAGGTCGGCGTCGGTGCGCCAGTCGCGGGAGTCGATGAGCTGGAGCAGGCCCGCGCCGTAGGTGCCGGGGCGTGAGCCGAAGATACGGGTGGTGGCGCGGCGTTCGTCGCCGTGCTCGGCGAGGTCGGCCTGGGTGTGGGCGCGTACGTGGTTGACGTCGGCGCCCTCGTCCAGGGAGGCCGCGAGGCGGACCGCGTCGTCCAGCAGACCGATGGTGTGCGGGAAGGCGTCGCGGAAGAAGCCCGAGATGCGCAGGGTGACGTCGATGCGGGGGCGGCCCAGCTCGTCGAGCGGGATGGGTTCGAGGCCGGTGACGCGGCGCGAGGCGTCGTCCCAGACCGGGCGCACGCCGAGCAGCGCCATCGCCTCGGCCACGTCGTCGCCGGCCGTGCGCATCGCGCTCGTACCCCACAGGGAGAGCCCGACGGAGGTCGGCCACTCGCCGTTGTCGGCGCGGTAGCGGTTGGCGAGGGATTCGGCGAGTGCCTGGCCGGTCTCCCAGGCGAGCCGGGAGGGGACGGCCTTGGGGTCGACGGAGTAGAAGTTGCGGCCGGTCGGCAGGACGTTGACCAGGCCGCGCAGCGGGGAGCCCGAGGGGCCCGCCGGGACGAAGCCGCCGGTCAGGGCGTGGACGGTGTGGTCGAGTTCGGCGGTGGTGGCGGCCAGGCGCGGCACGACCTCGCGGGCGGCGAACTCCAGGATCGCGCGGACCTGTTGGGGCTGCTCGGCGGGGATCGCCGCGAGGTCCCAGTCGGCGTCGTCCATCAACTGCACCAGGGCGCGGGCCTGTTCCTCGGCCTCGTCGGCGCTGGTGCGGGTGGCGGCGGACTCGTCGAGGCCGAGGGCTTCGCGCAGGCCGGGCAGGGCGGTGGTGCCGCCCCAGATCTGGCGGGCGCGCAGGATGGCGAGGACGAGGTTGACGCGGTCGGCGCCGGCCGGTGCGTTGCCGAGGACGTGCAGGCCGTCGCGGATCTGGACGTCCTTGATCTCGCAGAGCCAGCCGTCGAGATGCATGATGAACTCGTCGAAGCCCTCGTCCTCGGGGCGGTCTTCGAGCCCGAGGTCGTGGTCGAGCTTGGCGGCCTGGATGAGCGTCCAGATCTGGGCGCGGATCGCGGGGAGCTTGGCCGGGTCCATGGCGGCGATCTGGGCGTGCTCGTCCAGGAGTTGTTCCAGGCGCGCGATGTCGCCGTAGGAGTCGGCGCGGGCCATCGGCGGCACGAGGTGGTCGACGAGGGTGGCGTGCACGCGGCGCTTGGCCTGGGTGCCCTCGCCCGGGTCGTTGACCAGGAACGGGTAGATCAGCGGGAGGTCGCCGAGCGCGGCGTCGGGGCCGCAGGCGGCGGACAGGCCCGCGTTCTTGCCGGGCAGCCACTCCAGGTTGCCGTGCTTGCCCAGGTGGATCATCGCGTCGGCGCCGAATCCGCCGTCGGCGGCCGGGGCCGCGATCCAGCGGTAGGCGGCCAAGTAGTGGTGGCTGGGCGGCAGATCGGGGTCGTGGTAGATCGCGATCGGGTTCTCGCCGAAGCCGCGCGGGGGCTGGATGAGGATCAGCAGGTTGTCGCGGCGCAGGGCGGCGAGCACGATGTCGCCCTGGGGGTCGCCGCCGTTGCCCACGCGGGAGCGGTCGAGGAACATCTCGCCGGGCGGCGGGCCCCAGTGCCGCTCGACGTTCTCGCGCAGCTCCTCGGAGAGCGTTGCGTACCAGCGCTTGTAGTCGGCGGCCGGGATGCGCACCGGGTTGGCGGCCAGCTGCTCCTCGGTGAGCCAGTCCTGGTCGTGGCCGCCCGCGTCGATGAGGGCG
The DNA here is from genome assembly GCF_042869775.1 of Streptomyces sp. NPDC006711. Taxonomy (NCBI): domain Bacteria; kingdom Bacillati; phylum Actinomycetota; class Actinomycetes; order Kitasatosporales; family Streptomycetaceae; genus Streptomyces; species Streptomyces sp. NPDC006711. The sequence continues at coordinate 496,287 of NZ_JBIAGO010000001.1, forward strand.
CGGATCAGTTCGTCGCCGTCGCCGGAGACCAGGCCCGGGATCTCCTCCTCGGGCCCGAAGTCGTACCCCTCGGCGCGCAGCCGGCGCAGGAGCGCGACGGCGCTGGCGGGGGTGTCGAGGCCGACGGCGTTGCCGATGCGGGAGTGCTTGGTGGGGTAGGCGGACAGGACGAGCGCGATGCGCTTGTCGGCGGCCGGGATGTGCTTGAGGCGGGCGTGGCGCACGGCGATGCCGGCGACGCGGGCGGCCCGCTCGGCGTCGGCCACGTACGCGGGCAGTCCGTCCTCGTCGATCTCCTTGAAGGAGAACGGCACGGTGATGAGGCGGCCGTCGAACTCGGGCACGGCGATCTGGCTTGCCGCGTCGAGCGGGGAGACGCCTTCGTCGTTGTCCTCCCAGGCGCTGCGGGAGCCGGTGAGGCAGAGCGCCTGGAGGATCGGCACGTCAAGGCCGCTGAGCGCACCCGCGTCCCAGGACTCGTCGTCGCCGCCGGCCGAGGCGGTGGCGGGCTTGGTGCCGCCGGCGGCCAGGACGGTGGTCACGATGGCGTCAGCGGCGCGCAGTTCGTCGATGAGCGCGGGCTCGGGGTCGCGCAGCGAGGACACGTACAGCGGGAGCGGGCGGGCACCGGCGTCCTCGATCGCGCCGCACAGGGCGTCCACGAAGGCGGTGTTGCCGCTCATGTGGTGGGCGCGGTAGTAGAGCACGGCGACGGTGGGGCCGTCGGTGGCCCTGGCCGTACGCTCCAGCGGGCCCCAGGACGGGGCGGGCGCGGGCGGCTCGAAGCCGTGGCCGGTGAGCAGCACGGTGTCGGACAGGAACCGGGCGAGCTGGTCGAGGTTGGCGGGGCCGCCGTGCGCGAGGTAGGCGTGCGCCTCGGCGGCGATGCCGACGGGGACGGTGGAGGCGGCCATCAGCTGGGCGTCCGGGGCCTGTTCGCCGGTCAGGACGACGACCGGGAGGCCGCTCGCGGTGAGCTGGTCCAGGCCGTCCTGCCAGGCGCGTACGCCGCCGAGCAGTCGTACGACGACGAGGCCGACGCCGTCGATCAGCTCGGGCAGGGCGTCGAGCGCGAGCCGGGACGGGTTCGCGAACCGGTACGGCACCGGGCCGTTCGCGGCGCGGGCGCTGAGGAGGTCGGTGTCGGACGTCGACAGGAGCAGGATGGGGCGGGGGTCCTCCGTGGGCTCCCCGGGCGAGTGCAGCATGCGGCGTCAGGCCTTCCTCGGGGTGTCCGCGCCCCGGGTGGTGTCGGATGGTCTCCCCTGCCCGGGGAGGGGGAGTTCCTGACTCACCCGGTCGAGCGGGGCTCGGGTCCGGGCTCACAGTGGCGGGACCGCGCCGGAATCTCACCGGGCTTCCTCCCCTGTCGCCGTGTCCGGCGACGCCGGCGGGCCGGGTGGCCTGCCGCCTGCATAGTAGCGACCCACCCGGGTCCCCCCTCGGCCCCGGCCCACCGAGGGCCCGCCTTCGGGGCGTGGCCAGGTTGTGCGCAGTTCCCCGCGCCCCTTGGCGGGGTTGGTGCTGGCCCGCGCGGGCACCCTCAGCCCGTCCGGCGATTGAGGACAAGCGCCTTCAGCGCGAATGGGGTCTGGGGCGGAGCCCCATGGGTCCCGGCTGCGGGCCGTGGTCGCTTCTCGCGCAGTTCCCCGCGCCCCTTGGCGGGGTTGGTGCCGGCCCGTGGGGGCTACCCCGGAGCAGGGCTCATGCTGGCCTGTGCAGGCAACCTCAGCCTGTCCGGCGATTGAGGACAAGCGCCCTTCAGGCGCGGACGGGGTCTCGGGCGGAGCCCCATGGGCCCCGGCTGCGGGCCGTGGTCGCTTCTCGCGCAGTTCCCCGCGCCCCTTGGCGGGGTTGGTGCCGGCCCGTGGGGGCTGCCCCGGAGCAAGGCTCATGCTGGCCCGTGCGGGCAACCTCAGCCCGTCCGGCGATTGAGGACAAGCGCCCTTCAGGCGCGGACGGGGTCTGGGGCGGAGCCCCAGGGGTCCCGGCTGCGGGCCGTGGGTGGCTGGGCGCCGCAGTTCCCCGCGCCGCTGGCGGGGTTGGTGCCGGCCCGCATGCGCCGATCCGGCCCGGGCCCGGCGCGGACGCCGGTAGCGCGCCCCGTACCCACCCGGCGGGGCGGCCCCCGCGGATGCGACCTGGGTATGCTCGCCGCCATGCCGCGCCCCTCCGCAACACCCCACAACCAGGGCGAAACCCCCATAGGGGACGCCCCGGGAGCAGCCCCCCGCGACCCCGTCGTACGGGACCGCGGCGACGCCTGCCCCGGCGCCCTGCGACTGCACCAGGCCGACGACGGCAACCTCGCCCGACTCCGCCTGCCGGGCGGCATATTGACGATCCGTCAGGTACACGCCCTGGCCACCGCCGCCGAGCGGTACGCGGACGGCCACCTCACCCTCACCTCCCGGGGCAACGCCGAGCTGCGCGGCATCGCGGCCCCCCACGCCACCGCACTGGCCGAACTCCTGCGCCACACCGGCCTGATGCCCTCCGAGACCCACGAGCGCGTGCGCAACATCGTCGCGTCGCCGCTGGCCGGCCTGGACGGGCGGGGCCACGACGGCGCCCACGCCACCGCCCGCCTGCGCGCCCTCGACGCCCTCCTGTGCGCCCAGGACTGGACGACCGCCCTCTCCGGCCGCTTCCTGTTCGCCCTCGACGACGGCCGCGGCGACGTCGCGGGCCTCGGCGCCGATGTGACGTTGCTCGCACAGGAGCGGGAGACCGTCGTCGTCCGGGTCGGGGCGAGCGCCCTGCGGGTGGCCGCGTCCGACGCCCCGCGCGCCGCCCTGGAAGCCGCCCGCGCGTTCCTGGAGGCGGCCGCGGGCACCGGTGCCTGGCGGGTGCGCGACCTGCCCCCGGACCACGCCGTCGACCTCGCGTCCGCCCTGGCCCGCGCGGGCATCCCGGCCACCCCGGCCCCCGTACCGGACGGCCAGCAGACCGCCCCCACCCCCGGCATCGTCGCCGGCCCCGACGGCACCTACGCCCTGGTCGTGGCCCCCGCGCTGGGCCGGGTCTCCGCCGCGCGGCTCCGGGCGCTCCCGGGCCCCGGCGGCGAGGTCCGGATCACCCCGTGGCGCGGATTCGTCGTCCCCGGCTTCGACGGGCCCGGCGCCCGCGCGCGGCTGCGCGAACTCGACGACGCCGGATTCACCACCCGCCCCGACGCCCCATGGGCCGGGGTCGGCGCGTGCACCGGCCGCCCCGGGTGCGCCAAGGCGCTGGCCGACGTGCGCCGCGACGCCCTGCCGGGCACGGGCGGTCTGCCCGTCCACTGGTCGGGGTGCGAGCGGCGCTGCGGCCACCCGCACGGCGACTGGGTGGACGTGACGGCCACCGCCGAAGGCCACTACACGGTGACGGTACGGGGCGTACGAGGCGTACCAGACGCACCAGACGCACAGGAACAGCAACTGCCGCTGGACGAGCGCGAGTTGGCGGACGCGGTGGCCCGCGCGCGGGGCGGCCGGGTTCAGGCGTACGGGACAGGGACAGGGACAACCACGAGATGAGCGAGAGCACAGTGTTCGACTACGAGAAGGACGGCGCGGAGATCTACCGCCAGTCCTTTGCCACGATCCGCGCCGAGGCGGACCTCGCCGGGCTGCCCGCCGACGTGAGCCAGGTCGCGGTCCGCATGATCCACGCCTGTGGCATGACGGACCTGACCCGCGACCTCGGCTACACGCCGGCCGTCGTGGCCCGGGCCCGCGAGGCGCTGCGCGCGGGCGCGCCGATCCTGTGCGACGCGCGGATGGTCGCCAGCGGGGTGACCCGCAAGCGGCTGCCCGCCGACAACGAGGTGATCTGCACCCTGAACGATCCGTCCGTACCGGCCCTCGCCGCCGAACTCGGCACCACCCGCAGCGCCGCCGCGCTCGAACTGTGGCGCGACCGCATGGACGGCGCCGTGGTGGCCGTCGGCAACGCGCCCACCGCCCTTTTCCGGCTGCTCGAAATGATCGAGCAGGGCGCGCCGCGTCCGGCGGCCGTCATCGGCGTACCGGTCGGGTTCATAGGCGCCGCCGAGTCCAAGGACGCGCTCGCCGCGCACCCTTCGGGCCTTGAACACCTGGTGGTACGGGGCCGGCGCGGTGGCAGCGCGATCGCGGCGGCCGCGCTCAACGCGATCGCGAGCGAGGCGGAATGAACGAGAACAGCAGCACGGCGGGCCGGCTCTACGGCGTCGGGCTCGGCCCGGGCGATCCGTCCCTGATGACGGTGCGCGCGGTGGAGGCGATCGCGGAGGCGGACGTGGTGGCGTACCACTCGGCGCGCCACGGCCGCTCGATAGCGCGCTCGATCGCGGCGAAGCACATCCGCGCCGACCACATCGAGGAGAAGCTGGTCTATCCGCTGACGGTGGAGACCACCGACCACCCCGGCGGCTACCGGGGCGCGCTCAACGACTTCTACGAGGAGGCCTCCGCCCGGCTCGCCGCGCACCTCGACGCGGGCCGCACGGTCGCCGTGCTCGCCGAGGGCGACCCGCTGTTCTACGGCTCCTACCAGCACATGCACAAGCGGCTCGCCCACCGCTACCCCACCGAGGTGATCCCCGGGGTGACCTCGGTGAGCGCGGCCGCCGCCCGGCTCGGTGAGCCGCTGGTGGAGGCCGAGGAGGTCCTGACGATCCTGCCCGGCACACTGCCGGAGGAGGAGCTGACCGCGCGCCTGGCCGCCACGGACTCGGCGGTGGTGATGAAGCTGGGGCGTACGTTCACCAAGGTGCGCCGGGCGCTGGAGCGTTCGGGGCGCCTCGATGAGGCGCGGTATGTGGAGCGCGCCACCATGCCGGGTGAGCGCACGGGTCAACTCGCCGACATCGAGGCCGATTCGGTGCCGTACTTCTCGGTGGCGGTGCTGCCGAGCCGTATCGACGCCGCGCCCGTCGAGCGGGAGCGCGGCGAGGTCGTGGTGGTGGGCACCGGTCCCGCCGGGCCGCTGTGGCTGACGCCGGAGTCGCGGGGCGCGCTCGCCGCCGCCGACGACATCGTGGGCTACACCACGTACGTGGACCGGGTGCCGGAGCGCCCCGGGCAGCGCAGGCACGGCTCGGACAACAAGGTGGAGTCCGAGCGCGCCGAGTTCGCACTCCAACTGGCCATGCGGGGCAGGCGGGTCGCCGTGGTCTCGGGCGGGGACCCGGGCATCTTCGCGATGGCCACCGCCGTCCTCGAGGTGGCTTCGCAGCCGCGGTACGCGGACGTTGCCGTGCGGGTCCTGCCGGGGGTGACCGCCGCCAACGCGGCAGCTGCCCGCGCGGGCGCCCCGCTCGGCCACGACTACGCGACGATCTCGCTGTCCGACCGGCTCAAGCCGTGGGAGGTCATCGCCGAGCGCCTGCACGCGGCGGCGTCGGCCGATCTCGTCCTCGCGCTCTACAACCCCGGTTCCGCGAGCCGTACATGGCAGGTGGCCAAGGCGCGCGAACTGCTCCTAGAGCACCGGGCGCCGGACACCCCGGTCGTGGTGGCCCGCGACGTGGGCGGGCCGGGCGAGCGGGTCCGGATCGTGCGCCTTGCCGATCTGGAGCCGGCCGAGGTCGACATGCGCACGATCCTGCTGATCGGCTCCTCGCAGACCCGTACCGTACGGCGCGGCGACGGCGAGGAGATCGTCTGGACGCCGAGGCGCTATCCGGAGGACTGACCCGGGCGGGACCGGACGGTGAGACCGGCCACCCAGGCGGCCGCCTCCTCGGGGGTGGCCGCCACGGCCACCCCATCCGGCACGGGCGGGCGCCGCACCACGACGACGGGAATGCCCGCCTCGCGGGCGGCGGTCAGCTTCGGGGCGGTCGCCGCGCCCCCGCTGTCCTTGGTGACGAGCACGTCGACGCGGTGGGCGCGCAGCAGCTCCCGCTCCCCTTCGAGGGTGAAGGGCCCCCGGTCGAGCAGCACCTCCATCCGGGCCGGGAAGGGCGGCTCGGGGGCGTCCACCGAGCGCATCAGGAACCACAGGGCGTCGAGCGGGGCGAAGGCGGCGAGGCCCATGCGGCCGGTGGTCAAAAAGACCCGGCGGCCGAGTCCAGGCAGCAGCGCCGCGGCCTGGTCCAGGGAGTCCGCCGCGTGCCAGCGGTCGCCCTCGCCGGGGACCCAGCCGGGGCGGCGCAGCGCGAGCAGGGGAACATGGGCCCGCGCGGCGGCGGCCGCCGCGTTGAAACTGATCGTCCGGGCGAAGGGGTGAGTGGCGTCGATGAGCGCGTCCACCTCGTGCGTACGCAGCCACGCGGCGAGCCCGTCGGCGCCGCCGAACCCGCCGACGCGGACCTCGCCCGGCGGCAGCCTGGGTGCGGCGACCCGGCCCGCGAGCGAGCTGGTCACCCGCGGGCCGTCGGCCGCGCCGGCGCCCAGCAGGCCCGCGATGCGACGGGCCTCGCCGGTACCCCCCAGAATCAAGATGTGCACAGGATCCGGTTCCGTTCGTGAGTGAGGCCGAAGGTCATGAGGCAGGCAGGCCGTCGAGCACGGGTCAGGCGGGGAGCATGAGCGAGCCCAAGGGCGGACGCGGTGCCCAACTCAAGCACACCGGTCTGCGCCCCGGCTGGACGACCGGTGCCTGCGCGACGGCGGCCACGACGGCGGCGTACACCGCGCTCCTGGCCGGCGACTTCCCCGATCCGGTGACCATCACGCTGCCGCGCGGGCAGACGCCCGCGTTCGCGCTGGCCGCCGAGGAGCTGGGGGCGGGGCAGGCGATGGCGGCGGTGGTCAAGGACGCGGGCGACGACCCGGACGTGACGCACGGCGCGCTGATCCGCTCGACGGTACGGCTGCTTCCGCCCGGCTCCGGGGTGGTGTTCCGGGCCGGTGACGGGGTGGGCACGATCACCCGGCCCGGGCTTCCGCTCGCGGTCGGCGAACCCGCGATCAACCCGGTGCCGCGCCGCATGATGACGGACCACGTGACGCTGGTGGCGCGGCGGCACGGGACCACGGCCGACGTGGAGATCACCATCTCCGTCGACCACGGCGCCGAGATCGCCCGCTCCACGTGGAACCCGCGCCTGGGCATCCTGGGCGGCCTGTCCATCCTGGGCACGACCGGCATCGTGGTGCCGTACTCGTGCTCGGCGTGGATCGACTCGATCCGGCGCGGGGTGGACGTGGCGCGCGCGGCGGGCCGTACGCATGTGGCCGGCTGCACGGGCTCCACGTCGGAGCGGACGGTGGTGGCGGAGTACGGGCTGCCCGAGGAAGCGCTGCTGGACATGGGCGATTTCGCGGGCGCGGTCCTCAAGTACGTACGCCGTCACCCGGTGGACCGGCTCACCATCTGCGGCGGCTTCGCCAAACTGTCCAAGCTGGCGGCGGGCCACCTCGACCTGCACTCCGGCCGGTCCCAGGTGGACAAGTCCTTCCTCGCGGCGCTGGCCCGGGAGGGCGGCGCGAGCGAGGCGCTGGCGGCGGAGGTGGCCGTGGCCAACACGGGTCTGGCCGCGCTCCAGCTGTGCGCGGCGGCCGGCGTCCCCCTCGGCGACGTGGTCGCGGCGCGGGCCCGGGACGAGGCGCTGAGTGTTCTACGGGGTGCGCCGGTGGCGGTGGACGTCCTGTGCGTCGACCGCGCCGGCACGGTAGTAGGCCGCAGCACGCCCCGTTAACCCCTACGGCGCGGGCCGACACCAACCCCGCCGGGGCGGCCGGGCCGAGGACACGCATCCCGATGCGGGCCAGCACCAACCCCGCCAGGGGCAGCCCGGGCCGGGGATACGCATCCTCATGCGGGCCAGCACCAACCCCGCCAGGGGCGCGGGGAACTGCGCGACCAGCCACCCACGGCCCGCACCCGAAAGCCGACGCCTTGGGGCTCCGCCCCAAACCCCGTTCGCGCCTTAAGGGCGCTCGTCCTCAAACGCCGGACCGGCTGAGGTATGCCGGGTGGGCCAGCACCAACCCCACCAGGGGCGCGGGGAACTGCGCGACCAGACCAGCACGGTCCGCGAGCGGGGCCGGGGCTAGTCTCGGCAGCGTTCGGCTGAGTACAGGTGGCTGTCCCGGAACGATGACGCCCCCAGCACCCGCCCCACCAGAATCACCGCCGTCCGCACCACCCCCGCCCCCTTCACCCGCTCCGCGATGTCCCCCAGCGTCCCGCGCAGGACCAGCTCGTCGGGGCGGGACGCGAAGGCGACCACCGCCGTGGGGCAGTCGGCGCCGTAGTGCGGCAGCAGCTCCTCCACGACCCGGTCGACATACCCCGCCGCCAGGTGCAGGACGAGCAGCGCCCCGCTCCGCCCGAGCGTCGCCAGGTCCTCTCCCTCCGGCATGGCCGTGGCCCGCTGTGCGATCCGGGTCAGGATGACGGTCTGGCCGACCGTGGGCACCGTCAGCTCCCGCTTGAGCGCGGCGGCGGCCGCCGCGAAGGCCGGCACCCCCGGCACCATCTCGTACGGCACCCCCGCCGCGTCCAGCCGCCGCATCTGCTCGGCGACGGCGCTGAACACCGAGGGGTCACCGGAGTGCAGCCGGGCCACATCGAGCCCGGCCTCGTGCGCCCGCGTCAACTCCCCCACGATCTCATCGAGGTTGAGCCGCGCGGTGTCCACCAGCCGGGCGCCCTCGGGGCACTCGGCGAGGAGTTCGCGCGGCACGAGGCTGCCCGCGTACAGACACACCTGGCAGGAGGCGAGCGTACGGGCGCCACGCACCGTGATCAGGTCGGCGGCGCCGGGCCCCGCGCCGATGAAGTACACGGTCATGTGGCTGCTCCAGAAGGGGTGTCGAGTGGTGCGGAGGGTCCGGAGGGTGCGGAAGGTCCGGGTTTGACGACGGCCCACTGGGTGACCGGCATGGCCTGGCGCCATCCCGTGAAGCCGCCGACCGGCACGGCGTGCGCGACCGCGAGCCGGACGAGTTCGCCACCGTAACGCCGGTACCAGGTGGCGAGCAGCGCCTCGGACTCCAGCGTGACGGTGTTGGCGACCAGGCGTCCGCCGGGCGCGAGCGCCTGCCAGCACGCGTCGAGCAGCCCGGGCGCGGTGAGCCCCCCGCCGATGAACACGGCGTCCGGCGCGGGGAGTTGGGCCAGCGCGTCGGGCGCGGCGCCGGCGACGACGCGCAGCGCGGGCACGCCGAGCCGGTCCGCGTTGCGGCCGATGCGCTCGGCCCGCACCGGATCCCGCTCCACGGTGACGGCCCGGCAGGACGGGTGCGTACGCATCCACTCCACCGCGATCGAGCCGGACCCGCCCCCGATGTCCCACAGGGTCTCGCCGGGCGCGGGCGCGAGCGCGCCGAGGGTGGCGGCGCGTACGTGCCGCTTGGTGAGCTGGCCGTCGTGTTCGTACGCGTCGTCGGGCAGCCCCGGTACGGCGCCGAGCCGCAGGGCGTCGGGGGCGCGGCGGCACTCGACGGCGACGACGTTCAGGGCGTCACCTGGCGCGGCGTCCCACGACTCGGCGCTCCCCTCCACGACCCGCTCGCGCGGTGACCCCAGCTGTTCGAGCACCCGCATCCGGCTGGGCCCGAACCCGCGGTCGCGCAGCAGCGCGGCGACGTCGGCCGGGGTGCGGGCGTCGGCGCTCAGGACGAGGATCCTGCGCCCGTCGTGCAGCGCGGCCGCGAGCCGGGCGGCCGGGCGCCCCACCAGCGTGACGGCCTCGGTCTCCTCGACGGGCCAGCCGAGCCGGGCGCAGGCGTAGGAGAGCGACGAGGGGTGCGGCAGCACGCGGGGCGGGGCGCCGAGTACGTCGGTAAGGGTGCGCCCGATCCCGTAGAACATGGGGTCCCCGCTGGCCAGCACGGCCAGCCGGCGGCCCCGGTGGGCTTCGATGATCCCCGGGACGGCAGGCTTGAGCGGCGTCGGCCAGGCGATCCTCTCCCCGCGGCACTCCTCGGGCAGCAGAGCGAGCTGCCGGGCTCCGCCCACGACGACGTCGGCCGCCAGCAACACCTCGCGCCCCCGGCTCCCGAGCCCGCCCCACCCGTCGGCCCCGATCCCGACGACGGTGACGTCGGGGCGGGAGGGCGTGCGAGCGGGGTTCACGGTGTGCGTACCTCGGGGTGTGCGCGGGGACCCGGCCGGGCCCATGGGGACGGCCCGCACTCTACTGTCCACCCAGGTGAGCGAACCCTCCGGGTACGCACCCCCCTGACCCGCACGCGGGGACCCCGTTCCCCCGGGGAACACCAGGGCCCCGGCCCTCCGGGTACGCGCACCCCCTCCCCCGCACCCGGGAACCCCGTACCAGGCGGTGGAGGAGAGCGTGCACGACGGGCTGCGCGCCGGGCCCCGGGGATGGGCGGTCTCGGACTGCGTGGTCACGCTCGTACGCTCGGGGTTCTCCAGCGTGTTCAGTACGGCGGGCGATTTCCGCGCGCTGACCCGGATCGTGCTGGACCGGGCCCTGCGGTCCGCCGGGACGCGGCTCTACGAGCCCTGTCTCGCCTACGAGTTGGAGGCCCCGGGCCCCACGCTCGCCGCCGTCTGCGGCCGGCTCACGGCGATGGGCGCGGCCGTCGAGGAGACCGTGGCCACGGCGGAGGGGTGGCTGCTGCGGGGCACGGTCGCGGCACGCGGGGCCGCTGGCGTCGAGCGGTGGCTGCCCGGACTCACGCACGGCGAGGGGATCTGGTGGACCCGCCCGGCGGGCGACCGACCGATGGTCCCGTAGGACGTGGGACGGGTCGACGGACTTGTGCGACAGGTTGGCGTAGACCTCTTGCGGGCTGGTCCAGACCAATGCCACGCTCTCAAGTGCCGCCACCACGGGGCGAGTTGGCGCGCCCCGCCCGGCGTGCCGGTCCGGCTCGTCCCGCCTCCCCACGATCAAGGAGCACTCGTATGTCCGCTCGGCGTACCGCAGCGTCCCTGGGTGTCCTCGGGGCGACCTCCCTGTCCCTCTTCGCCCTGGCGCCCACCCCCGCGTCCGCGCACGGCACCATGTTCAACCCCGTCAGCCGCATCGCCGCCTGTTATGCCGAGGGCCCCGAGCACCCGGTGTCGCAGGTGTGCAAGGACCTGGTCGCCGACTCCGGCACCCAGCCCCTGTACGACTGGAACGAGGTGAACATCGCCAACGCCAACGGCCAGTCCCGTCAGATCATCCCGGACGGCAAACTGTGCTCGGCGAACCGCGACAAGTACCGGGCGCTGGACTGGGCCCGCACCGACTGGCCCTCCACCGGTGTCGCGGCGGGCTCCTTCCCCTTCAAGTTCCGTGTGACGGCCGCCCATTCGGGCACGATGACGCTCTACATCACCAAGGAGGGCTTCGACCCGACGAAGCCGCTGAAGTGGTCCGACCTGGACGACACGCCCGTCGCGGTGTACCGGACGTCGCGCACGGCGACGGACGGCTACTACAACTTCACCGGCACGCTCCCGGCCCGCACCGGGCGCCACATCATCTACAAGGTGTGGCAGCGGGACGACAGCCCGGAGGCGTTCTACAGCTGCTCGGACGTGGTGTACGGGGCCGGGAGCTCGGCCGCCGCGCCCACCGAGCAGAAGATCGCCGCAGGGGCGTCGCGCTCCACGGTCAGCCACCACGGCCACGGCGGCGACCCGGCCACGGCCGCCCCGTCCACCCAGGCCAGGCAGGCCGCCCCGGCCGGCCCCGCGGTGGCTCCGCAGGCGCTGGCGGCGGTGTCCACGGCGAGCGTCCTGGGAGGAGGCGTCCTCCTCCTGCGCCGCCGCCGAGGCTGACCCCGCGCGGGGGCAGGTGTCACGGGGAGCCGGGGCGCACCACGCCCCGTTCGTAGGCGAAGACCGCGGCCTGCGTGCGGTCCCGCAGACCCAGTTTCATCAGCACCCGGCTGACATGCGTCTTCACCGTCTGCTCCGCCAGCACCAGCCGCCCCGCGATCTCCGCGTTGGACAGGCCCTGCGCGATCAGGGACAGCACCTGCGTCTCGCGCTCCGTCAGGGCGTCCACCCTGGCCCCCGGGAGATCCCGGGGCGCCGGGGCCAGCCGGGAGAACTCCTCGATCAGGCGCCGCGTGATGTTCGGGGCGAGCAGCGCCTCCCCGGACGCCACCACCCGTACGGCGTGGGCGAGTTCGTCGGCGGACGCGTCCTTCAGGAGAAACCCCGATGCCCCCGCGCGCAGCGCCTCGTACACGTACTCGTCGAGATCGAAGGTGGTGAGCACCAGCACCCGCACCCCCCGGACCCGGGCTGCCCCGGTTCCGTCACCGGGTCCGTCGCCGGTTCCGTCGCCGGGTCCCTCACCTGCGCCCTCGCCCCGCACCCGCCGCGTCGCATCGATGCCGTCCAGTTCCGGCATCCGGATGTCCATCAGGACGACGTCGGGGGCGAGTTCGGCCGCGAGCGCCACCGCTTCCAGGCCGTTGACCGCCTGCCCCACCACCTCGATGTCCGGCTCCGCGTTGAGCAGCACCGTGAATCCCTGACGGACCATCACCTGGTCGTCGGCTATCAGTACGCGGATCGTCATGCCCTGCCCTCCAGCAGCGTCCAGCAACGTTTCGTGGTCCACCGGAGCCGGGCGGTCCGGGCCCGGTCAGGACGGGGACGCGTCCAGCGGCAGGGTCGCGCTGACCTCGTACCCCCCGTCCGGCGTCGCCCCCACCGCCAGCTCCCCGCCCAGCATCGCAGTCCGCTCCCGCATCCCCAGCAACCCGTGCCCGGCGCCGGGCGAGGGCGCGACCGGCCGGTCGGGCGCGGTGTTGGTGACCCGCAGGGCGAGCTCGGTCCTGTGGTAGGCGATCAGCACCGCCACCGTCGCGCCCGGCGCGTGCCGCATCGCGTTGCTGAGCGCTTCCTGCACGATGCGGAAGGCGGACAGCTCCACCCCGGGTGCCAGGGTGCGCCGGGTGCCGAGGACGGTGGACGTCACGGTCAGGCCGGCGCCCCGCACGTTGGCCACCAGCTCGTCGATGCGGTCGAGCGAGGGCTGGGGGGCGTGCCGCGCGCCCCGGACCGCCCCCGGCACCCGCGACCCGTTCCCCCCGGACCCCGTGGGCCCCCCGGATCCCGTGGACCCGTCCGGCCCCGTGGGCCCGTCCGATCTCAACACCCCCAGCACCCGACGGAGTTCGGTCAGCGCCTCGACCGCGTTCTGCCGTATGCCCGCCAGGTTCTCCTTCAGCTCGTCCGACGGGTCCTCCACCAGGTGGGGCGCGACCTGTGCCTGGATGGAGATGACCGACATGTGGTGGGCCACCACGTCGTGCAGCTCGCGCGCGATCCGGCCGCGCTCCTCAAGGAGGGTGCGCCGGGCCCGCTCCTCTGCGGTCAGTTCCTCCTGCGCGACGAGCTGCGTACGGGCCACCCCGAGCCCGCGCAGCGCCGCCCCCAGCACCGCGGCGACCGTGAAGCACACCGCCGCGACGCCCACGCCGACGGAGGTGTGGCGCTCGCCGGGCACGGCGGCGCACAGCAGCCCCGCCCCGAAACTGACCACCAGGGCCTCGGCGGCGATCCGGGGCCGGTGCGTGAGCGAGACCAGGAGCAGGACCTCGGCGGTCATCGCGATCCCGGCCGCGTTCCAGGGGTAGAGCGCGTCCGGGCCTGCCTGGCTCCCCGCCCACAGCCCGGCGACGACCGTCACGATGGTCGTCGCCCGCCAGGAGGCCAGCGGCCGGTAGAGCGCGGTGACCATCGCGCCCGCCTGCACCACGGCGGCCACCGTCCCCGCCCAGGTGTCCAGTTGGAAGTCCTCGGTGTACTCCTTGGCCGCGCCCGCCATGGCCGAGACCGCCACGAGCAGCAGCGGCATCAGGATCGCGGGCCGCCACGCGAGCCACCCCTGCCCGGCGCTCGCAGGTCCGCGCCCGCGCACTGGCCGCTCGGACCCCAGCAGGTCCCGGCACACCGTGCGCAGCGCCGCGCGCGCCCCGCCGGACACCAGCCGCCCCGCGCTCTCGCTCCCCTGCCCGCGTGCTCGTTGCCCCGTCCCCATCCGGCTCACCCTAGGCACGCGACGTCTCCCTCATCCTGTTGCTCATCCTGGCGGTACCCCGCCCGGGACCGCCCGTGACGGCGTCGGCACGGGTGTGCGGCGAGGCGGTGGCGGCATGGCCCTTGGGGGGATGGTGTTCCGCCGCCGAGGTTAAGGGGCGCGCCCCCTCGTCGGCGTCGCTCTGGAGAACCGCTTCGTCCGTAGCTCTCCCGGGCCGGTCGCCGGTGGCTCTCCAGAGGTACGGGTAGCTCTCCCGTACCGGGGTGAGGGGACAGACGCGGGCCCCGGGGCCGGGGAAACCGGCACCGGGGCCTGCGTGTTCGCGGCGGAATGGTCACACGGTCCGCGTGGCGCGGGCGTGGCGCAGGGTGCGCAGGATCAGCCACTGGTCGCCCCAGGCCATCGCCGTACCGATGACCGCCATCACGATGCCCACCGTGAGCTCGCCCGTGGCCGCCCCGAGGGCAAGGCCCGCGAGGCCGAGGCCGTAGCGGATGACGAAACGGACCGCCAGGAGGCCGAGCGCCAGGAACCGGGTGCGCTTGTTCTTCCACAGCGACTTCATGAAGCGGATGCGGGCCTTCAACACCGTGCAGGCCAGCACGATCTGGACGATGGCGACGACCGGGATCAGCGCGTACAGGACCGGGTAGGCCCGGGCGATGTCGAAGATGCCGGCGAAGAGGCCCACCAGCGGGAAGTACCAGTTCGGCAGCCCCTTCAGCGGCTCCGTCCAGGCTGCGGCCGTCCGGCCCTCGACCTGAACCGGCGTCTGCGTCTTGACCGGCATCTCCGTCGCGACCGTGGCGCTCATGGCGTTCCCCTCACCCTGTTCCCAGTGATCCGCCGGCCCTTGCCGACATCACTGATCCTCCCGTCGGGGGCGGGTGCGGGGGCAGAGTGAAGCGTCCTGACTGCCGCAGGACAAATGTCATCGCCACCGCGCAGTTGGCGCTGGCGTGAATTCGTCGGCCGACGGGGGCGGCGGTCTTATGTTCGGATCTTTGGGCACGGGTGTGCGCCGCGCGGCGGCCGGGCAGCGGCCCGCCGGACAGGCAACTTGGCGGCCGGGCAGCGGCCCGCCGGACAGACGGACCTTAGGAGTAGTTGGCTTTGCGATCGACACCGTCATCGCCCTCGTCGCCCTCGCCGGCCGCGAACCACGGGGCCGGAAGCATGGTCGGGCTCTTCTGGATCACCGCCGACGAGGTCCACCTCGGCACGCCCCCCGGCGACGGGGACACGGGCGTACTGCTCACGCCCGACGGCGCACACCGCACCGGGCCCGAGCCACGGGACTGGCCCTGGGCCGACCTGCTCGACCTGCGGGTGGACGACGTGCCGGTCCGGTCCGCGCCCGTGCGGTGGACGATCCACGCGGTGACCGTGGCGGCCGCCGTGTTCGACCTGTGGTCTCCCAGCGATCCCGCCCGGATGTCGGTGGCGCTCACCACGAAGGAGCGGGATCAGGCCACGGTCGGGGTGTACTCCGGCGCGGCGATCGCGTACTCCCAGCGCGAGACCGACCTCTCGCTCGGGCTGCTCGCCCGTTTCGTACGGGGCGAGTCCTCGCCGTCGGTCCTCACCCGGTGGTGGAACGAGACCCCGCCCGACCACCTCCTGCGCTCCCGCGAGCGCGAGGCCGTCCTCGAGGGGTGGCTGGGCCTGGAGTGAGCGGGCCGCGTACCCGGCCGGGTGGCGGCGCGCGTACCGGACCGCGCGCCCGCCCGCGCCTCACATGTGCGCCGGTCCCTCCGCCGGGCCCGTCGCCTGCCGGGGCGGGCCCTTGCGGTAGAGGACGACCGAGACCAGCAGGCCGAGCGCGAAGAAGGCCGCCGACCACCAGTACGCCGTCGAATAACTCTCCAGCTGGGCCCTGACCCGCGTTTCCGGCGTGGGGCGGCGGCCCACCAGATAGCTGGTGGCCGCGCTCGTGGCCAGGGTGTTGAGCAGGGCCGTACCGATCGAACCGCCCACCTGCTGGCTGGTGTTGACCATCGCGGAGGCGACACCCGCGTCGTGCGCGGCCACTCCCGCCGTGGCCATGCTCATGGCGGGGGCGAAGATCAGACCCATGCCGACGCCCATGACGAGCAGCGGGGGCAGCACATGTCCCGCGTACCCGCTCGTCGCGTCCAGGGCCGTCATCCAGGCGAGCCCGGCCGCGCCGAGCCCCATGCCGAGCGGCACGATCGGCTTCGCGCCGAGCCGGGGCACGAGCTTGTTCTGCGCGACCACCGAGCTGACGATCATCGCGAACACCATCGGCAGGAAGGCGAGCCCCGTGCTGACCGGGGAGTACCGCAGGATCTGCTGGAGGTAGTACGTCAGGAACAGGAACACGCCGAACATGCCCGCGCCGGAGATGAACATGGCGAGGTAGGACGCGCCCCGGTCCCGGTCGAGGACGACCCGCAGGGGCAGCAGGGGGTGCCTGGCCCGCGTCTGCCAGCAGGCGAACGCCACGAGCAGGACGCCGCCCGCCGCGAGGAACCCCCAGGTCCGCGACGAACTCCACGCGTGCGTCTCGGCGTTGGAGAACCCGTAGACGATGCAGAACAGGCCCGCCGAGACCAGCACGGTGCCGGGGATGTCGAGTTTGGGACGGTCGGCGGGCGCGCCCGGGTGCAGCAGCCGCAGGGCGCCGAGGAAGGCGAGCGCGGCGAAGAGGAGGTTGACGTACAGGCACCAGCGCCAGTCCAGGTACTCCGTCAGGACGCCGCCGAGCAGCAGACCCACCGCGCCGCCGGTGCCGGCGACCGCGCCGTAGATGCCGAACGCCTTCGCGCGTTCCTTCGGGTCGGTGAACGTCGTGGTGAGCAGCGAGAGCGCGGCGGGCGCGAGCAGCGCGCCGAAGACGCCCTGAAGGGCGCGCGCGGTGACCAGGACCTCGAAGCTGGGCGCGGCGCCGCCGATGGCGGAGGCGAGCGCGAAGCCCACGAGCCCGGTCAGGAAGACGATTTTGCGTCCCACCAGGTCGGCGATGCGGCCGCCGAGCAGCAGCAGCGAGCCGAAGGCGAGGGCGTACGCCGTGACGATCCACTGGCGGTTCCCGTCGCTGAACCCGAGGTCGCGCTGTGCGGAGGGCAGCGCGATGTTCACGATGGTCGCGTCGAGTACGACCATGAGCTGCGCCAGCGCGATGACGCCGAGCACGAGCCAGCGGTGCTCGTGCCGGGCCCCGGTGTGCGGCGCGCCGGGCGGGGGCACGCCGCCACCGGCGTACGCGGCGGCGGGGGGCGGGGCGGACAGGCGCTCGGACGCGGCCGCTATGCGCTGGGCGCGTCCCTCCTCGGCGGCGTCCTTGGTGTGACGGCCCATGTGCGCGTCTCCCTCGGTGATCTCGCGTCGGTGCTCTCGCGCCTGGCGGTGTCGCGTTTGGCGGTCCCGCGTTTTGCCGGTACCGCGTTGGTGATCGCCCCTTCCTCACGCTAAGTGAGGCCCAGGCGTTCCGCCACGCGAGTGAACGGGGCGGGCGTCACGCGGCGGGACGCGGGGCCGCCGGGGCCGTACGAGGCCTCCGTGGCGTCCCGGGCCCCCGGAGGCGCGTCCCGATTCGTCCCAGGGACGGCTGGGACGCATCCGCACGTCGCTCCCCGGACACCTTTGCTGACACAGGGTCACTTACTCGGGGGCCCCGCACCTTCTTGGAGAAGACAGACATGAACCGAAACACCGTGCGCACCAGCGTCGTCGCCGTCGCCGCTCTGCTCGCCCTGTTCCCGGCGACCGCGATGGCCGCCGCGCCGGCCGCGCCGAGCGCCGCGTCGACGGGGGCGGCCACCGCCGTCGCCCACCACCACAAGGTCCTGCCGCAGGGGACGGTGGCCACGAGCCGGGGCCGTTCGCTGCGTGTCCGGGCCGGCGCGGGCGTCACCTACCGGGCCACCGGCACCCTGCGCTCGGGACGCCAGGTGTCGCTGGTCTGCAAGAAGGACGGGACCTCGGTGCACGGCAACCGGGTCTGGTACCGGCTGGCCGGACACCGGGGCCACTACGTCTCGGCGCACTACGTACGGGTGGTGGCGGGGGCGTACGTGCCGTGGTGCTGACCGGCGCCTGAGATCCCGCGACTTCGCCCGTTCGCGCCGTGGGGCCGGAGCTTGGCTCCGGCCCCACAGGGGTACAGATGGCATGCGAACGGGACTTTGTGGACTTCTGGGAGGGACCGCGTGGCCCAGTGGCGACCGTTGCCCGAGTCGACCCGGCCCGAAAGGCGGCTGCTGATCGAGGAGTTGAGGCACCTCAAGCAGACGGCGGGCCTGAGTCTTGCGGGTCTGGGCGCCCGCACCGCGTACAGCAAGTCGGCGTGGCACCGGTATCTCAACGGGGACGGCCTTCCGCCGCGTGACGCGGTCGACGCGTTGGGCGCCCTGGGGGGCGCCGAGCAGCACGCGCGTCTGCTCGAACTCTGGGACCGGGCGGCCCGGCCCCCGGAGCCGCCGCCGCCTGTCGTGGCCGGGTCCGGGTCCGTGCCGCGCAGACGGCTGCGGCACCGGCGTACGGTGACCGTCGCGGCCGCGCTGGCCCTGGTGGGGAGTGCCACGTGGGCGGCCGCCGCGCACCGGGCCGGGCCTGCTCCCGCGCCCGCCGCCTGCCGGGGGGCGAGCTGCGAGGGCGCCGATCCCGACACCTCGCCGTGCCGTACGGATGCCCGTACGCAGAGCTCCGTGACGACGGCGTCGTACGCCGTGCGGCTCCGGTTCAGTCCGTCCTGCGACACGGTCTGGTCGGAGGTGCGGGACAGCGCGACGGGGGCGGACGCGGAGAGCCCGATGCTGGTGGCGCCGGATCCCGGCGCGGCCGAGGCATGCGCGGACCTCACCCACGCCCGCCTGTGCACAGCCCCCCACCCGGGCTAACCAGACGCACGACGCGGGCCAACCCCAGCCCCGCCAGGGGCGCGATACCCACCCGGGCCGGCCCCCAGCCCCGCCAGGGGCGCGGGGAACTGCGCGCCCAGCCACGCACGGCCCGCAGCCGCCCCTGGGGCTCCGCCCCAGACCCCGTTCGCGCTGAACGCGCTCGTCCTCAAACGCCGGACGGGCTGGGGTTGCCAGTGTGGGCCAGCATCAGCCCTGTCAGGGGCGCGGGGAACTGCGCGAGAAGCGACCACCACCCGCAGCCGAACTCCCCGGGGCTCCGCCCCAGACCCCGATCGGCCTGAACGGCCTCGTCCTCAAACGCCGGACGGGCTGAGGTTGCCTGCACAGGCCAGCATGAGCCCTGCCCCGGGGCAGCCCACGGGCCGGCGCAAACCCCGCCAGGGGCCCGCGTAAAACGCGTGGCCCGGTGCCCGCCACTGGGCCCATCCTTGTTTTCACCACGGCGAAGGGAACGCATGTCCGGGCACACCGCAGAACGTGCACCAGAGGAGCGCGAAGACACCGGGCAGCGCTCTGCGGCCGGTTTCCTCCACATGCTGAAAACTCCCGGCGCCTTGCGGCTCATCGCGTCCCTCTTCGTTCTGGAACTCGGCTCGGCGATGACCACCGTGGGCCTACCGCTGCTGGTGATCCGGCAGTACGGGATCGGGCTGGAGGCAGGTGCCACGCTCGCGGTGCGTTTCCTGCCCAACATCCTGCTCGGACCGCTGGCGGGCCAGATCGTCGATCGCCACGACCCGCGAAAGGTCGCCATGACGGCCGCCCTGGCCAGCGGGCTCATCGCGGCTCTGTTCCCCTTCACCACGGCCATGTGGCAGATCCAGGCCCTGGCGCTGGCCATCGGCGTCGGCTACATGTTCAGCTTCCCCGCCACCATGGCGCTTCGCCCGCACGTGATCCCGCAGGGAAGCGAACTGGAGGGCAACGGGCTCATCGTCGCCGCAGAGCGCATCCCCAAGCTGCTCGGCCCCGCCCTGGCCGGTGTCACGGCGGCGGGACTCGGCCTGAACGCGCTGTTCGGTGTGGAAGCCGTCACCGCGGCCGGGGCCGCCCTTCTGCTCGTCGGGCTGCCGCGCGCCACCCGAGCCGTCGCCGCCGGGCCGGCCGACCCGGCCACCTCGCGCGATGGCCGCGCCAACTGGCTCGCGATATGGCTGCGTTCACTGGTTCAGGGCGCCGCGAGCCTCACCCGGATGGTGCGCGGCGACGCCCGGCTGGCCTCGCTGACCCTCACCGCCTTCACGTACATGATCGCGCTGGGGCTCGGACGCACCTTCCTGGCTTCGTACGCCTGGGAGCACTTCGCCGGGGTCCCGGCGATGTTCGGCTACCTGCTGGCCGCGATGGGCTTCGGCGGCGCGGTCGGGGCGGTGGTCGCGGCTCGGTTCCGCGGCTGGAACCAGGGCTTGGTCTACCTTCTCGGAAACGTCCTGGAAGGCCTGTGCTGGGTCGCGTTGTGCGTGGCGGGTAACGCCGTCGTCGCGCTTGCTCTGCTGTTCGTGGCCGGCGTCTTCGAGTCCATCGCCTCGGTGGTGTACTTCGCCGAGGTGCAAAAGCGTCTTCCCGTGGAGCTGAACGGGCGCTACTACGCGACCCTGGTCCCGCTGTCCGACGTCTTCCTCGTGGTCGGCACGACCGTCGGCGGCGCCGCCGCCGCGGTGGGGGTGGCCTGGAGCGGCATTCTGGTCGGGGCGGCGATGGCTCTGCCGGTCGCGGTCCTGGCCGTACCCCTGGTGGCCGGAGCCCGCAAGCCTGCCGCAGCCGCCGCGTGACGGCCCTCACCGAGCAGGGGGCGTTTCCGTTCCTCGGCCACGCGCGGCGCACGACCGCTACCGGATGCCCTCCGCGCGCATCCGCGCCCTGGACGCCCAGATGGCAGCCCTACTGACAGCCCGTCAAAGCCCGAACGAACTCCGCACCCACAGACCGGCCAGCACCAGCCCCGCCAGGGGCGCGGGGTACTGCGCGACCAGCCACGCACGGTCCGCAGCCGGGGTCCCTGGGGCTCCGCCCCAGACCCCATTCGCGCTGAACGCGCTCGTCCTC
The DNA here is from genome assembly GCF_042869775.1 of Streptomyces sp. NPDC006711. Taxonomy (NCBI): domain Bacteria; kingdom Bacillati; phylum Actinomycetota; class Actinomycetes; order Kitasatosporales; family Streptomycetaceae; genus Streptomyces; species Streptomyces sp. NPDC006711. The sequence continues at coordinate 517,095 of NZ_JBIAGO010000001.1, forward strand.
AATCTCCCCCAAGCGTATGGGCCAGCATGAGCCCTGCCCCAGGGTCGGCCCACGCGGGCCGGCACCAGCCCCGCCAGGGGCGCGAGGAGCCGCCCCGGGTCGTGTTACGGCGTGGGGTTCTCACGGCTCGCGCGGGCGAAGAGGGTCAGGACCGCCAGCAGGGCCAGGGTCGCGAACGACGCGACGGTCAGGCCTATGCGGTGCATGGAGACCAGCGTGCCGAGCACCGCCACGCCGAGCGCGGACCCCGCCTGCCGGGACGCGTTGAGCGCCCCCTGCGCCGTGGCCGCGTACTCGGCCGGCGCCGTCATCGCCACGTCGGCCGTCGAGGCCGGGATCGCCGTCGTGGAGCCGAGCGCCAGCATCAGCTGCGCGGCGACGAGCAGCGCGAACGGGGTCTCGGTTCCCGAGAACGCCAGGATCACCCCGGACAGCAGACCGCACACGAGCCCGAACACGATCAGCGGACGCGTGCCGACCCGGGCCACCAGTCGGCCCGTGAACAGCGGCAGCACCGCCAGCGGCACCGTCATCGGCAGGAAGGCGAGTCCTGTTCGCAGGGGCGAGAGGGAGCGCTCGTCGACCATCCACTGGGTCATCGCGTAGAGCAGCCCGTAGAAGACGAAGGACGCGGCGCCCCCGGCGATCATCGCGGCCCGCACCCGGGCCCGTACGAGCAGCGCGGGCGGCAGCGCGGGGAACGCGGCCCGGCGTTCCACCAGCGCGAGGGCGACGAACGCGACGGCGGCCACGGCCACCGCGACGACCGGCGCCGGCCCGCCCCAGCCCGAGGTGCCGCCCTCGACGAGCCCGTACGTCAGCGTGCCGAGGCCCACGACGGACAGCACGAGGCCGGGCGCGTCGACCGGCCGGTGCGGGCGCTTGGCGTCGGCGGGAAAGCCCCGCGCGGCGAACCAGGTCACCAGCGCGATGGGCGGGTTGACCAGGAAGACGAGCTGCCAGCCGCCGAGCGCGACCAGAGCGCCGCCGAGCACCGGCCCGCAGACCAGGCCGAGCGCGCTGACCGCCGCCCACGCGCCCACCGCGCGCGCCCGTCCGGCGGGGTCGGGGTAGAGCCCGGCGAGCAGGGCCAGCGAGGCCGGCACGAGGCCCGCCGCCGCGACGCCCAGCAGGGCGCGGCCCGTGATGAGCAGCCCGGCCGAGCCCGCGAGCGCGCACAGCAGCGAGACGACGCCGAACCCGATCAGGGACGTCCGGTAGACGCGGCGCGGGCCGAAACGGTCCGCGAACGAGCCGGAGGCGAGCATGAGGCCCGCGAAGACGACGGTGTACGCGTCGACCGTCCACGCCAGCGCGCCCGTCGAGGCGTGCAGACCCTGGCGCAGGTCGGGGAGGGCGACGTTCAGGATGGACGCGTCCATCAGGACGAGGAAGTTACCGACCGCGATCCCGAGGAAGCGGCCGGCGGTACGCGGCGGCGCGGCGGGTGGCCCGGTCCGCGCCGCCCCGGCGGCCGCCACGGGAGTGGCGTCGATGCTCTCGGTTGTCATGGACGGCAGCGTCGCGCCGGGTCGGGACGGCGGCCAAGGATCGGGCACGTACTTCCTGACCTCCAGCGCCCGGCCCCGGTCGGGGCGTTGGCCTCAGGCGGTCGTCGCGGCGGGTCGCGCCGGTCCGTCCTCCAGGGTCCCCGACTGCGCGAGCAGATAGGCGAGTTGAGCCCGGCTGCGGCTGCCGAACAGCTCCGACGCCTTCTTGATGTGGGTGGAGACCGTACGGGTGCTGATGCCGATCCGGGTGCCGATGACCGCGTCCGTGTGCCCCTCGACCATGAGGCGCAGCACCGCGCGCCGGGTCTCGTCGGTCATCAGGCGGGGCCGCGCCTGCTCGGCGGTCATCGTGACCGGCTCGGCGCGCGCCCACGCGTGGTCGAAGACCTTGACCAGGTACCCCACCACCGCCGGGTGCTCGATCAGGAGCGCCGTGGTCCTGAGCTCGTGCCGGGGGTCGGGGATCAGGGCGAGCCGGCGGTCGAAGACGATCAGCCGGTCGAAGAGTTCGTCGAGCGTACGCACCTCTGCGCCCGCCGCCGCGATCTGCTCGATGTAGGCGAGCGTGGGACCGTGGGCGCGCACGGTGTGCTGGTAGAGGGTGCGCTGTTTGACCCCGCGCAGGGACATCGCGATCTCCTGCGGCAGGGTGCGCTGGAGCGCCGAGGGATCGCGCGAGCCGCCCGGTTGCGCGGTCAGCATCTCCGAGGCGCAGTCGTCCCTGGCCCGCAGCAGCACGGAGTGGATGAGGTCGGCGCCGTGCAGCAGCCTCAGCGGGATCGCGGCGTCCCGGTGCTCGTCGCGGTAGACGTGCTCGGCGAGCGAGACGGCCTCCTGGATCACCGCGATGGCGTGCCGCTGGTCGAGGACCGAACGCTCCAGGGGGCGTACGAGCGCGCCGGCGGCGATGTCCGGCGGCACTGCCGCCCACACCGTCGGCGTTTCGGCCAGCGGACGCAGCAGGCCCAACTCCCGCAGGCATGTGGGGATTTCACCCCCTATGGGCCCCTCGGCCAGCGCCTCGCGGTACCGCTCGAGTCCCCAGTCGCAGGGGCGCGGCACAGCGCCTTGTGCCGCGATGTCAGGATTTCCGCACATGTGCCTCCCCTTCTTGTTTTCGCATTGCGTAATCATGATGCCAGCGAGAACCGAGCGCGGGTGCTTTTCTGCGGGATGCTTCTGCTGACGAAAAGCCCGGGGAAGGTTCGGGGTGCTCGGGGAGCCTTTCGGAACGGAAGTCAACGAAAGAAGCAGGGGCCGCCCAGGGGAGGCCGTCATGAATATCAACCAAGGAACGGCTAAGAAAGCCCCCACCGGCCCGGATGCCTCGCCGCCGGATTCCCTGCGGGACGCCCAGCCGGATCTCCTGCGGGACACCTAGGGGGTGTCTGGTGGACCATGGCCGGGGGCGACCCTGATCCACCAGACACCCCCTAGCCCGCGCCGCGCGACGCGACCCGGGTGGCTCATCGGCCGGTGTTCGGTGCGTCCGGTCGATGCGTGTGACGCGGGTCGGTGCCGTGGAGACCGTTCGGACTCCGGCCGGCCGCGGTTTCGACGCGTTCCGCTTTATCGTGGAGGGGGCTGGACATGGCCGTGCTGGTTTCCGGAACCGGACAGGGAATTCCCGGCGGTATTCCATCGGATGCACCGGAGTCATCGGAGTCATCGGAGTCATCGGATGCGTTCCCGTCGGAAGCGGTTTCATCGGATGCCGTCACCGATTTGCTCCGCCGTACGCTCGCCTCCCTTCCCCGCGCGGATCAACGGCGCTGGGGCGAGGCGTATGTGCGCGGGCTGCTCTCGGTCGAGGGGAAGAAGACCATGCGGGCACTCGCCGGCGCCGGGAGCGCGGGCGGAAGCGGAAGCGGCAACGGCGGTGGCAGCGCCGAGCAGAGCCTGTACCAGTTCATCAGCAAGTCCCCATGGGGCTCCGCCCCGGTCCGCGCGGAAGTGGCCCGGCTCTTCGACGAACGGGCGCAGGCGCGTGCCTGGGTGGTGCGGCCCCTGGTCATCACCAAGGAGGGGCGCCACTCGGTGGGCGTACAACGGCAGTTCGTGCCGCAATACGGACGCGTCGTCAACTGCCAGCGCGCGAGCGGCATTTGGCTGGCATCCGACCGGGCGAGCTGCCCCGTCGACTGGCGCATCGCGCTGCCCGCGTGCTGGAGCGAGGAGGCCGGGCCGCGCGAACGCGCCGCCATACCGGACGGGGTGGGCGCCTGTCCGCCGGAACGGTGCGCGATCGGTTCGCTCGCCGAGATGACCGAAGGGTGGGGTCTGCGGGCCCGCCCTGTCGTGATGGATCTGCGGGACTGTGACCCGTACGGCGTCTGCGCACAGTTGACGGCGCGTCAACTTTCGTTCGTCGTACGCGTCGGGGCGGCGGCCACCGGTCCGCGCGGCGCGGGGCGGCCCGGCCTCCTCACGGCGCTGAACGGACGCCGGATGCCCGTGGAGTGGTTCGACCACGCCACCGGCACGCTGCGCGCCACCTCGGTGGGCGTCGCCCAAGTCGTTCCGCGGGACCGCCGAGCGTCCGGCCGCACCCAGGCGTTGACCCTGCTCGCCGCGTGGACGACAGCCGGCCGGGCGGAGCCGGACGCGTTCTGGCTCACCAATGTGGACCCCTCGCAGCCGGGCGCGCTCTTCCGCATCGCGATGCTCGGCCGCCGGGTGGAGCGCGATCTGGCCGAGGTCGCTGAGCCGCTGGGTCTGCGGGACTTCGAGGGGCGGTCCTTTCGTGGCTGGCACCACCACATGACGATGGTCTCGCTCGCCCACGCCCTGCGGGTGCTCGGTCTCGCGCGGCCGCCGCGCTAGCCGACCGCCTTGCCGGCCTTGGTCCAGTTGTCCCGCAGCCGCGACAGGTAGTCCGACGCCTGGCTCCCCGGCTTCGCGCCCCGCGCGAACGCCGCCATGTTGCCGCCGCCGGCGTTGTAGCCGAGCGCCATCAGCTCCTCGCGTGAGTACGGGCCCTGCCAGTGCGCGGGCAGCTGCGCGGACATGTCGTGCAGGTACCAGGCCGCCGCCTCGACCGCGAGGGCGCGGTCGTCGGGCAGCTCCTCCCAGCTGCGAGCGGCGAAGTCCCGCCCGCGCTTGGTCTCGTCGAAGGCGGCCCGGTGCATGTTCGCGATGCCGAAGGCGGCGTCCGGCTTGTACTTCTGCCAGCTCCGCTCGAAGGCGGGGTCGTGCGGCTTGTAGGCCTCGTTGTAGAGGATGGCCATCAGGAGCTGGGCGCTGATCCCGGCCTTCTTCGCGTACGTACGCACCTGCGGCGCGAACGCGGCGGGGTCGTAGGCGCCGTTCGGGGACGGGCTCGGGGAGGGGTTCGCCGACGCGGTGGAGGCGGGGGTGCGGGAGGGCGGGTCCGCCGAGCCCTGGCCCGCGCCGCCGCCGCGTACGCATCCCCAGGCCATCAGCGCGGCCGCGGGCAGCACAAGCCACCGCATGCGCACGCCCCTGCGCTGTTCAGCCATCGTCGCCGCCCTGTCCTTCGGATCCGGGTCCTCGCGCACCCAGTCTAGGAACCCACCGGCGGGGCGCGGGGGTGGGTGCGCTCTGCTCGCCCGGTTCCCCGCGCCCCCGACAGGCCGGGGCGGGCGGGCTCAGTAGGTGGTGCCCATGGCCTCGCGTACCTCCGTCAAGGTTTTCTCGGCCAGCTCGTTCGCCCGCCTGTTGCCCTCGTGCAGCAACTGCCGTACGTGGCCCAGGTCCTGGGCGTACTCGGCGCGCCTGGCCCGGAGCGGGGCGAAGTAGGTGTTAACGGCCTCGGTCACCGTGGCCTTCAGGGCGGCGGCGCCCCCCGTGCCGATCTCGGCCGCCAGCTCGTGCGGATCCCGGTCCTGGCAGAGCGCGGCGATCAGCACGAGGTTGCTCACCTCGGGGCGGTGCTCGGGGTCGTAGGAGATGAGCCGGGTGGCGTCGGTCTTCGCGCCCCGGATCAGGCGCGCGGTGTCGTCCGAACTCGCCCTCAACGCAAGGGAGTTGGCGCGGCTCTTGCTCATCTTCGTACCGTCCGTGCCGAGCAGCAGCGGCGCCTCGGAGAGCAGCGTGCGGGGCTCGGGGAAGACCGGGCCGTAGCGCTCGTTGAAGCGCCGGGCGATCGTGCGGGTCAGCTCCAGGTGCGGCTCCTGGTCGCGGCCGACCGGGACCAGGGTCGCCTTGCAGAACAGGATGTCGGCGGCCTGGTGGGCCGGGTAGGTGTACATGAGGCCCGAGACCGCCGCCTGGCGGGAGTGGGCGATCTCGTCCTTGACGGTGGGGTTGCGGCCGAGCTCGGCGACCGAGACCAGGCTCAGGAAGGGCAGGAGCAGCTGGTTGAGGGCGGGGACCGCGCTGTGCGTGAAGATCGTGGCGCGGTCCGCGTCGACGCCTGCGGCGAGGTAGTCCAGGACCAGGCCCTCCACGTGCTCGCCCAGGCGCTCGGCGACGTCACGGTCGGTGAGCACTTGGTAGTCGGGGATGACGAGGAAGAGGTCCACGCCCTCGTTCTGGAGCCGGACCCGGTTGCGCAGGGTGCCGAAGTAGTGGCCGAGGTGGAGGGGGCCGGTGGGACGGTCGCCGGTCAGGATGCGGTCGGGGGTGGCGGGGGCGACCGGGGCGGCGGTGGCGGCGGTGGGGCGCGTCAGCATCTGCGGGGTCGTGGTCATCGTGGCTCCTCGGGAGGCAGTGGGTGGCGGGGGCGGGCCGGGACGGCGCCCACTGCGGCTGCGGCGAGGGCAACAAAAAGGGGCCGTCCACGGAGGGAACGGCCCGCTGGCGATGGCGTACGTGCGTCGTGGCCGCTCCTAGAAGGAGCGCCACCAGCAGAGGTGGGTGCGACACCGCGACGCGTACGACATGGCTCCACTGTAGCCGGGCAGGGCGCGGACGCCCAGGACCCGGGCGCGAGCGGCGGAGGCTCAGGGCCCGGGCGGCGGGGGCCTTGGTGCCTGCGTGGGGTGCGGACGCCCAGGGGCCCGGGGCCCGAGCGGCGGGGGTCCCAGGGCCCGGGCGGCGGGGGCCCCGGTGCCGCGCGGGGTGCGGACGCCCAGGGCCCGGGGCCCGGGCGGCCTGGGCCTTGGTGCCGCGCGGGGTGCCGCCGCCCCGTCTCGCGCCGCTCAGCCCCCGCGCCGCTCAGTCCTCGTGTGTGTAGAACACGTAGAACGAGACGAGGAACATCGCGCCGCCCCAGATCGCGCCGATCCCGGACGAGCGCAGGACGCTGTGGTCGGCCAGGCTGTACAGGAAGCCCATCGCGCCGCCGAAGAGCGTGGCGTAGGCGGCCGCGCGGAGCTCGCGGGGCAGCGCGGACTGGGCGCGCAGCAGCCCGATACCGAGGACGATCAGGACGAGGCCGGACACGACGCCCAGGACGATCTGACCGCCGGTGAGCACGCCGCTGCCGCCGTTGCGCTGGATGGCTGCGGCCCAGATGCCGTACGCCACGCCGAGGACGACCGGGACCGCGAGGGCGGCTCTGCCGAGGTGGTGAGCCGTGCGGCGGCGGCTCGAACTCGTGGCGGGTACCGAAGCGTGTGCGGCCATGGCGGCACTCCTTCCGCTTGCCGGGACAGGGACCTGCGTCCCCCATCCAGCGCACACCCGCGCGCGCCGATGGGCAACCCGGGATTACGTGGACGCGTGCGCGCCTACCCGTAATCCGCACGTCGGCGAATGGGATCTCCGTGGAAGACACCGTGGAAGACACCGACCTCCCTCCGGCCGGACCGGCGCCCCTCGCGGTGCGCTGCCGTCGCGCGCTGATCGGGGTGGGGGTCGGGCTCGCGGCCGGCGCGGCGGCCCTGCGGGTGCTGGTCGCCGTCGGCAGGTCCCGCACGCTCGACGGGCTTCCCGCCGGTTCCGATCCCTCGGCGGCGGGCGCGGTCTACGACGTGCTCAGCGCCCTGGTGAGCACGGCGGCGTGGGCCCTGCTCGCGTCCGGTCTCGCGCTGGCCCTCGTGGGCTGGCTCGCCGGTCCGCTGATGGGTGGCCGCGGACGCCGGGTCCGGCGCGGGCAAAGGCTTGAGCAACCGTCCCGGCCGCCGGGCCGTCCGTGAGGGAGGATGCGAACGCTGTGACCGGCTAGCGGGAGGCACGCCGCCTTGGACACCTTGGAGACCGGGACCCTGGCGGACCACGAGGTGACCGGCGGCCGCCGTCGGCGTCCCTTGCGGGTGGTGTCCGCGTGGGCCGGGGCGCTGCTGCTCGCCGGGGTCAGTGCGGTGGTGGGATGCAGGGCCGCCGGCTCGGACGGCGTCACACCGGTGCCGCAGGCGCTCGCGTTCCTGCCCTGGCTGCTCGTCCCGGGCGGCGCGGGGCTCGCGCTTGTGGCGCTCGGGCGGTGGCGTACGGGGATGGTGTGGGGGGTGGCGGTGCTCGCGGTCACCGGCTGGTACACCCAGCCCTACGGTGACGCCACGACCCGGCCCGCGGGATCCATACGCGCCGAGTTCACGGTGCTCACCTCCAACACCGAGTTCGGCTGGGCGACGGACGGTTTGATCGCCGCCGTCCGGCGCGAGAAGCCCGGCCTGGTGTTCGTGGAGGAGTGCGGCTTCCGCTGCTCCGACGCGCTCGCCGCGCTGCCGCTCTCGGACTACCCCTATCGCGATGTCGTACGGCAGGACGGCTCGGCGGGCTCGGCGATACTGAGCCGTTTCCCGCTCCGGCCGGTCGCGCGCATCCCGTCACAGATGGCGATGCCGGGCGCGGTCGCCACCATTGGCGGGCGCGAGGTACGGATCCAGCTCGCGCACCCCATGCCCCCGCTGCCCGGGAACGACACGGCATGGCATCAAGAGCTGGGCAGGGTAAGGGAGTTCGCGAAGTCGGCCAGGGGCGGACCGGTCATCCTGGCCGGGGACTTCAACGCCACGCAGGACCACGCGCTGTTCCGTTCCGTACTCGACGAGGGCGCCCTGCACGACAGCGCCCGGCTCACCGGACAGGCCCGCGCCTGGTCCTGGCCCGCCGACCGCACCACACCGCTGCGCACCCAGATCGACCACGTTCTGGTGAGCGGCGACTTCAAGGCGACCTCCGCGCGCTTTCTCACCCTGGGCGGCACGGACCACCGGGCGCTGCTCGTGGGGCTCGGCCTGTACGGCGGGTAGCGGATTGCGCGGCGCCGGGCAGGCAGCGCCGGTCACGCCGTACCGATCACGCGGGACCGATCACGGCGTACCGATCACGGCGCGGAAAAACCCGAAAACAATCCACAGCCTGTGGACAACATTTACGACGCCGTTGGCCGTCCTGTTTGCACCAAGTGATCTTTTTACGGTGTCGTGTGCTCATGGCTGATCAGAAGCGAGAGCGGGACGGGGGACGGAGCGGGTGGCCCGTGCCCCCGGAATGGCTCATCGGGGGGCTGCGCCCGGCCCCCGCGCCCATCCCCTGGCCGGCCGTCGCCCGCGCCGGCATCGCGATGGCCGCCCCGCTCGCCGTGGGGATGGCCACCGGAAACAGCGCGTACGGCGCGCTGGCCTCCATGGGCGCGCTCAGCGGCGTCATCGGCGACACCGCGGACGCCTACCGGATGCGGGTCCTCAACATCGCCGTGCCGCAGCTGTTCGGCGCGCTCGGGGTCACCGTGGGCAGCCTGGTCTTCGGGCACGGCTGGCTCGCGGTGGCCGCGCTCACCCTGGTCGCGCTGGTGTCCGGAATGATCTCCTCGATCGGCGCGGTCGCCTCCGTGTCCGGGCTGCTGCTCCTGCTCAACGCCGTGGTCGGGGCCGGACTGCCCATGCCGGGGCCCTGGTGGAAGGCGCCCCTGCTGCTCAGCCTGGGCGGCCTGTTCGTGCTGCTCCTGAGTCTGCTCGGCTGGCCCCTTCGGCGCACCGAACCCGAACGGGGCGCCGTCGCGGGCACCTACCGCGCGGCCGCCGACGCCATCGAGGCGGCCGCGAGCGAGGCGTACGACGCCCGGCGCCAGGCCCTCACCCACTCCCTCAACACCACCTACGACCTGATCCTCGGCCGCCGGGCCCGCGAACACGGACGCCGCGGGGAGCTCGTACGGCTGCTCGCCCAGCTCAACGTGGTGATCCCGATCGTCGAGGCGGCCCCCGCCGTGCATCTGCGCGGCTGGGGCGTGGACCCCGCGATCCCGCGCGCCGTACGGCAGTTGGCGGACGCGGTCGAGGAGGGCCGCACCGACGCCGTCGTACCCGTACTGCCCGCGCCCGCGACCCCGGCCGAACGCGCCCTGGACACCGCCCTGCGGCACGCCTTCGTCGTGGTGCACCACCCCGACCCCGAGCACTCCGCCCTCGACGACCGGCTCGGCCGCCCCGCCGCCCCGCGCATCCGCGCGCGCCGCGCCACCCGCGACGTCCTGCTCTCCGCCACCTCCTGGCGCTACGGACTACGGCTCGCCCTGTGCATCGGGCTCGCCCAGGCGCTGGTGTCGGTGGTGCCGGTGGAGCGCTCGTACTGGGTCGCCCTGACCATCGTCTTCGTCCTCAAACCCGACTTCGGCTCGGTGTTCGCCCGGGCCCTGACGCGCGCGGTCGGCACGGCGGGCGGCCTGCTCGTCGCGGCGGCCGTGCTCGCCGAGGTGCCGCGCGGCTGGTGGGACGTGCCGGTGATGCTGCTGCTCGCCGCGTTCATCCCGGCGTTCTCCGCCAAGGGGTACGCCTTCCAGACCGCGGCCATCACGCCGGTGATCCTGCTGCTCTCGGACGTCCTGAACCACCAGGGCTTCGACCTGGTCCTGCCGCGCCTGTGGGACAGCCTCATCGGTTGCGCGATCGCGCTGATCGCGGGGTATCTGCTGTGGCCCGAGAGCTGGCACACCCGGATCGGGGCGCGGCTCGCGGACGCGGTGGCGGCGACGGCGGACTACGTGGAGTACGCCTTCGGATCCGAGGACGACCGCACCGAACGGGCCCGGCGCAGGCGCCGGCTCTACCGGGACCTGTCGACGGTACGCAGCGAATTCCAGCGGGCGTTGACGGAACCCCCGCCGATGGGGGCGCGGGCGGCGGCGTGGTGGCCGCTGGTCGTCGCGGTCGAGCGGGTCGTGGACGCGACGACGGCGGCGCGGGTGCGGGTCAACCACGGCGCGGGGTGGCCTGCGGCCGGCGAGGTGGAGGACATCGCGGCGCAGCTGCGGGAGTTGGCGGCGGGGCTGCGGCGGCGTTCGACGCTGGTGGGTGTGCGGGCGGCGCTCGCGGGCGACGAGGAGGGGGTCCTGGCCCCCCTGCGCCAGGAGGTCGCCGCCGCCCGGGGCATCACCGCCCCGGCCCCCTGAGAACGGGGTCCGGGGCGGGAGTCAGGGGCCGGGAGCCAGGCGTCAGAACAAGGGGAGTTGGCCCGGGAAGGGGGGCAGGGTGAAGCCGTCCAGGGTGGCCTGGGCGGGCGGGGCCGGGGCGCCGCGCTTGGAACCCGGGCAGAGCGTCAGCTCACCCGCGCCCCGCGTACGCGGATCGTGCCGCACGAACCTGCCCGCCACCACGGCGACGTCACGACCGCAGAACGGGCAGGACCGGCGAGGAGACGCACTGGAAGGCATCCCCCCATGCTGCCAGAGGCCTACGCGGCGGACTTGAACGCCGAGGCGAGCCCGTTGCGCCAGAGGCTGTTCACCTGGGACCTCTCGGTGCTGTTGGGGTAGGCGTTGCGGCACGACGTGCCGGGCCCGCCGCCGGACATCAGCTCACTGCACGGCCCCGAGTAGTGGTCGGGAAGCCCCAGCACGTGGCCGGTCTCGTGCGCGACGACCCGCACCGAGTAGTACTGCTGGTTCTGGCCGTAGTCCAGGAAGATGTAACCGTTGCCGTGGCCGTCGGTCGAGGCGTACGAACCGTCCTGGGGGTCGTTGCCCTCGTAGTACTGGAAGTCCGCGCCGGACGAACTCTCCGCGAGCCGCACGTTCTGCACCGAGGAGTTCCAGATCTGCGCGGCCTGCGATATCTGCGAGCGGAAACTGGGCGCGTTGGCGGTGCTGTAGTACACCGTCACGGACGCGGCGAGCGGGTTGGCGGCGCGCTTCTTGGCGACCGACTTCATGACGGCGTCGTAGAACGCCTGCTCATGGGCGGCGGAGTGCTTGCCGGAAGCCGTGAAGTGCGCGCCGGCGGCGGTGGGCGCGGTGGTGGCCGGGGTGGCGGCGGTGGCGGGGATCGCGCCGAAACCGGCGAGGGCCAGGCCCAGGGCGGCGGTCACGGCGAAGGTGCGGGGGTGTCTCATGGGGGGTCACCAATCGTTGTGGGGGATCCGGGTACGGCTGGGTGGGCCGCACCCGGGTGAGGTGAAGGCCGACGCGCGCACCCCGGTCGGGTGGGTCGCGGCGCGGCGTCGTCCCGGTGATTGTGGAGGCCACAGCGACGTACGGGAATGATGCCGATGTGCGATAACTCCCGCGTATCGGAGCGGTTTTGGCCATCTGGTGTGATCACTTGGCGCCGCTTAACCTCGGCCGCATGGAGCTGGAGGTGAGACATCTGCGGGTGCTGTGCGCCATCGCCGACGCCGGGAGTCTGCACGGTGCCGCCCGGGCGCTGGGTACGAGTCAGCCCGCCGTGACGACCCAACTGCGGCGCATCGAGCGGACGTTGGGCGGGCGGCTCTTCTCGCGTGAGCGGACCGGCTGTGTGCCCACGGTGCTGGGCCTCGGCGTGGTCGGGCGGGCCCGGCCGCTGCTGGCCGCGCTCACCGCCCTCGTCACCGAGACGCGGGCCGCGGCCGCCCGGGCCGGCGGGGCGGGGCGGCTGCGGATCGGGTCCACCGCGAGCCGGGCCATACCCGGGTGGCTGCGGCGGCTGCGGGAGCGGCTGCCGGGTACGGAGACCGAGCTCCAGGTGGCGGTTTCGGCCACCGCGCTGCTGCGGCAGGTGGCGGCGGGTGAGCTGGACGTGGCGTTCGTGCACGAGGTGGAGGGCTGTCCGCTGCGGGTGCCGGCGGGGCTCGATCTGCGGACGCTGCTGGAGCGCGAGCCGCAGTTCGTGTGCCTGGCCGCCGACCATCCCGCGGCGCGTCACCCCGTCGTTGACCTGGCCGACCTCGCCGACGACCAGTGGATGGTCGACCCCAGCGTGGAGGGCGAATGGGAGGGGTTGCGGCGCGTCCTGCACGCGGCGGGGCTCAATCCCCGTGTCCTGCGCGGGGATTACCTCACCGCCGCGGGTCTGGTCGCCACGGGCGAGGTGGTGACCCTGTGCCAGCCGACGTCACAGCCGCGCGCGGACTTCGCCATCCGGCCGCTGCGGGGGGATCCGCTGGGGGTGCGGCTGGTGGTGGCGGTACGGGAGGGGGCGTACGGGGGTGAGCTCGCGGGGGTCGGGGCGGATCTGGAGGCGGCGTACTGGGAGGCGGCGTCGGCCTCGCCCCTGTACCGGGCGTGGCTGACCCAACGTGGGTTGCCACGCGGCGCGAAGGGGTGACCGTGCCGGCGCGCCGAAGTCGCAAACGCGGGCCGGCGCCAGCCCCGCCGGGGGCGCGGGGAACTGCGCGGGGAGCGACCACGGCCCGCAGCCGAACTCCCCTGGGTCTCCGCCCCGGGCCCGTCCTCAAACGCCGGACGGGCTGAAGTCGCCGGTCCGGGCCAGGGCCGAGTAGTTAGGGGCGCGGGGAACTGCGCACCCAGCCACCCACGGCCCGCAGCCAGGGCCCCCGGGGGCTCCGCCCCAGACCCCATTCGCGCCTGAAGGGCGCTCGTCCTCAAACGCCGGACAGGCTGAAGTCGCCGGTCCGGACCAGGGCCGAGTAGTTAGGGGCGCGGGGAACTGCGCACCCAGCCACCCACGGCCCGCAGCCAGGGCCCCCGGGGGCTCCGCCCCAGACCCCATTCG